>CAIXJC010000061.1 GCA_903919715.1 uncultured bacterium | reverse complement strand
GCTTGGACAGCAATGTCTGCTGCGGCACTCTGGCGAGTGAAGGGATCAAATCCATTTCGATTTCGCATGCTTATCGATCACCGATTTATCCGAGTCTTTGTTACTGCGATCATTCTTCACATGTTGTGGAATACTTCTTGGGAACTTCCAATCTTCCCAATTGGTAAGCAACTTGTCTTGGGAGTCGTTGCTTGGATTATTGTTCTCGGCCTCGTCCAAGAAGGTCTGAAGCAAGTCCGATTTGAGAAGCAAGCGAAGCTCGCATTGCAGCAGTCGGCGTGATTCTCGAACACGTCTCTTTCAATTTTATCTTCGTGGATTGGTAAAAAATATTCGCTATGCAACCGAGCGGAATGTACATCGATCCCTCAACCCCTGTAGATTTTCATCGTGCCACCGACCGAAAATCCTGCAACTCAAATTGAGAGCGCGCTTGCCAATGGCAACTTCGGACTCGCGCTTCGCCTTGCGGACAAACTTGTTGCGACTTCCAAGAGAAGTTTGCTTGGATGGGTCAGTCGCGCACGCGCCAATCTTGGGCTTGGGCGAATATGCGATGCTGATGAAGATCTCGATGTTGCGATTCGTCTTGCTCCAGGCGATGCTCAGGCGAATCTCTTGCGAGGCATGGTTGATCAGAGGCTTGGACGAATCGATCGTGCTGTTGATCGACTCCGAAAACTTGCCGCTTCAAAATCGCCGTACGCAATCGAAGCAAGCGTGATGTTTGCGGAGACGCTTTATTTTTCTCATCGTCGGGATGAGTTCAGAAAGTTCGTCGAAGCGGGGGGCGCTTGGACGAATGATGCGCGCGGTCCATTGATGACCGCTCGCGTGCGTGCTGTCGCAGATCCGTCTGGCGCACTCGAAGATTTGCTTGCCATCACTCGAGGTACAAGCAGTGTTGTACTGCGCCGCGTCGCAGGCTTCGATGCTGTGCAAATGCTGGACAAAGCGGGGAGATATCGCGAGGCATTCGATCTTGCTGCTCACTTGCACTCGACCACAACGCCACCATTTGATGTCGATGGATTGCTCGATACTGTTCGAGAGCAACGCGAACTCTTAAAGCAAGGATGCGCATGGTGTGCCCCTCGGGTTGAATCTGTTGCAGGAGTTGCGATGGTTGTTGGTTTACCAAGATGCGGTACCACGCTTCTTGAACAAATGCTCGATGGTCACTCGAAGATCAGCGGCATTGGTGAATATGACGGCGTTGAAATTATTGGGACGGGGATTGTCTCGACTGGAATACCAATGCGAAATCTCAGCATGTTGCCACGCGAAGCGGGCGAAGCGCTGCAGAGTGCGTATCTCCGCGGTGCGATGCGACTTCGTAGAGATGGTGCGCAGTGGGTCTTTGATAAAAATTTACGCGCTTGGAAATGGTTGCCAGTCGTTGCGGCGATTCTTCCAGGCGCAGTCTGTTTTCATGTCGCTCGTGATCCAAGAGACATGGCGATCAGCACTTTTCTTTCATTCTTTAATCCAATCTCCGATGGTTGGACTGGCAAGATCGATTCACTGCGCAGTGTGATCGAAGCCGAGCGTTCGATTCTTCCAAATGCGCTTGAAACATTGGGGATTCCACACGAGAGCATCGTTTATGAAAACTTGGTCGCTGATCCAACGGAGCACGCCAAACGTTGCTTGGATCGCCTTGGACTTGAGGCGCAGGCGAGCGTCTTGCAACCAGAGCAGAACACGCGCGCTGTCTTCACACTCAGTCATGAACAGGTTCGCAAGCCGATTAACAATTCGTCAATCGGGCGCTGG
>CAIXJC010000060.1 GCA_903919715.1 uncultured bacterium | reverse complement strand
GTTAGAGTTTCATCTGGCAATGAAAGCAGCGCTTCGAATTGTTCCATCGTGTCCGCTTCAGCGCACACGAATCGAAGGGGCGTGTTTCTCGCTCGCAGATCCTCGACCGCACTACGAATGCGCCGCGCATACTCGCTGGGCGAAAGGCCAGCGATATGGTTGTCCTTCACGAGGAGCGCATCGGCCAGTCCCCATCGGTGCAAATGTCCGCCGCCACAGCGCACTGCATACTTCTGCAACCACCGCAAACCAGGAATGGTCTTGCGGGTATCGCACACTTTTGCCTTCGTGCCTGCGACGGCTTCGACATACTTTGCAGTGATCGTTGAAGTCGCCATCGCAATTCCAAGCAGATTGAGCAAGACTCGCTCGATAGGCAAGATGCTCGTCAGCGGTCCTTCGAGGCGCAGCAACGATGCGCCAGCAACAACGCTCACGCCATCAATCGATCCTGCGACCGAATGTGCTTTCAACGCGCTATCTCGAGTGACAAACTCTTCGACAAGTCCCAACCCAGCGCAAACAGCATCCGCCCGAGCAACGACGTGAGCGACGCGAATTGCCGCTGAATCACAGAGACTTTGCGATGTGACGTCCTTCGCTGCGCCATCTTCGTCAAGCGCCAAATCAACCGTAGCGGCAAGGTGGTCCCGAGATAACTCTCGCCAGAGCAATGGAAGTTCGCAGTCGTTGAAATGAAACACCCCCGCAGTCTAATGCGGGGGTGCTATTGAACGAAAGTTTGAAAAGACAATGACTCAGTTGCGGCGACGGCGACCGAATGCGCCAGCGAGCGCACCAAGCGCAAGAACTGCAGGTGAAGGCACGGTACCAACCACGAGATTGTCGACTGTTGGGTATAAATTCGCAGTTGGACCTCCTTGAATGCTTTCAATTTTGATCCAGTCAATTGCTCCTGACGTGCTGACGAACCCACCGAAACTTGTGGATGAACCATCGGAAGCGTAAACATACGAAACCCCAGCAACTGAAATAGTGATAAGTCCTGGAACAATGTTAAAGCTGGAGTCCGTGCTGAAGAAATTTCCGCCGACTGCAAACACATTTGGACTCGCGAAGGAGATGGTGAGTGGGACTGGATTGTTAGTTGACAGAACTTGCGAAGTTCCGACGGCACCGCAGAAAATCCCGCCAACCGCAGCCGCACTCCAAGCGCTGTCGCCAGATCCACCAGTCAGAGGAGACGCGTAAAAGCCGTTGTAAGTCTCGAATGATTCAGTCGAAATAGATCCGCCCCCAGACGCAACAAGTGCGCTAAATGTTGCACTGTTGGAGGTGACAATTATGGCTGAGCTTGCAATTGATGAAACAAGCAAGGTGGAAAGAGCGAATGTGATTTTGAGGGCAGTGGATGTGGACATAGAAACTCCTTGGTTCCTTTTAGTCCTGACCTCCTGATCTCAAGAAATGTACGCCTAGGGAGTGACAAGTCCATTTATCTTGACTAGATCCTTAAAATTTCAACTGCAAATCACTCACCAAGCGTGGACCGCAGGACCGCTGTATGTCGCCAAAGGTCTGATAATACGATTATTTTGGTGCTGTTCCATGATATGAGCGCACCATCCAGTGATTCTCGACGCCACAAAGATCGGCGTGTACTGCGGAACTGGGATACCCAGGACGAAATAAGTCATACCGCAAGGGAAATCGACATTTGGATGGATCGCTTTGTCACGGAGCATGATCGCCTGGACTTGGTCCCCTAAGTCAAACCATTTCTGGGCATTTGGCCCAATGTTCTTCGCCAATTTCAATCCCCACGAACGCAGAATTGGAGCACGGTGATCGCCGTTCTTATAGACCCTGTGACCAAAGCCCATCAACTTGCGTTTTTCGACAAAAGCTCGCTTCATCCAATCTTCAACGGTCATCTTTCCTCCAGCGCAGTCACGGTCGATGTCCTTGAGCATTTCCATCGCCATTTCGTTTGCGCCACCATGCAATGGCCCCTTCAGGGCGCCAATTCCACCGCACACAGCGCTGTGCATGTCGGACTCGGTGCTTGCGATCACGCGCGAAGCGAAAGTGCTCGCGTTGAAATCATGTTCGGCATAGAGAACAAGACTGACATCCATGATTCGTGCCGCAACTTCGTCTGGCTTCTTGCCAGTGATGCACCAGAGCAGATTCGCAGCGTGATCGAGCGACGCGTCGGGCGTGACTGGATCCTTGCCTTCAAGAGTCCGCTGGCAGACGCCGATGATTGTTGGAATTTGCGCAAGTAAACGCTTTGATTTGCGCAGCTCAGCATCAGGCGCAAGGCTTTCGCAGTCTGGATCAAGATGCGACAAAAGAGAAACGCCAGTGCGCAAGATGCTCATCGGATGAGCGCTTGGGCTCTCCTTGCACACACGAATAATCGCATCGCGAACGCTGACGGGAATGGCGCGCAATCCCCGCTGCTCCTGCTTGAACGCTGTGATTTCCGCCGCTGACGGCTTGTGACCAACGAGCAGGAGAAATGCGACCTCATCAAAAGTTGCATGTTCGGCGAGATCTGCGATCTCATAGCCGCGGTAGACCAATTGCGTTTGATTCACTTCGCAAATTGCCGTCTCGCCGACCGCTTGGCCTGCGAGTCCTCTCGTGTCAGGAACTTTGGTGGAGGGGGACGCGACCGAGCCTGAATTTGGAGCCGTTGTGTTCATGGAAACAACGATACTAGCGCACTCGCTCTGTTGCGATCACAATGCCCGCATGAGTACCCCCGCACTTTTCGGTCGTCTTCTTTGCTCGGTCTGCATGTTGGCACTTTTCGCTCAAGGTTGCGGCAGCGAGTCCTCAGCGCGCATCGACCCTGCACTTCCATCGATGAATAGCCGAGAAGTCGGCACTGCGATCGCAGGCAACTACTCCAACGAAGCCCAAGCCAAGGCTGATGCGAAATTTGAGTCGATCGTCATGCACATGCGACCGATTTGGGTTGATCGAATTGACGGCTTATGGATCTATGTCGAGCAATCGCTGGCTGCCAATCAAGACAAGCCATATCGCCAACGTATTTATCAAATCGTCGATGGCAACGATGCGAATTCCGTCGAAATTAGAATCTATGAACTACCTGGTGATCCAATGCAATATGCCGGCGAGTGGAAGAAGGGTCAACCACTTCATTTGCTCATGCCAGATTTGATCATCCCAAGAGCTGGCTGCAATGTCACGCTGAGATTGGATGCCGCTGGCGCATGGATCGGTTCGACAGAGCCGAACCAATGCGCAGCGACCAACAACGGCGCTGCCTATTCGATGAGCGCCGTCACGATGACCCAAAAAGAAATTCAATCGTGGGATCGAAGTTACGACTCCAAGGGAACCCAAGTGTCAGGTTCGACTTCAGGTCCATACATCTTTATCAAGCAACAGCGCTGAATCGGCTGACGATCACGCCGTGCGCCGCAAGAGCGTGACGCGACCGATCGGGACCCATTCTGCAACGAGGATGTCCCCGTTTGCAAGCCAAATTGCATCATGAGGATGAACAAATTTGCCTGGAATGAACTGTTCGCGAGGCGCGCCTCGAAGCGCAGAGGGATGACCATCGCCGAGCGAAACAACGGGTTTGAATTTGTCATCGTAAATCGTCACAACACTTTCCAAATCTGGCACGAGCATCAATCCATCGCGAAACTTCATATCGCACGGCATCCGTACGCCATCGGTGTGAAATGCGATGTGCTTGCCATCAAGGTCGAGCACTTGAATGCGGCGGTTGCCTCGATCCGCAACGACCAATGTTGGCGTCCCCGACCGCGAATCAACCCAAAGTCCATGAGGGCACGAAGTCTCGCCAGCAGCGCTCCCAGGCTTTGCGATTACTTTTTTCCATGAACCATTCTGGCCGAACAAGTGAATGAACGAACCACCATATCCGTCGCCAACAAAAATATTGCCGTCGGGTGAGAATGCGACATTCGTTGGGCACCACGCCTCTGGCTTTTCGTAGACGCCACTTTCCATTGGACATGTTGCTGTCCAGATGACCTTGCCATCGAGGTCGGTCTTTTCGACGCATCGTCGTCGCGTGTCACAGTGATAAAGAAATTCTTTGCCATCTTCAACGCGCAGATCAAGACCATGTGCGCCGCCGGCGAATTGACTTCCCCACGATTTCAGAAATGTCCCGTTTGCGTCATAGACACAAACACCGTCCGCTGGAGAACTGCCTGCGCCAACAGTCTGCGCGAGATAGATCCGACCTGCTTTGTCCTGCGTGACTCCATGCGTGTCACCGAACATCATTCCTGTCGGAGGCTTCAGCCAGTCATTCACACACTCAAATCGATTTGATCCACTTCCGCAGATAATTGGCGGCGTACTTGGAGATTGACCCCATGCGCGCGACGCAACGACCGGAAGAATTGCCGCAGCGGCAGAGGCGCGCAAGAACGATCGTCGATCAATATTCATAGAACGAAGCGTATCTCATCGAACTGCGAAATCAGCGAAAAGTTCGAGGAAAATTCCACTGCGAACCTGGGGTATAGCCCATGAGCGAGTACAAATCCTCGCGTGTTTGCATCTTGGTAAGCATCGACTCGACCGATCCATGTTGCTTCAGACAGGCGAGGCCTTCTTCGACCGCATTCATTGCAATGCGCATCATCGAGAGCGGAAAGATGACGATTGAATATCCGAGCGCTGAAAATTCTGCTGCGTTGATGTGTTTGGTCTTGCCGAACTCTGTCATGTTCGCAAGCGAATGACCTGGAGACGCATGCGCAAATGCCTTAAATTCGCCGGCGTCGGCAAGGCCCTCAGGAAAGATGACATCGGCGCCAGCTTCACGATAGAGATTCGCACGGCGAATTGTTCCGTCCAACCCTTCAATCGCCTTTGCGTCAGTGCGAGCAATGATCACAAAGGCGGGCGAGAGTCGGTGCTGAACCATCGCGGAAATCTTGTCAGCCATCGCTTGCGCTGAAATGATTTCCTTTCCGTCAAGATGACCGCATCGCTTTGGAAAAACCTGGTCTTCGACATGCAGAGCCGCAGCACCAGCACGCTCATACTCAACAACCGTCCGGATAGCGCATTCGACTTCGCCGAATCCTGTGTCTGCGTCGGCGATCACGGGAAGTCCACTCGCATCAGATATCTCGCGAATGGTCCGAGTGATTTCAGTCAACGTAATCAAACCGACATCGGGATAGCCAGCGACATTTGCCGTCGCTCCACCAGAGATATAACACGCAGAAAATCCAGCTCGTGCAACGGCACGAGCGACGAGCGCATTAAATGCTCCTGGCGCAACAACGGTTCCTGCTTGCATCAATGCACGCAATCGAGCTCCAGGGTGAAGGATGTCGCGATGTGAATCGTGTTGGCGATGATCAGTCATAGCGCACACTCTAGTTTCATCGACTGATGTCCCATACCCACGGCGCTTCAGGTTCTGGCCGGGTCTTTATCCAGACGACTTTCATCCGCTCACCAGGAATATCGACGGCGAGGATTGACGGCGGATCACTTTCTTGCCCCTTTTTAGGGATTTCAAATTCGAAGTGCGACGGCTTGGAACGTGTCGATGTTGGCTTTGCTCCTCCACTCGACTCGTACGGGTCGGTGGGCGTGAATGCGCTCGTATCGCTCGCGCGAATCTGCGAAAAGCCAGGACGCCACTCGGAAGGCGATACAAAGTTTCGATCTTTGAGCGCAACTGTGAGTGCCGCAAAGTCCGTCGGCAACGCTCCATCTCGATCAAGTGCTCGCATCCCCTCTGCCAAAAATGCGAGACGCTCTAATACTGTTTCGGTTGGACTTACTTTCTCCTTCAATGCAAACGCCTGCCACTGCGCATTGAACTCGCTCCAACCACGATCATTGCGAAGTCCATAGACCGAGCAGAACGCTTCAAAGCTCGGTGTCCCCTCAGCGACAAGTCGAAGGTATTGCTGAAAAAGTCCCGCATTCGTGGGCCCGTTTGTCCGCATTAAAAACCGCACAACGGATGCGGATTCTTCACGAAGCGCACCACTCGCGTCTTGTGCAGTCGCCTGCTTCCACGCTTCGGCGTTCATCGAAAGCAAGTCGAACATGGATACCGCTTTCGAATCCGCGACGCACTTGCGAATGACGGCGATACCAGCTTCGCCGATTCCTCCACCAACACCCTTTGAATCTCTGCGTGCGAGAAAATCGGTGATGCCAGCTTGGAGTACTGGAGACAAGTCCGCTCCACAAGAGAGTCGCAAATATTCCGACCCTATTGCTGCCGACAAACCACGCGAGGCAAACGGAACCGGCGTGTCTTCCGTGCACACGGCAACACCTTGGCCGAGCGGCGAGAAGAAAGCGAACGCATCACTCGGCGCATCAACTGCAAATCGCGACCGCATGGTCTCAGCGAGATCTTCATGCGAAGCAAATAGGAGCGCCTGCTGAAGTCCCCGGCTGCGAGGTCGTAACTGACCAAGTCCAACATCAATCACAATCCACGAACGGTCGATTCCTTCCGCCGCGGACCGTGTCAGCGCTGGCGATAAATCGCTTCGGACTCTGTGGAACGCAGTTGAAACAGTTGTTTTTGATGTTCGGTCCCACCAACTTTCGCGCGCAACTTGGATCATCGCCATTGGAATCAAGCACAAAACGGCAAAAAGACGCATTTTTTGATAAAATTTAACTTTATTATTAACCCTTTGCCGCACCGCTTGCATTCCAAAAAATGCCTTCAGAAAAACCTTTAAATAAATTGGAGATATGCGCATCCCTACTGACAATCGTAACGGATAGTAGTGTGTCAGGATCGGAGTAGGGACCTTTCCTGACATTGGTTTGCAGATCGGACGGCAATGGGAATTCGTAGTAAATAAAGGGACTGCGAATAAACGGAACCGAAAATGGATTGAGGGAATAGGGATTGAGGGAATAGGGACTTCGAAAGAAGTGTAAGTTTTCAAGGGATGTGATTGAGAACCTCCGATCTGCGGTAGGGAACAAGGAAAAGGGAGACCGGCCGCGACTCTGAAAAGGGCGCGGCCGAGTCTGTTTTTGGATAGGTCGCTTTCACCAGAAAGCCTCGGGGCTCCCGACTCCAACCGTCGAAACCTTGCCGCAGAGTCGTATACTCCCCGCTCCCCAATGTGTAATACATCCTTCTATAAGTTCTCGGCACTTTCGTCCTTGCTGTCGCTCTTCATCGTTTCGGCTCTTGCAACGGCTTCCTCGACGCCGCCAACGACCGAACAGCTCGACAGCATGTTCTTAGCAGGACCCGCCGCCATCGATTCCTTGGGAATGAGAACCGTCTGGCAATCCAAATTGAATTTGCAGGGCCAAGAATTGGCGAAGGACCTTTTCGTGACCGATGGGGACAGCATCTTCGTTGACGACACAGGCTGTCACCTGTCGCGTGTCTTGTCGAGTGACGGGCGGACCCTCTGGAAAAATGCATGTGGTCGCACAACGGATCGCGTCCGAGGGATCAACCGAGTGATGAACGGCCAATTGGACGAGATCCTCGTCACTCTTGACACAGCGATTGTTGGGCTCAACGCATCCACCGGATTGCTCGCACACGGGCACAAACTGACGAGGCTTCCTCGAACTGCTGGAGTGATCTATGGAAAACATTTGATCTTTGGCGCAAAGGGTGGCCAAATTGTTTGGCAGCAATACCCACTTGGATTTTTCTGGCTCTCCAATGAACTCGGTGGAACGATCGAACAACCGCCGATTCTTGTCGGCACGAATATCGCCGCCGCGAGCACTTCTGGGCAGGTCGCCCTCCTTGACGGAGAAACCACCCACCAAGTTTGGCGAAAGACCCTCGGCGGTGCGATCAATTGGAAAATGGGCGTCGGAGCGGATGCGATTTATGCCGCTTGCGAGGATCATTCCATTACTGCACTCGAATTGTCCAACGGCAGTATTCGTTGGCGATATCAAACGAGCAAGCCGCTTATGAGCGATGTTTTTTGCGACGACGAATTGGTCTATCTGCAAGTCGCAGGTGATGGTCTCGTCGCACTCGAAGCGAAGCCTCTCGCCGATGATGCGACATTCTCGCACGACGGTGTTGTCAAATGGAAGTGCCAAGCGGCTGGCACCCCCCTCTGCCGAGTTGGCTCGCGAGTTCTTCTCTGGGATGCCACAGCTCGAACCGTGACGACGATCGAAACAAGCAACGGAATTGTCGTTGCAGTCGTCGCTCTTCCAAAGGTTGCGCACCTTGCGGTCACAGGCCCCAAGGATCCAGACATGTACCTCTTAACTACGCAGGGAATTCTGCAGCATTGCGAATCGACCGTGAGAGCAAATGCGAGTTCGGCGGCAACTGCCGCAGCCGCACGATCGGCTCCTAAGGTTGATTCGGACGCCACGCCTATTTCTTCAGATCCAGCAGTCCCATGAGCGAACTCGTTCCGGTTCGACGTGCGCTGCTTTCCGTCAGCGACAAAAAAGATCTCGTTGCATTTGCCCGTGCGCTCGTTGAGCATGGAATTGAAATCGTTTCGACTGGTGGTACAGCGACGACGTTAAGCGCACAGGGAATCCCCGTTGTTCCAATCGAAAAACTAACTGGCTTTCCTGAAATGATGGACGGTCGTCTCAAGACGCTTCATCCCCGAGTACACGGCGGATTGCTTGGTAAACGAGATTCTGCAACTCACCTCGCTGCAATGGCCGAACATGGAATTGCCCCCATCGACTTGGTCTGCGTCAATCTCTATCCATTCGAAGCGACCATTCGCCGCGATGGTGTGACCGATGAAGAAGCGATTGAAAATATCGACATTGGCGGGCCGAGCATGATTCGATCTGCGTCGAAGAACTTCTCGCATGTCTGCGTCGTCACAAATCCAGACCAATACGATCGTGTCTGCGCCGACTTACGAAATCACAATGGTTCGACGACTGGCGCACTACGCCGCGATCTCGCAGCGGCAGCATTCTCGAGAACCGCTGCGTACGACAGTGCGATCAGCGCATGGTTTGATTCGAAAGCGAGTCGTGATTTCCCAAACGTGATGACGGTCAATCTGGTGAAGTCCGATGAACTTCGTTACGGAGAAAATCCCCATCAACGTGCGGCGGCATACATCCTGCCTGGTTCACGTGAGCCTGCCGTTGTTGGTGCGCCATTGTTGCACGGAAAGGCGCTTTCATACAACAATCTTCTGGATGCGAGCGCCGCTTTGGAATTGGTCCAAGATTTGACTGACCTTGAGGGCGATCAATTTGCATGTGCGATCATCAAACACACCAATCCATGTGGCGCAGCGATCGCCCGATCTGCAACTGACGCATTTCTACGCGCGTACGCTGGCGATCCAATCGCTGCCTATGGGAGCATCGTCGCATTCAACGGGACGATTGATGAAGCAACAGCGCAATTGATGGTCGACGGCGAACGATTTCTTGAAGTGGTCATTGCGGAGAAGTTTGAACCCGCAGCTTTCGACGCGCTTTCTCAGCGATGGAAGAATGTCCGACTGATCGCACTGGGCGCGATCCGACATCGAGTCGATCGACCACTTGCGCTGCGTTCAATTCCTGGCGGGATGTTGGTGCAAGAACGCGACACACTTCCGGTGCGATCTGAATCATTTGAACACGTTGCCGGTCCAGCGCCGACACCAACCGTCTTGGCTGATGCTGCATTTGCCTTCACAATCGCTAAACATCTCAAATCCAACGCTGTGTGTATTGCAAACGGCGGAAGCTTGTGGGGAGCTGGAACTGGACAAATGGACCGTGTGGCAAGTTGCGCTATTGCAATCGAAAAGTCCAAGGCGAAACTTTCGTCTGCGCAAGGCGCGCTTCCCGTGGCGGGCAGCGATGCATTCTTTCCTTTCTCCGATGGACCTGAACTTCTGATTCGCGCTGGCGTCAAATGCATTGTGCATCCTGGCGGATCCAAGCGCGATGCTGACACGACCGACCTCTGTGCCAAGCATGGTGTGACCTGCCTGATTGCTGGTTCAAGGCACTTTCGCCACTGAGCGACTCTCGTTACGATCAAACCAATGACCGCAGTCGCAATCGAACACCCCTCTCTTGCCGCCATCAAGCGCGCTTTCCCTGACATTCGTTTGCAGGCGACTGAATTTCGCCGTCAAACGACGCTGCTTGTTCCCGCTGTGAAATGCCATGAGATCCTGAGATTTCTGCGAGATGACCCTGAATGCGATTACAACATGCTCCTCGATCTTGGGGGAATCGATTATTTGGGATATCCCGCTGCGCAGCCCGCACGTTTCGCCGTGGTGTACCACTTGGTCAGCCATCGATTCAATCAACGTCTGCGAGTGAAAGTCTCTCTCGATCCAACGATTGAAACGACTGGAATACAAGAGGATCCAGCGCTCTATCTTGATTCTGTCACAGATCTTTGGGCCGCAGCAGAATGGGCTGAACGCGAAGTCTTCGACATGTTTGGCATTCGTTTTCGAGGACATCCAGACTTGCGACGAATCTTGATGTGGAAGGACTATCCAGCACATCCGCTGCGCAAGGATTACCCCCTGCGCGGACGAGGCGAAAGAGAGCACTATCAGCGTGCAACCCGAAGCGATGGATCAACTGGGGCAGGTATCTAGTTCATTTCCAATTCATATCCAGTTCATTCCAAGGGTGCAGAGACGTCGGACCGATAGCCCAAAAAGGCTTTCTGCATCAAAAAAACTGCCATTTTGCCCCACGACTCTAAAAATTGCTCCTTTGTAGAGAGTGATTTCATCGGTGATTCTTGGATATTTTTCCAAAATAATCATGCTCAAAATTTGACCTATTGCAGATCGGCGACATACTCCAAGCATCATCGGTTCCGTCGCAATGTGTGACGGGGAAGCCAGGTGAGTTTGGGAGTCTCGAAAAGGTGATCTGAAAATACTGATTTGAGACTTTGAAAAGGGCTGTTGTTTTCTTTCGTGGAAACCATTCAGCAGAAAGTATTAAAGGGAGATAAAAGAAATGAAGACTTACGCACTACTGGGAGCCGTTGCGCTCATCACTTCGACCGCAAGCGCAACCTTTACTGGTTGGACTGTTACCTCGGCATCGGTCACTGGATCGCTCGGCGCTCGCGACGTTTACTCCGTCTATGCCAACTTCAACAACAGCACCGACATCGTGCTCAATGTGTTTGACTTCGGCAAGGCCGTGACAACAATTCAAGGAAATCAAATCTTGGCTGG
>CAIXJC010000059.1 GCA_903919715.1 uncultured bacterium | reverse complement strand
TGCCTCAACTATGGAAATCACAACCCACTGTTCGAAGTGAATCAGCATGTCGAGAATAATCACGCAGCACATGCCCCTAGCTCCCGCAAGCCCGGATGGGGGGGCTGCCTTTTCCCTCAAGACAAAGAAAATGGGCGATACTGGATTCGAACCAGCGACCCCACGCGTGTGATGCGTGTGCTCTAGCCAACTGAGCTAATCGCCCGACAATCGGAGGATATCACGATGTCGCTTTCCATGAAAGTCTCTGACACCCAATCGATTCGATTGAAATCTGCAGGTTTCGTACCCTTCGCCCTCAATGCCTGCACTCCGTTTTCTCGCTGTTCAACCCGTGCGCAACGGCCTTGGAATTGTTGCGCTGAAATCTTTCAGCTCTGGCGCACTCATTTGCGAAATCGATGGCGCCATCGTCACGAGCGACGAAGTTTGGTCCTTCTGGAGCACGGATCCGCGCCAGGCCGCAAATTGCTTTCGCTATGACGCCGATCGCTATATCTCTCCGCAGAACAAGATCGGCGCATTTGCAAATCACTCTTGCAATCCAAATGTGCGAGTTGTCAAAAAGAGTGGCCGGCTCTTCTTCAGGGCGATCAAATCAATCGCAGCGACCACTGAAATCACCCACGACTATTCAACGCTCTTGGGCGCGGATGATTCGTGGACGATGCCTTGCAATTGCGGCGAAGTGCCGTGCCGAAAAAAGATTCGGAGTTTTCACGAACTGCCCACCGCAATTCTCAAGCGATATCTCGCGATCGAGGCAATTCCAGATTTCATTCGTGCGACTCGCTGATCTCGATTTCGACACTCGCGCAGACGAAAAACACAAACAGGGGGTCTTGCGGGCATAACTCGCCCGCTTGAGGTCGAGTTTTGCCCGCAACATGCCGCCTCCGCACGTTGTTCATACACTCAAACCCCTTATGCCTGAAACACCAACCAAATCCATGGATGAAATCGTCGCGCTCTGCCGCCGCCGCGGATTCATCTTCCAAAGTTCGGAAATCTATGGAGGCATCAACGGCTTCTGGGATTACGGTCCGCTCGGCACCGAACTGAAGCGCAATCTCAAAGACGCATGGTGGAAGGATGTTGTGCGCTGCGATACGCCTGGACCAAACGGCGAATCCGTTCACATCGTCGGCGTCGACTGCACGATCATCATGAATCCAAAAGTCTGGGAAGCATCTGGCCACGTCGGCGGATTCAACGATCCGATGGTTGACTGTCGCGAGAGCAAGGCGCGATATCGCGCGGATCATCTGACTGTTCTGGGCGCTGCGGATGCAAGTGCGCGCTTGTACGCCTTCATCGAAAATGACACGGATCAACGCGACAAAGCCATCAAGACACTTCTGAAATACGAAAAGTGCGATGCGCTCGATCCCGCACGACATCTGCTTCGTCCATTCACGCAGTTGACTGCCGAAGATCGCGCGCGCTGCATTGGTCCAGATGCGAAAGAAGTTGGAACACTCACCGAACCTCGCCAATTCAATTTGATGTTTAAGACCAACGTCGGCGCGATCGAAGACCCTTCAAACATCGCATATTTGCGGCCCGAAACTGCGCAGGGAATCTTTGCCAACTTCGAAAACGTGGTCAACAGCACACGCGTTCGAGTTCCATTCGGCATTGCACAAATTGGCAAGGCATTTCGCAACGAAGTCACTCCACGCAATTTCACCTTCCGCAGCCGTGAATTTGAGCAAATGGAAATCGAGTTCTTCATTCATCCAACGCAAGCCAACGAGTGGTACGCATGGTGGCGCAAACAACGCTTCGCTTGGTGGCAGTCGATTGGATTGACGAGCGAGAATCTCCAGTTGCGCGAACATGACCGCGACGAACTTGCGCATTACGCCAAGACCGGTGCGGGCACAAGCGACATCGAATATCGCTTTCCGTTTTCAGCGCCTGGATTCGGCGAACTCGAAGGAGTCGCACATCGAAGCGACTATGACCTCTGCCAACATGCCGAGCATTCTGGCCGCCGCGACAAGATGAAATACTTCGACGCCGAAAAGAACGAGCGATATTTCCCCCATGTCATCGAACCATCCGCTGGTGCTGATCGCGGCACGCTGGCACTCTTGTGCGAGGCGTACACCAAAGATGAAACGCGTCCAAGTGGCGTGTATATGAAGTTCCATCCTCGAATGGCTCCAGTGAAAGCCGGCATTTTCCCGCTCGTCAACAAGGACGGTCTTCCCGAAATTGCCGAAAAGCTTTACAAGGAACTTCGCAAGCGTCACAGCTGCGAATATGACCCAAAGCAAACGATCGGTAAGCGCTACGCCCGCATGGACGAAGCTGGAACGCCGTTCTGTATCACCATCGATACCGACACGCTCACAGGTCAGAATGTCACGATTCGCCACCGCGATACGCAGCAACAAGAAAGCATGAATATCGAAAAAGTTCCTGCGTGGCTCGCGACTCAAGTCGGCGAAGCCTGATAGATTTCTGCGATGAAGATTTTTACCCCGTCTCTTTGTTCGTCCATTGTCGCTGTTGCCGCAATGACCGGATTGACCTCGTGCAGTACTGCGCCAAAGTCGCAAGATCGCCAAGCTTTCACCGAAGAAGCGCAGGCGTGTCGCGGCACTTTCTTGCGCACAGTCCCTGGACTTCAAGAACAACTCAATAAGAGCGCCGGCTATGCGGTCTTCCCAGGAGTTGGTCAGTGGGGGATTCTCTTCGGCGGTGGACAGTTTGGTCGCGGCGCAGTCTTCACGCCAAGTGGAACCCAAGAGGGTTGGGCTGCAATGAGCAATCCAAGTGTCGGTCTTCAAATTGGCGGTCAGGGCTTGCAGTTGTTGATCGTCTTCGAAACTGCGGAACGATTTGGCGAATTCAAGGCCAATGTGCTCTCAGGAAGTGCCGGCGGAACTGCCGTCGGCGGTGAGTCTGGAACTTCAGCGGTTGCTGCATACGACAATGGAATCGCCGTCTATATCACCGGACAAAAGGGCTTGATGGCCGGTGCATCTGTTGGACTGCAATATCTGCGATACAAGAGCCTGGCCGAGGCGAACGAGATCGACAAAAAATAGCCCAACTGGGGTTTTGAGCGAAGCGTGGATGAACCATCTGACCGTATCGCGGACGCTCGGGACCGTATCGCGGACGCTCGGGGCGTAAAACCGAACTTCTTCGACGAGATCTACGAAAATTCCCCAGCATGGGAAATCGGGCGTCCTCAGGCGGTGGTCAAGATCGCTCTCGAGCGCAATCTTTTCCGTTCTCCCGTTGTCGATCTTGGTTGTGGAACAGGAGAAAACGCAAGATTACTGGCGCAAAATGGCCTTCAGGTGCTTGCAGTTGACTCCGTTGCTCGCGCGATAGAGTTGGCCCGTGGATCGACCCCGCAAAGCGATCTGATCCGCTTCGAACAATCCAGCGTTCTCAGATTGCACGACCTCATCCCGAGTGGATGGGCTGGATCCATTCTGGATAGTGGGCTCTTTCACGTCTTTTCCGATCAGGATCGTGCGATCTATGCCGCAGAATTGGCGCGCATCGCTCAACCAGCCGCAACGCTCGTCTTGATTTGTTTCAGTGAACATGAATCGCGCCCAGGTCCTCGACGGGTATCGAAAACGGAGTTGCTGGAGTCGCTCGAGAAGTGTTGGGACCTGATTTCAATAGAACCCACGCGATATGAAACCAAATCATACGACCTAGGCGCCCAGGCATGGCTCGCAGTTTTCGCACGCAAGAAACACTGAGTGCAAAAACAACAGCCCCCCCTTTTTTGGGGGGGGTGTCGCGGGATGGATGGGAAGGAAAATCGAAATACAGGCTTAACAAAAGGAGCCTGCTGCGTCGGAGTCGTTGATGGAACGATGTCCTTCGCAAAAAAATATTCGTTATTGATTCCCTTTTCTACTCGACCTCTCCTGTGTCCTCGCACTGCCGAACGTCATGCGTTCACTGCGATGCGATTCAATCGAAACATATCACCGAAAACGCGCATTGCAATTTTGTTCGTTCGTTTTTCAAATTTTTTACAGTGTGAAATCGCAACAGAGCTTGATCGAGAAATGCAAATTTCAACGGGAAAACCAGCAGAAAGTCACAACATGAAAACGCAATTCCAAAAACGAAATATGAAGTTGCAACTTCGCATTTGAAGAAAGCAACTTCATATTTCACAAATCGCAAACTCGTCAATCGCAAAAGAAAAAGGTCGCCGTCCTCGGGGAGACCAAGGACGGCGACCGGTTCAGTCAAGATATCTCTTGACGATTCGACTTTCACTAAGGATTACGAGCGACGACGTCGGCCGAAAGCGCCAGCGAGTCCCAGAAGTGCAATCGCACCTGGAGCTGGAGTGGGGATCGAGAAGCTTCCAAATCCAAAGAGTGGCGTGGTTGTTCCAGTTGCCTTGTATCCCATGGTGATGTTTGCGGTGAAGGCAGCCATGTTTCCAGCAACTCGTGAGATCTGCAACAACTTGACCTTCTGGGTTGCGCCAACAACATTTGCCGTTCCTGGCGTCGAGTCGTACCAACCCGCCGTGGTTGGAATGTCGTTTG
>CAIXJC010000058.1 GCA_903919715.1 uncultured bacterium | reverse complement strand
GTTGCGAACGGCGGCGCTGGAAAACCAGCCGAGTTCACAAGATTTGCACGCACTGGATTACTGCTCCAGGCATAACGAACCGTGGTCGGCGTTGGCACCTTCGGACTCGACACGATCACTGTCGATCCTTCAACCTTTGCATCAGCCCACTCAAACTTTCCATCAGCACCTGCAATCGCGAATCCATTTACTGGCGCTCCACTTGCGCCCGCAAGACCCTCCGCGTGATCAAACGAAATCACCATCTTCGCGCCTTGAACGAGACTCGATTGATAAAGCGGACCCGACCATTCGCCGCCACGCGCATACACCTGCGAAAGCGCCCACGCCGCCAAACGATCGGCGACCGCCTTCTTGTTGCGCGGATGAATGTCGCCCGCATCACCGATATCAATCGCGACAGCGAGTCCGCAGTTTGAAACGACACGTGCCGTGTTTGACTGTGCATCTCGAAGTGCTGACCACTCACCTTCAACAGGATTCTCGCTCGCAGCGCGGAATGCAGCCAATTGCACGATGCCGAATGGGAAATCTCCTTGCCCCCACTTCGCACGCCACGAACGAATCATCAGCGGAAGGAGTTCACGATATTGATCAGCTTCACCTGCATTTGCTTCGCCTTGATACCAAAGCGCACCACGAATTGCGTATGGAACGACAGGCGACATCATTGCGTTCCACATCGAACCGAATGCCGCCCACTGAGCCTGCGGATGCGACAGAGCCTTCGGCGCAACAGGCGCCTGCACCGTCGACGGTAATCCCTGCTTCCACTGCCACTCACCCGCAATGGCGATGGGTTTCGCATCGGCGGCTGGCACTCCATCAGTCGATGTCAATTGCAGCAGCATCCCATCTGACTTGCCTGTAAATCCGCCCGCCCCAAACGTATCAACAATCAACACTGCAATTTCATTGACTCCTGCGTGGAGCGCCGCACTTGGAACGGAATACGTTCGCGGTGCTTGCCATAATCCCGTCGTGCGTCCAACTTCGGTGCCATTGATCCAGACAATGTCACTTTCATCGATTGATCCAAGCAGCAATTTCGCATCTCGCCCAGCCCACGAATTCGGCACAGTGATTGTTCGTCGCCACCATGATGCGCCATCAAATTTTGCGAGTGATTCCGTTCCAGCAACCGTACCGAATACGCCAGGGACTTGTCCCGCGCGCCACCCATGTGCCGCATCCATCGGCTCTGTTGCCCATTGACTTGCAAATCCACTTTCGCTCATTTGAAACGCCTTCCAATATGCGTCGATCGCATCCTGATATGCATGCGTCTCCCCTGCCATCGCCGCTTGCATCTCTGCCGGCGACATCTTTTCAAATGCGGCACCAGCACTCTGCTGAGCTGTCGCAGCAGTAGCGAACATTGGATGACTCAAAGCCAGATCCGATGGAGTCCATGGCTCTGCGCGCGTTCCACCCCAATTGATCGAAAGGATTCCAACAGGCACATCAAGCGTCGTGCCGACTTTTGCTGCAAACCAACTGCCTATCGCCGTAAATCCAAGTGCTGCTTGAGGAGTCGAAACAACCCACTGCGTCGGCAAATCCTCCATCGGATGCGCCGCCATTTCATGCGGTGGCGTAAAGCAACGCACGGTCGATGGAAGCGTCTGCGCAAACGCACTTCCTCCAGTACTCCCGCCTACGTTCCATTCCATATTCGACTGGCCTCCGCAGAGCCATACTTCTCCAACGACCACATCGACACGCTGTGCAGACTCGCCTGCGGCGGAAATCTTCATCGTCAGTGGATTCTTGCAAGCGCTCATCGCAGGAAGTCGAGCCATGAACTTGCCATCGTCGCCCGACTTCGCCTGCACGCTGCTGATCACCTCCCCACTTCCATCAACGATCGAAACATCGACCATCTGCCCCGCTTTTACTCGCCCCCAGACGGGAACGGCTATGTCGCGCTGAAGAACCATGTGGTCAGCGAATACCGAAGGAAGTGCGATGTCGGCACGAGCAATTGTCGGCAGAGAGATCGCCACAATCACGGAAGCGATGACCGACATATATGTGCTGTTGGTTTTCATCGCTGTGTTGTACTTGCATTGACAAGAACTGCGCAAGGTTTCAAAGAGCAACACTGCACAAGTTATGATTCATGGCGCATGAAACGAGGAACGCTTGAACTCAAACAGATTGTCGACGCCGTCGAAATGCTCCGCAATCGAATCAGTGAGCGGTTTCCAGCGTCCGGTTTAGCGAGTCATTCAAGCGAACTGCTCGGCTTCGCACAAACCCTTCAGAACAATGGAAAAAAACTTGTCCGTGTTTCAATTGGCATTCGCATTGGCAGTTGGCTCGGAGGCGCTTCGGTGATTGCCCTGATCCTTGTTCCCTATTTTCTGCTTGTCAAAACACAATCCGGAATCGAAACATTGCCAAACTTTCTCCAATCACTTGAAGCCGTGATCACGGTGATTGCAGGCACAAGCGCTGCGGTCATTGCAATGATCTCGATCAAACGTTCTCATATTCGGCGAAAGGCACTTGGACTTCTCCAAGAGTTGAGAGAAATGGCTCATGTCATTGACATGCTCCAATTTTCAAAGTCGCCCGCAGTCGTCATGTTCCCGCTGAAGGCCACTGCATCTTCGCGCCCATCGAGCGAAAACCTTTCGGCGCCGGAGATGTTTCGCTATCTGAGTTACTGCGGCGACCGCTCCGCACTCATCGGAAAACTCGCAGTCGTCATCGGCGGCTGGGTTCCAGATCCTGCGGTTCTCTCGACTGCCGACGCCGTTGAGGATCTCGCATCCGATCTCGAGCGGAAAATGCTCAGTAAGTTGTTATTGCTCGAGCAGCTCAACCAACGGATCAAGCCGATTCAGTGATGGCGGCGAGTCAAACAACGCTAAGACTTGCTGCGTAGATCGCTTGCGAATCGTGGTGGATCCACCCGCTTGCCCCTTCATCCGAAACTGTTATGATCCCTCGTCCCGAATGGCTTTGGAGTCATTCGGCAGGTTGATTTGCGGGCGTAGCTCAGTGGTAGAGCGCAACCTTGCCAAGGTTGATGTCGAGGGTTCGAGTCCCTTCGCCCGCTTTCGAAATCAAACCCGAAGCATCATGCTTCGGGTTTTTTATTGGATGCGTCCTTAAATAAAGTTCTTTTCTGTTCTGTGCCGCACAGATCTTCGGCGCCACATTCAACAGCGAACAGCGTAATTCGTGTCAGCCGTTGAAAAATCCTGCCGGGCGAGTTCCGCAGGCGGCGAGCGTCTGCGATGCCGCCGAGGACTGTCTGAGCCCCGGAAGCATCTTTTCACAGCTGCCGCAATCTGTTCTGTTTGTTCTGTCGCGATCTGCCGCAATTCAAATCAACTCTATTTCGCTGCCAACTTCGCCAGATCAATAAAGAACGCATATTCGAGCGCAACCTGCTTCAGCCGATTGAATCGTCCCGAATTGCCGCCATGCCCCGCATCCATATTGATCCGAAGTAGCAGCGGATTCTGATCCGTCCGCATTGCCCGCATCTTCGCGACATACTTCGTCGGCTCGTAATACTGCACTTGCGAATCCCACAAACCCGTTGTGACCAACATCGCGGGATACGCCTTCTTCTGAATGTTGTCATAAGGCGAATACGACCCGATGTACTCATACGCCGCCTTCTCACGCGGATCTCCCCACTGGCTCCACTCATTGGCAGTCAATGGAATCGTCTCGTCGAGCATCGTCGTCACCGCATCAACAAATGGCACATGCAAACCGATTCCTCGATACTTGTCTCCCGCTTGATTCGCGACTGCTCCCATCAATAATCCGCCAGCTGATCCACCCGTCGCAAAAATCTTGTCTTTCGCACCATACTTTTCCTTCACAAGAAAATCTGTCGCATCTTCAAAGTCGTTAAAACTATTTTTCTTATGAGTCAAACGACCGTCTTCGTACCAATCTTGACCCAAATCCGCACCGCCGCGTACGTGCGCAGTTGCAAGCAAAAATCCGCGGTCTAACAGCGAAATCTGATTGCTACTGAACTCTGCATCAGATGAAATTCCATATGCGCCGTACCCCTCTTGATAGACAGGCGCACTGCCGTCACGCTTGAATCGATCCTTACGCCATGCGATTGAAATCGGCACGCGCTTTCCGTCACGAGATGGCGCCCAGA
Source organism: uncultured bacterium (assembly GCA_903919715.1). Taxonomy (GTDB): domain Bacteria; phylum Planctomycetota; class Phycisphaerae; order Phycisphaerales; family SM1A02; genus F1-60-MAGs104. Next base: position 1,747 of record CAIXJC010000058.1, on the reverse strand, counting down.
TTCGAGCCGTCTCATAGAGGGCCTTGTCATAACCAATGACCGCCTGCACTTTGCGAACAGTTCGCGCGCCTGTGGCAAAGTCCACGTCCCACACGGTTCGAGGCGTCACCATTGATGTGTAATTCACTCGAACGCTCGTGAGTGAAGGATCGAGGTTTGTCCCAAGTCCCATCGAAAATGCCGACTCATCCGCTGTGACGGTGAACGGCTTTGCGCACGCAGGCTTTGCGCCCCATGGAATAACGCGAACAACGGAATTTGCATCAGCTCGTTCCGCCACTGCGATCGCGCCATCAAAGATCGAGAACTCGTCGAGCGATGTCTCTGGACGATTTGGGATAATGACCTTCCACTTCGAATGATCGCTCGCCGCACCATCGAGCGCCTCAACCAACTTGAAATTGAGTGCGTTCTCATTCGTTCGAATCACCCAACGACCATCCAGAAAATCTGCGTAATTGCGAACGCCCGCTGCACGAGGAAGCACGATCGTCGGTGCCGTTGTTGGCTGATTCGCAGGGATCGCGCGAAGTTCGGTTGTATCGAATCCGTCAATCACAATCAGCACCTTGTCGTGATTACGACTCGACTCAACGCTTGTACCGAGAGTCTGATCGGGTTCGTTATAAACAAGCACATCTTTGGAAGGATCAGTGCCGATTTCATGGCGATACACCGGCCCCGTTTGCAACAAGACTGGATCCTGCTGGATATAAAAAACGGTCTTATTGTCGAGCGACCATGCAACATTTTCCAACACACCTGGTATCGCATCCGCAGAGGTCACGCCAGTTTGCAAGTTTTTAAATCGCAGCGTGCTGATGCGACGGCCCGTCACATCATCGGTCCAAGCGAGCCATTGATTGTCAGGACTAATTTCGAATGCGCCGATTGAATAAAAAGGTTTTCCCTTGGCAAGCGCCGGACCATCCAACATGACTTCGACGCGGGCATTGGGCGTCGCACCTTGAGGCGTTCCAGCCTGTCGCTCATATACGGGATATTCCGCACCAGCATCGAAGCGAATTGAATACCAATAGCCATGATCATAATTTGGTGGCGTTTGATCGTCCTCTTTGATGCGACCGCGCATTTCCGAAAGAAGTTTGTTTTCAAGCGGAACGAGTGCAGCGGTCATCGCCTCTGTGTATGCGTTCTCTGCATTGAGATAGGACAGAATCTCCGGGCGCTTCGTCTTTGTGTCGTCATCGCGAATCCAGTAATACTCATCGGTTCGCTCGCCTTGCGGACTCTTGACCACGAACGGAACTCGTGGAGCCACTGGTGGCGTCGGCGCAGATTGAGAATGAGAAGAAAGAGCCATGGGAATGCACGCGATAAGGAATGTGATCATGAAGCACTGATGCTACGAAGTCCTGCCATGTTGACTATTCTGATTGCCTATGAAAAATCGGTGCAGATTTGCTGTGATATCCTTCGTTTGTTTAGCATCCTTCGCCGTGTTTGTATTGCCGGCATGTGATTCTCAGTCCAAATCAGCACACCAGCCAATCGCATCTCTCGCAGGTCAATCTTGGACATGCGTCACGCTCGATGGTGCAGCAATCACAGCGACGCGACCACCAACTATTACTTTCGACGGCGCGGGGCGAGTCAACGGCTTCTCTGGAGTCAATCGCTTCGGCGGTTCTGTTGAATCTGCCGAAGCAGGCGAACTTCACTTCGGCCAAATGATGAGCACCAAGATGGCTGGACCGCCGGAGCAGATGACTCTCGAAAGTTCGTT
>CAIXJC010000057.1 GCA_903919715.1 uncultured bacterium | reverse complement strand
GTGATTCACATCGGCAGGACATTGCGCCTGCGCAGACTGCGTCAGCGGAGCGAACATCAACACGGTTGCGAAAATGATTGCGCTAACAACATTGATAAGCTTCATATTTTGACTCCAGAATTGGATAAACCGAAAAACCTGAACTGTGTTGAAAATACCCCAAAGAAGCGAAAAATCAAAAAAAAGTAGAAAATTCGAAATTGCTTTTTATGGCCTTTAAATCGCGTAGAGGAGACTCTTTGTGGCGCTGAGCTTGGAACACAGAGAAGTTTCAGGAATGACAAGCCTTCACAACAACTGAAGTGAACCTTTGCCCACGAATCCTCACACCAACAGCGTCGCTGGATTTTCGATGTTGTGCTTGACGGACTGGAGATACTCAGACGCCATTGCGCCGTCGATCACACGGTGATCGAGGCTGAGCGTCGCTTGCATCTCGTGACCAACAACCAGTTGATGATTGCGCACAACGGGTTGCTCCACTGCCGCACCGCAAGCAAGAATCGCACTGTTTGGCGGATTAATAATCGCAGTGAAGTTGTCGACACCAAACATTCCAAGATTCGAAATTGTGAATGTCGCGCCTGCCATGTCTTCTGGACCGAGTCCGCGAGTTCGCGCCTTTTCTGCAAGAGCGCGGGTTTCCGTGGAGATTTCGCGCAAACCTTTGCGCTGAGCTTGCGTCAACACAGCAACAACCAAACCTCCGCCGCGCTCCGCTGGGAGTGAAATCGCAATACCGATATTGACATCGCCGTGCAGGATGATGCGATCACCCGCCCACGATGCATTGAAGAATGGGTGCGCGGTCATCGCCAATGCGCATGCTCGAACGATGAAATCATTCACGCTCAATTTGATTTTCTGAGGTTCGAGTTGTGCATTCAACATCGTTCGCAACTCGAGAAGCGGATCCATATTGAATCGCATCGTGACTTGATAATGAGGAATGGTCGATTTGCTTTCGACAAGTCTTCGCGCAATGGCTTGACGCATTCCGCTCAGCATGACCTCGCTTGCGCCTGCGCCGATTGGCACGACTGCCGTTGATGACTGCGCCGGAGATGCAACATGCACAAGATCCACTGAGCGTGCGCCACCAGACCTGAGACGTTCCGCTGCAGCGAGAACATCTTGCTTGACCACTCGACCGCCTGGACCACTGCCAACAAGCGATGCGACTGGAATGCCCATTTCTTCGGCCATTCTGCGTGCAAGTGGCGAAACTCGTTGACGAACGGCACCAGACTGAAGGCTCGGCGCTGAAGCACTTGCACTCGGCGCTGCGACTGAAGTTTTCGCAGGCGCACTGTTGATTGGAACTGACTTCGCAGCGACTGCAACAGGCGCAGCAGCAACCGCAACAGCTGAACTCGCGTCATCGCCATCGACCGTGATAACCGCAATTGGAGTTCCAACTGGAACTTGCCGACCAGCTTCAACCATGATCTTGCTGATCACGCCATCGTCATAGACAGCCATTTCCATTGTGGCCTTATCCGTCTCGACGTCGGCGACGACATCACCCGAAGAAACCGAATCGCCTTCTTTCACATTCCAACGGACAATCGTCCCATTTTGCATCGTGTCGGAAAGTCTTGGCATCGTCAATTGCACTGGCATGGTCATCATCCTTCACTCGGCATTAACTGCGATAGAGACATGAGCGCACGGCTTCTGCAATCCTTCGCGCATTGGGAAGGTACTCCTGTTCGAGACCGTATGCGTATGGAGCAGGAACATCAGCCGAGTGCACACGGTGCACATAGTTGTCTAAATCATCGAAGCATTCTCGGTGAACAAGCGCCGCCACTTCCGATCCTGGGGATCCGAAACTCCACGACTGATCGACGACGACGCACGCACCCGTTCGCTTGACGCTGCGAATGATCGATGCCGCATCGAGGGGACGAATTGTTCGCATGTCAAGGATTTCGCAGGAAATCCCCTCTTTTTCAAGCTCAATTGCGACCTCGAGACAGACATTGACCATGCGACCAAATGAAACGATTGTGCAATCCTTTCCAGCACGAGCAATCCGCGCCTGACCGAATGGAATCAGATATTCCTCTTCAGGCACTTCGCCGCGCATCGAAAGTAATCGCTCGCTCTCGAGAAAGAAAACCGGATCGTCATCGCGAATCGCAGTCTTCATCAATCCCTTTGCGTCGTAAGGATTCGATGGAATCACCATCTTCATACCGGGAACATTCGAGAAGAGACCTTCAATGCTCCACGAATGCGTTGATCCAAGTTGTCCACCCGCACCATTATTGCCTCGGAAGACAATCGGGCAACCAAATTGTCCACCAGACATATAGAGCATCTTGGGAGCGTTATTGAGAATTGGATCCGCCGCAACCAAACTGAAAGACCACGACATGAATTCGACGATTGGACGAAGTCCCATCATCGCAGCACCGATTGCCATGCCAGCAAATCCAGATTCGCTGATAGGAGTATCGATCACTCGCCGCGGCCCGAACTCGTCCAGCATTCCACGACTGACCTTGTATGCGCCGTTGTATTGTGCAACTTCTTCGCCCATCAACATGACGCGCATATCACGTCGCATCTCTTCGGACATTGCCTCTCGAACGGCGTCGCGGAATTCGATCTCTCGCATCGATGCGATACTCATAGAAGGTCTGCCTTTCGATCAATCGTGGTATCGATCGCATTAAAATTGCACTCGTTCTCGCCGCCGCCGAGCATTTCTGGTTCACTCGACCCGGTGTATGGACCCCACCGCTCTCGGTAGACATCGCGGTAGAGATCCGTCATCGGCGGCACTGGCGAATGTTCCGCCCATTCGACCGCAGACTTCACCGTTGCCCGAACTTCGCGCTGGATTTCCTTGTGCTCATCCTCGGTCAAACCACGCAATTCCAACTGCGCCTTCAACACACCGATCGGATCGCCTTGCTCGTATCGCTCTTCTTCTTCGCGCGTTCGATACTTTCGCGGATCAGACATCGAGTGACCTTTGAATCGATAACAACGCATGTCGACAAAGATCGGACGTGATGTTGCACGAACCTTGTCAACGAGTTCTTTCATCGCCCAATAAGTTTCGATCACATCCATTCCATCGATCTCGACGCCTTCCATTCCATACGCCTCGGACTTCGCACTGATTTCGTGCCCCATCGTGGTGCCCCGAACGATGGAAGTTCCCATCGAATATCCGTTGTTCTCGCAGATGATGATCACTGGCAGATCAAAGAGACCCGCGAGATTCATCGCCTCGTGCACTGAGCCTTGATTGAGGGCACCATCTCCTAAGAATGCAAGAGTCACACGATTTGACTTGCCACCATTCTTGGCTGCATTGATGACTTCATCTTCGTACTTTGTCGCGAAGGCCAAGCCAACGCCGAGTGGAATCTGAGCGCCGACGATTCCGTGACCGCCGAAGAGATTGTTGTCGCGGTCGAACATATGCATCGATCCGCCTTTGCCCTTCGCACAACCACCAACTCGTCCAAACATTTCAGCCATGCAGTGATTTGGGTTCATTCCACGAGCAAGCGCATGACCATGATCTCGATACGCAGTCACAATTGGATCTCGTGCTTCAGTCGCAGCAATCGTCCCCACGGCAACAGCCTCTTGGCCGATATAGACATGGCAAAAACCGCCGATTTTTTTATCCTGATATGCCTGCATGCATCGCAACTCGAACTCGCGAATGAGCATCATTTCGCGCAGCCAACTCTTGGCCGTCGCCATTGGAACTTCTGGGCGACTGGACTTGGTTCGAACTTGACCGTCTGCGTTAGGTGCTGCGCTCATTGGCATTGATTGGATCGGTTTCGGCGTTATCGGGAATCGATGACTCGTGATGGACCTGGAATTGAAAGTTCAATCCAAGCCCCTAGTTATACTCCAACCCCTAGTTATAGAGTGGAGAGGCTTTCGAGGCAACCGTTGCTTCGATCGGCGATTGCCGATGGGCTTTATTGCGGCGCAGGCTTCGAAGAATCGCCCTTTTGGACCTGAGCGAGGTGCCGCTTCTCCAAATCTCCCGCAAGACGAGCTTGCAGAATCATGACCGCAGTTTCCAATTGAGGATCGATGCCCGTAGCGAGCAAATCTCCCACAATTGGACGCAAATCAGCGCCAGCTTGATTCACTTCGCCTTCGTCGAGGCGGTCGAGCGCCAAGCGCATTTCCCCGCTCTTCTCCGCTTGCGGCGGCGTGATCTTGACGACTAAGTCGGGGTTGACTCCCCAATCCTTGCTCGACGCACGACGATGGACAAGGCGACCCTTCGTTTGTCCTTCGATCGGCGGGAGAACGTAGTACTGGATCGTCACCTTGACCGCAGCTTCATTTGGACCATCGGCAAGAGGCTGAACAGTTTGAACGCTGCCCTTACCGAAACTTCGCTCGCCCAGAATGACTGCTGCGCCGTGCGCCTGCAAACTTCCAGAGACGATCTCACTCGCACTTGCGCTATTGCCATTGACCAAGACAACAAGCGGCAGACCTTCGAGCGATGAACGCGCTTTCTCAGCGAGGAAATTGTTCACCATATTTCCATCTCGGTCTTGCACCGAAACAACCGAACCATCTGGCACAAAGAGGTTCACAAATCCAACGGCGCTCTTGAGCAAGCCACCAGGGTTGCCGCGCAGATCCAAGACCAAGCCGTTGAGCGACCGCTCTTTTCTCATCTGCCGAATTGCGTCCATGAAATCGTCGAACGAATCTTCGTTGAACGAAGTCAAACGGACATATCCAATACCGCTGACTGGATCGACCCACCAATCCCACCTTGGAGTTCCGTTGGAATCCAATTGAGACTTCCACCAACCATTGACTGACCTCATCTTGATACTCGCTCGCTTGAGCGAGAATTCAAGTGGTTCGGTGACATCATTGCGTTGAACCGTCAACTTGACTGGCTTGCCGACAGGACCAGTGATGTTGTCCACGGCGCGATTGAGCGTCCAGCCAACGGTCGACTGATCATCGACCGCGACGATCTTGTCTCCAGGGCGAATGCCAGCACGTGATGCAGGCGAACCTTCGAGTGGATTCACAATGATCAGTTCACGTTTGTCATTATGGCGAATGAGAATTCCAACTCCCACAAAGTTTCCTTCGATGCTTTGACGGAAGCGGCGCAAATTGTCTGGCCAGATGATCTCCGAATAATCATCCTCATACTCCTTGGAGAGTTCCGCCGTTGCGCCTTCGCCGAACTCACGAAGAACGACTTCCTTGGGAAGCTGAACACTCGCATCATTGGCCGCCAAGACTTGTGTGATCACCGCCTGAAAATCGGCTGGTCCCAATTTCTTTGTCGCCCCTGCAATATCCTTCAGGCGATTATCAACTTCACTGCGCAGTGCCTGCACCTTGACTGGATCGCTCAGCCCAGGAAAATTCTCTGCAAGCTGCGGTGTTTCGAGAAGCAATTCGACCGATTCCAGACCACCTTGAAGCAGTGGCTTCCATCCAGAATTCGTCACATGTTCGCTCGCCGCCTGACGAAGTCCCATCAAGACTAGCTTTGGCGTGATCCCCTTCAGCCGATCTTTCCAATCGTCTTTGAAGAGTTCGTTGAACTCAGGCTCTTCAGCTTCTGCGACTGGAACTTCCTTCCCTTCCGCTTTCAAGTTCGCCTCGATGCGTTTGAGCTGCAACTTGCGCAGCCGATAGAGTTCGCGCGGAGCGAACTCGGCGATCAAAGTCACACGCCGATTCAAATCATCAAGCGCGGTATCGAGTCTCTTGTATTCGACAGTATCTGCGCCATCGTGCAGTGCTTTTTGGCGAAAAAGTATTTCCTGCGCAAGAAGAACATCGCCGTCAATCCGTGCGCGCTCGATGGCAGAAGTCGCAGCCTGCTCGACGGCACGACCATCTTCTGAATCGAGCCAAAGCCTCCAATCATCCGGCGACATCAGAAACTTCATATTGACAGCGTGCACCATCGCAGTATTCACTTCACCAGCGGCCAGCGCCGCCGCAAGATCCGCCTTGCGCTTGGCCAAATCCTTCAAACGCGTTGCCTCGTTTTCGACTCGATGAGTGTCACGCTGTTGAATGGACTGCTTCAGCGCAAGCAATGCATCACTCTCACCTTGAGGAACGGACTCGAGAAGAACATTGACGCGGGCAAGATCGTCGGCCTTCGCCGCGGCCCAGACCTGCGCACTCCAATCCGAAAGGACAGTTGGAACGGCCGCTGGGGTTTCGCCCTGCGGCGCAACCGCGATCGGTTTTTGTGGTGCAGCTGCGGCCAAGGTCCCGCTCGAAAGACCGATGAGCGCCACAACAACTGCGAGAGTTCCAAACGACATCCGTTTCAAATCGAGCATTGCATTTGTTCCTAAAAAAGTAACCGATCGAATAGGCATAGTTATAGCCTGATTCCACTTTGGAAGTTCAGTATGAACTTCGATTGTTTCTGTCTATTCTTTGCGACGACGAACTCGCGATCAACGCATGCCAAAGCCAACTGCTAACCCGTTCCCCTGCACCGAATGTGGCTATGACCTCCGCGCCGCAACTGGAGAAGTTTGCCCAGAATGCGGCTGCGAAATCACCCGCAGAACCTACTCACGCAGTTCAGTCGAACAGGATCAATCCGCAACGGCTGTCGAAGCCTTCGGCGAAACCCGCAAGGGAGTCGACTGGACGCTCGTGGTCTGGTTGGGGTGCGTTGCCGTGCCGATCGTCGGCCAATTGGCGTGGGTCGTGCTTGCTCTCGTCAGCGGTTGGCGCACGCTTGCACTTCGACGCTTGCTGAAGACGCAATTTCTCGAAGGATTCAAGCAGCACAAATTTATCGCGGCATGGCCTTCGACGATGAACGCCGAACTGGGAGTCGCACTCTTTGGCGGCTTATTCACGATCGTCGGCTCAATGAACGAAATGCATCCAGTGGTCATCGCCATGCTGGTGCTCGTCCGAATCGCATGGCTTGGGCTTGTGAGCATCAATAATTTTTCTGCGGCGACTCTTGCACTCGCATCATCGGCGAAACTCGGTGGAGACCCTCCCCATCCATCCTTTCGTTACATACATCTCGCGATCTTTGGAGCGCCGATACTCGCCACTCCATACTTTCTCCTCGGTGTGATCGACAACGTCGTCAAAGTTCCAGGATGGATCAGTACGCCACTTATCTTGTTTTTTGTGATCGCATGCATTTTTGGAATTGCCGGCGTCATCATGATTCATACGGCACTTGAACAAGCATCCGATGCGCTCGTTGAATCTCAACGTCGGCATTCAAGGAAAGCGAAGAGAAATGGCGCTGGCTCGGGGGAGAGTTCGAACCAGGCAGCGAAACCCAATTTCAAACCCAATTCCAAACCCTATTCCAAGCAAGAGATCTTTCCAGACCCGCCCCCAGCCGACGGCGACGGTGATGTGATTCCATTCGAAGATGACTCGCCTGGTCCGAGTCGTTCTTAATCGCCGTCCACTACGAACTCAGTGTGAACCGAAAGCATTTTCGGCGAGATCAAGCGCACGAGCCAATCCAGCTGCTTTACTCGCCGTCTCTTCGAATTCCTTCGCTGGATCGCTATCCATCACCACGCCAGCACCAGCTTGAAGGTGGTATTCCCACAAGTGATTGGCTTTGGCAACCTGCGTTGTCGCAGCGACTGGAACAACGATTGTGCGAAGCGCGATTGCCATATCCAGATCGCCGTTCCACCCCATCGCACCAAGTCCGCCGGCGTACGGGCCTCGGCGCAGCGGTTCGAGTTCATCGATGATTTGAATCGCACGGACCTTTGGCGCGCCACTGACTGTGCCGACGGGCAATGTCGCACTGAGTGCGTCCCACGCATCACAGCCACTTCGAAGCGTGCCACTGATTGTCGAGGAGATATGCATGACATGCGAAAAGCGTTCGATTTCCATGCAGCGATCAACATGAACGGAACCCGACTCGCACACGCGCCCAAGATCGTTCCGTCCTAAATCCACCAGCATCGTGTGCTCGGCACGCTCTTTTTCATCGGCGAGCAATTCTTTTTCAAGCGCCTGATCTTCAGCAAGAGTTGCACCACGTCGCCGCGTTCCTGCGAGCGGTCGATTGATCACTTGTCCGCCACGAGTTCGGCAGAGAATCTCTGGACTTGCCGCAACAAGGATGCATCCGCGCGCCTGAAGATAGACCTGATACGGGCTGGGATTGACGACTCGCAGCGCGCGATAGACGTCAAACGGATCGACGTTGCTCTTGCGCACGAAGCGCTGACTGAGAACAACTTGAAACGCATCCCCTGCTGCGATGTACTCCTTCGCACGAGAAACTGACAATTCAAATCTCTCGCGACCAGTCACGCTCGTTCCAGGATCTCGAGGTCTCGCTGCGGTATCAAGATCGATCCGTCCCGTCGGCATCTCCAAAGTTGTTCGAGTCAGTCGAAGTTCAATCTGATCAAGCGCCGCCATCCCTGCGACTGTGATTGATTCATTGGCATGTTCGCCTGGGAGAATTGCGCAGACGATGTAGAGCGTCTTGGTCGCATGATCGAACACAACAACGTCTCGGTAGAGCGCCATGTGCATGTCGGGCAAGTTTCGATCATCCTTGGGGGCACGGTCGAACGGCAACTTTTCTGGCTCGAGCCAACGTACGGCATCAAAGCCGACAGAGCCGACCCATCCACCATGAAAGGATTCGGGAAGCGGACCACGCGCATCGATGCCAGACCAACTCTGCATTTCTCGCAGAACTGCGAGCGGATTGGCGTGGTGTTGCGATCGCTCGGTTTGCTTCCCATCAGCGGCAGTCTGAATGATTGTGACGTAATGCCCCTTGGCGACGACTTCAACTGCAGGTTGAGCGCCAAGCATGGAATATCGCCCCACCGATCCACCTTGTTCGACGGATTCGAGCAGAAAACTGGCGGCCGTTCGCTCATCAGGCGCAACGAGGCGTCGATACGCCAGCACTGGCGTCAATTGATCACTGAGGATCCGACGAGAAAAGAGGACGACCGGCGACTTCACGCGTGCAAGAATAGCCACCTCATCGCAGAGTGTGATCGCTTGATCAACGAACTCTGCGTGCATCCGCCAATGCGATTGCGATTGCATCGGCAACGTCGGCTGGTGAAGGTGGCTTCGCGAGTCCGCACTGCGCTGCGACAGCCAACTGCATCTGACGCTTTGTTGCTTGTCCGTTTCCTGCAACCGCGCTCTTGATCGTGGCTGGAGCAAGCTCGCAGAGTGGCAGACCTGCACGTGCGACCGCCAGAAGAATCACACCACGCGCATGCGCCATAATGATTGCAGTACGAACATGTTTCGTGTGAGCAAAGACTTGCTCGACTGCAACGCGATCTGGGTGCAATTCCGTCATGAGAGCCGCTAAATCCACATCCAAATCGCAGAGTCGAGACGCCACCGATTTCTTTGGAGACAGCTTTAAGATTCCAGCTTCGACAATCTTGGTTGCACCACTAAAATCAAGATCGATGCAGGCATATCCCGTGCGGAGTAAGCCTGGATCAATACCCATAATTCGAATGACACTCCGCCGCGAAGCGCTCGAACCGCGCGGCAGACTCATCGCGCTGCCATCGCCTTTGCACGACCGCCAGGAAGATCTGAAATCAACAAACCATCGCTGAGGCGAATGATGCGCTGCGAACGATCAGCCACTCGGTCATCATGCGTTACAAGAACAATCGTCAATCCGTCGGCGTGCAGTTGATCGATGACCACAAGAATCGATTCACCTGTTGAAGAATCCAGATTGCCCGTCGGTTCGTCCGCCATGAGAATTGCAGGATTCGAAACGAGCGCACGTGCGATTGCGGTGCGCTGCTGCTGACCTCCTGAAAGTTCTGATGGGCGATGCGTCGCACGATCAGTCAAACCAACAAGGTCAATCTTCTCTTGCGCTCGCGCACGGCGCTCTTTGCGAGGAAGCCCCTGATAGAAAAGCGGAACTTCGACATTCTCAAGAACAGTCAGTTCGGAGATCAGATTGAATGCTTGAAAAACAAATCCGATGCGTCGACCGCGCACCTGCGAAAGCCGTTCGTCATCGAGCGATTCAACATCGATTCCATCAAGCCGATACTCACCTGAAGTTGGACGATCAAGACATCCAAGAATGTTCATCAGCGTGCTCTTGCCAGAACCAGACGCTCCCATGATCGCAAGGTATTGCCCCATCGGAATCGCAAGATCAACGCCACGCAGTGCGTCGACCATGAACGAACCATCAGGATGGTTGTATCGACGGCAAATCCCGACAAGTTCTGCAGCGAATCGATTGCTCACGGGAGAGATCCTAACGGCACATTCATTCTCGGTCTTCGCAGGGATTATTTGGGACGGCGAATGACGAGTTCAATCGGAGTTCCTTCGACAGGAATTCGGTCCGTCCACGACTCCCACATCGCTGGAGCAACATCGACGCGGTCTGGAATCACTTCTTCAAATGCAATCACTTCATCGCCGAATGTCACCAGCCCGACGACCGATCCTGTGTAATCCGCAACGTAGTGTTCGCCAGGTCCAAGCGACTTGGGGTTTGGACGAATATGCGAACCCGCGAAAACAAATCGGTTGCATGGAAACTGCGCGGGCTCGCTCTGCGCCGCACCACTCACCGAACCGCGAACCCATTCACACAGAGCGCGCTCATTGATGTGACCGTCACTCTCCCACCGCACAAATAATTCCACCGCTGAACCCGTGGGCGGCTGAAAAGCAAGGACTGGATTTCCTGCAGCATCGGGTGGCAGCTCACTCCAAGATCCAGGAGATCCCGCCGTGAAGCCAGCCGCGAGCAGTGCTGCATGAATCATTTTCGGAGCGGCTTCGACGGCGAGCAGCGATTCGTGCTCTCTCGTCCCAGCCTTGCACACCAATTGTTCCAGAAAACCGTTTCTCGATGCGATTTGTGAACGAATAATGACTTCAGACTTGCGGCGGTCGACACGAATATCGGGACCGAGTCGCAGAGCGGCTTCTTGCTGTGCGGGCACGGAATCAATCGGAACCTGTGGCTTCGGCAGAATCGCTGGCGCAGCACACGAGCTCCCCAGAAGAGCAAGTGCAACGATCGTGAGCGTTTGAATATTTTTTTTCACTGGGTCAACACTTTGAAAATGCAATCAAGAGGCATCGTGAACGAGTAAGGAAGAATAGTCGCCACAGAAATCACAACCGAGATGATCGAACTTCATCAATGTCTCCAACTTCACCAACCGCACCAACGTCTCCTCACCCTCAATACTGCTCCGCAAAAAATAAAAAAGGCCCGGCGGAGGCAAGCCTCACGCCGAGCCCTTCCGGGGGCTTGGTTATGCCAAAGATATTAGATAGCAGATGCCAAAAGTCAAATCGAACCTACAATTTCCAATACACCTTCATGCCACCCCTCTCCGCCATCCCCGTGCCAACAACTCTCTCCCGCGCCGTCCGAGTCTTTATCTCTCGCGACGGGCTCAGTTCGCCTGCCGCAGAGTGCCATAATTCCTTTGCTGGTTACCCATCGACCAGCGGCATCGGGGCTTGGTACGAATTCGAAGTTTCGATCCATGGAATTCCAGAGCAAAAAACGGGTTACTTGGCCACGCTTGCTCAGCTTGATGCTGCGGTTCGAAATTCTTCAATTCCAATGCTGAAAACGGCTCTTTTTTCGCAAACAAGCTCACCACAAACGACTCCATGCATGCTTTTGCAATCGATCGCGAGTGGCGTCGCCACGAGCCTTGGAAGACCGATCAAATCGCTTTCGTGGAACATCTCCCCGTACCACCAATACTTTTGGAAAAACGACATGCCAACCAAGACCACGCTCACATCGATCTTTGAATTTGCTGCCTCACATCGCCTGAATGACCCCACACGAACCCCCGCCGAGAACCAGAGTTTCTTTGGGAAGTGCAACAAGTTGAATGGGCATGGTCACAATTACCGCATCGCAGTGTCGATCGCCATTCCATCTGAACATACGTTTGGAATGGCCGAACTAGAGGAGGTCGTCGATCGGGTGATCATCGAGCGGTTCGATCACATGAACCTCAATATCGACTGCCCTGAATTTCGTGCCACCAACCCATCCGTTGAACATATCGCCGCCGTCTGCTTCGACCTATTGAAGGAACCTTTGCTCAATCATGATGCCGAATTGAAAAGCGTGCGGCTCTGGGAAACTTCCAAGACGTCGGCCACTGTTGAGGCTGGGGAAATCGCCTAGACTTGCCTTATGGCAAGAATCGTCAAACTCGAAGGGCTGAAACCACTCAAGATCGAACCGCAAGAGAAGGCGATTTTCGTCTGTACATGCGGTCTTTCCAAGAATTTCCCGTTTTGCGACGGGCATCACAAAGCATGCGCTGAAGAGGAACCCGGCTGCACATACGAATATGACGCTGACGGCCAGAATCCGCGCAAAATCGACGTCAGCTGAGGTCTTCTTCGCCAAGCAGCGTGAAGCGCTTGCGAAGGAGAATCTGCCCAGCCAAATAGCAGTCATCGACCGCCAATGCAACGCAAGGCTCGCTTGCGGCACGCATTAAAACGGGATAGACAAACCGAATATTCAGCTCCGCACCGAGCAGATGCAGGCATAATTTGGTCAGGGATTGATCATGGCCAATCTGCACAACGATCAGGTCGAGTTCGCTGAATGTGTAGTTATTTTTGCGCAATTGATGACGCGCGGCATCTGCGTTGGAGAAGATCATCCGAACTACGGCATGGTCGCTCGAATCCATAACGCTTAGTGCAGCGACATTGACCATCGAGTCATCTTCGAAAAGCTTGAGTAGTTCCAGCAGCTTCCCGACTTTGTTGTCGAGAAAGACCGCAAACTGCCGCACGGATGGCGGGGAATATCCTTGTTCTGTTGGGATCGGAATTACGCTGCTCACGGGAATCCTCTCGGGGAAATTGCGAGTATAGCCCCGTCGCACAAGGGTGCTCAGCCGGAGGTGATCCACCCATCCTGTATTGTGCCCAGCGCAGAGAATGCCACAAAATCAAATGCGAAAAACCACTCTATTTATAGCAAGTTTCATAGCACTCTCCACGATCTGCTTTGGCTTGAAGGTGCACGAAACCACGCTCGCTGGACAATCCCCCAAACCAGTCACGCCAGACTCTGCATTTGATGCGCTTGCCGCTGAGTATCAACGGTGGCGCGATTTTAGCTTTCCAGAATCAGCCATCTCCCATGCGCGATCGACGGCGCCAGATCGAATCACTGAGCCCGGCATGCGTGGAGCTCTCAACCGGCACAACGAAGTCGGCACATTCATTGAACAAATTTCTGCGATCGACCGAAGTCGCCTGACCGCTACGAACCAACTTGACTTCGACCTGCTTCAACGAGAGTTGCACAACGACTTCGATTCATTTCGCTTCAAGCGATGGATGATGCCTGTCAGTCAGCGCGGCGGACCTCAACAAGACCTTCCCCAATTTGCAGAGAGCGTTCCCTTTCATCAAGCTGAGGACTGGGAAAATTATGTCAAGCGAATGTCGCGCCTTGGCGCTTCAGTTCGCGATACACAGGCGATGATGGAAGAGGGGCTTGCAGAGGGACTCGTTCCACCAGCCGCTATTCTCGAAGGAGTTGTCGCACAATTCGAATCGGTTCTGCGGGGAAATCTCAACGAAATTGAAGTGCCATTGGCCCAGATGCCAGACTCGATCCCTGCGCCGCAGCAAGCGACTTTGCGCGAGCAAGCACGCACAGCGAAGTTGGATGCACTGCTCGCACTTGGCGAGATGTTGACTTGGCTGAAGGAGTCGTACATACCCAAGGGACTCACATCGATCAGTGCGAAGGATCAATACTTGGGAACGGAGTACTACGCCTTCGAATTGAAACGCTTCACGACAACGGACCTCACTGCAGATGAAATCCACCGCATCGGACTGGCGGAGGTCGCGCGCATCCGCAGCGAAATGCTTAAGGTCATCGCACGAACAGAGTGGTTCGCCGCCGATCCCGCACGCGCAGAACTTTCCAGCGACGACCGCTTCACCGCATTCGTTGCCTATTTGCGAACTGATCCCCGCTTCTATCACACTTCGGCCGAGTCACTTCTTTCGGGGTATCGCGACATTTGCAAACGCATCGACGCGAAGCTTCCCGAATATTTCGGCGTACTTCCGCGACTGCCGTACGGAGTTCGAGAGATCCCCCGCTTCATGGCGCCATCGCAGACGACGGCGTATTACCAATTTGGAAGTATGAAAGCGGGATTGCCAGGATGGTTTTATGCCAACACATATGCGCTTGATCAACGACCAACGTACGAAATGATTCCGCTCTCACTGCACGAAGCGGTGCCAGGGCATCACTTGCAGATTTCAATCGCTGATGAAATCGACGGAGTGCGAGAATTCCGCCGAGATATCGATGCAACGGCATTTGTCGAAGGCTGGGCGCTCTATGCAGAGCGACTGGGCATTTCGATGGGGCTGTACGAGAATCCCTACGACGACTTCGGGCGATTGCTTTATGAAATGTGGCGTGCGTGCCGTCTCGTGGTTGACACTGGAATGCACGCATTTGGCATGAGCCGAGCAGATGCGATCACATTCATGCAGCGCAATACCGCATTGTCGCAACTGAATATCGAGCGAGAGATTGATCGGTACATCGGATGGCCTGGTCAAGCGTGCGGATACAAGATCGGCGAGTTGGAAATCCGCCGCATTCGTGCGACCTGCGAAAAACGATTGGGAGCGCACTTTGATCTACGGACATTCCATGACCATCTGCTCGGTGCCGGCGCGCTGCCCTTGAATGTGCTGCGGACTCGCATGGACGCATGGTGCGATGCGTTGCTATCGCAAGAAGGGATTGCTCAACCGCTCGCGCCCAATGGTGGTTGAAGCACCGTGCCCAGGATGAACGGTGTACTCATCGGGGAGTGACATCAGTTTGCGCCGAAGAGAATCATCAAGAGCGACTGGATCACTCGTAGGAAAGTCCGACCTCCCAACCGATCTTGCAAAGAGCGTGTCGCCTGAGATGACCACCTTTGCGTCGTCACAGACGAAACTGACGGATCCAGGACTGTGGCCCGGCGTATGGAGAACTCTCCAACGAGTGGGGCCGAGCGTCAACTCATCGCCCTCATCAATTGAATTCGTCGGTGCGCTCACCGAGACAGGAGCAACTTCGGCGAATGCCGAAAGATTCAGCTGCGGATCGCCAAACCACGCATGCTCGAGGGGATGGGCATAACGAGGAACATCGCCCACCGCGGCGAGAACCTTTTCGAGACCCATGATGTGATCGAGATGTGCGTGCGTGAAAAGGATTGCTTGCACCGTAATGCCGTGAGTGCGAATCGCATCCAAGAGCGGCGCAGGATCGTCACCTGTGTCGATGATCCACCCAGGACGAAGGGTGTCGGTCTCGATCCATACGAGCCAACAATTCGTCTGCCATGCGCCCAACGGAAATCCTTTGATGCGGAGCTTTGCCACAGGGAGAACATAGTCGCTAACCTTCCTCCCATGCTGAAGCGGCGTATCGAAGAAGTGGACCCAGTCGCAATCGATCTTCCCGGGACGCAAGGGGTTTCCATGCGTCTGATGGTGGGTCGAAAAGATGGCGCCCCAAACTTTGCAATGAGGCACTACACCGTTGCGCCTGGTGGCAAGACGCCACGGCATCAGCACGACTATGAACACGAGGTCATCATCACTGCTGGACAAGCACGAGTCGAATATGACGGCGAGTTTCATTCATGCCGCGCAGGCGACATCCTGATGATCAATCCAAATCGCATGCATCAATTCGTCAACGACGGCGCAGGCGATTTGACGTTCATCTGTCTCGTTCCCGTCAGCTTTGATTGCGGCAAACCCACTCCAGGAAGTTGATCGAGCACCAATGCGAAGAGCTGTCGAATGTTTCTGCTCGCGCACTGGGATGATCTGTGGCGTCATTCTTGCCTGCGCAACCCTGAGTGCTTGTGACACAATCGGGTCAGACATGAAATCCATGGGCGATGTCCTTTCGCCTCCCTCACCGCAAGAAGCGGCACAGTGGGCTGTCGATACCACTGACGCGGAGAACATGCGCCGCGGAGTTGTGCTGCTTGGAACATCATCGTTCGGCGGCATCGACGCATATGTGAAGCTCTATCGTTTCTATGTCAAGGACATGAAGGATCCGTTAGTCCAAGCCGCGGCAATTGCTGCACTGTCGCGATATGGGCAACCCGAAGATGCTGTCCTGATCGCAGAACGTCTCTCAAGCACATTTCCACAGGTGCGATTAGCTGCGGCAATCGGCTTGCAACGGATGCACAATGTCGCCGTCGCCGAGCCAATGTGGCGCAAGATGCAGGACGAATCTGAAACACAGGAAATCCGAATCGAATTGGCAATTGGATTGGGGCAATATCCCCAAGATGATTCCTTCCAATCATTAGTCACCACACTCGACCACAGCGAATTGACGGTCAATTTGGCAGCGCTCGACAGCCTGCGGATGATGACAGGAAACGACTTGGGCATTGATCGCATGAGGTGGCTCGGTTGGTATTCAACGACTCCAATCGAAAAGAGATTCGTGGCGCAGAAGATTTACTTGTATCCAACTTATCGAAGACATCTTGGCTTCTGGGACTATGTGGTCTTCTGGGATGTTCCAAAGTGGGAAATACCTGGTCTGCCGAGTGGCATCGCCGATACTGGATCACGAAAAACATATGAAACTCCTGCACCAGTGGGATCACCTGTGGGATCACCTGCGCCAGTGGGATCACCTGCACCAACCGGCTCTTAAACGCGCGCTTTCAATGACGTGACATGCGAGACACAGAAGGCGCCGGAATTTGAATAAACAAACCGATTCCAAGCAGAGCGAACTGCGCGAAGACTTACGTATCACGACCACATCCGTTGGTCCCGATGATCCGCCAGATGCGGTGATGGCTCTTGAAGGTGCAGAGATCGCACTCGATGGCTCTATCCGAAGCGGAAAACTTGCCGGCCGAACGATGTGGTCTGCGATTCGTTTCTTGGCGATTCCGATTCTCCTTCAACAACTCGTCGCAGCATGCGTCGGCCTCGTCGACAAGATCATCGCAGGAAGTTTGCCTGGAACGACGGTCGTTCCAGCACTCGATGGGATTGGAATCGGCTCGTATGTCGGATGGTTCATTGGAATTGCGATGGCTGGTTTGGGAGTCGGTGCGCAAGCGATCATCGCACGTGCCATGGGCGCAGGACGTGCGCATGAAGGCGAAGAAGCGTGCGGACAATCGATCACCCTCAGTCTTGTCTGGGGAGCTTTCATCGGAGTCATCTTGTGGTTCGCAGTCGTCCCGCTTGCAGAGATCGCAGGATTGCACGGACAAGGCGCCGCTTTCTGCATCCAATATGTTCGACTACTCGCCATTGCAATGCCAGCAACTGGAGTGATGACCGTTGGTTCGATGTGCTTGCATGGTGCGGGAGAAACATGGACTCCTGCATGGATCGCCGTTGCCGTCAATGTCGTCAACGCGATTGCTTCTTGGCTGCTCTCGGGCGCGCAGTATCACGCTGGCAACTTCGTGATTCCCAATGTTCTAGGAATCGATGGCGCACAGTGGGGAGTCATCGGTATCGCCTCTGGCACTGCGCTGTCCTATGTCATCGGCGCAATCTTGACGGTTCGTGCTCTGCACAAAGGCACGCATGACTTCAATCCAAAGCGGCGACATTTGCGACCCTCTTGGAACATGACGTGGCGCATTGCGCGGATCGGCATTCCAAACTTCGCTGAAGGAATCGCGCTGTGGGGAGTCAATTTGTTGGTCATGATCTTCATCGGCATGGTGGCTCACAATCGAATTGCCCAAGGCAAACCGGGCGACGGTTTAATTGGAGCGCACATGATCGCCGTCCAGTGGGAATCCTTCTCGTTTCTGCCGGGATTTGCAATGGGAATTGCCGCAGGCGCACTGGCAGGTCAATACATCGGCGCAGGAAATATCAAGCAGGCGCGGCGAGCGATCGGCGCATGCACAATCGTTGGCTGCACGATCATGGGGTTGCTTGGAATCGTCTTTATCGTCGCAGGTGAACCGCTCACTCGAATCATCAGCGACCAAGAAGTCCACCTGAGAGAAGTGCCCCCACTTCTGATGACGTGCGGTGCAATTCAAATCTTTTTCGCGCTCTCAATGGTGATTCGAAATGGACTGCGTGGAGTCGGAGATACGACGGCATGTCTCGTCATCACGGTCATCAGCAGCTACTTCATCCGACTTCCACTGGCATGGGTGCTGGGAGTCTGGTTGAATTATGGATTGCTTGGAATTTGGTTCGCGCTCTCGGGAGAACTCATCGTGCGCGGGCTGCTATTTCTCTGGCGCTTCCGGTCCAAGGGTTGGGAGCACCTGCGGGTCTGATTGTTCGGCCGAGGGATCTGCCGGGGGTTGAGCTGGTGATGCGACCGCCGTTGGCGACGGCGGAAACTGTGTGGAAAATGTGGCGGAATTTGTCGACCACGTCGAATTACCGGATATCCAAATCATTCCTGCGATCGCCAGAACGATCGCCGCCACGAATGCAAGAACTGGAGTCAACACAGCAACCGATGCGCGCATCACAGAAATTCTGTGCAGCGATGCGAAGGCGTGAATCATGCCAATCGCCATCCAGACGAAACTGATTGGAAAAATGTAGATCCCGCAGCAGGGCACTGCACTGATGATGAATGGACCCGAGCAATAGAGTGTTGTGCTCATCGATTGAACAATCGGCCTGCGAACGCCGCCGCCGACACGCAAAATTCCATGAGCTGCGCAGCCCCAGAGTAGGAAGAGCAACTGTCCGACGATCACAAACCCAACGATGACTCCCGCCATCGTGCCCACCGCTCGCAATGCATATTCCAGGCCAGAAGACATCTGCCCAGACGCCAAGCCGAAGAGCACGAAGAGCGGCGATCCTGAAAAGAAGATTCCAATCATTCCGCAAATCGTTGCGAAGAGCACCGCCCCCCAAAAATCAGATCGCTGCGGAAGTGTCGCCCCAATTCGACTTGGGCTTCCCATCGATTGGCCAACCGTGCGCCAAAATGCGCGCCAGTATCCCAAGCGTGCGCGCTCGCTCCATGCATGTTCATCATCCATCGCCCCACTTCCGTCAGTTCCTGGAGCGGGGAGGGCGCGCATCTGATCCAGATCGATCGGCGCAGTGCAGTTGACGCAGATGAATGCACGAGGCGTTGGAAGTCCTTGCTCGTCCGTTCCTGCGTAAGGATGATCGCAGTGCGGACAAAGAAATTGTGCTGCAAGTGGGCGAAAGCGAAACTCGTCGAATCGCCAGAGCCGACCACATTCCGGACATGCGCCGGGCTTCATGCTCCACAATTCGTAATCACACCCACGACAGCGCATCAGCGTGCTTCGCGGACTCGGCGCACCCTCGCCGCTGGAATCCCAAGTTGCTCTCGGTACTTCACGACCGTTCGGCGGGCAAGTGGAATTCCTCTCTCCTTCAACGCA
Source organism: uncultured bacterium (assembly GCA_903919715.1). GTDB lineage: Bacteria > Planctomycetota > Phycisphaerae > Phycisphaerales > SM1A02 > F1-60-MAGs104. The sequence continues at coordinate 15,316 of CAIXJC010000057.1, read as the reverse complement.
AGAGAAATTGCTTGATCCGAAAGAGGTTTCGCTTTCTCCTCACCCGCAATGATCTCGCCCACGATTGCTTTCACTGCAATCCATGAAATGTCGCTGCCAGATTCCGTCTCTGTTCCGCCTGCGAAAAGCCTGCGCAGTTCGAAAGCGCCCCGAGGAGTGGCGATCCATTTCCCAGCGACTGTTCTGCTGATTGTGCTGACATTCATCCGAAGTTGCCGTGCGACTTGAGTCATCGGAAGCGGCTTGAGCGATCCGCCCCCAGAATCAAGCCATTCGCGTTGATTGGCGATGACTTCATTCACGACCCGCAAGAGTGTGGCGCCGCGCTGCTCGATTGCATCGATGAACCAGCGGGCACGGCGAATGCCATCGTTCAACATCAACTTCGCGGCAGCATCAGTGTTCTTCGCCTTGGACAAGCGCAAATATTCCTCGCTCACTCGCAAGTTCGGCAGGACTCCACTTGCGAGGCGTGCGGAATATGAATCGACAACGGCGTCGTATTCGATGATCACATCGGGCCGAACAATGGGTGAACTTTCAACCTGTAACGATCGGCCAGGAGCCGGGTCGCAGTGACGAAGACATTCACGTGCGGTATCGAGTCGTTCGTTCGTCCATCCATGTCGCTGTCGAATCGCAGCAAGACGGTTGGATTCCAAATCACGAAGATCGTGCTCGACCAACAATCTTGCATCAGCGAATCGCGTGTCATTGACCGCCTCGGTTTCATTCTTCTCACGCGCCGTCAATTGCAGCAGGAGCGACTCAACCAAATTGCGAGCGGCTATACCTGGGGGTTCGAGATGAGCCTGCAATCTCTTGAGCGCTTCAGTCAAGAGCGCGGCGGTTGGCGTCTCCGCTCCGAATTCGCTGCAATCTGCGGCAATTTCATCGATTGAACGAATCAAGAAACCATTCTCACCGATATTCGAAATCAACACTCGACCGGCGGACATAATTGGAGGCGGCGCCTCGCAGAGCGCCCACTGGTCAACGAGAATCTCTTCGAAGCTCTGTCCGCTCGACGGCGCATTTTCGAGCGCCGCCGCACGAGAGTCAAACTCCCCCTCGCGGCGTGCGACTTCTCTCCACGTCTCTGCAGTCTCATCATCACCCATGCGTTCGTGCAATTCTTGCGCACGAGCGAATCGATCCGCCCCCATCGGAGCGGGCGTCTGAGGAACTGGCATCGGAGTCGATTCGCTGGAATCGTTGACACTTGCGGAATCGAGACCCTGTCCAGGCTCAACTTGCTCAAGCGCAACATTCGATTCCAACTCGGATTCGATTCGCTCCTCAATGGCGGCGAGCGGCATCTGCAAGATCTCCATCGACTGGAGAACTCGAGGCGCCAACTTCATCTGTTGGCCGAGGCGGACTTGCGCCTGCTGGGAGAGTTCAAATCGCACGAGCGAATCGTACCCCCTGTTTGGAATCACCCGCGCAGAAACTGTTTACCGCTAGCGAGAGAGCCTCGCGACCGTGAATCGCTAGACGGGTTGGCGAAGTGAAATTGCGTCAGAAAGTGCAGCGCGATTGGCGAATTCGATTTGTGAACCCGACGGAAGTCCACGCGCGAGACGCGTTACTTTTATCGATGTTTTCGCAAGAAGTTCAGCGATATAGAGTCCCGTCGAATCTCCTTCAAGATCTGGATTCAGCGCAAGAACGACCTCGCGGATCTCGATGCCGCACGCATTGCGAGCAGGGTCGGTTGTGCGTGCAAGCAAGTCCCCCGCTGTGATGCTCTCGGGACCGACGCCATCAAGCGGATCGAGTCGCCCCATCAGCACGTGATAGACCCCGCGAAACATTCCAGTCTGCTCAAGATTGATGAGGTCCTTGGGTTGCTCTACCACCATGACGATCGAAGCATCGCGGCGAGTATCCACACAAATATGACAGGGAGAGTGATCCGCAGGATTCCAGCAGATCGGGCAATGACGGACTGTTCGTTTGACAGCCGCAATTGCCTCCGCCAACGCAAGCGCATCTTCGCTGGATGATTTGAGCACCCAGAATGCGAGTCGCTCCGCAGTTCGTCGTCCAATTCCAGGAAGCACCGCAAATGCCTGAATGAGACGATTGACGCTGTCGGGATACGGCCCTCGATCGTTGTTCATTCGACTCAAGTTATGAATTCTCTTTCTTGATCGGTGCCGATTCTTCAGTCGAAGTCGTTCGTGCAACTGCTCGAGGTGTTACGCGACTCACCGTAGCGTCGAGAATTTCCGCCGCTTCACGCACAAGTGGATGCCGACGAACACCATCGAGATTCGGCTCGACCCGTGGCGATGCGGCGGTTTGTGGAGGCTGCTCAGTTTCATGGGTTCGTACGGGAGTCGGCAGCGGCGTGACAAATTGACGTCCACCCGAATTGACTGACTCTGCGTGTGGCGCAGCTACCTCACGCACGACTGCGGGCGCAACTGGTCGCGCAACTGGCGGCGCTGCGATGGCCCGAGGAATCTCAGCTATTTTTTTTTTGGAAGCCGAAGCCGCGCCTTCACTGGCAAGAAGCGCAGCAGCATTCGTGAAATGCTCGGACATACAGAGGCGAGCGATCACCGCATCAAAGAGTGCACGCGGAACCGCGGAGCCTCGAATATTTCTGACAGACGCATCGCACAAGGCGATGAGATGCACAAGCGCAGCTGGATCGAATCTCGCTGCATGCTTCGCCATGCGCTCCCGACTCTCCGCTGGCAGGTCGACCAATTCGCTCTGCGCACCGCACACACGCAGCAGCAGCGCATCACGCAGACGAGATGCAATCGTGTCCAGCGCATGATCGCAAGACATCCCTTGATCGAGCAGAGTCGCGGCGGTCGCTAAACCGTTTCCAGGATCTCCATTGGCAATTGCTGCCAAGAGAGTTTCAAGCAATTCTTCATCTGGAAGTCCCAGCACATCACGAGCCAATGCAACCGAGACATGCCCCGACGCTGCGGAGACGAGTCTGTCCAACAAACTCAGCCCATCGCGCATCGATCCATTCGCCAATCGAGCGACCTGCAGAATCACCGCTTCATCTGCGGTCAAATGTTCACTCGCCAACACGCTGCGCAAATGCGTGGCAATCGCCGCGGTTGGAATTGAGCGGAAATCGAAGCGTTGGCAGCGACTTTGGATCGTCGCTGGAACCTTGTGAGGCTCCGTCGTGCAGAGGATGAACTTCACATGCGCAGGAGGCTCTTCCATCGTCTTCAAAAGTGCATTAAACGCAGGCTGAGTCAGCATGTGCACTTCATCGATGATGTAGATCTTGTATGGACTTCGCGCAGGAGCCATCCCAGCGCCAGCGATCAGATCGCGCGCATCGTCGACGCCGCGATTGCTCGCCCCGTCGATTTCGACAACATCAAGATCCTGCCCTCGCATGATCGAGTCGCCGATCGCTTGTTGTTGCGTGAGCGAATCAACTGCATTCAGCGCACGCGCAAATATGCGCGCCATCGAAGTCTTGCCGACTCCGCGCGTACCGCAGAACAAATATGCATGCGCCGTTCTTCCCAGTGCAATCGCATTACGCAGCGTATTGGCGATCGCATCCTGACCAACGACTTCTTCGAAGGTTCGAGATCGATATCGACGTGCAAAGACTTGATAAGGAGCCGCCGCTGTTTGCGCTCCAAATAGATCGACCTTCTGCTGCGATGATTCGACAGGTGCGCTTGGGGCAGTCGCTTCACTCTCGATCTCGTTCGTACGATTTTTTGTTTTAGCCTTGGGAGTCATAAGTGGGTAATGGGGAGGACGACCAGGCGACCAACGGCACGGGCGACGGAGCTTATGGCTGCTGCCGTCAGGCCCTGACCAGGTTCGCAAGCCGTCCGCCCATCGGGCCCGGCCGTCCTCCTCATTACCTTAAGAGTGATCCTAGCACTCCCGTCTACACTCGTCGAAGTGAAAGAATCGCCTGAACAATCACGCAGTCCACTCTCAATGAATCTGGCGAAACCAAGGCGCAATTTGCGCAAGGGATCGGCAGTCCGAGGCAGCGGTTTCCTGCTACTCGCCGTCCGCCTGATTTTCGTTGCGATGCTGGTGGCGGTGACCACGATTACTGTCGCCAGTTCCCGCAACGTCGAAGAATTCGGACCACCGACCGTCGTCGGCCTTGTGATCGCCGCCGTCGGCGTTGGAATCGTCGTTCTTCTGCTCGACTTGCTGACGCCGAACAAACGTTTGACTTCGGTCGCTGGCGTATATCTGGGACTCTGCCTTGGACTGGTAGCGGCCGTCGCATTTGGAGCGCTCATCGATACGGTTGCACGCGCCTGGGACATCTCCGCGGGTCCTGCTCAACTCTATCTCAGCCTGACGAAGATCATCATCGGCATCGTTCTCTGCTACCTCTCAGTATCGATCGTGCTGACAACCAAAGATGACTTCCGGTTGGTCATCCCATATGTCGAATTCAACAAGCAGCCGAGTGGGCTCGCGCCGATCCTTCTTGATAGTTCGACTCTCATCGATGGCCGAATCGAAGCGCTCGCCGAAGGGCACATCTTGGATGCCCCGCTGATCGTTCCGAAATTTGTACTCGATGAACTGCAGAAACTCTGTGACAGCGACGATCGCAACAAACGCTCACGCGGTCGGCGTGGACTTGATCTGGTTGCACATATGCAAGAGAACACGAAGATCGATCTTCGAATTGAAGACATCGACCTCGATGGACGGGGCGTCGATCGCATGCTGATTGAATTGGCAGCGAAAGAACATATGCGCATTGCGACTGGCGACACCGGCTTGCAGCGAGTCGCAAATATCAGCGGCATTGTGACGATCAACCTCCATGACATCGCAGCAGCACTGCGTCCGCCGCTTTTTTTGGGCGAATCTGTGTCAGTCGAGATCGCTCGCCTAGGCGAACAAGCTGGGCAGGGCGTTGGACATCTCGCTGATGGAACGATGGTGGTGGTTGATGGCGGTTCAGAAAAAATTGGCAGTCATGTCAGTGCAACTGTGAGCAACATTCTCCAGACAGCAGGCGGGCGGATTATTTTCGCCAAGATCGATGCCCCACCTTCAGGGAGCACCGAGTCCATGGCTGCGCGTGCTCTTGGTCAACCTCGCGAACCACTTCCAAACAGCGGCACATCTACGACGGTGACCGACCCGGCTCGCCGTTCAACTCCTCCAAACGCTCGCAATCCAAGACGAGCGTAGGCTGTTCACATGTCGCCAGAATCAACGAGTCCACTCGATCCGCGAAATACTTCGCACTCCGATGGCCATCAATTGCTTCTTGTGGGTGGGGCATTTACGGCAGCGCGCGCGTTGAGCGATTTGATCAGCAGTGCTGGAGGCATTCATGTCAGCCTCTGCGCACGAGTCAACGATGCGGTTGAGGAAGCGATCCGTATATGCCCAACTGCGATACTCATCGACCTTCGCGACATTGGATTTGACGGACTTCAAGTTTTAGAGAGCATCAAACGCAGTCCTGAAGTTGGCGCATTGCCCATCATTATGCTCACAACCGCAGTGACTGCATCCATTCGTGACGCAGCTTTCGCGCAAGGAATCACCGACTTCATCCTTGCCCCAGTCAGCACGACCGAGCTCATCGCGCGCATCCGTACACATTCAAATGGGTACCTGAATGTGCTGAAGCGCAACCGCAGTGCAACAGCGTACGAGTCACTGCAAAGCGAACTGCGAATTGCACATCGTGCGCTCGAAGAGACCCGCAGCCAATTTTCAAAACACACTGACAAACCAGAGGACCTCCAGTGGCAGAGGCGCGTCAGCGGATTAATGCAGATTGGAATCGAACTCAATCAGATTCACGATTTTCATTCGCTCATGGACCGAATTCTCTCGGAGGCGCGCCACTTACTGCATTCGCAGGCCGGAACCATTTTTCTCAGAGAGGGAGATTTCCTTCGATTCGCATTCTTTCATAACGAGGTGCTCGCGCAACGAACAAGCACTGGCGAGGCTCCGCATGTTTCCAGTTTTCGAGTGCCTATCACTGACCGAAGTCTTGCGGGTTGGGTCTGCTTGACTGGCCAACCGCTACACATTCCAGATTGCTATCGCATTTCCGTCGAAACTCCCTATCGATTCGATTCCTCGTTCGACCAACTCTTGGGATATCGAACGCAATCGATGATCGCAATGCCTCTGAAAAATCAGAGCGGACGAATTCTGGGCGTCATTCAACTTATCAACCCAGTTTCTCCCGATGGGCAGACCATCATCATGTACTCCGATGAGGACATTCGGCTGTTGGAGCATTTCGCAAGCGTTGCAACCGTTGCAATCGAACGTGCGCATCTCACAGAAAATACGGTCCTACGCATGATTCGAATGGCTGAAATTCGCGATCCCGCGGAAACTGGAAGCCATATTGAACGCGTTGCGGGCTATGCCGCTGTGATCTTTGAAGAGTGGGCGCGTCGCAGAGGACTCGAAGGAGCTGCGTTCGAGCGGCAACGAGATCGGCTGAGAACTGCTGCAAAGTTGCATGATGTTGGAAAGATTGGAGTCTCTGACTCAATCCTGAAAAAACCGGGCCGGTTGGATCCCGCAGAATTCGAAGAAGTCAAACGCCACACTCGCATTGGCGGAGAGCTTTTCTCGCACGATCCATCGGACTTCGACGACGCTGCGCGCGAAGTCGCACTCCTTCACCATGAAAGGTGGGACGGCGGTGGCTATCCAGGCGTCGAAGAAGACGGAATCCACCGCGGACGACGCGGCGAGGAGATTCCGCTCTTTGCAAGAATCGTCGGACTCGCTGATGTGTTTGATGCGCTCAGCACGCACCGTTGCTATAAAGAAGCATGGCCAGAAGCGGATGTGCTCCAACTCATTCAATCTGAGTCGGCTCGGCACTTTGATCCAGAGCTCGTCGATATTTTCTTCGTGCAACTCGATTCGATTCGCCGAGTTCGCGACTCCAATGAAGAGCTGTCATGACCAAAAACTTCGAGTGATTCGATGATCCCACGCCAGTCCGTCGCGCAAGGCATCATCACACTCTGCCTGATCACAACGATTGGCTTCGCATCCAACGCCAACGACACTGCACAAACAAGGGATCCCTTACAGAAAACACGATTCTCATTTCGCGAAGTTGCGATGGGATGCGAGATGCGCATCGAGCTCTTCGCGGAGGACTCAACCCAAGCGCAGAACCTCGCACGCGCCGCATTTGACCGCGTGCATGCACTCGATGATGTCCTCAGCGATTACCGTGCAACATCAGAAGTGGGACGACTTGCGATGCGTCCGGAAACGTCCATACTGATCAGCCGCGACCTTGCGGACGCTGTGCGGCGATCGCTCCTCATTTCGCAGGCGACGGATGGATTATTCGATGCGGCGATCGGTGCTTCAACCCAACTCTGGCGAAACGCACGCAAAAATGGCGTGATCCCCGATGACAATGCAATTGCTCAAGCAAACTCCCAAGGTGGCTGGCACGCAATCACATTGAGTTTCGATGCGAAGTCCGACGGCCCCCTGCTCACCTTCTCGCATCCAGGACTTCGGTTGGACTTCGGAGGAATCGGCAAGGGTCTCGCAGCGCAATCGGTACTTGAAAAACTTCGATCGCTCGGCGCTTCCTCTGCGATGTGCGCAGTCGCTGGTGACATTGCCTGCGGCGATCCACCGCCAGGAACAAATGGTTGGACAATCAATGTTGTTTCTGGGCTCGACGGAGTGCCGTCATGCGAACTGCTCCTGCACAATCAATGCGTGTCGACGAGTGGCGACGAGTCGCAGCACCTCGATGCAAACGGAACTCGTTATTCCCATGTCCTTGATCCACGAACAGGGCACGCTGTCACTCGCCGAATCGCCGCGACGGTCATCAGTTGCAATGGCGCAATTGCCGACGGACTTGCGACAGCTCTCTGCGTGGGTGGTCCAGAATTATTGGCGCGCTCTGCGGATTTACGGACAGCCCTTGGAGATTTCCAAGCGAGGGTTGCAGAAATCACCCCAACTCAACAACTCTCACCAGCGATATCCGTGACGAGTGGGTGGAATGCGATTGTGGCTTCGACTAACAGCCGTCACGACCAGGCATCGCCACTGGCGCCTGCTGTAGCGGACCAAACTGCAACGAAGGCGGCATCAGATTCATCGGATTTGAAAGCGCCGCATCCCAAGTGAATTCCGATCCAGAATAAGCAGCCATTCGGCCCATGATCGCGCTCATCGTGCTCTGTGCAACCTGCGTTGTTTCATTCAGTGGCGTCCCGTCGACGATCGCCTTCTGCAAATCGATGTGCTCCTGCACGTAGGGATTATTGTTGGGTCCCTTGAAAGTCCACGGCTTTTCGCCTGTGATCTGCGCTGATCCCGATGAGAGTCGGGCGACGCCAGTTGTTCCATAAATGACTTCTTCCACTCGGCCTGCGGTTCCCTCTTGTTGCCGCGCCATACTGAGCGCGAATCTTGGCTCGGTGTCACCTTCTGCGTTTGGATATTCAAAGTCGACCGCGAAGTGATCGAAAATGTTTCCGAATTCTCGCTGATCCGTTCGTGCTTGACGACCACCGACTGCGATACACCGCGAGGGATGTGAACCCATTGCCCAATTTGCAATATCGATATTGTGCACATGCTGCTCAACAATGTGATCGCCCGAGAGCCATGTGTGATAGAGCCAATTGCGAACTTGATTTTCGACATCGCTTCGCATGATTTGGGGCGGCACGTTCCAAAGACTTCCCATGTTCCAGAAGACGCGCGCTGCAACGACGCGCCCGATGGCGCCATCCTTGATTCGCTGCATTGCTTCCAGATAGCACCACTCGTGACGGCGCTGAGTCCCAGCCGCAACGCGCAAATTCTTCGCATCAACTTCTGACGATGCCGCGAGCATCGTTCGAATTCCCGTCGGATCGACTGCGACTGGCTTTTCGATGAACGCGTTTTTTCCTGCCGCAACTGCCGCAGAAAAATGGATCGGACGAAATCCAGGCGGAGTCGCCAAGATGACATAATCACACGGAACCGAAAGTACCCCTTGATATGCGTCAAATCCGACAAAACGCTGGGCAGGAGCGACCTTCGATCGTTCACCGAATGATGAAAGCCCGGACTGCGCCGACACAATTCGGTCTTGGAAGAGATCGCCGTACGCCACGATGCGTGCGTCGGTAGATGCCTCGAGAGCGTTCCCCGCCGCACCTGTTCCGCGACCGCCGCATCCAATCACGCCAATTCGAATGTCGCGCTTTCCGCGTGCGGCAACCAATCGCGCAGCCTTTGCGTTGCTCGAAATCAAACCGCCAGCGCTTGCAATTGCAAGAGTGGTCCAAGCGGTGCTCTTAACGAAATCGCGTCGATTGATATTGAACATTGAGTTCCTTCGGTTCAAGCTGCAGTTGTTGGGCTCACACCAGGATGCGGTGCCTTACGGACAGGCATCGGATCTGCGAATGATGCGGGTCTGAGATTTTCACCCGACGTGGTCGCTTCTTCCCATGTGACCTGCTTGCCGGAATACGCCGACATTCGACCCATGATTGCCATCAAGCACGAGTCCGCCATGAATTCGCCTTCATTGATCGTTCGACGATCTCGAATCGACTTAAAGAGCGTGTCATGTTCGACTTGATACATATCTGGAGTCGGACCATCCTTTGGATACGACCAAATTGTCTTGCCGGAATAATCCTTAATCCAGTGCGTTGGTCCCCATCCATTCACCCACGCATATCCCTTCGTGCCATTGATCCAATCATCATTGTTGTTGTAACAATTCGCCTGCTGACGGGTGGTCAATACACAGCGCGGGCCATTCTCATATTCATAGATCACAGAGAAGTTGTCATAGATATCGCCACGCTCTGGAACATCTTCACGGCAGAATCGGCTTCCAATTCCAGTGCACTTTGTCGGATGCCGACCACCCATTGCCCAGTTGATCTTGTCAATCGAATGAACGGCTTGCTCGACAAGGTGATCTCCCGAAAGCCAAGCAAAATGCTGCCAATTTCGAAGTTGGAAATCAAAGTCAGACCAACCTGGCTTGCGCGGTCTCGTGCCAAGTGGACCGGTCAGATATGTCGCACTAATGCTGACGACTTCGCCCAATCGTCCGCCGAGAATTTCGCCATAAATCGCTCGCTCTGGACTGGAACTGCGCCAACAAAAACCACTCACGATCGTCAAGTTCTTTTCGCGCGCAATCCGCACGCTCTCCTTCACTGATCGATATCCAACGGAATCGACGCAGACTGGCTTCTCGCAGAAAATGTTTTTGCCAGCTGCGACCGCCTTCGCCAATTGTTCTGGACGGAATGCAGGTGTTGAGCAGAGAAGCACAACATCGACCAACGGCAGCAATTGATCAATCCCGTGGAGACCAACGAATTGTCGATCTGCTGGAACGAGCACGCGCTCTTTCCCATCTTCCTTTAGCAAATTTGCAAGACTGGAATCCAGTCGATCTTGAAATGCGTCGGCCATTGCCCAAATCACGACGCCTTTGTCTGCAGCAAGCGCTTGAGCAGCGGCTCCAGTTCCACGACCTCCACATCCAACGAGTCCAACTTTGATTCGATCATCCCCAGGTGCGCCCGCCCAAACTGGAAAAGGCGCGAGTGCTGCGCCAACTCCAACCATCGCTGCTGCTTTCATGAATGTTCGACGTGTTTCATCAGGCTGGGACATCGTGTCTTTCTCCATAATTTGCGAACTGGACTCATTCACCGTCACAGAAATTCGATAATGAGCCTACATCACTGCGGCTTTGAAGGCATGGGAGTGACGGGCGCGACGGGCGCGGCGGGCGCGGCCGCTGGCCCATCGCATACCACTCGAAATCCAATCCAACCAGCGTCCGCGAGCCACCAAATACTCTTTGGAATTTGAGGATCGCTGCGATTCCACTTTGGAGAATCAACGACCGATGCACTGCATCCAATTTCATCCTTCGCCTCACGGAATGAACCTCCAAGCACGACGCCACTTCCATCAGGCTGCACGCACCACTCTGCGAGATTTCCATACAAGTCGTGCAAACCCTGTGCGTCTGCTTTCTTCGACCCGATCTTGTGAGTCGTGCCATCGCTGTTCTCATCGAACCATGCGAAATCGCCGACCGCGTTGGGATCAACCTTTCCCATTTCGCACGCATGCTTCCACTCCGCAACAGTCGGTAATCGATAATGCTTGCCACTCTTGGCAGAAAGCCATTCACAAAACGTATTCGCATTCTTGAAGCCAACAGAATTCGCAGGCCAGCCTGCATGACCAAATCCTCGGTCCATCGCGATGTACGGTTTCGTAGGACGAGTCACCGCATCGGCGCCCGGAGAATCGCTCTTGCCATCAACCTTGTCGAATCCATAAATGCAGATATCGAGGACTTCCCAAGGAATTTCTGTCTTGCACATCCAAATTGGAGAAGCACCAGGAAGCGCAGAGACGGGGATCATCTCGATCGTTCTGGCTGTCCCTCGAATCGACTCAGTGAAAGCCTTGGGAGCAGAGTCATCCGCACCAAGAATGACGACCGTGCAGAAAGCAAAAAACGCAAAGGCAACGAGTTTTTTCATGAATGGAGACCTTTTTGAATTGACGCAATTGGAAAGTCTATCGATCGGTGCCCTGAATGTGCACAGAGTCGATCGGCTTCCAATGAAAGGTGTGGACAGAATCAACCGCGACGACGCCAGAGCGCTGCGTCGAGTATCGACCAGATGTGAATAATCCATCCGAGCCAGATCACCCACAAGAGTGCTGCGAACACGAACTGCACGATGGCGATCACAAATCTTCCCTGCACCAATTGCCCGAGGCCGGGGATAAAAAAACTGCAGAGCGCTGCGATCACATTGCCAGACGAACCTTGCCCTTCACTCATATGTGAACTCCTGTATTCGAAAAACCAAACCACACACTGAACACGAATATGCCGATAGATATGCCGACAGAATAGTCCAATTGGAAGGCTGCGACTCCATCAACAGTGCTGCGGCGAGATCTTGAACGCGCGCACCAAGGAAGGTCTCGTGCGCTACTCTTAATGCGATGCTTGCAGCCCACGCTCTTTGGCCGATCGGGACTCTGCCATTTGTTGGACTCTTACTTGCGATTGCGATTCTGCCATTGATTCCAGCGACTGCGCATTGGTGGCATGCAAATCGAAACAAGACAATCGTCGCAGGCGGATGTGCGGTCGTTGCGCTGCTCTTCATTGCAATCACCGAAAATTATTCGTCGGCTTTTCACGTGCTTTCCCACACACTGCTTGGGGAATACATCCCATTTATGGTCCTGCTGGGATCGCTCTACATCGTTGCGGGGGGAATCGCTCTGCGCGGCGACCTTTCGGCGACACCGCGGACCAACACGATGATTCTGACCACCGGAGCACTGCTTGCGAGCGTGCTTGGAACCACGGGTGCAAGCGTCCTGTTGATTCGACTTCTGCTCGACACCAACCGTGATCGCACTCGCGTTGCGCACACCGTGGTCTTCTTTATCTTCCTCGTTTCGAATGTTGGAGGTTTGCTCCTTCCCATCGGCGACCCACCACTCTTTCTTGGATACTTGCGCGGCGTTCCATTTTTCTGGACTCTGCAAATGTGGCCGCAGTGGATCTTCACAGTTGGATTATTGCTTGCGATCTATTTCGCGATCGATACGTGGATGATCCGCCACGAAACCGTCGAAGCGATTCGAAGAGAATCGAAAGCCGTGCACCGAATTCATATGAGCGGCCTCGTCAATCTCGTTTGGCTTGGAGGGATTCTGGCTTCCGTCATCGTGCTCGTTCCTGGGCGATTTTTTCCAGGAACATCCCAAGAAATTCTGCCCTTTGCCCGCGAAGGTGCCATGTGTTTATGTGCTGGCCTGAGCCTCTTGACCACGCCTCATGGACTTCGTGCGATCAACAAGTTTTCATGGGGACCGATCTTGGAAGTTGCTGCGCTCTTCATCGGAATCTTTGTTGCGATGCAAGTGCCACTTGCGGTTCTCACTGAACGTGGCGCCGAACTTGGCGTGACAACTCCTTCGCAGTTCTTCTGGGTCACGGGGACGCTTTCGAGTTTCTTGGATAACGCGCCGACATATCTGGTCTTCCTTACGACTGCGACGAGCCTTCCACCCGATCCCAATTCAACCATGATCATGCTCAGCGAAGGAATGCATGTCAGCGCACCGCTGCTCGCGGCGATTTCACTCGGCAGCGTCTTCATGGGGGCAAACACATACATCGGAAACGGGCCTAATTTTATGGTGAAAGCGATGGCTGAAGAAGGTGGCGTGCGGATGCCAAGTTTCTTTGGCTACATGGCGTGGTCAACAGTTGTCTTGATCCCCGTATTCATTCTTGTCACGCTGATCTTCGAGCACTGAGAGCCCATTAGGCACGCATGAGGCACGCATGAGGCACGCATGAGGCGCCTAAGCAGCTGCAATCACTTCTTCGCAGGCGCTACGACATCATCGCGCTTCATCATTGAATAGATAACACTCTGCACGACGACCGATTCGCCCACGAGCCTTCCGACGCGCTCGCCAGCTTCTCGAACGGAATGAATCTTCCCTTCGTCAAACTCCGATTCAAAGTCGCCCAGAGAATTCTCGATTCCGATCATCATCGATGCGATCACTGCCCATTCATGCCGAGTATGAGGCCAATATTTATTCGACCGAAGGGTGTCGACTGGAACGCTCAATCGCCAACCGTCAGATGTCTCGACCATCGTCAGCAATCCACCAAACGCAGGCTCATTGTCGATTGTGATTGCGGCGGTTCCGTCTCCGAGATCTTCCACCTTCATTCGCTTTCGCTGTTCCGTGAGGAATCCAAATGGATCACCCAGAACTCGTTTCGCCAGCGCGCGATAGTCGAAGCCGCGATCAGCTGCAGCAGCGATACCAACCTTTGCCTCGTCATTCAATTCACTTGGGAAGCGCGCCTTCACCTTCTTCGAGACCCGCCACAATTGTGCCAGCATCTCGCCCATCTTGTCCTTCACGTTCTTGATCGCACTCGCCTCGGTCACGCCATCCTCGAAGGTGACGTCACGCGCTTTCATGTCGATCATGTTGGGAAGATCTTGCGGCCGCCCCTCTTCGATCATCCGCTGAATCGCATCGAGCGCCTTTTGTGGCGTGCTTGTGTCATCGCCTTTGTGGCTGCACCCGAGGGCAAAAAATGCGCAGATCGCGATCGACGAAAATGTTCGCAGGAAAGATGGCATCACTTGAGTGGTCACTGCGCTAATCTTACGCCAGAGATGCAAGTCACAATCAATGGAAAACCTGAGAATCTCACAGACTCTTGCACGGTTGCAGAGGCAGTCCTTCGCTTCCGCACGGTGGATGTTCCATGTGCCGTTGAGGTGAATGAACGACTTGTCCCCCACGACAAGCGCGAAGGCGTTTCGCTGAAAGCTGGCGACCGAATTGAAATTGTCACACTTGTTGGCGGAGGATGAACCATTGACGACGCTCCAATCACCTGCAATTTCCCCCACTCCTCTGCGTGTTGGATCGTTCACGCTGAAAAGCCGACTCATTGTTGGTACCGGGAAATACTCAGACAATGACACGATGAACCGCGCGCTTGCTGCGTGCGGCGCTGATGTCGTCACCGTTGCAGTTCGGCGCGAACGGTTGATCGATGCGCAAGGCAAGTCACTGCTCGACGCGATGGACACTTCCAAGTTGACCATTCTTCCAAACACTGCCGGATGCTTCACTGCGCAAGACGCCGTCCGCGTTGCGCGATTAGGCCGTGACATTCTGCAGCAAATGAAAAATCCTGGCGCGCGCTGGGTGAAGTTGGAAGTGCTTGGCGATAAGCGAACTCTGCTGCCCGATCCAGTTGGAACGCTCGAAGCATGCCGCGAGTTGGTCGCAGATGGATTCGAGGTTCTGTGCTATTCCAGCGATGATCCAATCATGGCCGTGCGACTGCGCGATGCTGGTGCAACAAGTGTGATGCCCGCAGGAAGTCCCATCGGATCTGGCCGCGGCATTTCCAATCCAAGCGCAATTTCGATCATTCTCGAACTTCTCAAAGATCCTTCCGCGGGTGGCGATGCGAATTATCCCGTCATCGTTGATGCTGGCGTCGGTACGCCAAGCGACGTGACGGTTGCGATGGAACTCGGCGCAGACGGCGTGCTGTTGAATACTGCGATCGCTCATGCCAAAGATGCGGTGATGATGGCAAATGCAATGCGCTTGGCATGCGATGCAGGTTGGCTTGGCGCGCGTGCAGGGCGAATGCCCAGCCGCCGATACGCGAGTGCATCGAGTCCTTGGGAAGGCGTGATTACGCATATTCCTGGGGAGTAAGTCAGGGGAGTAAGTCAGG
>CAIXJC010000056.1 GCA_903919715.1 uncultured bacterium | reverse complement strand
GTGATCACCAACAAGCTCGCGCAGGCGAAGGCTGCGACATTCAGAGATGCCCGAAGCCACGAAAGGCCGAACGAGCGATTGAGAGTGTTGATGTTGTTATTGTTGTTGTTCTTCATGGCGTATTTTTTCTTTTGAAATGCGAATCAGTAAACAATTGAAGCTGAGAACCAGAACTGGCTGCTACCACTTTGGACATCGAGTTGATCAACCGAATTGAGCGCCCAAGCCCAATCAACTCCGACAGTGAAATTGTCAAGGATTGAAAGATCCAAACCAACACCCGCACTTGACATCGGAGTGTTGACTTCGAATGCGTATGAATCGTTATTTGTGATTGTGCCACCGTCAAAGAAGGCGCTCAACACAAGATCCCAATCTGGACTCGCTCCATTGGAACTGTCTGGAGCCCATCGGAAGGGACGATTGATGAATGGAAAAGTGCCCGTTGCTGTCGCAGGAGCGAACATTCGCGGAAGATGCATTCGATATTCAACTGTTCCAACCATCGCGCTGTCGCCAGCATCGATCGATTGCGCAAATCCACGGACGGTGTAAAGACCTCCCATGGTGTACTGCGAGAGTGGGGTCAAGCGATAATCAAATGCATACTGCCCACGGAACGAACCAAAGATTTCATGAACCAATGGCTTGTATGTGCTTGTTCCACTTCCCCAAGTCGAATCAAAGATTGGATCCAAGTAGAACGAACCGTAGACCGAGCCATTGATCGTTGTCCAACTGATGGACGTATCCGATCGACCGAGGTAATCCAAAGATTCCTGGGAAGCATCGGTTGTTGTATATGCCGCACCAAGGCTGCCTTGAAGTGCCCATGTATCGCCAATGGCAAGTGCGTCGACCGTTCCAGTCGCCGTAAAGAAGTTGGCGTTACCTGACGTCTCCATAAGCTCATTGGTGGTGCTTGAATTCCAAAATCTTCCCGAGCCGTCGAAGTCCAAGAAGAAGTTCCCCTTTTGGAAGAACGTCCAAGTGAGGTCGCCTTGCACGCCCCAATTGCTACCGTTGAAATCCTCGCCGGCTAGACCAACGTCTGAAGAGTTGTAATCACCCCATTGGCCAGTGACTCTCCAGCGCAGGTCCTTCATCGTTCCGACTCGCGCATCGTAGTAGCCGGTCACGGACTGCGTTCCAGAGAAACTTGCCGTCTGATATTCAACGGCGAGAATGTCATCGTTGTTGGTCAACTGAGTTGCCAAGATTCCAACCCGCTCCATCCAGTAATTTGTCTGTTCGGTTCCCGTGTTAGAAACCGATGCATAGACATCAAAGATGTTCTTTTCCGCAACGTAGTAATCGAGCACGATCTGAGTCGAGTCAGGCTCGGCAGCGACCGCAGCAGAGACCGTTCGTCCAGGGAAGCGGCTAAGGGAGTAAAGATAGTCTTCGAGCACTTCCTTCTCTAAGAGGTCTCCAGGCTTGATTGGAGACCCATCCTTTACCGTTGCCTGCTTCGTGTCATTGACTGACTGACCAACTGGATCGGCCCGAACGCCAGTTCCGACCGTTCGAACGCCTGCGATTTGCGCTGCAACGACATTTATCGTGTTCTTTCCATCTGCACTCGTCGCAGGATCCATCAAACAAGCGACGCCACCGATCCCAGACGCATTCACTGAAGCAACGACTGCGTTCTGAATCGCAACGCGTGCGGAGTCAGTAAGGGAACCACTGGTCTTGGCGAGATCCGCCAAAGTGGTTGTCACCTTCGTACCATTTGATGCTGGATTTCCAGAATAGTTTGATCCATCCTGATAGAGTGTCACAGATGTTTGCATCAACTGATCACTGCTCGGCATGCGTGGATGGTTGGCCGGTTGCATCTGGAAGGTGAATTGGGTCGACTGCGAAAATCGCCCCTCACTCGCCCACGTGGTCGCGGCAGTTTTCTGATCTGCTGGCTGAGGCGCAGACGTTTGCGCTGGCTGAAGCGCACGACTGGGCTTTCGCGAATCAGGAATGACCGGAATCGCCGACTGCGAGTAGTTCTGCGCAAGTGCTGTTGTTGCGAAACAGGCTGCTATCAAGCCGAAAGCGATGCCCTGAAGGACAGTTTGGCTTGTGAAAAAACTTACCCGATTTTCATTTATTTGCATTTTATAGATACCTCTAGCAGGTGGTTTCCATCCGACAATCAAAAAAAGGATACATGCCATTCTTAAATTCGTCAATATTCGCCTTGATACAATTGCATCGACGATCAATCGTTGCGGGCGTGAACAATGGAGCGCAAGGTTCTGATAATTTTATTCCGCAGTTGCTGCTTTTCTTCGAAGCTTGCTCGTTTGCGTTTGCATCTTTCCGTATCTTCTTGTACTGCATAGAGATGCGTAAAATTATGCAGATGCGTGCACAGAATGCGTTGCTGATTGACGATCCCATCGTTGTTACTCTCGCATTGCAAACTTGACCAGTCTCGGAGCGCAAGACGGTCGCAATCGTTCCAAGAAAAGAATAACCCCATGATCATGCCGAACCCGACCGATTCCAAGCGCAAAGTTCTTTCGACAACGAACATTGCAATTGCTGTCGCATCGCTTGGATATTTCGTCGATGTCTACGACCTGATTCTTTTCAATGTCGTGCGTTGGCAAAGTCTTGAAGATCTGGGACTGGCAATCGAACAAGCCACAAAGACGGGAGTGTGGTTGCTGAATCTGCAATTGATCGGCATGATGGTTGGCGGTGTGATGTGGGGGATTCTTGGCGACCTGCGAGGTCGGTTGAGCGTCCTCTTTGGCTCGATCATTCTTTACTCCACTGCGAATCTCTTGAATGCGGGGGTCGGCGCGACAAGTGGCCCGCTCTCATTCATGGGTGGATTCGATCCAATCACGACATACGGCGTGCTGCGTTTTATTGCAGGAGTTGGGCTCGCAGGCGAACTCGGCGCGGGAGTCACGCTGGTTGCGGAGATTTCTTCGCAGCGGGGACGAGGAATTGCGGTGACGATCATTGGTGCAGTCGGTGTTGTTGGAGCTGTCGTCGCAGGGGTGGTGAATGAGTGGACTGGATGGCGAATGTCGTATGCCGTCGGTGGCATCATGGGACTCGCACTTCTCGCAACACGCTTCGCTGTTCTGGAGAGCGGCCTCTTCGATGCACTCAGAAAGAATGATTCACATATCTCAAGAGGCCTCATGCCGATTTTGCGGTCGTGGAAGCTTGCTCTGCGATTGGCGAAAGTCGTCGTTGTCGGAATGCCAATCTGGTTTACGCTTGCAGTGATCGTTGGACTCGCACCAAAGATCGCTGGCGAGATGGGACTCTCACCAGCGCCAAAGCCTGGACAACTCGTCGCTCTTTTTTATTCGGGCGCAATCTTCGGCGATGTCACGAGCGGATTACTCTCGCAAAAACTGAAGTCTCGAAAAATTCCGATCGCTCTCTTTCTCTTCGGTACAGCATTGGCATGCGCGTTGGTGTTACTCCTCGGACCGCGTAGTGCCGCGTGGTATGGCGCCGCAACGGTCGTGATGGGATTCTTCAGTGCGTACTGGATCGTCTTGATCACCACAGCCAGCGAACTCTTCGGGACAAATGTGCGTGCCACAGTAACGACGATGACACCGAATCTCATTCGCGGGAGCGCTGTTCCGATCACGATCCTCTTTACTGTCGTTGCTGAACCAGTCGGCGCGATCGGTGCGACTTGGCTGTGTGGCGGATTATGCTTCGTCCTTGCGGCACTCGCACTCTGGCGATTGCCCGAGCCATTCGGCTGCGATCTGAATTACATCGAGAAATGAGCCGAACCCCGTAGTTGAGGCGCAACAAAGCGAGTTGTGCTCTATTGAGCGGCGGCGGATCGCTTTGCAATCAACTCGTCAATTCGCTCGAGGCGGCGACGATGCTGCGTGCGATCTGGCTCGAGCATTGTCAGCGCCAAAATATGAACTCGTGCAGAATCGAGATCGCCTGCTTCGAGTGCGCAAGACGCTGCGAGTTCCCGCGTCGCTGCGTCATACGGATCAATGCGCGCCGCGCGCGCTGCCGCAACAAGCGCACCCTTGGAATCCTTCGCCGCACGCGCAATGCGTGCAATCTCAAGTGCGAATGACGGATCGTTGTCAGCTCGAGCGTCAAGAAAGACGAGATGATCGCGCGCGCCTGCGGGCTCGCCTCGCGCCAAAGCGCGCGCAGCTAGTCGTTGATGAGGCCACGGATCGAGCGGGCGAGATTTGGAGTATCGCTCCAACAGTTCTGCTGTCGCGTCATCAATACCACCTGTCACTGCCAAAGCTTCCATCGCCACGCAACGCGCCACGGCTCGACGCGCTGCGATCTCAAGAACATCTGGATGATTTGGATGTGCCGCCAAGAGTGCTGCAACGACTTCATCGGAAATTGGTTCTTCAACAACGGGTTCCTGCAGAATGGGTCCGTCATGACCAGGCGCATCCACCTTTGGCGCATCGCCATCCTTCTTTACTTCTTCGCCTTTTTTCCCATCATCGCCCTTACGCGCTTGCGCGAGAAGTATGTCGATCGAAGGCTCCGCTGCAAGCCCCCATGATGCAACTTGCGCTGTCGCCCATTTCTTGAAATCCGCCATAAATTGCTCGCGCGAAATCCCAAGCACCGCCGGGAATGCCTTCGCCTCCCTTTCACCATGCGCGTATCGATCAAGCAATTGCACGATCACGCCCTTGCCATAACTCTCACGCATGAACTGCACCATCCAATGTCCTTGCGCATATGCAAGCGCTCGATCGGACGGGCGCTTGGGACGCACGAACGCCCATTTGATTTCGTCGAGATCGAAGAGTTGATTCTTCTGGAGCGTCTGCGCTAACAATTGATATGTGCGCCAGTCGCGCGCCTTGTGTTCCATGTCAACGGCAGCTGCTTCAGTAAACCAATGCGGTATTCGATTACTCGTTCGATCGAGCGTGACCGTATGGACGAATTCGTGCCGAAGCGTATCGAGCCAATCAAATCGACCAAGGGACTTGCTCGCACCGCCGTCACGCGGAGGTTCGAGAGCGATGACTGGCCCCGTACTCGCAGCGACCGTGTGGATCTGCGGCATACCTGTGATGCGAACTCCAAAATATTTGTGATCAGGCATCAACTCGATCGTCGTGATTCCTTTGGGCTCATGACCATAGTGATCGCATACCTCGCGGTACATCGTCTCTAACTGTGCGGGCATGCTGGCGGCCAAGATTTCATCGACGCCAGCTCGACATCGCACGCGAAAATGTTCACTCTTGAACACTTTCCATCCCGCCATTTCTTCCAATAGAAATTTGCTGAATGCGACACGCTTGTCGTACGGATCAAGTCTGGCGGCTTCCGTGAGCGCTGCGAGTGCCTGCTCATCACGGCCCGCCTGCATTTCGAGCAATCCAAGTTCGTTGCGAGGCACACTCCAGTTTGGCTCGCGCCGCGCAGACTCCGCCAAGAGATCTGCTGCATCCGCATACTGACGAGCAAGCGCAAGAAATCTTCCGACTTGCCATGCGGCTCGACCACTCTGCGGCGCAAGCGCATCAGCCTTCGCCAGCGTTGCGCGCATCGCATCAAAGTCATACTGAAGTGCATACGCCGACGCTTCAAGTGCGATCGCTTGCGGAAGCATCGGCAAATCTTTTCTCGTGTTCGCCAAGACGGCGAGTGCTTCATCCGCATCGAAACGACAACACGCTGATTCGGCACGCAAGAGTGCTGCTGGAGCGCACACGACTGTCGCATCGACGGTCGCCGCCGCATCCGTCATTTGCACTGCGGCACGCTCGGCTCCATCAAAATCGAATCCCATCAAGGCGACTTGACCAAGCAACTGCCACGCATCAGCAGAACGCGGATTCAAAGAGAGTGCTTCGCGCAGTGCCGCCACCGCATCTTCAACATTATGCTTCTCAATCAAGAAGCGCGCCTGAACGATGCGCCCGCGCCAATCCAACCGATCCTTCTCGCGCACATCATCAAGCGTCTGCATGATTGCGTCGCACGCAGCTGCATCCGTGGCGCGAACTCGTGCGAGCACAGTCATTGCTTCGGCGACCATCACAGTATCGGCAGTGGAGAGTGTCTTTCCGTCTACGAGATCTCGCACCGCTTCGGCGGCGGCAGTCGCAGCTTCATCCTGTCGACCGAGTCCTTCAAAGCAACTCGCACGCAATGACGACGCTGGAGCGCCGGGCAAATCCGTCAACACAAATATTGCGTCATCGAAGCGCCCCTGCTTCATCAACGCCTCCGCTCCCAACAGTGCGGGAACTCCCGCCGGCAATTTCGATGTGGTCAACACTGCACTTGGAACGCCTGCGTCGATTGCAGCGCGCGCTCGACGTGCAGGGTTCGCAAGATCATCAGCGATCCACTGGCCATGCTGAACTCGAGTGTTTGCGCGATCCTCATCACTTCGCCACGCTGCATCGATCGATGCTTGTGCAGCGACCGAAAGCTTCGCTGCCTTTGGTACTGGCGAACCATCTCGTGCGCTGGCCGATACAGCGACTGCGCAAATCGTCATCCAAGTTGCAACGCGTGATTGTTTTATAAGTCGCATGAATCGCATGGAGCGTATCCCGATCACTTTGACTTCAGGGGCTCAAAGGACGCGTATCAATTTTCCATCCATCGGTTGACGGCGGCATCAGCATCGCACGAGCGGCGTCGTCGAGACCGACATTGAGACGCCCATCCCGCAGAAGAACGCGCGTTTTATCACCGTTGACCGCTTCGACTTCGACACCGCGAGGAATCAGCGTTGAACGATCGAGGATGATCGACATCGCGGCCGTATCGCGCGCCATCTTTGTGCCAGCTCGAGGAACCAATCGCAGAGTTGCGAGCGCACTGTTCGCATCACCACTCTTTGCCACAGCGAGCGAACGGAAGAATGGGGCATCGGGAAGTGTCCCCATCGTCACGATGAATTCGCGAGTGACATCTTTCTTTGGCTGACCGAGTGGAACTGGAAAGGGCCCCTCGCCCACTCGCAGCGGATCGAATGCCTCTCCCTCACGAGCAAGTTGGCGACGGATCGCTTGCTTTTTCGTTGGATCAAATTCCCACAACCAACCATCTCGAAAAACAAATCGGCGTGCGTCAGTCGAACCGCGACCAGTACTGTCGATGAATTCATCAAATGCAATTCCGATCTGCCGCTCAGTTCCCGATGGGCCGAGGACGACAACTCGACCGCGGCGCACCTCGCGCTCACCAGTCAGCGCTTCAAACTTTTCCATCGTGGCGCTCGCCGTGAAGTCTTTCATCGTGCGCCCCTGCTCTTCCATTGCATCCAGAAGAGTCTCGACCGCAACGTCTCGCGGCACGGGCGCGGTTTCGGTCGCGGCGGGAGCAACTGGAACATTTACAGCCGTGGGTTCGGGCGGCGGACTTTGGCAACCAGCGATTGAGAGGCCGGAGAGGGAGAGCCCATATATATAGAGAGGGAGATAAAGAAGGAGTAGCACGTTCATCGGGGTACGACCTTTCATGTGATTGGGACTTGCTCAACGATTTCGAGCCCAAATCCGTGCAATCCTGGCATTGCTTTGGGATGATCGCTGAGCACGCGCAATCGCCGTAAACCTAGATCCCGCAGAATCTGCCCGCCGATACCGAATTCACGCTGATCCATCGGCTGAGCACGAGCGCCAATGCCACCAAGACGGGTGAGATCAGGGGCATTCACATCATCAGCGCCGCCACGGCGCACCTGATGAATGAGATCGGACAAGCCAACTCCTTCGCTCTCCGATCGCAGATAAACCAAAGCCCCTTTGTTCGCCTGACGGATTGCGCGCAGCGAAGCACGCACCGTTTCCTGACCTGAACGATCAACGCCCGCACGAATGGTTGCAAAAATGTCACCCAGAATATCTCGGCGGTGCATACGAACCAACACGGGATCTTCGTGGGCAGTCGGCCGACCATTGCTATCGAGAGCCCCCACTCCACCGAGACAGAGCGCGAGATGAGGTTGCGGATCAAGGGAACTGTGCCATACATAAAGAGTGAATGGACCTTCTGGAGTTTCAACGATCATTCCATTCGCCGGTTCGATTCGCTTCACCAGAGTCTCGCCACGCAAACGATGCTCGATGATTTGCTCGACTGAGCAAATCTTCAGCGCATGTTTCTCGCACAAAGTTTTGAGGTCATCCAAGCGCGCCATCTCCCCATCTTCGCGAACAACTTCGATAATGCATGCTGCAGGCAGCAATCCCGCAAGACGACAGAGGTCGACCGACCCTTCAGTCTGTCCCGTTCGCACCAAGACCCCACCTTCCCGCGCTCGAAGCGGATTGATATGCCCCGGCCGCACGAAATCGTCAGGGCGACTCTTGGGATCCGCAATCAATCGAATCGTCGTCGCTCGATCGCGCGCGCTGATGCCAGTTCCCACACCATGTCGCGGATGGCCGTCCACCGAAACCGTGAACGCCGTCCCGCGCAAACTCGAATTCGATCCCGCCTGCGGATGCAGAGCGAGGCGCTCACAGGTATCGCCATCGAGCGAAACGCAGAGATAGCCGCCTGCTACTCGATTGAGGAAATTGACTGTTTCTGGAGTGATCGCCTGAGCAGCGCAAACCAAATCGCCCTCATTTTCCCGTTGTTCATCATCGACAAGAACGATGATCCGCCCCGCACGGAGTTCTTCCAAGATTTCGGGAATAGGAGCAAAGGTGGTCATCGTCCGTTCACTTTATCCTTCCCGTATGACAAGCGTGCGCCTTCTATCCAACTCTCGTGCCAGAAAAATTCCCGCCAAGCGAAATGCGATCGACCTCAGCGCCCGCCGCGATGAACTCTGGCTTCTCGAATTGACAAGCACTCCCACGGCTGCTGGTCACGAAGAGCGTGTGATGGCATGGATTGATGCTTGGCTCGCTCCCCGCAGATCGAAACTGGACATTCAGCGCGACGACGCGGGAAACTTTCTCATTCGACGCAAGGATCGATCGCGCACAGCACGTCCAATTCTCATCACTGCGCATCTTGATCATCCTGCATTCGTCGTCATCGCACCACCCAAGCTGAAAGGATCGGTCGCTTCAGGACACAACCTGACGCTCGAATTCCGCGGCGGAGTGCATGATCCGTACTTCGTCGGAAGTCGAATCGAAGTCATTGATTATTCAGGCGCGCGCTTTCCCGCAACAATCATCACACTCGACGCCAAGCAACAACCCTACAAACATGCGGTTGCTCGACTCGATCAAACGCCGAAGAACAACTCGATCGCGATCGGCGACATTGGACGCTGGCTTCTTCCAGCACCGCGAATCGTCAAACGAAACGTGGGTGCGCTGGATCCAACTGGACTGCCAAGCGAGGTCTGCGTGATCGAAACAAACGCGTGCGACGATCTTGCAGCGGTCGCTGCGGCATGCGCCGCATTCGATCGTTTGTTGAAGAGCAAGTCAGCGATCAATGTTGGACTGCTTTTTACCGTCGCTGAAGAAGTTGGTTTTATCGGAGCGATTCACGCCGCAAAGTCCAAGTTCATTCCGCGAGCATCGCGGCTGATATGCCTTGAAAACTCCCGAAGCTTTCCACATGATTCACCGATCGGCGCAGGCGCGATCCTTCGTGTCGGGGACCGAATGAGTGTCTTCAGCCCAACTCTGACCAACGAACTCTCGTCCCTCTTCAGTGCGCACGCCAAGAAGCGAACTGGATTTCGATGGCAGCGCAAGTTGATGGCTGGCGGTGGTTGCGAAGCGACCGCATTCGCTGCGTATGGATATGAATCAACCTGCCTCTGCCTCGCACTCGGCAATTATCACAATATGAGCGATATTGATGGCGTGCTTGCCGGGAAACGCCCGGCGACAATTGGCTGCGAATTTGTTTCGCTCGATGATTATCACGGACTGATTGAGATGTTGATCGTCGGCACAACTGGATTGGCCGCGATCGACGCAGCGACCACAAAACGCCGCTCGCCAGCACCATCGATCCATCTGCCCGTGATGGAAATGCTCTATCGACGTGGCGCATCCGTGCTCGGCGGATAAATCCCTACGATCACCCTTCCAATATGTCGCACAACGCCGCCCGTACTCCACGAACCAACGACCTCGCTCATCGCATTGAGGCTGGCTTTCGCGACGCTCTGATTGCCGCAATGGGCGACAGCGCATCGTCGACCGATCCATCGATCAAGGTGGCTGCGAATCCAAAATTTGGCGATTTCCAAGCGAATTTTGCAATGGGACTGGCGAAGACGCTTGGCAAGAACCCGCGAGAAGTTGCGCAACAAGTCGTTGATCACGCACCGCAATTCTTGCGAGACATATGCGAACCATTCGAGATCGCAGGCCCTGGATTTGTAAATATTCGACTGCGCCCCGATGCAATCGCCGCGGCGTTGACTGCAATGGATCATCCATCACTTGGAGTCTCCGACGCACACAGAACACATTCTGTCGCCGTTGATCTCTGTGGTGTGAATGTTGCCAAGCAGATGCATGTCGGGCATCTTCGTGCGACGATCATTGGCGACACGATCGCCCGACTCTACGAACGGCTCGGATGGAAAGTCTTTCGCCAAAATCATCTTGGTGATTGGGGACTTCCAATTGCAATGACATTAGCGGCCGTGCGCCGCGCGAAGACTGATATCAATCGCGTGACGCTCGATGATCTCAATACCGCGTATCGAAATGCGCAGATGCAAGGGCGCGATGACGAAGCCGGGCTGACGGCTGCCCGCGCAACGGGAGTGGGACCTCATCGCATCGCCGAACTCGAAGCGCAGCATGAAGGCGCATCGGCAGCACTGCGCGATGCGCACGACACGCTTCGCCGCTTGCAATCTGGCGATCCCGCCGTCGTCGCAGATTGGCAAAAATTGATCGACGTCACCATGCGAGAGGTCTATGAAACAGCGCATGTTCTTGGTGTTGACCTCAAGCCAGAACACAACCGCGGCGAAAGTTTCTTTCGCGATCGCCTCTCGCCCGCAGTCGAAGAATTCGTCCAAGCAAATCTTGCGGTTCGCGATGATGGCGCGCTCGTGGTTCGCTTCGCTGACCGAGAGCGACCATTGCTGATCCAAAAATCAGACGGCACTTCGCTGTATGCCACCACCGACTTGGCGGCGGCGCGATACCGCGTGCAGGATCTCGGCGCAGAGCTCGTCGTGTACTGCGTCGATGCTCGTCA
The DNA here is from genome assembly GCA_903919715.1 of uncultured bacterium. Classification (GTDB taxonomy): domain Bacteria; phylum Planctomycetota; class Phycisphaerae; order Phycisphaerales; family SM1A02; genus F1-60-MAGs104. Next base: position 27,614 of record CAIXJC010000056.1, on the reverse strand, counting down.
ACGCGATCACTTCCGCGATGTCTTCGATGCAGTGCGATTAATCGGATGGACAACGCGCGCCGACAATTCGCAAGCATCACTGGTGCATGTTCCGTTCGGTGCAGTGCTTGGCGCCGACAAGCGGCCCCTCAAGACTCGCAGTGGCGAGAACTTCACGCTCAAAGCGTTGCTCGACGAAGCCGTTGCACGCGGACGGCACGAAGTGCGTTCTCGTGCCGCAGTGCCCGATGCGCCGACATCAGGAATGAGCAGTGCGGAACTTGATGCGATCGGCGAAGCAGTCGGAATCGCGGCGATTAAGTATGCCGATCTCTCCAGCGATGTCGGACGCGATTACGTCTTCGATCTTGATCGCATGGTTTCTTTCGAGGGAGACACGGGGCCTTACGCCCAGTACGCCCATGCCAGAATCTGTGGAATCCTGGCCAAAGCAGGCGAAAATGGCGCAACGAGTCCAATCGTTATCGGTGCACTCGAAGAACGCGCACTTGCACTGAATCTGCTTCGCTATCCAGGCGCCATCGAAGACGCCGCCGCACAACTTGCTCCCAATCGGCTCGCGGCGTTCATTTATGAACTCGCGAACACCTTCAATGCGTTCTATCAATCCTGTCCAGTTCTTCGCGGTGTCGACGACGCAACTCGCCACTCGAGACTGCGATTGTGCGATCTCACCCGCCGCGTACTCGCGGACGCACTTTCGATCATGGCGATTACTGCTCCAGCACGAATGTGAAACGATGACCAACACCCATCCCAATCTTTGCCTTGTCGATCACCCACTGATTCATCACAAACTGGCATCAATCCGCGATCGCACCACGCCGACTCGAGACTTTCGTCGACTGCTCTCAGAAATTGCGGCGCTGATGACGTACGAAGTATGCCGCGAATTCAAGACCGTTCTCGATCATGTCGAAACACCGCTTGAACGCACTGCTGTTCAACGACTCGCTGCGCCGATCACGCTCGTGCCCGTGCTACGCGCTGGTCTGGGAATGACGCGCGGCGTTCTCGACCTCCTGCCCGACGCTCGTGTTGGGCACATTGGAATTCGTCGAGACGAATCAACCGCGCTGCCGATTGGGTACTACACCAAGCTTCCGCAGAATGTTTCCGCTGGGCCAGTCATTCTGGTCGACCCGATGCTTGCGACTGGTGGGTCATGCGCTCATGCGCTGAAACTTCTTCGCGAAGCTGGATGCGACGATCTCCGCGTCATCTGCTTAGTTGCTGCGCCCGAAGGTGTGCAACGACTTTTGCACGAGCATCCAGGGGTTCGAATTTATGCCGCCGCCCTCGACCGTGAGTTGGACGAAAATAAATACATTCGCCCAGGGCTCGGTGATGCGGGCGATCGGTGTTACGGGACTGCGTAACCGCGCGAGATCTTCGGCACGAGATCTTCGGCACGATTCCAGTGGGAATTACGCGTCCTTCTTCCAAGGAACATCGCCAACGCTGCGCGCAACATTCGCCCGACGGGCCATCGCAAAGAAAAGATCGCCAAGACGATTCAGAAATTGGATCGGCGCATTTCCGATCGGTTCATGTTCAGTGAGTGAAACCAACAATCGCTCTGCGCGGCGACAGACCGTTCGCGTGACATGTAAATGCGCCGCAAGAATCGTTCCGCCGGGAAGAATGAATGCGCGAATCTCCTCATTGCCTCCATCAATCTCATCAATGAATGCTTCAGCTTCGGCGATATGCCGATCACCAATGCGCGGAACACGTGCCTCAGTCGTCGAACCTGTTGGCGTTGCAAGATCTGCGCCAAGGTCAAACAGACGCGATTGCAGGTGAATCAAGATTGCATGCATGCGTGCTTCGACTGGACAATCGCGCAAGCATGCGGACGCGCACATTCCAAGCCACGAGTTCAGCTCATCGACGGTTCCATACGCCTCGATCCGCGGATGATCTTTCATCACGCGACCTCCGCCGTACAGCCCAGTCGATCCATCATCGCCAGTTTTTGTATAGAGCTTCAAACTATTCCACCTTGTTTTCCTTCGACATCGTGCTGCAAAACCCACTCGGGTGCAACTGAACGAATTCCAGTTGTATCCGCAATCGTGACGGCAAATCCTGGCCGAAGCGCTCCAGCACTCCAACTTCCGTTTGGAGAGAGCGCGATCATTCCGACTTGATGATGCGGCAATGTTTTATATCGGCGGTGAATTCGCTCGATGACTTCTTGAACAGCCTCTAATGGAGTTGCGCCACGTCGCATGCACTCAACTGCGAGAAATGATCCACAGACTCCCATGATCAACTCTCCGTTGCCCGTTGCGATCGCGCCACCGCCTTCTGGATCAACATAAAGACCGTGGCCTGGTATCGGCGAATCTCCGACACGACCAACCAACTTGAATGGCAACCCACTCGTCGAGCATGCGCCAGCCATGACACCCTGTGTATCGACCGCGAGCGCGCAAACTGTGTCATGAGGAAAATGCAATTCGCCAATCGGCGACGAAGAGAAAATTTTCCCCGAGTCGATTCCTGGATCATTCGGTCGCACCTGCGCCTCACCAGATCGCCAACGCTTCCAAGCAGCACGTGCATCAGGCGATAAAAGCTCGGCATGCGGCATCCCAAGTGCGTCGGCAAACGAATCAGCCCCTTCACCCGCCAACATGACATGACTCGTTCGTTCCATCACGAGTCGGGCAAGGTCCGCAACGTGAAGATGGCGGGTGACAGCACACACCGACCCACACCGGTCAGGCGCCAGCATGACCGAAGCGTCTAGGCTCATGTTCCCTGCGGCATCTGGCATCCCTCCAAAACCAACGGAATCGACCTGCGGATTGGATTCTGCCTCCCGTGCGACAGTGCAAACTGCATCAAGCGATCCGCCACCAGACTCCAGACCTGGCCATGCTGCTTGGCAACCTCGTGCCGAAAAACTCCATGTCGCCAACATCAGTGGTTTTGGGTATTTGGACATTTATTGAGGGCTCAAACGAAGACTGTCAGCGGTAAATCTGGGACAATTTTTTAAGATTTTTCTGAAAAGAAAGCATACAGCGAAGAAGGGCAAGCGTAATATTCCAAGACGGGGTTCGGAGTCGATGCGAAGCACAGTGCGATTCATCCCTACCGAACCTTATAAATGACCTGTTGTTCGGAAATTTGTTGTTCGGAAATCCCGTCTCATTTGAATCCGTAGGCCACTCGGCCGCTTGCTAGGAAAAACGCCCATGACAAACATCATCAACACCACAAACACAATTGCAAAGCTATCTCGGCGAGCATTCACGATTATTGAATTGCTCGTGGTGGTCTCGATCATCTCTTTGCTGATCGCGATCCTCCTCCCCGCCATCGGTAAGGCGAAGGACGGAGCTCTCATTACACAATCGCTCGGAAACCTCAACAACATGTCGAAAGCCAATTTTGCGTACGCAGCAGATTGGTCGGATCGCCACTTCACGGCTATCCCTGACGATGCGGGTCAAGTTCAGGGCAGTTGCGCTAACTATGTCGCAACTGTCGCTTGCCCATCGCAGCAACTTTTAGGCTTCGACACAACTGGCGGACTCTGGGGTTACTGGGTCGCTGGTGCGCTCTGTCCACAAGGAGTTGGACAGTGCGGAAACTGGCAAGTTCTCTTGCCAATGGTCTGGGCTGCTCCAGGAGGCGGAGGTCCTGGAAATCCAACGAATCCGTACACCAATTCATTCGGTGCACATGAAATGATCAACACAAAGTCATTCAATGCATATGTGAATGGACGCTATTACGACAAGGTTTACTTCGCTCCAAAGGATCGAATTGGACTGCAAAGTTGCGACTATGGCCTTCAAAATGAAGCGGAATACACGTCAAATCCGACCAATGCGCAGCAGATCACTTTCCCAACATACATGTGGAGTCCTGCCAACATGATCCCACCAACGGCTCATGCTTCGAGTGTTCGCGATTGCCCAAATGCTGGCAAGCAGAACTTGCTCGGACCTGGTGGATACCGTTCTCCTTTGATGGGAATGGCAGTGTTTCCAGACCAGAAGACGATGGTTATCGAAAAGCTCTGGCTCCAGAACAAGCAAGGTCCTGAACTCAACGGAAACTTTGCGACGCCACGAAACTGGCTGTTCAATGAAGGTTACAACTCGTCACCTGCATGCCTCTTCTTAGACGGACACGTACAGCTCTGCGGAATGAACACCGCCATCAACGACGACAAGCGCGCGTCGGTGCAGAATGCTGCGAATTCAGGAATGTGCGTACTCGGCAAAGGACTGTGGCACCGTGGAACGCCAATGGGCAACAACGGCTGGTACACGACTGGCGCGGGTTACGATCCGTTAATTGATATGAAGCCAACCAGCTTCCACATGCTGACGACCGACGGAATCTTGGGTCGCGACATTCTGAAGTCTGGAAACTGATCTGACTGGTTTGGCTTCAAGCCGAACCAATTCATTCTTGCATCTCTCAAAGCGCCGCACTTGTTGCGGCGCTTTTTTTATGACATCACGTTTAGCGCCTCGCTTGGGCACGCGCTTGGGCACGCGCTTGGCCTCTCGCTCCGAAACTCGCACGCCTGGGGAGTCTTGCGGGCAAACAAGAAAAGGCCCCGAATCCCATTTCTGGGGCTCGGGGCCTTGAAACCGCTCGTCGTGTCTACCGGGGAGACGCTCCCGATCCGCGACCGATCGGCTTAATTCGTTTTATCGAACTATCAATAATCCATTTCTTCGTCGCCAGCTGATGGGGCCTTTGACTTCTTCTCTTTGATATCGGTGATAGCGCAATCAGTGGTCAACAGCAGTCCGGCGATACTCGCCGCATTCTGAAGAGCCACGCGTTCGACTTTCGTCGGCACGATCACGCCAGCCTTGACGAGGTCTTGGTACACACCAGTTGATGCATTGAATCCGTACGAAGGATCCGAGGCCTCTTCGACCTTCTGCGCAACAATCGAACCATCCAAACCGCAATTTGATGCGATCTGCTTGATCGGTGCCGAAAGAGCACGCTGAACGATTTCGACGCCAACCTGCTCGTCGCCGACCAAGGTCTTCTTGATCTTGTCGAGTGCCTTGCGCGTTCGAAGAACAGCAACGCCACCGCCTGGAAGAATTCCTTCCTCGACTGCCGCGCGACAAGCGTGAAGTGCATCTTCAACGCGAGCCTTCTTCTCTTTCATCTCGACTTCAGTCGCTGCGCCGACATTGATCTGCGCAACGCCACCAGCGAGCTTCGCCAATCGTTCTTGCAACTTCTCGCGGTCGTAATCGCTGCTGACTGCATCGATCTGACTCTTGAGCTGCTCGATTCGACCTTGGATGTCCTTGGTCTTGCCGCCGCCTTCGACGATCGTGCAATTATCCTTGTCGATCGTGATCTTCTTGGCGCGACCAAGTTCGGCAATCGTCACGTTCTCGAGTTGAATACCGAGTTCTTCCATGATCGGCTGACCGCCGGTGAGCACCGAGATATCTTCGAGCATCGCCTTGCGACGATCTCCGAATCCAGGAGCCTTCACAGCACAAACCTTCAGGACGCCGCGCAACTTGTTCACGACAAGCATTGCGAGTGCTTCGCCATCGATATCTTCCGCGACGATCAAAAGCGAACGACCTGCTTCAGCAACCTTGCCGAGGATTGGCAGGAGTTCCTTTGCGGACGAGATCTTCTTCTCGTGAATGAGAACGACCGCATCTTCGAGGATGCATTCCATTGCAGCAGGATTCGTCACGAAATGAGGGCTTAAATAGCCCTTGTCGAACTGCATACCTTCGAGCAATTCCACTTCGGTTTCGAGACTCTTGCCTTCTTCAACAGTAATGACACCATCTTTGCCAACCTTGTCCATCGCTTCGGCGATGATTGCGCCGATCTGCGTGTCGTGGTTTGCTGAGCATGTTCCAACCTGCGAAATTTCTTTCGAGTTCTTCACAGGCTTCGAGAGACGCTTCAGTTCCTCAACAACTTCGCGCACTGCCGCATCGATGCCACGACGAACCATGTTCGCATTGGCGCCCGCGGTGATGTTCTTCAAGCCTTCAGTAAAGATGGCCTCGGCGTAGATCGTTGCGGTAGTCGTTCCGTCGCCCGCATCCTTACTGGACTTGCTGGCAACTTCTTTGACCATTTGAGCGCCCATATTTTCGTATGGATCTTCAAGTTCAACTTCCTTGGCAACAGTCACGCCGTCCTTGGTGACGGTCGGGGCTCCGAAGGATTTTTCAAGAATCACAACGCGACCAGATGGGCCGAGTGTGACCTTGACGGCTTTGGCGAGCTTCTGCACGCCGCGAAGAATGCGCTCGCGCGCATCGTTGTCATAACTAATTTGTTTTGCTGTCATTGTTTGCTCCGTTTATGAGGATTGATGTGATTGAATGAAAAGGTTGATCAGTCAATGATGCCGAGAATGTCTTCTTCGGTCATGATGATGAAAGTCTCGCCGTCGATCTTGATTTCAGTTCCCGAATATGTCGTGAAGAGAACGGTGTCGCCCTTCTTCACAGTGAATGGCATGTACTTGCCAGTGTCCTTGTTCAGGATTCCAGAACCGAGCGCCACGATCTTGCCTTGCTTTGGCTTATCCTTTGCAGCTTCTGGAATGAAGATTCCGGATTCCGTCTTGGACTGAGCCTCGTCGCGCTTGACGATTATTTTGTCTCCGAGTGGTCGAACTTTCATGTTTGCATTGCCTTTCTTTGAAAACTACGGTCGAAAAACCTGGTGAACTGGACTGGGTAAAAATGGACTGAAGATTGGATCAATTTGCTGGCCAATGGCCGGCGTAGTGCCGTTGAATGACTCGACGCAGAGTCTCGAGCATGAATTCGATTGGAACTGGACGTTCCAGAACTGAGAATGCACCTTCTCGCAGCGCTTCGCCGAGACCTCGCGCAGATTCGCGAGCGGAAATTTGGGGAGGACGAACGACCACCATCGGCGGAACTGGATTCATCGCACGCAGAAGGTGAAGAACTCGCGAACCGAGTGATTCACCATGCTCTTGTGCAATCGCAGAATCGTCGGCTGGAGTTGAAAGATCAATCACAGCGATATGGACACGATTGTGTCCGATAATATCACGGGCTTCCCGTGCGGTACGACTTCGGATGCAATGCACGCCAAGCGGTTCCAAAAGTGGCGGTAACTGATCCGCGAACGAATCTTCGCGCCAACCGCCATAAGCCAATAAGAGGTTGAGCCGTTGAGGATGATCGCCGCCAGAAGCAAATACTCCTGATTCTGGCGCTGGATGTTGGCGAAATCCGTGATTCATCGTTGTTTGCATAGCAAACTGCGTGCCATGCAAGGTTTGTTGGGGGGTGCACTCGTATCCCTCACGAAGTTCTGGCAAACCACCTTGCGCATAACTCTGCCAATTTGGCGGGAAACCGCTGAAAGCAATCCCAAACTACCTTGAGGCGATGATCGATTTATCCGTTGCCGAACTCTTCCGTAATTCCGCTGACTACGTTGGCAAGACCGTCCGTTTGAAAGGCTGGGTGCGAACTCGGCGAGACTCTAAGGCGGGCATCTCCTTTATTCAGTTGAGCGACGGGTCATGTTTCGATTCAGCCCAAGTCGTCGTTGCGAACACGGTCGCGAACTATGCCAGCGAAATTCAGAAATTGACTGCCAGCTGTGCGGTGATCGCAGAAGGCGAAGTCGTCACAAGCCAAGGCAAGGGACAATCAGTCGAACTGCAAGCGATCAAAGTTGAAGTGGTTGGTTGGGTTGAAGATCCAGATACGTATCCGATTCAACCTAAACCGCATTCGTTTGAGTACCTGCGCGAAGTCGCCCATCTACGCCCTCGAACCAACACCTTTGGAGCGATCGGTCGCGTGCGACACTGTCTTGCGATGGCCGTCCATCGATTTTTTAATGAACGCGGATTCTGTTGGATTCATACTCCGATTATCACGGGCAATGACTGCGAAGGTGCAGGCCAAATGTTCCGCGTATCGACTCTTGATTTAGCGAACATTCCCCGCACTCCAGAAGGCAAAGTTGATTACTCGCAGGATTTTTTCGGACGCGAAGCGCACCTGACTGTTTCTGGGCAATTGAATGTCGAAACCTGGTGCACAGCGCTGAGCAAGGTCTACACATTCGGGCCAACATTTCGCGCTGAAAATTCCAACACGAGTCGGCACTTGTCCGAGTTCTGGATGATCGAGCCAGAAATTGCGTTCGCAAGCCTGACCGAAGATGCGCAACTCGCGGAAGACTTGTTGAAATTCATGTTCAAAGCACTGTTGAACGAACGCGGCGACGATTTGAAATTTTTCGCAGAACGCATCGACAAAGAATGCATCACACGATTGGAGAAATTAGTCGAAGCTCCTTTCGAGCGGATGAATTACACCGATGGCATTCGCCATCTCGAAGCCGCGATCGCCAAAGGGCACAAGTTTGAATATCCCGTTTCTTGGGGAACAGATTTGCAGAGCGAACATGAGCGGTATCTGACGGAACAACTTGTCGGTCGACCAGTGATCTTGATGAACTATCCCAAGGACATCAAAGCGTTTTATATGCGCATGAATGATGATGGCAAGACCGTCGCCGCGATGGACATTCTCGCTCCAGGCATCGGCGAAATCGTCGGAGGCAGCCAACGCGAAGAACGACTCGACATGCTCGACAAACGCATCGATGAAATGAAGCTCGATCGCAATGCCTATTGGTGGTATCGAGATCTGCGACGTTACGGAACCGTGCCGCACGCGGGCTTTGGACTTGGATTCGAACGAGCAATCGTTTATGCGACGGGAATGGCAAACATTCGCGACGTGATTCCATTCGCGCGGACGCCGAAGTCTTGCGAGTTTTGAGCGAGGGTTGATTCGTCGCTCCCGCTCAAACAACGATGGGATGTTTTATGCGAGCGTCTGCGAAGCCGCCGAGGACTGTTTGAGCCCGGAAGAATCTATTTACGGCTGCAAGCATATGTAATTCCGTGGCTGTCTCAGTTGCGCTACTGAAATCTTGGAATCATCGGCGGTATCACACCCGGCAACAGTCGATCACGAAAATGCATCCAATCGCGGCGCAGTGCGTCACCTCCAGCGTCTGCAGGCTGCACATACGAGTGACTATTTCCAGCCCCTTGCATTTGCTGCATCGTTGCAACGACTGCGGGATTTTGGAATGCGTACGACTCTGTCGATCCATCCACATAGCTGTATGTCACGCCGCTCGGTTCCCACATCGCAGGAGTGTCAATCCACCCCGCCCATCCAGGGGCAGTCGACCATGCCGCAGGATTCGGCGTTCCCGCAGGTGCAATCGAACCAGCGGGCGGCCGCGGATCAATCACCCAACCGTGTGTGTTGTAACCACTCGGCCCTCCATCTTGCTCGACGATCGACATGATCGTGTGCGATGGAGCTTTAATCTGTGCCAAGTGAGTCGACTTCCACGTTCGCGGAGTGATCCCTTGACTGCAATACCAATCCAACCATGCTTTGCCGTAATTTGAAACATCGTTTGGAACAGTCACGCCCACAAATGCACTGAGGGAATAACTGCGAAGCCGACCCGTCGGATCGAGCGGCGATCGATACACAGGCACGGAGCCGACATACGAAAAGAGTCGCCCTTGCTTCAGCGCCCCTTCACTTTCTGATCCGCCATTCATCCTCTCGTTCCCATCGCGGTCTGCGCCGGGATACGACGCAGTCCATGAGTGATACGACGCGTTCGTCAAATTTCCATTGTTGAGCACGATTGAAAAACTGCCACAGGTACTCGACAAAGTGAATGCGCCCATTGCGCCGCGAAATGATGTGCACGGGCTTGCAAATGCACCACCGTTGTCAGTGGCATAGCTCGATTGAGCAAGGGAAATTTGACGCTGATTTGAAAGACATCCCGCCGTCCGTGCCATCAATTTCACCTTGCGAAATCCAACGAGCAGCAACGCCAGTAGGAGCGCGATGATTGCGACAACCACGAGCAACTCGACGACCGTGAATGCTCGCGAATGTCGATGTGGCGAATTCATTGTTGATACCGAGGAATCATCGGCGGGATTACGCCAGGCAAGAGCCGTTCGCGAAAATGCATCCAATCTCGGCGCCACGGACCCGATGCTGCGTTGTCCGCTGGCTGCGGGAAATAAGGACCGTATCCGGCACCAGGCGGACCTTGAATCATCCCAACTAAATTTGGATTTTGCAGTGAATAGGACTCCGTCGATCCATCGCAGTAGCTGTATGTAATCGCACGAGGTTCCCAGAATGCAGGCGCGTCAATCCATCCGAGCCATCCAGAAGAATTTCCCCAGAGACCCGGATTGACTGCGCCAGATGGCGCAAGACTTCCAGCCGGCGGACGTGGATCGATCATCCAACTCTGCTCGTTGTAACTCAAACCATTCGTCGGATCATCTTCGACAATCGAACAGAGAGTTTGCGCTGGGACCTTTATGCGATTTGTGTGTGTCGTGACGAGTTCGGATGGTTCCACGCCCTGGCTACAAAACCAAGGCTGCCATGATTGGCCGAATCCAGAATTGTCGCCCGCAGTTGTTGTGCCGACAAAGCCGCTGAATGAATAACTTCGAATGCGAGCGGTTGTGTCGAATGGCGATCGATAGACCAACGATGATCCGATATATGCATAGAGTCGGCCTCCAGAGAGTGCTTTTGCTAGTGGATTCGTGCTATTCACGCCGAATTCATATTCGATTCCACCCACAAGTCCTGCGCCATATGACGCAGTCCACGTGTGGTAACTCTCATTTGATGTGTTGCCGTTATTGATCACAAGTTTCTCGCTACACACACCCGTAAATGTCAACGTGAGTGCGCCGACTGGGATCGAGGTGCGTGGACTTGCGAATGCGCCGCCGTTATCGGTGGCGTAACCCGCTTGAGCCAATGCGAGTTGACGTTGATTCGACAGACACATCGCAGTGCGTGCGAGCAGTTTTGCCTTTTGAAAACCGACGAGCACCAACGCCACGAGGAGCGCAATGATTCCGACAACGACCAGCAGTTCGACGACTGTGAACGCTCGCGAATCGTGACGCTGCGTGATCATTCTTGATACCGAGGGATCATCGGTGGAATCACACCAGGCAGCAGACGATCACGAAAGTGCATCCAGTCGCGACGCCAGAGACCCGTTGCGGCATTGTCCGCTGGCTGAGGATAATTGTGGCCATAGCCAGTGCCTGGCGGTCCTTGAATCAACGAAACGAGATTTGTATTTTGCAGCGAGTAGGACTCGGTAGATCCGTCGACATAGCTGTATGTGATGTTGGATGGTGCCCAGAATGCCGGCCAATCGATCCACCCTTGCCATCCGCCAGAATTCGCCCACGCTGCGGGATTCGGCGCACCCGCTGGCGCGAGTGATCCAAGCGGCGGTCGCGGATCGATCACCCATCCTTCGTTATTGAAATTGAATCCATCACTGTCATCTTCGACGATGGACATGAGCGTTTGCGACGGGGATCGAATGTGCTTGATGTGAGTCGTGACCCACTCGCGTGGCGTAACACCTTGACTGCAAAACCAGCCTTGCCACGTTTGGCCATATCCCGCCGCATCAGTCGGCACCGTAACGCCGACAAATGCATTCAGCGAATAGCTGCGAATTCGATCAGTGGGATCAAGCGGCGATCGATAGACGGGAACCGAACCGATGTAAGAAAAAAGACGACCACCACTGAGTGCCTTTGCATTGACATCGGTACTGTTGACTTTGTATTCCTTTTCGGTGCCGCCCACCACGCTCGCTCCATACGAAGCGGTCCATGAGTGATATGACTCATTACTGGAATTTCCGTTATTCACGATGAACGAAAAAGATCCACACGGATTCGTCAAAGTGAAGGCGGTCGTTCCACCCGAGAAAGACGTTCGGGGACTTGCGAGTGCGCCACCGTTGTCCGTGGCATAACTCGCTTGCGATAAGGCAATTTGCCGCTGATTTGAAAGACACCCAGCGACCCGTGCCATCAACTTTGCCTTACGGAAACCGACGAGCAGTAACGCGAGAAGCAATGCGATGATTCCGACGACGACGAGCAATTCGACAATTGTGAACCCTCGCCGAGTGTGATGCAAGAAATTCATTCGGCCTGATATCGAGGGATCATCGGCGGGATTAATCCAGGACAAACGCGTTCCCGGAAGTACATCCAGTCACGACGCCAAGGACCCGTTGCAGAGTTGTCGGCAGGTTGGGGATATCGATGCCCAACCCCCGCACCAGGCGGACCTTGGATTGCTGAAACAATCGCCTTGTTCTGCAGGGAATACGACTCAGTTGATCCATCAACATAGCTGTATGTGATGTTCGACGGCTCCCAGAATGCCGGCCAATCGATCCAACCTTCCCATCCAGCCGAATTTGCCCACGCACCCGGATTGGGAGTTCCTTCAGGAGGCGGCGATCCAAGCGGCGGCCGAGGATCAATCGCCCAACCTTGATTGTTGAATGCGAATCCATCGCTATCGTCTTCGATGATCGACATGATCGTGTGAGAAGGAAACCTGTGATGCGCCACATGAGTTGTGACCCACTCGCGTGGCGTGACGCCTTGCGAACAAAACCATGGATTCCATTTATTCGCCCACTCTTGCGAGTCTTCTGGAACTGTCCCGCCGACAAATGAATTGAGCGAATAACTGCGAAATCGATCCGTTGGGTCGAGCGGAGATTTATAAACGGGCGTTGAGCCAATGTAGGGGTACAAGCGACCCTTTGTAAGTGCCGAATCGAGTTCCTTCGTGCCGCTCATGTTGACACCATACGACGCGGTCCAACTGTGATAGGAGTCTGCGTTCGTGTTCCCCTTGTTGACCAGAATGGGGAATGAGCCACAAGTGTTGGACAGTGTGTAAGAAAAACTTCCATCGGGCGAAGTCCGATTGCTCGCGTATGCACCGCCATTGTCCGTGGCATAACTTGACTGAGCCAATGAGATCTGCCGCTGATTGGACTGACAAGACATTGTGCGCGCGAGCAACTTCGCCTTGCGAAAACCGACCAACACCAACGCCACGAGGAGCGCGATGATTCCAACAACGACCAGAAGTTCGACGACCGTGAATGCGCGCGCACTCCCTGCGGCGTGATTCGAACGTCGGCTAGAAATAAAGTGCTGCATCTGCAATGAAGAGTATCCGCAATGAAACGAGCAGCAACGACATTTCTCAGCGGAAACGCCTCGAGCGGGATCGACAAATTATTACATCCTTGAGGACGTTGATTGGCTTGCTCGGCGGTATTCTTGGGGAATGCGAATATCCACCAAATTGCTGATTTCTACGGTCGCCTGCATCATCGTTGAAAGTTCAACAGCAAGTGCGTTCGTGCCACTTTTCGCCCAAACTGCGCCGCCTGTAGCGCCGCCTGTAGCGCCGCCTGTCACCCCGCCCGCTGCGCCACCTGCTGAACCAGTCACAACGCCGCCAGCCACAACGAATAAGCCGGCTGAGAAGGCTGCGGATGCGGCGAAAGCGCCACCTGCAAAATCACCAACGACGAAGACGCCTGCGGCCAAGACTCCAGTCAAGACTCCAGTCAATACTCCAGTCAAGGCGCAGAAAAAGGAAGAGGCTGCAAAGGCGGCAACGGAAACACCACCAGCCGCAACACCTGCCGCAGGTCCAGCGCCAGATCTGAATCCAGAGCAACAGAGAATTGCCAAGATTGCCTCAGGCGGAAAATTCAAAGAATTCACCCATCTCGCAGCGGAGCGCCAGGCCTTGTATGTGAAATCTTCTGCACTGCGAATGGCAATGCGTGGAACACAACCAACACAAGCACAGACCGATGATCTTGCGAAAATCCAGTCGGAAATTGGCAAGATGGGAGATCGCATGGACACCTTCAGTTCCGGCAAGACATGGACTCAAGATGATTTTGTAGCGATGGATTACATCGTCAGCGAGCAGATGCGTTTGAATCCAATTCAATAAAGGAGAGGGGATTATGGCGATCAATTGCAATATCGATCAACGAGGACGGACGCTACGGATCATCATGGGTGCGATGATTGAGGCTCCAGGTTGGGTACTACTCGTGTTTAAGTTTTTGGGAAAGATCGAAGGCGATTGGCCTTGGTTTGTTGGAGCCGCTGCGATTGTCGGCGGAATGTTCATGATCATCGAAGGTGCGCTTGGTTGGTGCGCAGTGCGCGCGATGGGCTTCAAAACGCCCGTCTGAACTGTGCTGAAACTGCAATAAATTCCATCACGAGAATGCGATGAGCGCCAACCATAATCATGCCCGAATCGCTTCTCCAAACAGGAATCCCCTGCGAGATCCAGATCTTCTTTCTGCCATCATTTGCGCTTCGTTTTTACTTGCAGGGGTGATTTCCACACGATTGGGTGCGGCCGAATTGACCACACACAGCCTGTTATGGATTTCGTGCATTGTTGGTGGCTGGCACGTGACGATCCGATCCTTTGCGCAACTCTTTCGCTTTCAACTCGATGTTGATCTCTTGATGCTGGTCGCTGCGATCGGCGCTGGCGTGATTAGTCAGTGGGAAGAAGCGGCGATCTTGCTCTTGCTGTTTTCTCTTGGTCATGGACTTGAGGGACTTGCAACTGATCGCGCACGCAATGCGATTCGTGCGCTTGGAACACTGACCCCAAAAGTTGCGCGCGTCGTTCGCAATGGCACTGAGCAAGAACTGCCCGTCGAAGAACTCGCGGTCGGAGATCTTGTTCGCGTCATGCCTGGCGAGCGAATTGCGATCGATGGTGATGTTCGCGAAGGCGAATCCGCCGTTGATCAAAGCCCAATTACTGGCGAAAGCGTGCCCGTTCACAAGATGGTTGGGTCGTCCGTCTATGCCGGAACTGTCAACGGCGATGGACTGATTTTGGTCACGACGACCAAGTTGTCGTCTCAGACCACGATGGCGCGCATGGTCAAGTTGGTTGAAGAGAGCCAAGCCAACAAAGGCAAGACTCAGCGGATGACAGAAAAGTTCACGCGCATCTATACGCCCATCGTCCTGGTCAGTGTTCCGACAATCATCTTCGTGCTTATGACTTTTTTCAGCATGACCTTTGCAGAAGCATTCCTGCGCGCGATGGCTGTGCTTGTCGGAGCATCGCCATGCGCGCTCGTCATCTCAACGCCGAGTGCCGTCCTTGCGGGCATCGCGCAGGCTGCGCGCAGTGGTGTGCTCATCAAAGGTGGAATGCATTTGGAATCGCTTGGAACTGTGCGTGCGATTGCCTTTGATAAAACCGGAACGGTGACTCAAGGGCGACCCGAAGTGACAGACATTGTCGCCAACGAAGGTTCCACAGAGCGAGACGTGATGGGAATTGCACTCGCACTCGACCAGCATTCATCGCATCCATTAGCGCTCGCGGTCGTCCGACGTGCAAAAACAGACGGGGTGACTGCGCATGAAATCCAGTCAATTCGGGCAATTCCTGGACGTGGCGTTGAAGGGACGATTCTGAATCAACGTGCGCTGATTGCGGGACCACGAGCATTCGGCCGAGATGGAAATTTAGAAATTCCAAACACATTGTCCGACCGCATCAAAGCGCTCGAGAACCAATCGCGAACCGTCTCGGTCATTTCGCTTGGCGACCGAATCATTGGCGCAATTGCAATGGCCGATCAAGTGCGTCCCGATGTCGCACGGATTTTTTCGAGACTGAAAGCTCTTGGCATTCGCAGATTGATCATGCTCACTGGCGACAATGCGACGGTCGCGAGCGTGATCGCGAAGCCGCTTGGTATTGATGAGGTCAAGGCTGAACTGCTTCCAGAACACAAGATCGACGAAGTGAGATCACTCATGAAAACGTGGGGCTCCGTTGCGATGGTTGGCGACGGTGTCAATGATGCGCCAGCACTCGCGACTGCTACAGTCGGCATCGCAATGGGCGCAACAGGAACGGACGTGGCTCTCGAAGCCGCTGATGTTGCGCTGATGGCGGATGACTTATCGAAGTTGCCGTTCGCTGTGGGGCTCAGCCGTCGTGCGCGCCGAACGATCATGCAGAATGTTGTGATCTCACTGGGAGTTGTTGGGCTGCTGGTTCCATTCACTGCGATCGGCATTGTGCCACTCAGTTGGGCAGTTGTTCTGCACGAAGGAAGCACGGTCGTCGTCGCATTCAATGCCCTGAGACTGCTGCGTTACCGAGATATCAAATGACCAAATATACATTTTCTAAGCTTTCAATTTTAGTTTCGGTCGTTGCTGCAACTCTGTTTGTCACGCCTGCGCACGCTGGTGACGCCACCGCTGCGACACTTGCGCTCATCAAGAGCACGATCACCGCCGACACTGTTCGGGCTGATGTCGCCGAACTTTCAAGCGACGAAATGAATGGTCGATTTTTCCGTGGGCCATTCGCAGAGAAGGCAGCAAAGTGGATTCAAACCCGATTCGAATTGATCGGACTTGCTCATGGTGCGACGAGTGATTCATATCGACAGCCGATCGATAAAAACCCAGAGAGTGGCCCCAACATGATCGCCATCTATCCCGGCGCTGGCGATGGATTCATCATCGTCAGTTCGCACTATGACCATCTGCGACCAAAGAGCACTGGCGATGACAAGATCTTCAATGGCGCTGACGACAACGCTTCTGGAGTCTCAGGAACGCTTGCTGTTGCGCGTGCCATAAAAGCATGTGCCCTCGCTGGAAATGGACCTACGTGCACGATCATCTTTATCGCCTTCAACGGCGAAGAGGAAGGCCTCCTTGGTTCGGCGGCGTACGCAAAGTCACCAACAGTTCCGCTGGGGCAGATTCGCGGCGTCTTTAATATGGACATGATCAGTCGCGGTCCGCCGAGGCAAATTTTTATCGACGGCGGAAAGGTTGGCGAGCCTGTTGTTGCGGCGCTTAAAAAAGCAAACGAGTCCATTGGACTGAAGTTGCGTCTAGATGAACATCCGGACTGGCTCGACCGCAGCGATCAAGGTCCGTTCCTTGCAAAGAAAGTCCCAGCAGTTCTCTTCTCCGTAGAAGATCATGAGGATTATCACCAGGTCAGTGATGAAGTATCGAAGATCGATGCGAGCCTTGCTGCGGAGGTTGCCCAGTTAGTTGCGCTTGCCGCGATCAATATGTCGCACGAGCCTTTCACGGCACGCGCTGAAGCCCCCAAGCCTGTGAAAGTTGCAGAACCAGCCGCGAAACCAGATGCGAAACCAGCACCGACGGATCCTGCGAAGGCTCTCCACACGACTCCCTGAAGAACAATCGCAGCGGTCAACGTGCGTATATTGAGATCAATTTTTCAATTCGAGCTGCGGCTTGCATCGCTCGCGCGCGCGGCAATCGTCCAGTTGTGATCGCCTGTGAAAGTGCGTCAACAGCCTCGCGCTGGCGATCAATTCGATGACAAACCAACAAGCAATCGACGCCAGCATCAATCGCTCTCACCGCAGCTTCGCCGATTCCCATGCGGTCGGCAATTGCCCCCATCTCAAGATCGTCGCTGAAGACAACGCCTTCGAATCCAATTTCGCCTCGTAGGATTCCTTCGATCACTTTGCGGCTCATTGTTGCAGGGACACCGGGATCAACCGCTTCAAAGACAACATGCGCCGTCATGATCGATGCCACGCCCGCGCGTGCTGCAGCGATGAATGGGGGAATCTCAGTTGCACGCAGACGATCAAGCGCATGCGAGAGGCGCGGCAAATCCAAATGGCTGTCCAAGTCCGTGTCGCCATGGCCTGGGAAATGCTTTGCGCATGCCGCAACCCCTCCTGCTTGCATCGCCTGAATGAACGCGACGGCGCACTGCGATACAACCTTTGGATCGCTGCTGAACGAACGCGCACCAATGACTGGATTGGCAGCATTGCTATCGACATCGACGACGGGCGCAAAGTCGACATCAAAATTCGCAGCGCGAAGTTCGCGAGCGAAAATTCCACCCATGCGAGCGGCTTCTTGAGGACCACTCCCACCAAGCGAACCAACATCACGCATCGGCGGGACGACCGTCATACCTTCGACCAAGCGAACAACGCGGCCACCTTCGTGATCGATCGATGCGAAGATCGTCGGACTGGCAAGCGACGCGGATTCGCGCTTGATCGCCCGAACGAGTTCCGCCGCTCCTGCGTGCGTCGTCGCATTACGAGCAAACAAGATCACGCCACCGACTCCTGCGCTCAACATCTCCCTTAAAGAATCATCGACGACATTTCCTGTGAATCCGACACAGAGAAGCCGGGCGGCAAGTTTGCGATCAGCGTCGGTTGGCATGGAGCGAAATGTAACCGTGAACACCAACACGCACTCACCGAATTTCTTGTATAGATCTGACTATGGCGATGCACGAAATGACCCGCGCGATCCGCGAACGCAATTATGCGATCTTCGCTGTGGGATTCGCATGCTCTGGCTTTGGCTTACAGATGATGACAACGGTCATCTTGTGGGATCTCTGGCTGACGACGCATGACGCCCTAGTGCTTGGCATAGCGGGGCTCGCGCGTGCGCTTCCCGTCGTCGCGCTTGCATTGGTCGCAGGCCACACTGCGGACAAATACAGTCGCAAAATGATTTTGGCAGTGACGCAGTTTGGGTTTGTAGCAATTGCAATCTGCTTTGCCGCAGCAAGTTATTACGGAGCATCCGTCTGGACTTGGTATGGACTGCTCG
The DNA here is from genome assembly GCA_903919715.1 of uncultured bacterium. Lineage (GTDB taxonomy): Bacteria > Planctomycetota > Phycisphaerae > Phycisphaerales > SM1A02 > F1-60-MAGs104. The sequence goes on along the minus strand of CAIXJC010000056.1, from coordinate 9,001 downwards.
CTCTTTCGGGATGCGTGCGAAGCTTCAACGGGCCGAGCCGTAATTCGTTGATGCCGCTTTTGGTCAAGTCAGAGACATTCGAGAATGCAGTTGCGTGGAATAGCGGGATCTTTCAAGCATGCGCCGTTCTTGGACCGGTCGTTGCTGGCGCGTTACTTCACCTTGGTACTCCAACGTGGGGTGTCTTACTGATCAGTGCAACTCTCATTCTCACCTCCGCGTTCCTTGTCTTACAACTGAAACCTCGGGACGCGGTGCGCACTGCGGGGGCGATGACACTGCAATCAATGTTCGCTGGGATGAGCCATATCTATAAAGAGCGCACGATATTTGCGACGCTCACGCTCGATCTCTTCGGCGTACTGCTCGGCGGTGCAACTGCGCTCTTGCCGATTTATGCCGACGAAATCCTCGGCGGCGGACCTGTTCTCTTGGGATGGCTCAAAGCAGCGCCATTCATCGGGGCGTTTTTGATGTCGGTCTGGCTTGCTGCGCGCCCGCGCATGCGTCATGCGGGACCGGCACTGTTAATGTCCGTTGCGATGTTCGGCGTGTGCATGGTGGTCTTTGGACTCTCAACCTGGATTTGGGTGAGTATCTTGGCGTTGTTTATTTCAGGAGCAGTTGACAATGTCAGCGTGATCATTCGGCACACGCTCGTACAGACTCGCACGCCCAATCATCTCCGTGGACGGGTGAGCGCCGTCAATTCACTCTTCATCGAGTGCAGCAATGAACTTGGCGCATTTGAAAGTGGACTCGTCGCCCGACTGCTCGGGCCAGTCATCAGCGTTGTCACTGGTGGCATTGGAACACTTGCGGTCGTTGGCGCAGTCTCGTGGTTCTTTCCCGAGATTCGAAAATTGCGTCGAATGGTTTCGGAAGAGCCTGAACCGCCGACCGTGTGAGCGTGACGACCTTCCTTACACGTTCTTCGCAGCAGCCTGTGCGTTCAATCGTTCCACTTCCGCGTTTGCTGCGAATAGTTCCTGGCGGAGACGATCAATTTCTCCGTTGCCTGCATAAGCGTGTTCGAGATTTGCTTCTCCGGCGGCCAATGCATGGAAAATATCCTTCGAAACTCCCTTAATCCGCTCTGGGTCTCGGTCGATCATCGCATTGAGCAATACGATATTCGTGATGTCGGCGCCAGTCGCGCTATCGGTCACTTCGATCCGATGACCACTGCGAACAATTGCGTAAAGTTCTTCGCTCGTTATAAAAGCGCTTTGGCTGGTGTCATAGAGACGGCGATTGGGATATTTACGAATATGGATAATTTTGTCAAGCATTCTAATTCTATAAATTTTCTGAAATTTTCCGGACGAAATCGGTTCGGCTCTTCGAGCCAACCGAGATCACAACGCTAATCGGAAAACCACTTGACGTTTCTACAGAAACAAAATTCTTTTTCACAAATACGCAAAGTTGAATTGCACTGCAACTCAAGTTTGTTTCGATGAGATTCATAAAAATCTTGCCAAGAGTTTCCAAAAGACAGTAACAATACTGTTATACGCATGGAATTTGATTTCGAATTCAAATCTATTTATGGTGAATGCAAATTAATGTTTGCGCGCGCAAAAATTATTTTAAATAACCACTCACCAAACCCCGGTCGCTCTACGACGCACAAGTTTACGAGCCAATTATGCATTCGCAATACATCACCGGTTCACCACTCGACTGCGAATATATTCGGCGCTTCTTGGCTTTCTAGAAACGCATCCTTCAAGATTATCTCTGGCAGCTTTCAATCAATTAACTTGATTAAACACCACCAACTGCAAAGAAAGGCGATTTGAATTCACCTTTCAAAAAGTAAATCGTTACTGCATCTGTTGTGCTTATGCAGAAAATGACTCGTCGGCGACTCGAGAAATCATGCGCCGTACGCCTCGATCGCCTTCTTGCCATAGATCGTCGCTGGGCCACCGTTCATCATCGTGCAGACATCCAGCATTTCGTGGATTTCCAGCAAAGTGGCGCCAGCATTTTTTGCCGCCTTCGTGTGATGCACGATGCACCCTTCGCAGAGGCGCGTCACGCCACATGCAACGGCGATCAACTCTTTTGTTTTCGTGTCAAGCGCATTGGAAACAAGACTTGCGTTATGAAGTTGCTTAAATGCGGCGGCGGTTTCTGGGGTCATCGAGGCTCCTATTGAAAAAGTAATACGGAAAATGAGTTCGATGCGTTGCAAGATTTTAGTGAACAGGTTGTGGGCCTCCCATGATGATCGCTGAAGGGATCATCGCCTGCGCGACTTTTCTCGCATCCGACTGGCTGATCGCTGTCACGATAACTTCACGCGGCGTTCGAACTTGGTCGTCAGGCAATTTATATTTCACGACCCACGTTTGATCGGATGAATAATTTGATGTCATAAGTAACTCCCCTGGGTTTGCTAGCAAGGCTTCAGCATACGCCCTTGCGCCAATCCTGATGCGCTCCTTCAGGTGGAACTGTGGAGATTGACGGGTGAATCAATAATGCCTAGGATTGCGGACATGACTGCGGGGTAGAGCAGCCTGGTAGCTCGTCGGGCTCATAACCCGGAGGTCGTTGGTTCAAATCCAGCCCCCGCTATTTCAAGAGGCGTTGCGAACAGCAGCCCTCACCGAATGCAAGCGAAAGACGCGTCCTCATGATGAAAATCACGAGGGCGCGTCTTTCGCTTTCATTAGCGTCCATCTTCCCATGAGATCCTCCATCGCATCGGTCGCCTTCTTGGTCATGGCGCTCGCGCGTGTAAATCACGCTGAGCGCACCCTCACGTTCGTGGCCGCAGACGACGAGTACCGCAGCGAAGTCACGATCGCGTTCATCGCAAAGCTGGATGAGGGCGCGAAGATCGCGCGTGCGCAAATGCACTTCCCCCGTAGCGAATCGCCTTCACCACGCTCGGACGCATCTATACAACTTCTTGGACACAGACGTTCTCCTGCTCGTGACGCAGATGATCGATTAGGAACTTGGCGAGCAAGCGCGAGTGGACGATGCCGCGGGTTTGACGATCCCCACCGCACAGCATTGGCCGCCTGAGGTTCAGTTGGCGGCGCCGACGAAGCCGTGATCACGTCAAATCAGCGACTGCGAATTGGATGCCTGCGCGAACTGGACAGCATCTCTCTCTATGTCGCCGCTCCCCATCAACACACCAATCACGGAGATCGCCGACTTCTGCCGGCGACACGGGATCGCGCGGCTCAGCCTGTTCGGCATCGTGCTTCGCGAGGATTTCTCGCCGAGCAGCGACGTTGACGTGCTGGTCGAATTCAGCCAGGAATGGTGCCTGGTTTCACCGGCTTTGCCGGACTGCAGATGGAACTTTCGAGGATCCTCGGCCGCACTGTGGATCTGAGAACTCCGGCCAACCTGTCCGGCTACTTCCGCGACGAGGTCCTGCGCGAGGCGCGACTGATGCACGCGATCCTTGAGATCGGCGAGGCTGCTTCGCGAACCTCGCAAGCTAGCCGAGACCGTACCCCTGGAATTCCATGGGCGCGGATCGTCAGCATGCGGAACGTCTTGATCCATGTGTACTGGGGCGTGGATTTTGACCGACTCTGGAAGACTGTGAACGAGGAGTTGCCCGCGTTGCTGGGAATGCTGGAGGCGGCGACGAAAGAACGGCCGATCGAGCCGACCTCATGAATGAGTGAGCGCTTCATTGGGGAGGTGTCTCACTCTCGACCAAACGATCCGAAACCCGACTCCCAATGCGCCAGAGGAGCATCCCCGATCCCTATGGGATGCGAGAGCCACCGTCAGCTGTTGGGAACTTGTTTCGCTGGGACTATTTGAGGTCTCGCCGAAGGGCGAGACGGCAGACTTGGGCGAGACAACGGAATTGCAAATGCCCTAACCGAACGGTCGGGGTATTTTTATTTTTGGATGCGGGTAATTCGGACGCGTTGGCGTTAAAGCGTCAGCAAAACAATCTCGCCGACACAGAGTATGAAATATGGCACCAATGCGGCGGCTCCGGCATAGTCCTTCGCAATTCGCTGACCGAAGAACAAGAGCAAGATATCGAGCGCTGCAAGCTGAGCACCATAAATTGCGAATGTCTTCTGGCCGGCGATCAGACATTGCGCCGCACCGATGAGAGCAACAGCGCCTGCAAGCACCTCCGTGATTGTGATGCAAACCAACATGCTCTTCACTTGGCCTCGGAACACTGTCTTTGAAAAGTGCCCCTGAAGCCACGAAAAATTATCTGCAAAATTGAAAACCTTGTCCAAGCCAGACTGCAGGAACAGAATCGCTAAGAACAATGAAGTGATGATCTGCGCAAATGAAATGGGCGTGAGCAAATGTTCGAGCATAGAAAGTATGACCATCTGACGACGAAACTTTGCGATCTCAGTGTCGCGGGCAACTGCCCGACAAGTCCACTGCGGCCGCGCATTTCCACGGGGCAAGTGTAACGGCTCATTCATAATGCTTGCGATCACTCGCGAAGCGGTCACAACAGACCTCACAGTCGGCGGGCTACATTTCGTACTATTGGTTTATGGTGCTGAGCGTTTCATAACAACACGAGGAGATCACGTGCATACAGCGATGACCACATGTGACTTCCTCGAACGCGCTGCGCTTGTTTATGGCGACCGAATTGGAATCATCGACGAACCAAATCAAGTCGCCCCCAGTCTTGGCGAATTGACATACAAGGACATCGCGCAACTGGCTGGCGACTATGCGCGAGGACTCGATGCTCTTGGAATCGGGTTTGGCGAACGCGTTGCGATTGTCACGCAAAATTCCACCCGACTGCTCTTAGCACTTTATGGCATCCCCGCAGCAGGACGCGTCTTAGTGCCCATCAACTTTCGGCTCAGTGCTACAGAAATTTCGTACATCGTCAAACACTCGGGCGCTCGACTTTTGCTGATCGACCCAGCACTCGCTGATTCACTTTGCGAAATTACTTGCGAGCATCGAGCCATTCTGGGCGATGAGTCGGATGCGCTACTGCACCGATCGAATTCCGCTGCGACGCCAATGCCGTGGACACGCGATGAGAATGCAACTGCCACGATCAATTACACCAGCGGAACAACCGCACGACCCAAAGGCGTCCAACTAACTCACCGAAATTTATGGGTGAACACGATGACATTTGGCTTGCACTTGGGAGTGAGCGACCGCGACATCTATCTGCACACACTGCCAACTTTTCATTGCAACGGATGGGGAATGCCTTTCGTCCTCGCCGGCATGGGTGTTCAACAAATCGTGTTACGACAAGTGTCTGGCGTTGAAATTTTGCGGCGAATCGAGCGACATGGCGTGACACTGCTTTGCGGCGCTCCTGCGGTCGTAACCGCGATACTCGATGCTGCACGCGAATGGAAAGGTGCGATACCTGGGCGTGATCGAATTCGCATGATCGTTGCGGGCGCGCCGCCTCCAACACGAATCATCGAGCGCGTGGCGACTGAACTTGGGTGGGAATTCATACAACTTTATGGCCTCACCGAGACTTCGCCGCTCCTCACGTTCAATCGTCAGCGCGCCGAATGGGATTCGCTTGAGAGCCATGAACGTGCGCTGCGTCTCGGGCGCGCTGGCGCACCGTGCATTGGAATTCAAGTGCGTGTTGATGATCACGGCGAGATTCTTGCGCGTGGAAATGTGGTGATGGATGGCTACTGGCAACAAGCAGGATCGACCGCTGAGTCAATCTGCGATGGATGGTTTCACACAGGCGACGGCGGCACAATGGATCCCGAGGGATACGTAACGATTTCTGATCGCAAGAAGGATGTGATTATTACGGGCGGAGAAAATGTGACTTCCATCGAAGTGGAGGACGCTCTCTTTTCCAATCCCGCAATCGCTGAGGTTGCAGTCATTGGCGTGCCCGATGAAAAGTGGGGAGAAACAATCAAAGCGCTCGTCGTGCTTGTCGACGGCGCCATCGCAAGCGAACAGGATCTCATCGAACACTGTCGCGCGCGTTTGGCGCATTACAAGTGTCCAACGAGCGTGGAATTTCGCTCGGAGCTCGCGCGAACCGCCACTGGAAAATTGCAGAAGTTCAAATTGCGCGCGCCGTACTGGGAAGGACGCGAGCGAAAAGTGAACTAGTTTTCAGAGAAGAATCCTGACTCTGCCGATTCGGCACGCGCGCACTCGAATCACGCAGAAGACTCTTCCTACTTATGGCTTGACTGACGGCTGCGGTGCTGGAACCGAAACCGCTCCGCCCATCATTGCGCCGATACCGCCAGTGCGACGGCTCTTCTTACTTTCTGGAAGTGGCGGAAGTTTCGCTGCGAGCTCTGCTCCGAGTGCCACACCAAGTTCACGGAAGACACGACGATTCATTTCGTCACGCTCAAACTTGATCGCTGTCAATTCTGCGGTGCCTTCGCGCCGAGCGATGGCTGCCTTTGCCGCATCCTCAACTGCGATCACATCGGGCGTTGGTTTTGATTTCACCGCGACGATTCGATTGCGAATCAAACGAGACGCGGTACGCCAACTTGTTTGGAGTGCGATCACTTGCTGACGGACTGGATCAGTCAACACCATGGCGAGCGCGCTATCGAATCGATCGGAAATATCCGTCGCATCCTTCAGGTCTCGCGAATACAACTGATCATCCCATGCATCCTGCAATCGCTGAGCAGCTTCGGGGGAGAGGCGAGACTTCAAGCGAGGAATCGCGTCATTCGCAGCTGTTTGCGCCGCTTTGTTCGCACGCTGCGCCTCTTGTTGGAGTTTCATAAAACCCTCCATATTTCCGTCAGCCATCTGAACCTGTACCTGCTGAACATTGCCAGCGTTCTGCTCGTCGAATTGTGGCACCGGCGATGCAGCTTGCGCCTTTGATGACGCAGTGACATATGCGTGGGTGCGCGATGCGAGGTCTGCGCAGACAGCGGCAAGTTCTGGACCAACGGCTTTCCAATCCGACGATGACAGCTTCGACGAAAACACAGACTGCACTGGGTCATGTTGCGAGCGGCTAGAAAAAATATCGCCACTGACCGACGCAGCAGCTCGTTCACTCTCGAGTTGACGCCATGCAGTCAACCATGAAACAACTGGGCGACCTGCCTCTGGCACGACGGACGGGAGAATCTCATCCAGCTTCGAAGTTTCAAGAGCGAGCAATTCAGCACGCAACGCTTCGCGATCGGCAACGCGTTGTGCGCGCACAGCTGGATCAACAAGCTTGATAGATCCATCAGGCCCCTGCTCGAACATTCCATCTGGCATCATCGAACTGCCCGTTTGAGATGCTTTGGCCGCTTCGGTAATTTCTCTTGCATCAGAAAGTAAATCATCGATCGCAGTCTCACTGACCGCCATCATCGTTTCATCAACACCAGCCGCAGCAAGCACGGGCTTGATGTCCTCGAAACGCATCAATTTTGGTAGTGGATTAGGGCGACTGAATCCACCTGCGCCACCGCCCAATTCGATCGTCACGCCTTCGCCCATTCCCATCCCTTCAGGTGCACCTTCAATCATGAATCCACCGCCCTGCATTTCGATCCCTTCAAATTCCATACCTTCTAAGTTCAATGCCATACCGCCGGCATCGCCTGGGTCACCAACCACCATGACTGTCGAAAAGACCGCCTGAACTTCCTGCCCGCCTTGGCCTTGTTCTGCGCCAACAATTTGCACATCTTCTGGTGCATCTTGTAGACGGATTCCAGGCTTCGATGTGACGACCTTCTTTGGATCTTGCTTTGAATCACCCTTCGGATCAAGCAGCGCTGCGATTGCAGCAGCGGCGCGGTCTGTCGCTGCAGCGCCTTTGTCTGCCTTTTCAGAACCGTCATCATTCACAGCAGTGCTGAACATGGCAAATTGATTTCCGTTCGTTGTGACAAGCGCCGACTCCTTTGCACTCGGCCACCATTCGGTAACCCAATTCGCGCAGATTGCATCGAGTTGCGTGGCAACCTCTGGAGTGATGAGGCTTGGAGATGTTGTCCACGCTCTGCTCAGTTTGCTCGGACCATGATCCGATGTTTGAAAAAATGAACCCGCATCGTTTTTCCATTGAGCAAGCAACTTCGCTTGCTCACGACCTGAAAGGAGCGGCATCATCGAATCGATTGTGCGCAGATCCAGTTCGATCGATTTGGTTCTCGCTGCCGATCTTTCTGCAAGAGCTTCTTTCATGATCGCTTCGCTGACTGTTTCTTGCGCTTGAAACCATGCTTGAATATCTGCCTGAAATTGCTTTGGATCTGGTGAATTTGGATCGGCCTGCGGTTGGGTCGGAAGCGGATGCTTTTGTTTCGCATCGAAGCGGCGCAGTGGCACATTGAGTGTTGCGTCACGCAAACGCCGTACGATTGCTTGACGCTCAACGAGATATTGATCGAGGAATGGCTTCAACACAACTCGCTTTTCTGCAGTGAAGTCTGCTCCATCGACAATTTCAAAAATGTCCACAGCCTTGCGAGCAAACATATCATCGCGCAGCGTGCTGGAGAATGCCAAGTCTCGGCGAATTTCAAGCAGTATAAGAAGCTGATTGACTGCCGCGGTTTGATCAGTGCGTGCTGCACCGCGAATCGCATCGAGCAGAGGTCGCTCTGCATCGTCGATGGCTTGTGCCGCTGCACGACCTTTGCTCTGGCGGGTGCGCGCTTCTTCGATTGATGACGGCTGAACACCAGCCAAGCCTTGCCATTCGATAATGAGGGCGGCAACAGAAGTGGAATATCGCTGCACATAAGCTGCATAATCTGCAAGGATCTTCGCGCGCTGCGCATCATCGAATCCAGCAGATTTCAGACGAGATTCCAGATCCGCGCTGCGAAGAGGCTCGACATCAGCCGCTCGCGCGGTGGGTGTGAAGAAAAAGGTTGCGAGCAGTGCACACATCATTGCGAGGGACGAAAGACGGGTGATTGGTTTCATAGGAAGGCTCCTCAAATTGAATTCGACCCCAATACAGACGGATGTTTGAAAACGACTCGACTCATTTGAAGATACCCGCAGACCCTCGACGGCACTCAAG
>CAIXJC010000055.1 GCA_903919715.1 uncultured bacterium | reverse complement strand
TGCAAAGGTTGAAGGATCGACAGTGATCGTGTCGAGTCCGAAGGTGCCAACGCCGACCACGGTTCGTTATGCCTGGAGCAGTAATCCAGTGCGTGCAAATCTTGTGAACTCGGCTGGTTTTCCAGCGCCGCCGTTCGCAACGGATATGCCAGTGACGAAGCCGAAATAGTCATTGGAAATAGTTGGACGGCGAGCATCGAGCGGCAAATGGCGGCAGCTATCAAGCCGCAACTTGCGGCAGCCGTAGAAAGTCCTCTCGGTGCTCAGACAGTCCTCGGCGACCGACACGATCTGTTTATTCGCCGCTCGATTGCAAGTTCAGTCGATCGCCTGCGGAACTCGCACGAGAGGACTTTCTACGGCTGACACGATTTACAGATGGTCGTGTCTAGACGCGGGATCTGGTGCGCCCCCGTGTGCCGCAGCATGTTCGCGCCCAGAGCCAAATCATCCTGCCACACAGCACAACATCGCTCAGCACGTTCGCGCCAAGCGTCGAATCATCCTTCGACACATCACTGCATCTCGCAGAATCTTCTTACTGATCCGCAGTTGGAATTCCCATGCCGTGTCGATCAGGATATGGCGGTGTTGGGACGACCTTGAATGGATGGTCGCGAATCGCTTTCTCCATGAGGTCAACCGCGACATCCATTTGTGGATCGATGCCGCCGCGCGACGGTCCGCCGCGCATTAGCGCAGGATCATCGATGACCATGATGTCGGGTTCAACACCATGTCCTTCGATTCCCCACGTTCCATCTGTTTCGTAAAACGCAAATTTCGGTACGCGCACGGTTCCGCCATCAATGAGCGCAGGATTTCCTGAGATTCCAACGAGACCGCCCCATGTACGAGTCCCTACGAGCGGTCCGAGTTTCGCTTGGCGAAAGAGCCACGGGAACATGTCGCCGCCCGAACCAGCGAGTCCATTGATCAACATCGCCTTGGGACCAAAGTGTCCATCTGGTGGCCATGTCTGGCTGCGTGTATCTCGCCGCGCCCACCAATTCGTGACGGGTCGATCGAGAAGTTCAATGAAGCGACTTGGTATCTGCCCACCACCATTCCAACGTTCGTCGATGATGAGTGCGTCCTTTCCACGCTGCCCAGTGAATTGGCGCATGAGGTCGTTCTGCCCATCGGCTCCTGTGTTGGGAACATAGACATATCCGACGCGTCCCTCGGTCTTGCGATCGACGTAAGCGCGATTCGCTTCGATCCATGATCGGTATCGCAAGTCCGCATCACTGTCGATCGTGGTCACCACGACGGATCGTGCTGTTTCATCGCGGAATGGTTTCGCCGAAACCAGAAGCGTGACCGTTTTGTCGCCGAGTCCGACGAATGATGCCAAGGGAGCTTTCTTCAAATCCAATGGAGTTCCGTTGACTGCCAAGATGTATTCGCCTTCTTTGATGTCGACGCCTGGCGACCGAAGCGGATTGCGTGCATCAGAATCCCACGATGCTCCTTCGTATATATGTTTAATTCGATACGCACTTGCCGTTGAGCCATCCGCGGTTGGGGCAGAGCCGATCTCGAAATCGACGCCGAGAAGTCCCATGTTCGTTGTTGAACTTCCTTCTACATCGCCACCGTTGTAATAGGCGTGGCCCACATTCAGCTCGGAGATCATTTCCGAAATGATGAACGAAACATCTTCGCGGCTATTGGCATCATCTACAAGCGCGATGTACTGCGCTCGAATCGCCGGCCAGTCAACATGATGCATGTTTGGGTCATAGAAAAAATCACGGAAGATGAGCCATGCATCACCAACCATTTGGCGCCATTCGGAGCGAGGATCGATTTCGTCCAGCATCGGTTTTGTAATGACCGCCTTCGAGGCTCCTCCAGCTGCGGCATCTACGATTCGCGCGTTATTGCCTTCGGGAACGAGGATCTTCTTGCCGTCTGCGGAGACAGTAAATCCACCTCCGCCGGTCACGGCTTTTTCGGACGGTTTCTTTTCGCGGGCATCAACGATCTTGATCCCGCCATTATCCCCACGCCGTGCATACATCAGGTTTCCCTTGTCGTTCACGGCAAGATTTCCAAATGCACCACGACCAACTCCTGGAACTCGAACCGCACGCGATTCGAGCTTGGCGAAGTCGATTGCGAATCCTTTGCGCTTTGGTGTTTCTGCAGCAACGACTGGCGGGGCAGCTGCATCCGCAGGCTTCGCATCCGCAGGCTTCGCATCCGCAGGCTT
>CAIXJC010000054.1 GCA_903919715.1 uncultured bacterium | reverse complement strand
CAGTTTCCACTGCGCGCAGCTTTTCAGCTTGCTTCGTAAGACTGGCTATTTGTTGCATGACGGATTGATAATTGACTGGCATGGTGGATTCCTATTCTTCCCGGAATAGGGGTGAAGTTAAAGGTGGCTTAACGTTAAACCACTTTCCCTCAAGGTTCGTCTTGGGGGGAAAGAGTATACCAATAATCCAGTCATACACGCGGCGGCATGAAATGTAGCCACCGGCGCAATTTCGGTGCGCAACTTTTTCGCAAAGCAGGTAAATATATTCCTTTGTGTCACGATTAAATTTTCAGGCGCTAGTGCGCCACACCATCTTGGGACGCAACTTTAAAGGCGGTGCGCCATAAGATCTTCAAGTCAAACCAGAGCGAGCGCCGGCGCAAATATTCCGCGTCAAGGCGCACTTTCTCTGAAATGGGAAGTTCGTCTCGGCCATTGATTTGCGCCCAACCGGTCAGGCCAGGCACCAAGTCGCTCACGCCGCTCACGGTACGCAGTTCAATAAGGTCTGCTTGATTAAACAGCGCGGGGCGCGGGCCAACGAAACTCATGTCGCCTTTGAGAATGCTCCAAAGTTGCGGAATCTCATCAAGGCTGGATTTACGCAGCAGCTCGCCGATGGACGTTAAGTGCGACTCAGGTGCGGCAAGTAAATGCGTTGGCAGCGCGGGCGTGCCAACGCGCATGGTGCGAAACTTTGGCATGCGAAAGATGTGGTTGTTGCGGCCGACGCGATCAGACCAATAGAGTGCGGGACCGGGCGATGTGATCTTCACAGCGAGCGAGATGCACAACCACGGCAGGGTGAAGAGCGCCAGTAGAGCGAGGGCGAGAAGGGTATCGCAGAGACGTTTCAGCATGTTTTTAATTCAAATTCTCAAACACTGACCGATTCGGGAAGTCGTTTGCGAATCTCTCGAATTTGCAGTGCAACAATCATGGATTCATCATATAGCTTTCGTGCTCTGATTCGACCCTCGGTACCCATTTGGCACGCACGCAAAGGTTTTTTTAGAAGTTCTGAAAGTGCGTCGGCAAGGGCCGAGGAATCGCGAGTGGGAACCAGGATTCCCGTTACGCCGTCGACAACTTCTTCTCGGACACCACGAATGTTTGTTGCAACGACTGGCAACTCCATCATCATCGCCTCAATAATCGTTCGCGGCATGCCCTCGCGGTACGACGGTAAGCAGAAAATAGTCATCGCGGAAAGCATTACAGAAACATCCTTTCGCAAGCCAGCCTCAATGAGCCGCGCCCCTAAGACATTTCTTGCCTGAGCAAGTGCGAGTTCTATCGAGCCGCTATGGTCGCTGGATAGGCGCTCCCCCACAACTAAAAAGTAGACATTTGGAAATGACCGAGAAATCAACACAGCTGCCTCGAAGAATTCCTTGTAGCCCTTTTCTTGAACAAGCCTCGCAACAATACCAATCACCGGAACAGACTCTGGGATTCCTAGGGCGCACCTCGCGCTGGTTTGTGTTTCAAGAGTTCGTCCTGCAAACTGTGACTGGTTTACCCCGTTGCCAATAGCAACAACGTCATCGGCGGGCATGATTTGTAAAGCAATTGCATCGCGCGCATCCTCATAACTCTGTGAAAACAGTAAGTCAGTAAACACTCCGCCGAATCGCTCTAGCAGTACATAAGCCCACTTCTTCCAAGGGGGCATTTCATCGTGAAAATAAAATCCATGGGCGGTGTATATGACAAAAGGAACTCGCGCCATTTTTGCCGCAAGTCGTCCTATCAGCGCCGCAATTGGCGTGTGCACGTGAACGATGTCGAACCGTTCGCGTCGAAAAAACCTTACCAAATCTACAAGCGATCGCACCACCAGAAACGGATTCATGCTCCGTGCAATTGAAATTGTTTTTATGCGATAGCCATCTTCCCGCATACCAGCAACGAATTTTCCATTTGAGCAAGTAGTCGTCACAGACCATCCTTCTTCTTTCATGCCATCTATCAGTGGCAAGAGAAAATGTTTGGCTGTGAAATCAACAGCGCATAGTTGGCAAACTTTTGGTTCCATCAATTTCTCCAAGTTTCGAAGGCAATGCTCGCATTCTTCGACCAACAATGATTTGTGGATCGGGTCGCGATAACAATGTGGCTCAGATTATGCGAATATTGATTCGGTTCCATATGTTTCCTTTGGTCGGTAGCGGCGTTGGATTACGAGCTTCGGTGCACGTGGATGACTAGCACAAGAAGCGGTCGCAGCTGTGGCCGCTAATCCGATTCTAAATCCAATTCATGTTCCCGGAGGTGAGTGCCAGACTTTTCGTGAGGTCTTACGACAGATCGCAATCGGAGTAAATATTCGGTACATAGAAATTTCTATGCCGTCATTTCCCTTCGCCCTTGGCGCACGTCATTTGGCAATCTTGGTCGCCTCGGCGGCTCTTTGGCACCTTGTGTGCGCATGTCTCAAGATCTCACAGTACCCGACGCCGCCGCCGTTTTAAGCATCATCCGCAGCGCTTCTACCCCGTTAATCGAGCGCTCGGTCGCGAATGAGTTGGACTATTGATTGGCCCACGCCTGAAACATTAAGACTGTCCATAATGGCTCCTGCCAATTTCGCTTTCCTGAAAGATGCTCTGACCACTTTTTACGAATTGGCGTTGGGTCGAAAAAGCCCTCTTGACGCAATCGGGATTCACAAAGTAAATCCTCTGCCCAGTCACGAAGTGGGCCTCTTAGCCAATCGCCAATAGGAATACCAAAGCCTGTTTTTGGCCTTTCAATTAAGTTGCGCGGAACATATTTGTAAAGAAGTTCTCGCAAGAGCCACTTTCTTTGACCATTACGAATCTTCATGTGTTGAGGCAATCGCCAAGCAAACTCGATTATTCGATGGTCAAGAAATGGAACGCGCGTTTCCAAAGAAACGCCCATTGCAGCCCGATCTACTTTGTGAAGAATGTCATTGGGCAAATATCCCAACGTGTCACACGCCATCATTTTCAATTCGTTCGATTTAAAATCACTTAGTTCCTGCCACAAGAACTGAATTGAACTTTTATAATCTCCACCAAACACAATCGCATTGGCTTCAGTCCACTGTGATAGTAAGCGTTCGTATAATTGAGAAGGCGAATCACAATGAAGAACCGATGCTAATTTGTGAGCCCTATCGCCAGGGGAAGTGAACTTGAGAGAATTAGGAAGCAGTGGACTAGCCAACGAAGCGGCGAGGTCCCATGTATTCGGTGACACAGAGTTCAAAATTAGGGCGAGCGGCCCCCGAAGAAATCTTGGTATTTTTTCGACTTTATTAGAGTAGCGGTTGTACCCGCCAAACAACTCGTCACCACCATCACCAGATAATGAAACTTTAACATAACTATGTGCCAATTTGCTTACTAGAAATGTTGGTATTGCAGAAGAGTCTGCAAACGGTTCGTCATACAAAGTTGGAAGTCCAACTATTACTTCTTGGGCTTGTGCCGCGTTTACGATGAGTTCCGTATGTTGTGTTCCTAGATGATTCGCAACGGCGCGGGCATAATTTGCTTCGTTGTACTGGGCATTTTCAAAGCCAATCGTAAATGTGCGAACAGGCTTGTTCGCTTGAGACTGCATCAGGGCGACAATCAGCGATGAATCAATGCCACCTGATAGAAATGCACCAACTGGTACATCAGCGATCTGCTGAGACAAAACTGCAGCGGAGAGCGTAGAATTTAACTGCGCAAGCGCTTCGGAATCAGAGCCTTCAAATGGAGCCTGCTGACCTTTGCGCGCCACGTCTAACAGAGACCAGTAGGGGACAGGAATACACTCTTTGGCAGGATCAAGAGTGACCGTGAGTAATGTGCCCTGCGTCAGTTTTGAAATACCTGTGTAAATAGATTGTGGCGCAGGCACATTTCCAAATTGCATATACGCGGCTAGAGCATTTCTATTTATGTCGCCGCAAAAAGACGGATGACACTTGATGGCTTCGAGTTCGGAAGCAAACAGAAAAGCGCCATTTTGCCAGCCGTAATAAAGCGGTTTCTCGCCAATTCTGTCGCGGGCAAGCGTGAGCGTGCGTGTGTGTTTGTCCCAAACAGCAAACGCAAACATGCCGGTTGTTTTTTGAACAGTGGCTTCTATACCCCATGCTTCAAAACCTGCCAAGAGGGTTTCGGTATCCGAATGCCCGCGCCAATTTGGCGCTGAACTGGCTTCCTGCAAACGCGTTCGCATTTCAAGGTGATTATAAATTTCTCCATTAAATGAAATAATAAACCGACCGCTGGCAGAGGGCATAGGTTGATGTCCCGCAGTTGAGAGATCAAGAATTGATAGACGAGTATGCGCCAATCCAATTCGCGCATCGTTATCGAACCAAATGCCGTGATCGTCAGGACCTCGATGGCGTAAAACGAAAGCCATGGCTTGAAGATGATCTTCAAGAACATATTTACTCCCTAGAATTCCTGCTATACCACACACGACTTAAAGATTATCATATTTTATATGCTTTGTTACGCAGAATTAAGTTCAAATGTGATTTTGACGACCAAGGTTAGTCTGAACGAGTCTCAAATGTTTTGACACGTTTCAAGATGATCTACAACTTCAAATTTTATACAATAGTGCATATTTATAATTAAGTACTATTCAATTCTAAAATTGGAAATTCGGATTCGGTCAGGAACGATGAACTCAGGACATATAAATTTGACAAACGTGCACGACAGCGAGAACTCTCTGCGCGTGGCGCACCTGATTTCCGGCGTGGGGCGTGGCGGGGCGGAGACGTCATTGCTGCGTTTGATTCTTGATACGCGCGGCACTCTGCAGCATCATGTGGTTTGTATGACTGACGAACGTGCGCTCGTAGGTGCAATTGTGAAGGCTGGCGCTCGTGTTACTGTGCTTGGCGCAACACGCGGGGTGCTGAACCCGATCCTCCTGCTGAGTGCAATGCGTGCGCTATTGACTGAGAGCCCGAATGTTGTTCACGCATGGATGTGGCATGCTGCAGCACTGTCTTCTATGTGCCGGATTAGTGCTCGCATTCGCAGTATTCCGTGTGTTTGGGGCATTCGCAGTTCACTGGATTTAGGGCGGCGATCGCTGTCGACACGGATAGCTATCGCGTATGCGCGTTCATCTTCCTCATATCCACGTGCCATTATGTTCAATTCTCAGCGCTCGCGTGCGCAACATGCTCTCGCTGGGTTCTGCATGAAGCATGCCTCGGTCACCCATAACGGCGTTGACGTGCCAGACGAACAGGACATTACACATTGGCGTCGCACAATTCGTGCTCAGATTGGCGTGACTGATGACACGATAGTTTTTGTTCAAGTCGGGAGGGCTCATCCCGACAAGGGAGTGGGCAACTTCATTAAGGCTGCACAGATCGTCCATGCGCAGTTGGGCGCACGGGCGGTATTCGTCCGCGTCGGGAAACCCGGATGGGAGAGTGGTGAGAGTGGCGCCAACATTGAGTTGGAGCGATCGCCGTTGATTTATCATGCGGGCGAGCAATCAAATGCACGGCCATGGCTTGCGGCTGCGGATGTATGCGCGATGACATCGGTGCGCGAATCTTGCCCCAATGTAGTGCTAGAAGCAATGAGTGTTGGCACACCAGTTGTTGCAACCGATGTTGGTGATGCCGCGTTGCTCGTTGGTGAGTGCGGGTGGGTGGTTCAACCAAATGCGCCGGGTGCACTTGCGGAAGCAATGATTGCTGCAGCATCCACCATCGTGCAACCGAGCCATCGGGCGCGCTTGTCGGCGGAGTGCCGAACAGTGATGGCATTGCGACATAGTCGCGAAGAGGTCGCCCGAAAGCAAGTTGCTATCTATCAAGAAGTCATCAAGCCACGTTAGGGCGCCGAACGACTAGCCGGATACCGCTAACGGGCAGGTCTTCGTCGCCGAAGTGCTGGAAGTCGGCGTGCAGTGCGGAGCGGGGCGTGACTAGTTTGCGCCGAAGATCACGATGCTGCGCCCGGTCAGCGCAGTTGTGTGAGCAGATGTCATTCGATTGTTTCCAATCGTGCTTGGCGCATGATGGAAATTGCCCGTCCGATTGCCTGAGTGGCGCAGAGGTTCCTTTCCGCGCCACGACGCGCTGCCGATTGAAACTCAGCAAGGCGCGATTGATCTGAAAGGATGGATGAAACCATGTCCGCTGCGCGTTCAGCATCATCTGACGGCACGAGAATTACGCCAGAGTCTGCGCCAAGGGAAGCGATCCCAACAGATTCGCGAACTACTACTGGAACACTGCATCCAAGCAAGTCGGCAGCGCGATTGGGAAACGCGAAGCGTGCGCTCTTGGCATCCGACCGAGGCATGAGCGCAAGTGCCCAGGACGAAAGTACGCCAGCGAGTCGCTCATCTGAGACAGCTCCGTGGTGAACGGTTCGCGGTGAATCAAGTCCCGCATCCACAAGGGCGGCCAAGATTTTCTGCGGTATGAATCCGACCGTCTCGAATGTGGCACCTGGGTCGTTCATCAGCATGCGTGCAGCCATACGGATGACGAACGCTGGTGCGTCCTTTGCGTGCCAACTGCCGAAGTAACCAAACTTATGTGGGATTCTTGTGGCTGCCGAGAAAACTATCGAAACCGAGTTGGTCATGCCAAGTACGACTGTGATCGGGGTGCGGGTCCATGGTTGGCATGCAGCAGCGAGATTCGGGGTGATCGCAAAGACCGCGTCAGCTTGGCGCAGGAGATATCGTGCACCGAGCCAGTGATCCCAGCCCACTAGACTTCTGTGACTTCGCTCCCAAAGTGTGATAGCTGGATGTTCCGATACGTCAACGGCAATCCGCGTGCCGCGTGGGCGCCTCGCGATGCATGCGGCCATGGTGGATACGCGGCGCCCGTAGCAAAGAATCCAGTCGGGCTTCGCAAGCCGGAGCGCCTCTGCGATGCGCGTGAGCGAAGACCATCCACCGGGCCCAAGTACTCCGAATTTGGATGTGAATCGTGCCTTAGTCGCAGTATCAAACTCCTGATCGACGTCCGCGGCATCATTGGAACCGTAGTTTCCGATCGGGATTACTGTCACTTCCCAGCCGGCGCGGGACAGCTCTTCAGCCCATCGTCGCACTCGCACGCTGCCTGCGGCGCCAGTCGGCCACGGGACGTCGGCAAGTATTGCGATGCGCATGCGAAGTACTTTACTAAGTTATTTTTGCATAGGGTATTTAACTTATTTTGGATTTTAAATCATGTACATTTATATAAATGTGTAGCGCTATAGCGATCATCCCTGCAAGAAGCGGCTCAAAGAGCCTGCCACATAAGAACATCCGGTCCTTCCGTGGTACGCCACTGCTGAGCTTGGCGGTTCAGCAGGTTTGTGCGGCAAAATCAATTGATCGGGTCATCGTTTCTACAGATGACGAGCGCTACGCCGAGATCGCGCGTGCGTCAGGCGCGGAGGTGCCATTTCTTCGCCCGGCGGCGCTCGCAGGCGACCTATCCACTGACCTTGAAGTTTTCACGCATGCACTCGAGTGGTACCGGCTTGCTCATGGTTCACTGCCGGATCTGGTTGCCCATGTCCGTCCGACGTATCCAAATCGGACGGCGACAGAAATCGATGGTGCCGTTGCCCTACTTCTTGCTCACCCAGAGTGGGATTCTGTGCGTTCTGTATCGCCGGCTCCGGAATCTCCTCTGAAGATGTGGTGGAAACGCGAAGATGGAACAATGGAACAGGTGGCGACGGCTGGAATTCGGGAATCACACAGTATGCCGCGGCAGGCACTGCCAACCGCATGGCTACAGAACGCCTGCATCGATGTCATGCGACCGAACACAATTTTAGAGAAGCGCTCAATGGTTGGTGATTCTGTTGGTGCGTACGTCATGGATCACCACCATGACATCGACAACGCGGTTCAATTTGATGCTGCTGTCGAGGCGGCAAGTGAAATTCCTGGAACATCCTCTCGTGCCATGGTGGTGTGCATGGACATTGACGGAGTGATCGCAACGATCTCCCCTGGTAACGATTACGCATTAGCGCGTCCGCAGCGGGATGTGATTGATGCAGTCAACTTGCTTCACCAAGCTGGCCATCGGATCATCCTATTTACAGCCCGCGGCTCTGCTACTGGGATTGATTGGTCGGATGTCACCCGATCTCAGATGGTGGATTGGGGAGTCCGTCATCACGAACTTCGATTTGGTAAACCCGCCGCGGATGTGTATGTCGATGATCGAGCGACTGGGATCGCGTCGTTCGTACGGCTAGCGCATTCCGCCGCCGCGCTTGGAAAGTAATTGCCATGAAATCAGAGACGAATGAGCCGCTTTTCATTTTCGAAATCGCTAACAATCACCAAGGAAGCCTTCAGCATGGGCTCGACATTGTTGAAGCCATGGGGCGCATTGCGCGAAAGCATCGCATTCGTGCAGCGGTAAAATTGCAGTACCGCGATCTCGTCACCTTTATTCATCCGGACTTTCGATCGGGGGATCACAAGCACATCAAGCGCTTCTTATCCACGGAACTTCCCGCCGCGGACTATGCAACGATGGTCTCAGCGATCCACGAGCATGGAATGATTGCAGCGTGCACGCCATTCGATGAATCATCACTTGAACTGCTGATTAATCACGGGGTCGACATCGTAAAGATTGCCAGCTGCAGTGCCAATGACTGGCCACTTCTTGAACGGATCGCGCGCTGCTCAAAGCCGGTGATCTGTTCGAGTGGCGGTCTTCGGCAGCAGGAGATGGATCAGATTGTCAACTTCTTCGAGCACCGCGGCGTGATGGACTTCTCGCTGCTGCATTGCGTTGGTCTATACCCAACTCCAAATGATGCATTGCAACTTCATGTCTTAGACTGGATGCGTCGTCGTTATCACTGGCTTCGGATTGGCTACAGCGGTCATGAAGCACCGACCAACCTTGATCCAGTAAAGATCGCCGTTGCGAAGGGTGCTCGCATACTCGAGCGCCATGTCGGAATTCCTACATCCGGATCACCGCTAAATGCGTATTCGATGGACCCCGCGGAGACCGAGGCGTGGGTTGCTGCGGCACTGCTAGCGCGGGCAATCTCTGGTGATCCGGCACAGCCGAAGCATGTCACGCAGGACGAGTTGGATTCATTGCTCTCACTGAAGCGTGGTACCTACCTGCGGCAGCCAGTTAAGAATGGAGACGTCATCACTGCTGCGCAGGTGTTCTTCGCCATGCCATGCGCCGCAGGGCAGACTTCTTCTAGCGAATTTCTTGCGGGAATGCATGCAACGCATGACTATGAGTCGAATGCGGCTCTCACTGAGCGCCGTTCTCGTACTACTGCCGTTGCTTTGCGCAGCTTGCTGCACGAGGCCAAAGGCATGCTTCACGAGGCTGGTATTCAGATCGGCACGAGTTACTCGATCGACATGTCGCATCACTACGGCCCGGAGCGATTTCGGCAGCATGGGGCGATCATCGTCAATCTGATTAATCGTGAGTATTGCAAGAAATTGATTATTGTTCTGCCTGGGCAATCACACCCAATGCATCGGCATATGGTCAAGGAAGAATCATTCCAACTGCTTCATGGCGATCTGCAAATTACACGCGATGGCGATGGTGCTTCGATGCGGCCGGGCGACATCGCTCTCGTCGAGCGTGGGGTGTGGCACTCATTCTCCTCGCGACATGGTGCAATCTTTGAAGAGGTTTCGACGACCCATGTTGTTGGTGACTCTTATTACGACGATCCAGAGATTGCATCGATTGACCCCATGCAACGTAAGACCGTCTTAGAGGCATGGTGATCCTGTAATGCCAAGTCCATCACTGCAGAAGACGATTGATCGCGTTCGGCGCGCATCTGCCAAAGCCGCGGCGATGGCGATGTATGGATTTGGTATTCGTGCGAGCGGCCCGGCTCCAACTCCGCGTGCCGCTCTCGATCGTTGGCTTGCCAGTATTGATTCGAAGCCGCTGCCAGCGATCACTGGGCACGTGCTCCTGTCTGCGCTGCGGAATCCAACATGGATCGAGTGGGCTGGGTACGCCGCCTGCGTGATGAGGCGCATGGGAATTCGGACGACGATCCTTTATTCGCGAAGCCAAGTATGCACCACAGAGCCGCAGTGGCTTCCGTCTACATGGCGGTTTTGGCCGGGAATTACTGCGATTCCCGATGTTGCCCTCATTGACATTGATACATGGACAGATCTAAGTCCTACAAACTGTCCAGATCTTGAGGCGGCAGTGAACGCGATCGTGTCGGCTGCGGTGGCCTATGACCGACACATCGAAGAGCAGGACATTGTGGACAACCCTTCAACATTCGGTGCGGATGTTGATGCGTTGCGCGAGCGCAACCTTCGAGCTGGAAACGGGCTTTATGAACTTCTGAAACGAGAGCGATTCGACAGCTTCATTTTGATGAGTGGTCTCGTTGGTGAGACCCCGGGTCTACTCCATGCAGCCCGCGAATCGGCGCAGACAACAGTATGCCTTGAGGGGTGGGCATGGCGCGCGGGGCACATGATCTACAACCATAACGCGCCCGCTCTCGAATACAACGTGAAGGGATGGCTTGAGGCATTAGGTCCATGGGATGGAGCGAAGGAGCGTGAGGTAGACGAATATCTCAAGTTTGTTGATGGAGCGAAGGCGAGTGATGCATCTTGGCTCGAGAGTTTCTATCGCGTGCAACGCAACGCGGTGTCGGCAAACCTTCCCGAACGAGTGCGCAAATTTGTCACCGCGCCTGGAACTCTGCTATTGGCAGCACCAAATGTTGTTGGCGACAGTTCGATGCTTGCTCGCGAGCGTTGCTTTCGTGGTCAACGGGATTGGCTTGAGCAACTGATCGCGCATGTTCGGGAGCGTCCGCAGTTGCGATTGGTTGTTCGGGCGCATCCGGCAGAGCAATGGGTGGGTCCATCCAAGTGCAAAATTCGCACGGGCGATTTGGCCACTCGCCTTGCAGGCGATGCTCCCAATGTATTGGTCATCGGCTCAGAAGAACCAGTGAATACATTCAGTTTGCTTCCGTTCGCGAGTGCCGGCCTTGTTTATCTCAGTAGTGCCGGTTCGGAAATGACGGCGCGCGGACTGCCAGTGATTGCCGCTGGTCGGCCGAAGTACGAGGGTCTAGGGATTGTTGAAGAGCCTCTCGACGCAAGTGCTTACTTTGCTGCGATCGACGCGGTGCCGAGCGCCCCGAAGCGCCCGTCTGCCGCACGAATCGTGGCCGCAAAGCGATACCTACACCTTGTCTTTAGAGGTTTTTCATTCTGTGCGCAGGGCGCTAACTTCAGAGCCATGAGTCTTGATCTCGACCACCCGGATTCGCCTGCAGAACACGAGACTTTCTTCCGGATTATCGCTTGTCGGCAACGAGGCCCCGACCAGGGATCGGTCGAACCTTCAAGTCAGCCCCATGCGATACTGTCGCGTATCTAATTGCCCATGAAGTTTATTCGCACCACGCTTCACGTCTGCCGATTTGCGCATGACAGCGCGGCTGTGACACTATTTACCATCATTGCGCGCGTGCGATTTGCGCTGCTTGGCGTGCGTGTTGGCCCTGGATTTCGAGCATCGGGTTGGATTTGTCTGCGGATACATCCCGCCGCCACCGTATCGCTTGGTCGTGATTGCCGGCTGAATTCAGGTACACGCATCAATCTTGTTGGATCTGGCCAACGGTTGGGAATTTACGCAAGTCGTAATGCCTGCATCGCCATTGCCGATCGTGTTGGCATCAGCAACTCTGTGATTGTGGCTACCGAGTCAATCTCGATTGGCAGCGACACGCTGGTTGGCGGCGGGTGCATGTTGGTCGATTCGGACTTGCACGCGTTGCCGCTCGTGCCGCATGTTGGCGATGCAGACCCGAGGCGTCCGAGATCTCGACCAGTGCAGATCGGTTCCTACGTGTTCATCGGCGCGCATTCGATTGTGTTGAAGGGATCATGCATCGGTGATGGTGCGATTGTTGGCGCAGGATCAGTCATTGCGGGAATGGTCGAGTCGCATGCCGTAGTTGTCAGCCCTGATGCTCAGGCGATTGGTTCAAGGCGGGCAATAAAGGAGCAGGGAGTTGCACCATGATTAAAACGAATTCGATTGGCAAGGACTGCATCGCATGCAGTGCTACTGACAAAAGTCAGCAGGCACGGCGTAATGTCTGTAACTGCTACCAAATCACGTACGAGCAGATGCAGCGCATTTTCGGGACGATTGATTTACCAATCGGGCGAACGACAAACCTCGAACACATGCATCCATTGTTTGCCACATGACCATTCAGCGTCCTGCCAACAGTGAAGGCGCAAATTCGCCCGCAAAGCCACTCCTCGGGGGAGTATTCGCACATGCGCCACAAGAGTTCGGCGTCGCGACGGGGCCACGTGGGCGCGACGCAATTTGCGCCACTTGCGATCGACTTACCTCTGGTGAATATGCACAAGAGTTCATCCCGTGCATTTGCGGGTCGTTGGATGAAATATGCATCGCCGCGGTTGATCGTTACGGTATTCCACACCGCACCGTTTTGTGCACCCGATGCGGCCTCTTGCGCACAAATCCGCGTATGACTGCGGATGCGTATGCGCACTTTTACCAACACCTCTATCGGGCGATTTATGAACGGCCTGGGCATGATCCAGACGCATACTTCGCAATGCAAGAAACTACCGGACGGCTCCGCGCAAGTCGCACACTGCGCCGCGTCAAACTGCGCGTGGGTTCATCAGTAGCCGAGATCGGTTGCGGTGCAGGCTGGAATCTCTTGCCATATAGCGACATCGGGTGCCGTGTTGTCGGGTGGGATGTTGATGACGGGTACCTCGCACTTGGTCGCGCGCGGGGGCTAGATCTTCGGCATGGGCTACTTAGTACCGCGTGCTCATCAGGTGAGCGGTTTGATCTTGTTGTGCTTTCGCATGTCCTTGAACACTTGCTTGATCCGATCGCCGATCTCAATGCTCTCAAATTTCTATTAAACGGTAACGGTCTGCTTTCAATCGAGGTACCAAGCGCATTTGCAACAGCGCGCATGGAGCGATATTTCCAAAACGCGCACACGTGGTCTTTCGTCCCCGAGACGCTTCGTGCGGTAATGCAGCAGGCTGGGTTTGAGTGCATTGCAATGAACGGCGTGATTGAATCCATATGGAGGCCGTGCAGTACTGTGGCATCGGCTATTCCAGCAAATCCAATGCTCGTACGGTGCACTGCGAGCGTGTTGGTCGCCCGACAAAGGCGTCGCTGGCTGCTGGATAGAGAGATGGGATTACGGCACCGTTTTTGGAGAGTGCGCGATGCGATGGTGATTTGGCCTCGCTTGTCAGTGGGTTCTATATGACACTCTCACATCGAATCCGAGCGATGGCACAGCGTCCGAGAGCACGGTTCGCCGCAATGATGGGTGCAGCGCAAGGGCTGAACGGGCTTTCGACCTTGCTTGTCTTCCGTTGGCTTGATCCAATTGCGATGGGCTATTGGAGTGCCGCGCAGTTGGTGACGCTGCCCCTTGATGCGCTCAAGATGGGCATTCTTAGCGGGCTCGCGCGCGAGTATCCGTACTTGATTGGGCGTGGCGAGCGGGACCGCGCTCACCGATTGTTGGAGGCGGCACTCGCACATTCACTACTCATGTGTGGGCTCGGTTTGCTTGCCGTCGGTGGATTGGCTCTACTGTCGCCAGACAGCGGATCTGCTCGAGCAGCAGCAATTACCACAGCACTCGTGTGGGCGCTAGGTTACTACGCTCAGTTTGTTCGATCTACATTTCGCTCATCGGCCGCCTTTACGCGGCTTGGTGGCATCGAGCTTGGGATCGCTCTCATGGGCGTGGTTACTTTGGTACTTGTTGAGTGGATTGGATTTCAGGGTTTGCTCTTGCGAGCGCTGCTCTTGGCGGCCATTGCCTCGGGAACTTTTTTTGCGTTTCGCCCCGTGAGAGCCCTACCGCGGGTTTATTGGGTTGCAATTCGTGAGATGTTTCAGTTTGGACGCCACACGTACATCACGGGCTACATGTTGCTAGTTGGCCAGCAGGCGGAGCGGATGGCACTCTTGACGTTCGCGGGCGGTGTCGAAGCGGTTGGTCTTTACTCGCCAGTACTCGGAATCTGGTCGTTGCTTCAGGTGATACCGAGTGTGCTGCATGCCTCTTCCTATCCACAGTTCATTGAGGGTTATGGCAAAGACCACGATGCTTCTCGTTTGCTCAAAGGATTATTGGGGCAAATTCGCAAGACAGCGTTTGTCATGGTGTTCGTATCCGCATTCGCTGGTTTGGCTGGGTGGGTCCTCGTTGTATTTTTATTGCCCAAGTATTCCGCTGCTGGAGTGCCCATCATTGTTGCTTGTTGCGCTGGTCCGTTTCTGCCAATGCGCATGCTCGCCACCTACTACTTAGCACTCAAGAGTTGGCCAAATTATTACCTTTTTACTGCCCTCCAAGCAGTCTTGCCATATATGTTCATTGCCGGGCTGCTGATGGTGATGCCACCACTCATAGCTGCCGCAGCTGGAGTCGCGATCGCTGTTGCGATATCGTCGGTAGTAATGTTGGTTTTGACATTGCGCCATGCGGCAGCGTCCTTGCGGGCATCGATCAGTGGTCCAGACGCATCATGAAGCGAACGCTTTCAATCGGCTCAAGTAACGATGCTTGCTCCCAATCTTGGATTTGGGCAAACCCATCGATTCCGTCGTCGCCATTAACATCAACTCGATAGTCTCCAGATGCATAGTTGATCGGATCTCTGTTTAACCGCCGATGCCACAGCCTACGCAGCCATTGATTCGGTGGGTCGCAGCCGATCTCGTCCCTGATTTTCCGAGGCGAATGTGACCCTCGTATTGAACCACCGAAAGCGGAGCGAGGCATGTTGGGCATTTTATTCTTTATGGGTAGCTGAGTGAACGCCGCCTGATCACTATGTATAGCCTTTGTTTTAATGCGACTCCACGGACGACACCCTAGATAGTCATGGAAGGTCATGAACGGCAGCAATCATCCGACAGACCCGTCACTTCGGGGATCAAGCGTGTGGCGTTGAGTGAACCTTGGACATCCTTTGAGAAGTTACTGAAAGTCGCCCTCTATCTTCTTGTGTTGTTGATAGCCGTCGCTTGCGTACGGCCGATTGCTCAGACCTTGGAAATTGTCGCTCTAGATCGTTTGGGCGCATTCGCAACGGGCGCTGCGGTTGGCCTTTCCTGTTTTGTTGCAGCTGTACTAGTCCTCACCGGTAGGACATCATTGCGACCATTTGGTCGCATTTGGGTGGCGGTTTACGGGCTATTGATCACGGCGGCGCTGGGTATTGGACTATTCCTATACAAAAACGATGCGGTTGAAACAGGAAAGGACTTTGCAAGCTTCATCTGCTTTGGATCGGCAATCATTATTGGATCTTCGCGCGCCGCATGGTCAGTTCTGCGGGGTCCACTGCTACTCGCCTGCTCACTCTCGGTGCTACTTGGTGTTGTTGGGATCATGCAATTTCTGAAATTTGCCGGCGATTTGGAAGCGGGTATACGGGTGGCTGGCAGAGATGCCAGCCTTAATAATCTATTACCTGTGTTTGGCATGCTGCCACTCGCGCTATTCACCATGCCGTGGTGGCGTCGTACAGGTTTGGTAATCATTATTCTTGCATGGTGCAGCGCCACTACTGCGGCAGTGCTGCTACAGGGCAGACTGGAGTCTTCGTATTGGATTTGCTGTGGACTCATCACGGTGATCCTTGTGATCTGTAACTACTGCACCGTTGGCTTCCGTCCAACAACGAATCGTTCGTTTGTTGTTGTGGTTGCAGTGTGTGTGATGGGGATTAGCATGGCGTTACTCGGCGGGACCATCAGGGCGCAGACATCTTCCTTGCTTGAGAGGTTGGATGGGAAGATCCAAATCGACAAGAAGTACGATAGTGGTGCGATCGCGGTGCTCGGATCAGAAAATGAGCGGTGGAGAATTTTCTATGACTGTTGGAGTGACTTTGGACTGGTTGAGCGCATCCGTGGGCGTGGAATGGGCGGTTCATTTGAGTGGCTCGCATCCATCGAGGCTGAAGTTAATGAGCAATCGCGACGCGAGCGCCAAGATGCACTATGGCTCGACGATGCGAAGACATTTGGGCGGCGACAAATTGAAGTTGGCTTGGGAATCCCTTTCATTAAGGGTGGACTGCTGTTGACTGGCTGGATTATTCTTGGCGCATTTGTCGCGATCGCTGCAGCAATTCGCTCGCGTAGTCCTTTTGCGGTGGTCTGCGCCCTCGTAATTATTGTCAATGGTGCCTATGACGTGTTTGGCGGGGATTTCATCATCGGCGCTCTGGCAAAGATGCTCGGCGAGGGTTTGCCAATCGGATTTCTCCTCTCGCACGGATGGCGCAGTGATCCCTGGATAACAGTGCTGCGTGCGCGGCAACTATCAGAGTCTGGTCGGCACATCCCTGCAATTCCTGAACCTTCACCGAAGACTTGATTGCGGCATATCGCCATCTACATGTCTGACATGCTCAATCTGTGTAGACCAATTCGAGTACATCGTTGATTGGGTGCTCGCACGATTGTCGGCGCAACGTAGGCGGTTCTCGACTTTGGGTGTGGGATCCGGCACATGATTGCAAAGTTGCGCGCTGCTGAAGTGGAATCCTGGGACCTCCCCAGTCGATCGAAGTAGATCAGTACTTTGCCTACTTGAACAATGGTTCTAAACGAATGCGCAGTTCGCTCAAACGCGAGACAGTGTTGTCGTTGTACAACCTTCGTCATCTCCAGCATCACACTGGTCAGCTCGGCGCTTGCATAAATGAGCGTCACAGCTTCAACGCACCGAATGCGAGAGAACTTCGCTCGTTTCACTCTGTGGGCAAGCGAAGCTCTGCGCCAGCAAGAAAAGAGATTTCGTCGAGGTGCCCCGTGATTGTGGCGCCATCTCTTTGAAAAATGACATGCATATGCACGCTCGTTCCATGATGCGTGAGCACGCCAGCCTGGCCCTGCGCATAGATGCCGACAACCGATACCTGCGTGGGCGACACAATTTCCAGTCGTAGTGGATCTGCGCCCGCCACGGCATATGCGCATTCGCCAGTGATGACATGCGCCTTCACGGTGATCGCGGTTCCTTTGATCTCGAATACGAATGGGCCATTCGCATCGAGCCAGTTGCAGTTTTCTGCGGCACTATGGATCGCATTCTCGAGCGCATTCGCGTCCGCGGTGGCAACAAGCGGAACTTGAACGCTGCGAGAAATATGGCCGACAGAGAGCAGTGTCGCGTTGTCGCCCTCGACGCACGACGATCCAGTGGTGGCGGGCTTCCCATTCACAACTCGAGTGACCCAAACCTGACCGTTCGCAATTGTCACTTCGCCCTCAAGCCCCGCAAGCGCACCAACCGCAAATGCGTGCGGCGCACTATTCGCACTGCAGAGTGAAACGCGCGCCTCGGTGTGACCCTCGCGCATGACCGGTCGCATTTCTCCGTATTGCTGAAAATCTGAAGCGAAACTATGGCATGCGGCGAGCGGGAGAAGCAGGAGAATGCACAGGTTCAGCGGAAGATAGATGAAGAAGAAGCGCAACGCACTCAGGTTACGGCGTCGACAAGTCTGCCGCAAAGAAAACATTCTGCTGAAGTCCCGCGACGCGAGTGTTGCGCTGGAGAATGTCAGACAATCGAGTGGACTCCAACACCGCCAATTCTTGCGGTGCAAACATTCGATTCTGATACCAGAATCGATCACCATCTCGCAGTCGCCTGAATTGATCACGCAGTACTGCGAGATGAGTTGGTCCAAGGCTCGATCCTGGCGCATGTTTCTCAGCAAGCATTCCCACCCACGCATCGATGTTGTTGACATTCTGATAGAGAGCTTTCAACGTTTGAGCGACCGCAGGATTTGGATTCATCTGATTAAAGGTCATGACAGGTGGCAATCCGAAATCGCGGCGCACCGTGTTGTAATCGCCAAGTCCGTGGTCACGGCCTCGCTGAATGTTCAGTGCACCAAGGTCAAATCCGCCTGCGCCTGGAGGTCCAAAGAGAAAGTTTCGTAGCGGTTCCACGATCATCGTGTCCGTCGCCTCTTGCGTGTCGGTCGAAAAGTACCGAATGAATGGTTCAAGTCCGCCGACCGATGGGATCACTGTTGGATTGAAAAACACGCTTTGGAGCGGCAGGGAATCAATCTCGACAAAATTTTCGTCGATGACTCCGATGTCAGGACCGACCATCGAATGCCCATTGCGATATGCAGCCGCCGCGAATGCGTTGCTGATTCCAGGATTCACATTTGGTTTGTATCCGCTGTATGGCGGCAGGGGTTGCCCAAGCAGCGATGGCAAAAATTCGCCGTACACAATGACCTGCATTTCTGCGATGACGACTTTGCGCGCTTCTTGATAGATCTTCTCGTCATTCCAACTGGCATGCGCGGCAGCGATTCGTGCGGCTTGAAAATTATGCTCTCGCACGAAAACGGTTTGAAGCGTGGTCAGTCCAGGCTGCTCGTTGGCGCGTGTGTCTCCTGCGACAACAAGGCTCGTTGGAGGATTTCCAACCGCATCGTCGTTGACTTGCGTCCCATCATTCAGTGGCAGCATCTCGCCAAACTCCGTCACCCGCACTTTCATTCGTCCCGCAGCAAATGTTCGCAGCCACGCTGCACGAGTCGCATCAGACCCATACACCTGCGAAGCATCTATAAAAGCAGTGACTTTGTTGACCTGCTCACGTGGTTTCGTTGTTCCCGTGTTGGCATCGAATGCTGAACGATCCATCCAGATTTTTTTCGTGCCGGTCGCCTGCGGGTCAAACCAAGGATCGCCCGACGGCACGCTGATGTCGAATGCTTCTGTCGTCCCGCTTGCGGCGAGGCCGATGTCGTGATCAAGAAATTGCCCGAACTCATAAGTGAAAGCAGACAAGCCGCGCTCATCAGCAGTCGAGAGGTCGCCTTGCGCCACAAGTGCATTGCTGATCAGGCGTGCGCTTGGTCGACTTGCACCGCTCGGCGCTGATTTTCCGTCCGCATAATGAGCGCCGCTTTGCTCGCGCAAGTAATCGCTGATCGCGCTGCCCCACAGTGGATGCACAAGATTATTTCCCTGCCCATCGAATGGTCGATACGTTGGTGCAGGCGGCGGATGCGATCCTGGGGTGGCAGGATTGCTGGGTTGTGCATGTTGGCGATTCGATTGACGCCATCCGTCCCGTGACTGCGAACCCATCGGATTGAGTCGATTTTGGCCTGGATCCTGCGCAGAACTTGTGGCGCAGAGAAGGGCGCCCAAAGCAAGTGCTCCACCGATTTTTCGCATTGGCAGTTCCTGAACTGAGTGCTTCATTTCAAACTCCTTAAAAATGTGTGCCGAACTATCGAGGAAAGAACGAAGCCAGTCGGCATGAGTTGTGAATGTTGCACAGTCGTCGGCAAAATTCACGCCGCCAAAAGCAATCGCTCGATTCTCGAAGTATTGTTGGATTCAACTTCGTGGGGACAGCAAAGAACAATTCATTTGTGAAATTTTTAGTGCTTCGTCGTTTGACTTGCACTACGGCAATCGCATGCTCTCATAGATGGTGTCCATCAGAGATGTCCCGGCTGTCGTGGTGTCCTCACTCAATTCCCAGAACATCACACCGCCGAGCCCCACTTGATTCGCATAATTCATTTTCGCATTCATCGATTGCGGGTCGTCATATGTGATGAAGCGTTTTGCGGTTGGTGAGTACAAGTAAGGCACTTGTGCGACCACGTCCCAGTATCTCGTGTATCCACCCGCGCCCGCGACTGTCCCGCCGGAATATGACAAATATCCACTAGTAAACAGTGAGTTGTAAGGGAATTCCGTTTCTCCCAATCCTGGTGATGTTGCTTCGGCTCCAGCTTGGCCGAGTCCGTTGCCATTTGGACCTGGCTGCACATTGTTCCACCCTCGACCATAAAAAGGCGCGCCCAATACGAGCTTGCTTGGAGCAACTCCTGCGCTTCCGTTGATCCCATTGAGATAGATGTTTGTCGCTCCTGTCACAGACCAATTCGCAGTTCCAGGATTCGTGTCAACATTCACCATCGGCGAATTCAATCCGGTATATGAATCCCATCCGCCGTGAAAGTCATATGTCATGATGTTGATCCAGTCGACAATGCCTGCGATCGCAGCAGGGTTTATGTTGGCGATATTTGTGTCGCCCGCTGGGGCAGCGATCGTCAAGTAATAAGTCTTGCCGTCGAGCGTTGTTTGATGATTCAACTCATCTCTGAGTGCCTGCAGGAGTAGCAAATAGTTCGCGCCGTCGGTTGCTGGATCGCTCACTCCACTTTGTTGCACTCCGCCTCCGCCTGGATACTCCCAGTCAATATCGATCCCGTCGAAGCCATAGCGTGCGACGACATAGACAGCGGACTTTGCAAAATCGAGACGTTTCTGCGCGCTTCTTGCAATCGAAAAGAACGGTGATGAAAGCGTCCATCCTCCGATTGACACAAGCGTGCGCAGTTTGCTGTGCGTTTGTTTCAGATCGCGCAATTGTGAAAAATTGCTGCCTTCTCGAAAAGCAGGCGACATAGTCAATGCCTCGCTTGCGGTGTTCGCCTTGGCGTCAGCCCATTCGTCAAACAATCCAACTCCCGCGCTCAAAGTCGTGCCAGCAGGCTGTTGCAAATAGTTTGTGTAGTCCGCGTATTTCCATCCGCGGTACGACGAAACAATGTGATCCCACGAAGCGGGCATCGTTCGATCCAGAGGAATCAAGAATGCATAATTGATCACGTTGACTCGGTCTGCGCGCACGCTCGTCACTGGAAAATTTTTCTGATAGATCCCCCAATTTGGGTAATAGCCCACGATCTTGCGCTGTGCAACAGTCGGCATCTTTTCATATCCAGGATTGCCAGATGGCACGCATGAACCCCACGCTCCAAGGACGACTGCGAGGTCGCTGCCGTCTGTGATGCCGTCATGATTGATGTCATACGCAGATGGTTGACCCCATGCGCTCAGCATCGACGTCAGGTCAGATCCATCGACAGAGCCATCTCCATTTCCATCGGCAGGGCAGTTTGATACCGCAAGTGCCAAGATCGCAGATCCAGTTCCGCCAGCATTGGTTGCTTGCAAATTGACTGTAAAACTGCCTGCTGTTGCAGTCATTCCAGAGATCAGCCCGTTCGAAGTTGAAACCGTCATTCCTGCGGGCAAGCCGGTCGCCGCGAAGCTTGTTGGACTATTCGATGCCGTGATCTGATATGCAAATGGTTGGCCGATGCTCGCCGTTGCGGTCATTGCGCTTGTAATGACAGGCGCAGTCACGCTCGATCCGCCGCTGAAGGTCAGCCCAGTGGGGGCGACTCCCGCAGTTGTCGTTGTAAAGACGCACCCGATGTCCGCCGATGCGCCAGGCGCAAGCGTTCCATTCCATGCCGCATTGACTGCGACATAATGATTGCCGATGTGTGATTGAACGGCACCGTTCCATGCACTGGTGATGTTGGCTCCCCAATCAAACTCCAACGTCCAGCCCTGCAGAGTCTGCGAAGTGTTGTTGGTGACATGAAAATTCCCCTGGCCTCCGGTTGTCCACTGATCAGTGAACGTGAAGGTGGCTCCGCCAAATGATGGCGCGGTTGCGAAAAGAACATAGACAAGAGTGAGTAAGTATTTTTTCATTGGCATGTACCCCATCCTTGCAAGACAAGTGTCAGATCTCCACCGTTTACAATTCCGTCGTTATTCAAGTCATAAGCAGAGGGCTGTCCCCACTGATTCAGTAGTTGTGACAAGTCAATTCCGTCAACGCGACCATCAGAATTGCCATCGCCTGGGCACGGTAGTACCGCTAAAGTCAGCAGTTTTACGCCTGTTCCATTTGCATTTGTCGCACGAATTGATGCAACGCAGAGCGACGCAGTTGTTGGAACACCCGAAATGATTCCGGTGTCTGCGTTGACCGAAAGCCCGTCAGGCAATCCTGTCGCCGAGAAAGATGTTGGCGTACCACTCGATGTGATTTGATATGTGAAAGAATTCCCAACTGCTGCGCTTGCTTTTCCAGGACTCGAAACAATTGGCAATATCGATCCACCACCTCCATATGCAATGACATTCGTCGGCAGTGGATCAGTGGTCGCAAATGTCGCCACGCATCCGACATCAATAATCCCTCCTGGGGCGATCGCACCGTTGTAAGAAACATTTTTCACCGTGTAGTGATTGCCGACATGACTTGTCAACGTTCCATTCCACACATTTGAAATTTGTCCGACCCAGTCAAACTCAAGCGTCCATCCTTGGATCGGTTGCTGCGTGTTGTTTGTAATGTGAAAATTTCCTTCTCCGCCTCCGCTCCACTGTTGCGTGAAAGAAAAGCTTGCGATCGCAGAGATGACCGGAGGTGGGGGAGGAGCGCCATAATCCACTCCGCCGAAGTCAACATCACTTGTTGAAAAGAAAACCTCTGCATTGGGATCGATGCGCTGCCACGCAACAAACAGCACGTGACGTCCGACTCTCTGCGGGAATTGAAGCGTCATGTAATAGTTGGAGCCACCGGTCCCGCAGTGACACGCATCACCGCCTTGGTTGCAAGGTCCCGACAATGTCGCCGTCTCTGCGCCAGGAATCTCAAGCAAGTCCGCCCATTTCAGCGGTTGATTTGGGTCGTATCCGTCGCGCGTCATGTACGCCTTGAAGAAACTTGGATCATGCGGAGTGGTCGTATAAAAACGACAGACCCTTGGGCCCGCAACCACCATAGTCGCAGGCCAATCAGTGCGTGCGAGATTCAACCCCGCATACTTCGTTCTCCCAGCACTGGGAATTTCACCGTCTGGAAGAACTGCTGGATAGTCGTAATCCAATATGTTGCGACTGACTTCGTTCCAATCATAAAAGGCTTGCGTTCCTCCCACAGCTATCGCGGCAAGAACTGCGTTGCTCTGCGGACTTTGCGGGTTCTCCAGAAAGCCTTGATATGTTCGACTGATCGGATCGGCCATTGAGCCATGTCCAAGGGCAGTCGCTGCGACGAAAAGTAAGCATGCGGTTGAAGTGAGAAGTATTTTCATTGGCATTGTCCCCAAGCTTGTAAAAGTGTTGTCAGGTCTGCACCATTTGTTGTGCCATCACCATCGAAGTCAAACACGGAGGGCATTCCCCAATTCGACATAAACAAACTGAGGTCAGCACCATTCACATCGCCGTCCAAGTTGCCATCCGCTGGGCAGCGCTGAATCGTTCCTGTCGCTGTCGCGTTCGCCAACACTGCACCTGATGCCGTCGCAAGTTGCACTGTGAACTGCTTTGGTCCTGCATATGTTTGACTTGGGATTGCAATGGGGATGCTCTTGGCGACTTCGCCAGCAGCAAATGTCAGGGTTCCTGATGCTGCGAGATAGTTCGTTCCTGCAATCGCACTCCCATCGCTTGTCGTCCACGCGACAGTGACAGGCCCATTCGGCACGGACGAAAGATTCACTGGGAAAGTCATGACCTGGGTCGGTGCGGTTCCGGATCCAATGAGTGGAGCGAGACTTGCTTGAATCGCAGCCATTTTAGACGTGTTTACCGTCGTCCAGTCATCGGCCAGGATGCCTCCAGTGTCTCCGCTGTTTGGATTGAGCGACCAGTAGGTCCAGCTCATTCCCATTTGTCCCGATCCAAGCTCGCGCGTTCCATCGAGATTGAAATCGCCATCGATATAGTCGGTCAACTTGTCCAGCCACTGTTGGTCACTTGTGGTCACATAATTCGTTCCAAACTCACCAAGCAGCAGCGGTGCGGTCTGATTGAGAAAAATATATCCCCAGTGCGACTGCCAGACATCATCAAGATTGTTTGGATAGGTTGGATCGTTGAACCACGACTGCGCATAAACGCTCTTGGGATAGTCGTGCATCGAGTAGACCAATCTATTTGCAACTGCCAAGACGACTGGATCGATTGCAACTCCTTTCAGGTTTCCACCCCACCATGTTGTCTGATTGTTGTATCGCTCGACACCTTCAACAATGATCAGCCAATTCGGATTCGCGGCAAGGATCGCATTTCCGCAACGCTCCGCGGCTTTGTTCCAATCGGTTGCAGGAGAAGCAGTCCCCCATGTCGCACTGCGCTTTGGCTCGTTGAAAAGGTCGGCGCCGATGACCGTTGGATTATTCGCATAGCGATTTGCAAGCGAAACCCAATCTTGAATCCACCGCGCTTCGGTGTAGTAACTGTCTCCAGCAATAAACCAGACATCCTCGCTTAAGTAATTGTCTGCTTTGGCCGAGTGGCGGTCCAAGATGACTCGCAGGCCCAGTTGGCTGCAGTACTCGACAATCTTGTCCATGCACTGGATCGGCGTCAATCCTTGAAGGTCTGGATTTTGCGCATAATTAATGCTATTTGTGGTTGCACCCGCTTTCAGCATTTCATTCGAGAACGGAAGCCGGAGCGTGTTGAACCCAAGTTGTTTTACTTGGTCGAGAACGGATTTGTACCCACGCGACCAGAGTCCGTGCAGCACTCCATTGCCAGTCTCGAATCCAAACCAATTCACTCCGCTGATTCGCACCGAATGTCCTGCGGCGTCGACAATTTGATTCCCAGACGTTGAAAGCCACGCATTTGGATGGGCGCTTCCATCACCATTGTCGAGAGTAATTCTCGCATCTTCAATTCGAAGATTGGGAAGCACGGAAGCTGTCAACAAGTACGAACGAGTCGTCGTGCTCGAAACAGAGTCGACAACTCGTGCAGTAAATGTGGAGGTTCCTGCTTGGGATGCAACTCCGCTGATGCTTCCACTTTCCGCGAGCACAAGTCCATTTGGCAGCGAGCCTGATGCGATACTCCATATGTATGGAGGAGTTCCCCCAGTTGCCACAAGATTGGCGGAATACGAAGCACCGACCCCCGCTTGGGAAATCGTCGCTGTCGAAATTGCAAGTACCGGCGCACTTCCGCCGCTATGAAAAACTAGCCCCGTCGCTACAACTCCAGCGGGCACATAGTTCGCAACGCATCCAATATCGACGATTCCGTTCGGCGTGATTACTGCGTTGTAATCCGCATTCCCAACGATGTAGTGGTTGCCGACGTGGCTTTGGATTGTTGCATTCCAAATGCTTGTAATGCTTGCATTCCAATCAAACTCCAATGTCCAGCCGTTGGTCGGCTGGTCGGAGTCGTTGATGATCCGAATGGCGGCTTGACCACCACCTTGCCATTCATTTGTGAAGGAAAATGTTGCTCCGAATGTCGAGGTGGCGTAGAACAACAAACCGCAAAAAGCAGCTGCGAGAAACTTCATGTTTGAAATCCTTTCGAGTCGTGGGGGTGACTGTTCGGGGGTCGTGTACGAAAAACTCTACGCAACCGATTGGAAGATGGTTGAGTTTTTTTGCCTAATTACGAAATTTCGTCCGAAGAAATCAGTTCGTTTCTTCGATCGCCTAAACAATCTTTAACAAAATCTCATCGATTTCTTGCGTTCGCACGTCGCCAATGATCGATCGCAACTTGCCAAGGTCTGGCGTGCGGCGCTCCATATCTTCGAATCCTTTTCCATACACGTCGCCATACGGAAGATGCTCGATGCAAGACGTGCTTTTGCACAGAGCGATAATTTTCTTTGCAAGGTCGTTGATCGAGATCTCGCGGTTATTGCCGACGTTGATCACTTGCCCAATTGCCGCTGGTGATTCCATCAATTTCACAATTGCGTTCACGCTCTCTGCAACGAGATTGAAGCAACGAGTTTGCGTTCCATCGCCATGCACGATGAGCGGCTTTCCCGCACGCGCTGCTTGCACGAATGCGGGAATGACCATTCCATAATTTGCGCGTTGTCTCGGGCCAACTGTGTTGAATAGTCGCACAATAATTGCAGGAAGTTGACGCTCGTCGTGGTATGCGAGCGCAAGGAATTCGTCGATCGCTTTCGTGCATGCGTATGACCATCGCCGAGTGCTCGTTGCGCCAAGTCGCCAATCGTCTGTTTCAACGAGAGGACTTGCTTGAGACGATCCCATCTTTCCATAGACCTCAGAACTGCTTGCGATCAAGACTCGCGTGCCACGCTTTGCGCACGCTGCGAGAATATTTTCTGTGCCGTGTGTGTTGGTCAAGATTGTCGAGATCGGTTGTTCCATCACCAATTTCACGCCGACTGCCGCAGCGAGGTGATAGACACGGTCGACTCCATTCACAGCTGTGTCAACTGCTGCAACATCGAGAATATCCCCGACCTGCAAGCGAAATTTTCCTTTGCCGGCGGGCCCTTCGAGTAGCGCAACATTTTCTGCGCGGCCCGTCGAAAGATTGTCCAGCGCAATGACCTCATCGCCGCGCGCAATCAACGCTTCGCAGAGATGACTCCCGATGAATCCAGCGCCGCCAGTGACAAGTGATCGCAAAGCCATAGGGAGATGAGGTTACAAGGTGTAGGGGGGAGGGAGTTCTTCACATTTCCTCCACCGCATCCAATCCCTCGCATCGGTACGATTCGTTTTATGTCTTCCGGCTCGAATTCAGTCGATCACTTTCCGTCTACGCATCGCACGTGGTTGATGACGCAGATCGACGGTGGACTTGATGCGCAGCAAACTGGCGATGATTCCGCACATTTAGCGGCAATTCGTGCGATCAGCCATCATGTCATGGATCGATATCGTGCTCCGCTCTGCGCATACGTTCGTGGTTCGAGGTGGAAATCATTTGGCGATGCCGATGACCTTGTCGCTGGATTCTT
>CAIXJC010000053.1 GCA_903919715.1 uncultured bacterium | reverse complement strand
TCAGCCGGAACTTGGTCGTGCCGATACGACCGGGGGAACTTCCAAAGCAAAGCCTAACACCAACTAGCGTGATGGAGCGAGTCAAACCGGCGATCTCTGTAGTAAGATCCAAACTTCTCACGGGTGGCGATCGATTGACCACTCATGTTTCGCGCTGAACTCTCAATATGGCAACGCCACCGCCACTCCCCCCATCGCTCCCCCCGTCGACTACTTCGGAAAGTCCGGCAGACTTTTTCGCTTCGACAAGCCCAGCATCTGCATCGATTTCCGAACCGTTTATTCGCGATCGCATTGTCGTTCTGGGCCGAACGCAGGCTGGCAAGACCGTCTTTATCGCACGTCTCTATCACGAGCTGTGGAGTAAACCGCAAAGTTGGCTGTCGATGCGAGCACTCTCGGGACCAGCTCATACATCTTTGATGACCATGTGCGCTGAGATGGCCAACGGACGCTGGCCAAGTGCGACGCTTGGTCAGCGATATGTCGACTGCGAACTGAAATTCAATACGACCGTCCACCGCATGACGATCTTGGATTATCCCGGCGAAGTCTTCACGAAGGCATTTGTTCGAGGCGAATCAGACACCGACGACACAACAACACTGCTTGAACACGTCGACCACGCAAAGGGCGTCATACTCTTGATCGATCCTAAAAATGCTGTTGATTCGCGAGATCCAACGAAACGCGCTGATGACGACTATGGAATGGCTGCGGTCGTTGACCGAATTCGCAAATTCCCTGGCGGAGAAAATGTCCCGATCGCGATTGTGATGACGAAGTGCGACCTGCACGAAAGCATGATCATCCAACTCGGCGGGCTCAAAGTCTTTGCCGAAGAGTATTTGCACTGGATCATCCGGACCGCAGTGAGTTCTTACAAAGTGTTTCCGTGCGCAGCTGTTCGCCTGAACCGCACAAGCCGTTCTGGAACTGGCGCACCCGATCTCGTTAAACCGCCAGTCAATGTCATCGAGCCTCTCAAATGGATTCTTGAAAAACTGGAATCTCGTATTGTCAAATCACAAATCGCCGCTGAACGAGAAGCGCAGGACCAAATGGTCACTCTTGCGATTACTCAAGCGCGGGCGATCATCGCACAAGGGGCAACCAATGCAAATTGCGTGCGAGCACGAAAGATTCTTTCCGCGTTACCAAATGAACATCAGGGCGATCGCCGAGTCAGGGCGTTTCGTGCAGAAATAGATGCAGCAGTGACTGATCATGAAGTGAACGCTGTCAAACGACAAACTGCCAATTGGCTCTGGTTCGGACTTGCAATGGCGATCGTTCTCCCAGGCATCGCACTCATTTTGTATGCGGTCTTCAAGCAAGGCAAATAGCGGCGATGCCACAAGTCGATAGTCATCTGCTTGCTTCACGAGATGGCTATACAACCTTTGCCAAATCACCGTCCGTCACGCCGCCCGAACAGCGTGAACTTGAAGAATTGGTCTATGGCCAACCCGACGACGCAAATGTTTATGCCGCTTTGACCGCGCAGGCCACTGCCATGCTGCGGAGACTGAGATCAACTGGACGTTATGCATTGTCGCGCATCATTCCAGGAGATCGCGACAGCGCTGGACGCGAGACAATTGCTGTCTGCACGATCATTCTTACTGCCGCACAGTATCAAGCTATTGCTCGTGGAGATTTATGGCGATTGCTCCATTCCCCACAACTGTGGTCAGTTGCTCTCTTTCGAAGTGGTCAGCCACTTGCGCTTCCTGAGGTGATTCCTGTGCGTCGGGCGATTACCGCGAGCGATGTGACTCTCTTCGATGCGTGGATGGCCGCACGAAGTCGCCAGAATGCAGTCGCCATGGTTGGTGCAAATCCTGCATCCCATCAAGCCGTCATTGCGCTTCTGCAAGTACTTGCCGAGAAAGATCTCTTGGAATTGACCTGGGGATGCCGTCTATTTTCGCTACCAAGCAGCATCAGCGTTGCATCGATTGCGCAGCGAGGCGTGGAACAAAACAGCCGACGCATCATTGTTACACCTGCGACATCACCGACGACGACATACGGGCAGCGTTCATTGGCTCTCGTAGGAACGAACGGATATCTCACGTCTGTCATCGAGCCAACAAAGATCGCTGCGAAAGCACCCCAATACTCGTCAGAACCAATTTCACTCGAAGACGATGCGCCGAGCCGAGCACCGAAGAGGCAGCGTGGGAAACGGCCAACCTATAAGGCGGGAGCTGGCGGCGAATCAACACGCGCACAGTTTCAAGATCCCCTTGCCGACCTTACTCCAAGAAAAACTATTTCCTATCTTGTCGTTGGAGTACTTGCGATTTGTGTTGTTGTCTGTGCTTTCTGGCTTGTTTCACAATTCCAATCGAGTCGAGAAGTCACTGTGCAGAAAATTATTGCTCAGAACGCTGCAAAGGATGCCCAGAGCAGCAGAGAAAAAGCAGTAAGCGCCAAGACTCCAGACGAGTCGAAGACCTTTGCGGGCGACGCAGAGAAAGCGGCGGTTGTATCGAGAGCGGCGGCTGATGCTGCAAAGAAAGCCAACGAAAATGCTGGCTTGTTTGCTGTTACCGCGGACGCTACTGCGGCACAAGACGCTGCGAATTCAGCGCGAGCCGATGCGGACGCGGCCAAAAATGCGGCCGATGGAAAGGTTGCGGCGAAGGCTACGGATGACGCGAAGGCTGCGAGAGATGCCAAGGCTGCGGATGATGCCAAGGCTGCGGATGAGAAACCGACTGAAGTTCCAACTGCCCCCCCCCAACCAACGCCAGCGCCTTCGCCATCCGTGCTGCCTGATGTTCCGATTGCTCCACCGCAAACCCCTCCTGCGACGGATCCAACTTTGCCTGCTGCACCCAAGGTTGCACCAAAGTGGAACACAGAGCATTACATCGATCAACTTTCTTCTGACCTTCGAGAGCTAGGCGAAAGTCCAGACGTGAAAATTACTCTTGAACAATTGAAACTTGTCGCCACCGAGATCAGCCAATTCAAACCAGAAAAAATCAATGAAGCTGTCTTTCAGAATGGGGACGATGAAAAGAAGTCGACTTATAGCCGACTGCTCTTTGTCGTGAAGTGGACCTCCAAAGTATTGGAATCGGTCGAACCGAAAACGAAAGATTCCAGCACTGACATGAATAATGCGTGGAAGCTTTTGACGAAGGTCGGACCAGAACGACCAGATGCGCAGGTCGTTCATTCGATTGAGAAGTTTATAGATGTAACGCCAGCAATGATTCAGGACTATGCGATTGGCGTTATGCCTTCAGGACCATCCGACCCGAAGAAAATGAACGACATCGTGGGAGAGGCGTTCAATCGACTGAAGGAAAACGCTTCGAGAGATCGATCTACGCTTAAATGTGGCACGATCAGTTGGCTGCCGATTGTTGGGGAGATCATGCTTGATTCGCGATTGAACTTGGAGAAATCTTTTCAAGAAATGCCGTTCTACTCAATCATGCTGGTGTTTCACCAACAATTTGATGATTGGATTGCCCAACGGAAGAGTTTTGTGACTCTGTATGACAGTGAACTGAGCAAAGCCTTTGAGAAGTCCAAGACGGCTGGCGACACGATCGCGATGGAAAAATGCATGAAGATTCGAAATGATTTTCCTTGGGAAAAAATCTACAGGCCTCTCGACAAGGAAATTGCTGCATTGCAAACTTGTCCGATACCGCAAGTCGCTTCTATTGCTGTGAGAGCACAGGATCTCATCAATTCGTGCGACGCAGCGAAAACTGGAAAGAAGAGCAAACCAAGCCAATGAATGATGTTGTCGCGAGCGCACTTCAGAAAGCACGTGCAGAATTTGCGCGATCGACGACGACCGCTGCGCGTCAGTCGATGCGGCAAGTTCGTCAACTTGATCGCGTCCGTGAAATCGATTCGCGTTTCTATGTCATGTTTGAAGCTGCATGCTTACTTCGGGACAATTTGTCCGCGGGCGCAACGAATGCGCTTCTCGGGATTGCGCCACTGGGTGATGCTGAATGGGCTGAATTGCAGAGGATTCTTGGAAGTGCGCCCGAGAACAAGTTTCCTGCATTCACATCTGCCTGCCGTGCACTCCGAAGCCAGGTGACGCCACCAATGATGGTCGAACTTTCCGTGAATGACGATTCGATGACCGAATCGCATTCACAACCCAAAGCCTCGAACGCCTCTTCCCCAGGCCATTTGATGGCAACGGACGAGTTGAAGGAAGCAATCGCAACTGAGTTACTCAGTGGCAAGAGCAAGCAAGACATTGCTGCTGGGCTTGTTCGTCAGGGATGGAATATGGAATCGGCGCTTCGCATAATCAACGATGTCAAGCTTTCAATTGCGGATTACAAATCTTCCCCTGAAGGTCGCAGACAATTTGCAAAGGCGTATGTAAGGCATGTTCTATATGGATTGATTTGCATTTGCGCAGGCGTTGGTGCAACTTGGTGGTCGTACAAGACATCGACCGCGCAAGATTTCTACTGGGCGTTTTGGGGCGTGATCGGTCTTGGGGTAGTCGACTTTTTCTATGGACTCTTTGGCTGGATCAAATACAGCGACTGATGCTGCGAAAGGTATCGATCATGAATCACCAAAGCACACGTTGGATTCTTGTTGCCGGTTCTCTCTGCGTGCACTTTGCTGTTGCCGGATGCAGCACTCCACCAGAGGCGCCCAAGCAGTCCTCCGTCGCAGCGCCGATCGATCAGCCTGCACCAACCAAGGTCGATCGCCCAAACCTGATTGCACCGAGTTACCCCGCCCAAAGTCCATCAAATGCAAAGTCGGGCGGCGTGGCAACGGCAGGCAGTAAATCAAATGAATCTGGCTCTGGCAGCGGGAAGTCTGGCGGCAGTGGAACTGGGAGTGGATCCGGCTCTGGCAATGGAAGTGGCTCTGGCTCTGGCAACGGAAGTGGCTCCGGAAGTGGATCTGGTTCTGGCAGCGGAAGCGGAAAGTCTGGAAGTGGATCCGGCTCCGGCAGCGCCAGTGGGAAATCTGGTACTGCAAGTCAGGGAAGTGGAACAGGATCTGGTACGAGCGCTGGAACAGGATCGGGTTCTGGATCGTCATCATCCACTAGCAAGGCTGTGGCGGCCACGAAACCTGCGAGTGCCGCTTCATCGTCGCAGAGTGGATCCGCGCCTCCGCCGGCGTCGGCAAGCGGCGCCAAGCCAACTGGAACATCGCAGTCTGCATCCAAGGGAGAAGTTGACGGCGCAGGGAAGGCAAACGGAAAGTCCTCAAAGGAGTTCTTTTCTGAAACTCCTCCTTCGACAGCTGCGGCTGCAGGATCAACAACAACAGCA
Source organism: uncultured bacterium (assembly GCA_903919715.1). Lineage (GTDB taxonomy): Bacteria > Planctomycetota > Phycisphaerae > Phycisphaerales > SM1A02 > F1-60-MAGs104. The sequence continues at coordinate 19,175 of CAIXJC010000053.1, read as the reverse complement.
CCTGGCAATCAACCTGGAACAACGCCATCAAAGGAGCTCGACTTTTCCAAAGTTGCTCCAACGGATGCTCCACTTCCAAATTCGAAGCCACTCAAGGACATAGACGGTGGCGCAGCAAAACTCGTGCTTCCTTTTCGAGGTTGCTGGCGCCAGGTTGATTGCGATGCGATGAATGCGGCTGACTTCGCTCTGGGCGGTTATTCCCAGCGTTATCTCATGTTCAATGAAGGTCAAGGTGAAATGCGCGTTTATTGTGGGTTTGGAGAATCAGCAAAGCAGCGCATCGCAATTCGTTATCGATTCATCTCCAAGGGTGACGGACTGTTATCGATCGAACCCGCATCAGGTGCTGCTGCTGCGCTTGAATTGATTCCAGCCGGAGCCACGCCACCAACATCTCTCACTGCAAACGTCACATGGACCTTGACTCCCGACGGTGCGAGGATGATGCTGAGCGCAAAAAATTACGTGCGCGTTTCCGACAGCGAAGGTCGAGCATTTGCGACTGGGGAAAAAATGACAAACATGTCGGCTGCCACAGCGCCGTCAACACCGACACTCTTTGCGCTGCCATGGATCGAAGGCGACACACTCATCATCTTCGACTCTAGTCAGCCGAGTGAAATACGGTCGAATGTACTGAGTGCCTTGCGAAATGCATTTCGAGAACAAGCGCAAGGACGTCGTGCGATCCTCATCAGTCTCAATTCCGATCTCCCATTGAATTGGGCCGCCGCTGGAACAGCACTCCTTATGAAGCAAGTCGCAACGGCGGAATCTTCAGCAGCACAGCCTCTGACGACTTCTCGGCTTTCGGATTTGTTTCGAAACGTTCCATCAATTCCAACGCGAGTATTGGTCATTTCTGGGAGCGGAATTGGTCCGAGCGACATCACTGACTTGATGCAAAAGCGCGCATGGACTTGCCCCGTTGATGCTGTCGTGGCTGGTAGTACCGTGGCTGATGAGTGGCGAAAACTCGCATCGGCAACTGGCGGAAAAGTTGCGCCCTAATACAGGGTCAATCAGCAGCACATTTCGAATCACTGCCCCGACGGCGCACCACTGCGCCATATCGCTTTGTAAGACCCGCTGTACATCTTTGGGTCAATGTCATAGCGCTTTCCAACGCTTGAAAAGAATCTTCGGACGGTCGCGAATTCTCGAAAACTATCTGGATCGACAATCACGCTTGCAACCACTGGTGCTGGCCCAACCCACGACCACCACTCCTTCCACTGTGGAGAATCACTCCACATGGGATCCTTGAGATCAACTCCACTGCCGAGATTCAAGACGATTGTTTGGATCAGAGTGGCTCCACCACATTCGACTTCGCACTTTGCAACGTCGACGCAACGATCGTCGAAGGATCGGAAACGTGTACAAAGATCCTGCGTGAGATCGATAAATTTCTTTCCGGGGACAATATAAATGCGCCCGCCCGTGATGATAAAAATCAGGTCGCTTTGGGCATCTGTTGAAGCGATTCGAGGAAGCGCCATCTCGATCTCAGACCTTGCCTTTGCATCCGAAATTTCTGCATTCAGGCGCGCGACTTCAACGACAAGCGATGGGATCATAGACTTGAGAGGCTGCATCTGATTGGGATCAACTCGTATTTCCTCTGCAATCCCAGTCTCACGCCGATCCGATTCATCCTGACGTCGCTTTGCGCGATCGAGCATTGCATTGGCAGTTTCGAGTTGGGCGAGTTTTCGATCACGCTCAGGATCAGCACCCGCCGCGAGTTGTTCTTCCAAGCGCCCGACCTCTTCGATCAAGACAGTATTGGTCCTCGTCTCTGGCGCAGCAACTGCAACAACTCGTTCTGCTGCGCCCTGAATCGACGAGAGAAAAGAAAGCAACATGACTAAAAAACAAAACACTCCAAAGATATTGCACAGCGGATCGATCATCAATTGAAGCGAAGCGATGTCAATACCCTCATTGCGAGCCATCGATTTATCCCCCCCCACCTTCAGCGGCAGGATGCTCATCGCTGATCCAACCATCTTCAGTGATCAGATCGACTCCAAAGTTCGTCGGCCGCTTTGATGGATCCTGCGCAGCGCCCTGCTCCGACCAAATGGTGCGATACACGCCGACGCCGCTCGGCTTCAATGCGATAAGCACAGCATTACTCTTGCCATCAGCATCCTTCATGCGTTGCAAAAGTATTTGCGCGCCTTCCTTATCTGATGAGAACGTATGCATGATTGCGTTTGCAGTCGCATCATCAAATGCTTCGACGATGCGATTCCCAGCAACCTCGAAAATTCGCGTCCGAAGTCCGTCCGAGCGCCGCAGTTGAAAAACCAATCGCCGTCGATTGGAAAAACCTTCAAGTTCCCGAGCGAGCGCATCACGCTGATCAATTAAATCAAGCGCAAGAAGAGACTGCGCATCAGCTTTCTTCCCTTCTCGCTTGAGTCCAAGTCGTTCAATCAGTCTTGCGAGTCGTTCGTCCCCCTGCTGCTGCTCAACCTTGAGCCGCTCCAACTCTGTGTGCACAGTTGCGAGGTCGCGGTCGACGTCCCTGCCGAATCCCTGCTGAATTCGGTGACTCTGTGCTTCGAGATCATGGATCTTTGAAACCAACTGAACCCGTTCTGCATCGACAGGCTGCTTGCTCTGCTGATCCGCGGGTTCACCTCCGCTGCCTGGCGATGTCACGATCGACAACTGAAGAATCATGATTGCACACAGAAGCACCAATACCCCGAGCGCAGACATCATGATGTCCTGAAAGCTAAAAAAATTAGTTGAAGACTCGATACCGCGACGGCGTTTGGGCATCAGCCCCCCGTTTCCGGTTCAATGCGAACACGCGCCGCAATGTTGCTATGAATGGCATCACGAATATCGTCGAGCACTGCTTCATCCGCACTACGAATAAAGACACTGACGATGTGAACAACGAATACCAGCATGAGCGACTCAGCAGTGGAGATGAATGCGATGTCCAATCCTTGAAGAACTTTCAACAAGCCAACCGAGACCTGAGATACACCCTGTGCACCTGATCCTGCGACAGCCGGGGCAAGCGCCTCTTTAAATTCACCCATCGCCTTCGTTAAACCAACCACCGTTCCGATGAATCCGACGACGGGAATAGCCCAGACAAACCCCTTCAGAAGTGTGTATCCGCTTTCAACACCAGATTCGTCATTGTCTGCAGCGGACTGAAGCATTTCATCGATGTCGCCAATTCGACCGACATTGCGCATGCTTCGAAGCGCCACCACAATGCGGTTGAGATACATGAACCTGTGCGAGTCCTCGACCGATGACTCGATCGCCTGAATGACTTTGAGAGCCGTCGCTGTTGTCACCGTAAATTTTGGATCATTGGGGATAAGGTTCAGTAAAAGTGCTTTTCGCTGAGCGCGAATCTTCAGACCCTTGATCAGCAGGATCGAAGCGCTCCAACAAGTAAGAGCCCACATCAAAATTGGGAATCCCTCAAACCCAGCGAGATACTCCCACACCTTTGGTCCCCACGTCCCGCGATCTTTCACAACAAGTCCAAAGCCATACACGACTGCCATAAAGAGACAACCACCCAAGAGGGTTGTGGTCTGATTGGGCGTAGTAAACCGACCACTTGGAAGTCCTAGGCGCGCTTCTGGATCGACGGAGCGGTAACTCAAAACAGTCTTGGAACCCATCAATGACCTTTCTTAGATTGTTGCGAAAAGACGAGCATTGGTGCGCACGGCGACTTGTATGTCGCAAGTGTCTGTTCGAGAGTGCTCGGTTGGAATGAAACGAATTCAAACTTGTTGGCCTTGGCTTGAACCAGGAGTAGAAGCGGCGCAGTGTTGTCAGGGTCAATCGGCTGAAGAACTCGCGTTCGAAGGAAAGGGTTCACCGCCACGACCCCCGCAACCTTGACTTCACCGAGTGCATCTTCCAGGCCAGCAAAGATCGTTGTGTCGCTGATCTCTCTATTGTTTGCCGATATTGCTGCAAAGGTCTTCAATGCATCGGATGCACGATTGACCAATCGCGCACGTTCTTCCAAATCGTTCTTCTCCAACCGAGTCACAACCCAGTCATAGTCAACTGCCTGTGAAAACTTCTCGCGTACTTGCGCCGCAGCATCAAAGAGTTTCTGGTCAAACCCGATGGTCTTATCGAATGCCAGTTCTTCCATCCAGAAGTCCACCAAATTGAGTACACACCACAATCGAAGGAGCGAGTCTTCTCGCTTTGAAGATGCCGCATTGTCGCCAGCTGCGATCTGAGTAATCAGTTGAATCATCAGCTTTCTGGTGCCGATCAGCGTTCCGTCCTTCACCATCACTGGGAGCAGTTCGCGGATTTTTTTCGATGTTGGACAATCGCCAGCATCGTTTGGCACTCTGTCATATCCCTTGGACTGACTCTTGATGAGTGGTTCAAGCTTGTTCCACTCCGTCAACATGTCCGCGATGCTGCGCATGACTCCGTCCGTCCATGGATCAGCCGTTGCAAGATTGACCTCGTCGGCGCGTTTGCGGTAGACGGGGCTACCTTTCTTGAGCGGCACAGCGCAAACATCGGTCATACCTGAGCCAGTGATTCGCCCGGCAATTCGTGTTGCAGCAGATTGATCGCGGTCATCAAATGCCTTCACGGCAATCAGGATCAACGTCTGGACCTGAGGGCGAAATGTTGAATCAGGATTTGCAGTTAAGTAATCCTTGAGCGCGGCCAAAGCGCCTGGTTCTGGCGGCAACTTCCCCTTCCAAAAGCAGAAACGCTCTGGTCGACCATCGATGAGTGCATTCCATGTCAAGTATCCACCGAGGCTGAGTGCCAACTCTCGGCCAGTCTTGAAGTCAGACCCAAGCCCTAATCCAGCAAGCACCGCTTTCGAATCTTCAACGATCGCTGCATACTTGCGGTTGAATTCGTCTAAATCCTTATAAGACGCGGTCAACTGTGCAAGCGTTTTCTCGAACTCGCCAATCTTCGCAATGCGATCGACCAATTCAGCTTGCAGTTTTTTCAGTCGTTCAACTCCAGCCTTGACGGATGTGAGATGCTCAACACCGATGTCGGAATACTCAGCGAGCAAACCATCGCCCTTCGCAATAACGGCGGATACTTTGGCGCGAATTGCCGAGAGCGCCTTGGTGTCATAGCGACTCGACTCAGCGATCTGGTCAAGATTAAGAATGCCCGTCGATTCAACACCAAATGCATTTGACTTGGGAGTCAAACTCATCAATCTCTTTGCGACTGTGCCATCAACAACGCTCTTCGCTTTGGAAACGAGTTGATCGCACTGTTTGACCTCATCATCAGTCAGGCTTGGTTTTAACACCGCAACAGCTGCAAGCATTGCATCGAACTTCGTCTTTGAGATATCGCCACTATTTGCCTTTGCGATTTCTTCTTTCCATGCATTGAAACTTTGACGATCTTTCTCCCACTGCGGTTTAGCCTCGTTCACTTTGGCAGCAACTGCGGCGACTTCTATCTCTCCTGCGAGGTCAGGTTGAGATGCGAGAACTTGCTCGGCGGCGGGAATTTGATGATGCGAAAGCTGGTCATCAACCTGCTTCACGAGAATCGCGACTGCGTCACGAACATGCCCCCGGTGAACAACCCATGCCGCAAATGCACCGATCAGAATGACAACGCTCGTAATCGCTGTAGCAATCATTCTCGTTTTTTGACGGTGCCTTAATCGACTAGCTTCTTGGATGTTTTCGATCCGCAGCCTGACACGCTCAGGAACCTCTCGGTCGAATGAGCTCGCACGGGAAAAACAACGTGAGATCTCTTGTTCATCTTCATCGTTTTCAATCGCTGCTTCGACAGCTGCGACGGCATCATGAAACTCCTCTTCCCGTCGACGGCGCTCTCGGTCAGCTGCGAGCCACTGAAATGCAGACTCAACTGCGGCATCCGCATCACGGCTTGGATCGCATCCAGTTTCATTTTGAACCTGAAGCCACGCTGCTTCAAGCTCCTCAAGTCTTCCCGCATTCGCTGCGGAGCTCGCTTCGCGAATCGACCTTCCAATTTCACCATAACGGCGCTCAGCCTCGCGACCGAGAAGCTCACTCCACATTTTCTCGCAAGACTTCCTGACCCCCTCCGGCACGGGAACACCCCAATCTTTTCGGCCAAGTTCGTGCATGACGTCCTGTGCTGCAGCGAAATCACCCTGCTGATGCGCTGTCGTCATCTGCGCTTGAACAAGATCAAATGCTCCGCCTTCAATACGCCGAATCTCACCCTGCCAAATACTCGCGGCTGGATTATCACGAAAGAGTTTGCGAAGAGCTGATACTCGCAGCGCAACACTCGCTCGCGCCAACGCAAGCGCTTGGACTTCTGCGACCATTCCAGCTGTTCTATCGAGCTCGCCATACGCCCGCTCGACGGCGGCGATATCTGAACCCGCAATCACGGGAACGATGACGCCGCTTGGAGCGTACGGTTGCAGCAATTTTGCGATCTCGTCAGATGCGCTTGAATTGCCAACCACTCTCAATGATCCTTCGAAGGTAAATTCCTTCGCGATCCCCAGCAGATCTGGATAGTCATCGCACACTGAACATGCTTCGACGAAGAGTCCTTTCGTTGCCCACTGCGCACATCGACTGAGTTGACTCGCGAGCGGACCAACCAAATCGCAGTATGTCGTTGCCAGAAGACGAAGCGACTCGGGAGTCAGCGAGGCTCCTGGCGAATCTGATTTCGCATCAAGGTGAGCAGCAATCCACTGGCGAATCTTGGTGATAAGAATCTTATGTTCAGGCATTCGTCTCTCTCACTTCAAGTTTACGATGAAGAAACCAGCAAGTGCACCAACAACGGCGCCCAGGATGAACCAAACAATGGTTTGTTTCCAAACAACTTTGGAAGCTCCAACACTTGGAGTTGATTGCGCAGGTTCTTCGCCGAAAGATGGAGCACGGTGATCATGCGTCCCATCAGCCGTCTGCGAAGAGAAGTCAATATGGACCATGATTGGCTTACTCGACTTTTCTGTTTTACTCGCAGATGATTCCTGAACAGGTGTCGCAAACGCGCTGAAATCAAGCTTCACTGGTTCATTTTCAACGAGTACTTCTTGATTCGCAGATGGCGGGATTGACTGACGACGTAAATCCACAACCACTTCGCCTGGCCAAGCCCGATCACCCTCTGCATCATTCGCATCTATAGCCAGCACTCGAATGAGCGCAGTGTGCGCCCAGCACTGCTCCGCTGAAGAAGCTTCGACAACCCCAACTTCCCAGCGTCTCTGGATAGGAATACCAAGCAGAATCGAAATCACAACACTTCGACCTTCTGCCGAAAGAGGGATGAGCACGACAACACGGGAACCGGAGAGCGCCAACGCTGCAATATGCGAACGCCACCCTTTTCCACCCATGCACTCCCAAACATCGTCGAACGATCCGGCAATCTCTGGCACCTCAGGTTCGCGGTCTAGGTATCGTGGCGATTCATTGCATGTATCGCGAAACGCGTATCCAGCAAGAACGGCTGCCGGACAGAGCGTTTCCAGTTCAGACGGTGGTGCGATCACGTGGTGAGCAAGACGATTCTGGCGACCCGTGTAATCATTTCCATTGAGAACGACACGCGATACAACTCCCCACATTCGACCACCAAAGCGAATCGACCGAACTCCGTAGGCAGGTTTTCCTCTCGCTAGTTTCTCGTTATAGAAATTGAACGGCGCCAAGAGTGGCGTGATTTCTTCTGGCAAGCCACGCGTTCGAAGAACATCACAGAATCCTGAGTGCTCTGAAGTCAATCCACGTGCAACCGATGTATTGACGACCTCATACGGCATCTTTACTTTCGCCCCTGCCGCCGAGCAATCTCGTCGAACGCCAAGAGAAGCGGCACTTCAGACCATGTTGCGAGCGGTTGGATCTCTTCGACACCACTCTTGCTGTTGATGGCGTTCTTCATGGCGCTACAAGGAACCCAGTGCACATTGTCGACAAATGCAGTCAATGATTGCATCAACTCTGGGAACAAACGACCGACGAATGCGTGAGCAGCTGCAGAGACCTCATCTATTTTTGTTCGATCAAGATCGACGAATTTTCCAGGCTTCACTGGTGGATGCGTGATGTCTATTCCAACCTTGCCCGCCCATAGGTCGGCCTTCGTCAGCGCAATGATCACGGGAATTCCAAGCTTGGAATTCTGCCCAACGCCAGCAAAGCGCCGAATTCGCGCAACAGTCTCAATCAAGATCAATTCTTGCCGCGGCGAGTTATCTGAAGAATGAACCATTGTCGGATCGAACACAAACAGAAGCGCCTGCGCCTGTCCGAGGTGTCGCGTGTGCGGAGGCTCTGCATTCTCAACGAGCGGCAAGAAATGCTCCCCCGCATTGTCATACATCACAATCACCGAAGAGGCACCGCTCTGGCGCGCAATGCGGAAGAACATCGGCTTCGGCATGATGTCGACGCGAGTCCCAACCTTAATTTGGTTATACCAATCACCGCCCGAGACTTCTGTCTTGAGCGGCTTTCGCATTGCACCGCCTGCGCCAAACAAACCAGACTCGTATCCATGTAAGAGTGAATTAAGTCGTGGTTCTACGTCAACCCAAGAACAACCATACTGGCCAGCAGATTTGCGAAGCGACCAACTTGCCGCGCCGAGCAAACAACTCTTGCCGCTACCAGGCGCACCGACGATTGAAATGAAACACGTTGGACTTTCAAGCAACGCCCTTGGCATTTCAATGTGGCACGAGGGACAAGCGACACGCGTACAGACTCGCCCATCCATATCAATCGCATTTCCGTCAAGGTCGAACCGACTCGCTCGAAATCGGAGCCCTTCGAGTGGACCGGCAATGCGGTCACCTTGCAGCGAAACGTGTTCTGCAATGAATCGAATGTTTTCAGGACGAAACGTGTGCGAGCAACTGGGGCATTGCACTTGTCCGACGAGCGAGCTTGGAGCGGTGGTGTTCATTGTTTGGGTGGCGTTGAGCCTAAGTCATTTGGAAGCGCAACAATTCCGAGTTTTCGTGCGCGAGCGATGGATATGTAATTATCCAAATTGACTGGACCATTTCGTGCAAGCAGGCAGATCGTGTTCCAGTATGCGAGTCCTCTCGAAATGGGATCCTCGCTCGACTTTCCAGCTTCACTGATCCCATAATTCGAGTCATTCGCCTTGAGCCACGTGGTCATTTCCTGTTCTTGCTTTTTCCACTCGTTGCACAATCTATCCTTTGCATCTGATGTCATCGAGTTCGTGATCCAAGCCTCTGGGAAAGGCGGAACAGTTCCCCCCGCTTGAGTCCATGCGCGAATGGTCGCGCAGCGATCAAAAACTTGCCACAATTCGTCACTCCCCGCCTCAATTGCCGACGCAAAGTTTCGCCATGATGGGTCTGACTCGAGAGCATCCTTCATCTTGGGGGGCATTGCTTGAAGTGCGCTCCACAGACGCCCAAGCCCCGACTGATCATGGGCATCCTTGGCGTACGACAGAATCGATTGGTATTGCTTCATGTCAACTGACGCACCAAGCTTTGTGCACTCCAGAGGAATTGAATCGAAAAAATTGAATTCGGATCCAACCATCACCATGCAATGCCCTGGTGGCGACATGAGGCTCGCACCTTCCTGCATCAGAGATGCAAGCAAGATGCTCTCCTCGATGCAATTGCCCATCCGCGACTTCAGGACATCGCTCACAGTCCGCAATTGCTGGCAAGACCGAATCCCCGGGGTGTCGTTCTTGGTCAGGTTTTGATACTTAATCTGAAGAGAATCGACCAGTTTCCAAACGAAATACGTGTGAAGCATCGAGCGATACGACTTCTCTAATACTCCGCATTTCTCGTCGGACAATTCTTTGGCCTTCGCAGAGTCCTTTGTCTGTTCGGATACTTCCTTTCGAACATATTCGACCATCGATTTCTCAAGCCCATCCCAGTCCCATTTGAGATCCATCGAAGCGTATTGACCCTGCAATGATTTGATCTGTGGATGATCTGGCTGGACATACGCGGCGGCGTAAATAAAGCGGTCAAGTGGGAAGACGTAGATTTCATTGAAGTGAAATCTCAGAGTTTGATTGATCACCGATCGGTCATTCACGAATGCTTCAACTTGAATCTCGATCATTGGGTCGCGATTTTTTGGGCTTGTTAACTCCGTCGCATTCCAAGGCATCCACACTTGAAAAGAGCTCTCAACATCTCCGTTTTCTAATTTCTTTGGATTCAATGTGTGTTTGTCGGCGTTCAAGAAGTTTGGATACTTTTTGCACTCCAAACTGAATCGAACCTTGTCGGTCAATTTGAGGTCTTTGATTTCAACAACAATATGCGGATCGCGCTGCGCTTCATTCGCCGCAGTCACCGAAGCCATGACGTATTCTTCGATTGCGAATATTTCAGACTCGTGCTTGAGAATGGTTGCGACAGATCCACTGGCAGGCTCGGTCGGTGCAGGAGGACCCATTGGCTCGATTGGCAGCGAATCACCTGTTTTTTCGGCTGGTGGTGATTCAATTGGAAGTTGCTCCGCGGTCTTCGCTCTTCCCCATACACCCCAGACGATTGCTCCAGCAATGATCACAATGATTGCGACTGCGCTAAACGCCACAATGTTGCGATGTCCACCATTTCCCGCAAGGTCCAGCGGAATCTGGTTTGCCGATCCAAACTGATCAGCCGAACCAAACTGATCAGCCGAACCAAACGGTTGTGCCTCGCCAACAGCCCAGCTGGCATTTGCGTTATCTGATCCCTGACCCAGGCTCTGCGCGGCGTCCGACTCCAGCGATTGAACTTGCGGAGGAGTCTTTGCCCAACTTGGCAGCGCTTTATTTCTATTCGAAGTCTTGTCGTTCTTCGTGTCGCGCTCCGCAGGATGATCCGCTCCCACCGTAACCTCTGGCACAAACTGCGTCTTACAACCAAAGCACGTCATCATCGCGCTCGCAGTGTTGGGGCTATAGCGCAACACGCGCTTGCAGTTTGGGCACGGGATGTTTTTGAACCAATTACTCATCGGTCATATCTAGTGGTTCGCGCCGGACAAGAAATCAAATCGAGGATAACAGAAGATCGATGCGCATCAATGTCAACTTGTGAATCGAATGCGATAGACAGCAAACAGGATGGCGACACAGATCACCAACAAACATGAGACTGGGATGACGAAACGGAAACGCGATGATCGAATCACGCTCACTTGCCACTCGGGCTCACTTTCCACTTCTTCGACTCTCGAAGCACCTACTTTGGGACTTACCGCTCGAGGAAGAGTCGATGGTGAAATCGACGAGGAACTCGTTTCCGATGCATTACTTCGCGGAATTCGCGAGGCGTAACGCCCGGCAACAACCTGCATTCCCCTTGGGAAATTGTCGAATCCAACAAGCCACCGCATACGGCTTCGGTTTGATCCTCGAAGCGCCGCAGGAATCCTGACCGTCAGCTCCCACGGCTCGCATTCAGTGGTTCGGTCGATACGTGCGATTCCTTCACTTTGAATCTGCGCAATTGCAGCCTTCACAAGAGCAAGATCGTTGGGTTGGACCGCATCATCCCGATCCCAGTTGGGCAACTGTGTCGCAGTTCCGTCAACGAAACATTGGCGGCTCCAAAAATTGTCGTCGCTGAGACAATGCGCCATTCGGTCGATCAATTCTGAATAGGTATTCGAATCAACCACAATTGCACGAACACTCCACGATGCACGACTTCCCGCTGGCGCCTCGCGCATCACTCGTGCGATCAAATGCGAACCGTCTGAAAGTGTCTGAGTCCAAGCCATCATCGAACCTGACGACAGTTCGGTTGGCGAACACCTTGTTTCAAGCCACTGCCAGTCAAGATTCCCAAGGACTTCGGTCTCAATCCCCTCAGAATAGGCAAAGATCCCCATCAGTCCACGATTGAGGAAGATACAAGTTTGTACATCGACGCCCGTGGAATTCATCAGATGAATGTACCCTCATCACCGATGCAGCAACGAGACTTCAACTGGATTGCGTTCACGATTGGATTTGTATTGGTGTTGGGTTTGATTGTGTATTTACGCTAGAAACGCTCGGCTCCTTACACTGCATTCATGCGCCACATTGCGATTTTATTTGTACTGCTCTTCGCTCGACCAACCTTCGCGGCGACGCTTGAAGAATCGTGGAATAAGTCTGCGAAGTCGATCAGTGAAACTCTAAACAACAAAGACGCTTCTGCGATCGAGAAATTTGCGCTGACGCAAGAAGGATCGCTTGCCCTTCTGCAGTGGAAGTTTCTCTCGCTCTTGGGCGCCGATGGTCGCAAGTCTCTTGAAGAGGCTCAACCCACAGAATCCAAATGGTTGCTTACCGACCGAACCGCGCTTGAACTCTTTCTGACCTCTGGGAACGCTGCAGAACACCGATGGCCTGACGCCGCGCGAATATTCTGCCAGCTCATCGCGAAAGATTCGGCCGCGAAGAGCGCCCTTCCCCTGCGCATCGCCGTTGCGACCTCACTCGTCTTTGCGCAGCCTGTGAAAGCGCTCGCCGATAGTGCGATCATCGATCCAACCGCACGCTATGAATCATTTCGAAAGTGGAACGACGAAGGCGTGTTGTTCCCAAGTTTTCGCGACTTGAACGCATGGCAGTTGCGATATGTCGTTGGAAGTTGGGCCTCTGACGACGAACTCGTTTGGGCACGTGCAAACATCAAGCCAGAATTGAAAGTGCGCGAAAAAATTGGCGACGGCGCATACATGGTGAAGTACCGCGACGTGAATTCCAAAGGTGTCAGCGTCCAGAACGGCAGCGAATATTACGACGGACGCCCGATGACGATGGCGGTGATAGACGAAGTTGGCGGAGTATGCGGCGCAATATCGAAGTTTGGCGCTGCGATGTGCCAAGCATTTGGAGTCCCTGCGATGCCAGTTGGCCAGCCTGGTCACTGCGCATTCATTTGGGAAAGCGCGCCTCACACATGGTCTATTGGCAACAACATTTCTGGATGGGCGCAAAGTCATTGCCACGATGGCATTTCGATCCCTTGGGGAAGAGCATCGTGGTTTGTGCGCATGATGTCAGACGCACAGCAAGATCGCGCCGCATTCGTCGATGCAGAGTGTCTTCGAATCGCGACTGAAATGACTCCGATCGTTGCACGAATGGCTTTGCTGGAGCAAGCATGTATGCGCTCTCCGATGGACTTTGGTGCATGGCAAGATCGCTGGACCGCTCTTGCTGATTCGTCCAGTGCAACTTGGTCCGCAGCCGTTGATCACTCCGCCGCAGCGCTTGCCACTGAACCTATTGCGTTCGTCCAACTTTCGATCGCGGCTGCACCGAAGATTCTCGGTGCAAAGCCAACGCCAATCGAGAATGAACGATATTTCGGGCAGATGACAGACCACCTTGTTGAAATGGCGCCGAAATGCTCGGAGTCTTCTCTTGTGACTGGCGCATTGATGGTCATGCTTGTGCGCGAGAGTGAGCGAATTGCACCCAAAGCCAAGGCAGCTGCGAGAGATATCGTCGAAGGCACCAAGCCAGATAAATCGACGATCGACACGCAGACTGCGCAGAGTGTTGTGGATTTATGCAACCAAACTTGCCTCAAGTTGGAGGCGCTCAACGAAACGCCAGAAGAAAAAGTGTGGCGTTCATCGTTTAAGCGAATGCTGCACGGTGCGATTCTGCAGCCATCCTCGCGCGACGCTGGCGTGAAGTGGGCGCGGGAGGCAGTCGATCGACTGGCGAAGGCGAAGAGATTGAATGACGCACGGTGGCTTGCCGATCGACTCGTGGAAAACACCAAGGAGTCAGGCGATATCGACCTGAACGCCAGTGCCGTCACGCTTCGCAAGTCACTCTGACCCGCACCAAATTTTCGCCTCTTTTCGTACACTATTTGTCCGAGTTTTTTATTCTTACTTTCACGCAAGATCAGACCTTTTTTCTAATCAGGGATTTCATATGACAACTCCAACCATCATCTATACACACACCGACGAAGCGCCTGCTTTGGCGACCTATTCACTCCTCCCAATCATTCGTGCATTCACCACTCCCGCTGGCATTGCGGTCGAGACACGTGATATCTCGCTTGCTGGCCGAATCATTTCGAGTTTTCCAGAGAGTCTCAAACCGGAACAGCGCATCGACGATGCACTGACCGAACTTGGTCGAATGTGCCTTACCCCCGAGGCAAACATCATCAAGCTGCCAAATGTCAGTGCGTCGGTGCCTCAGTTGAAGGCTGCGATCATTGAGTTGCAGAAGCAGGGATACGCACTTCCGGATTACGTCGACGAGCCTGCCAACGATGCGCAGAAAGAGACGAAGTCGCGCTATGACAAGATCAAAGGAAGTGCCGTCAATCCAGTTATTCGCGAAGGCAATTCAGATCGCCGCGCACCCAAGGCTGTCAAGGCATATGCAAAGGACAAGCCGCACAAGATGGGCGCTTGGTCGAGCGATAGCAAGACGCATGTTGTCAGCATGAGCAGCGGCGATTTCTTCGGCAATGAAAAGTCCATCACAATTGGCAGTGCGACCACCGTTCGGATTGAACATGTTGCTGCGGATGGCGCGGTGACTCTCTTGAAAGATGGGCTCAAACTTCGCGATGGCGAGATCCTTGACGGAACGTTCCTCAGCAAGAAAGCGCTTCTTGCGTACCTGACCGCACAAGTTGACGCTGCGCGTGCCGAAGGTGTGCTCTTCTCGCTTCATATGAAAGCGACGATGATGAAGGTTTCAGATCCGATCATCTTTGGACACGCTGTAAAGGTCTTCTTCAAGCCTGTCTTCGAGAAGCACGCAGCAACACTCGCCAAGCTCGGCGTCGATGTGAAGAATGGATTTGGAGACCTCGTGGGCAAGATTGCAACACTGGCCCCAGCTGAACGCTCGACAATCGAAGCGGACATCAAAGCCCTGTATGAACGTGGCCCAGCGATCGCAATGGTCGACAGCGATAAAGGCATTACAAATCTTCATGTGCCAAGCGATGTGATTGTTGACGCTTCAATGCCTGCGATGCTGCGCGAGAGCGGCAAGATGTGGAATGCCGCGGGCAAGACACAAGACACCAAGGCGTGCATTCCAGATCGTGGATACGCGGGCGTCTATCAAGCAGTCATCGAATTCTGCAAAGCGAACGGCGCCTTTGATCCCAAGACGATGGGAAGCGTTCCCAATGTTGGATTGATGGCTCAGCAGGCCGAGGAATATGGGTCGCACGACAAGACATTTGAGATGAAGGCAGCAGGCACCGTGCGCGTTGTTGACGCAGCTGGAACGGTGCTCATGCAACACGCTGTCGAAGCTGGGGACATTTGGCGCGCATGCCAGGCGAAAGACGCCCCGATCAAGGATTGGGTCAAGCTTGCCGTAACGCGTGCTCGGCTCTCCTCCACCCCCGCCGTTTTCTGGCTCGATGAAAAGCGCCCGCATGATGCGCAGTTGCTCGTGAAGGTCAAGAAGTATCTCGCCGAGCACGAATCAAAGGGCGAATTGAAGGGACTCGAGTTCCACATTATGGAACCATCTGCGGCGTGCAAATTCTCGCTTGAGCGTATGAAGGCGGGCAAGGACACGATTTCCGTCACTGGAAATGTTCTGCGCGATTACCTCACTGATCTCTTTCCGATCCTGGAGCTTGGAACAAGCGCCAAGATGCTTTCGATCGTCCCACTGATGAGCGGTGGCGGATTGTTTGAAACGGGTGCAGGCGGTTCAGCGCCGAAGCATGTCCAACAGTTCAACGCCGAGAATTCGCTGCGCTGGGATTCGCTTGGAGAATTCCTTGCGCTTGCTGCTTCGCTCGAACACATGTCCGACAGCACAGGCAATAAGCGTGCGAAGGTACTCGCCGATGCACTCGACGCTGCGACTTCGCAGTATCTGGCACACAATCGCGGCCCAGCAAGAAAGGTTGGCGATCTCGATAATCGAGGGAGCCATTTCTATATCGCGTTGTACTGGGCACAGGCGATGGCTGCGCAGACCTCGGACAAACAACTCGCGGCCCACTTTGCTCCGATGGCGAAAGAGTTGACTACGAACGAAACGGCAATCGTTGCAGAGTTGAACGGCGTACAAGGCAAGCCAATCGATGTCGGGGGCTATTACCACCCGAATCCAAAGCTTGCGGCGGCGGCGATGAGACCAAGCGCGACATTGAACGCAATCGTCGAGAACACACTCGCACTGGCGTAAAGTTCCATACCCCCTAATACCTGTAACACTTCATCTACTTTGCGGGCAAAAATCGACCATTTGCGGTCGTTTTTTGCCCGCAAACTGGGGGGTTCGTGAACTAATGGACCGCTTCGCCAAGCGCGTTTGGATCATCCTGCAGATATTCGCGTGGCTTATAGAAGACCACGACGGCGATGAAGATCACGGTCGTCCACGCCATCAACTTCGTAAAGAACCAGTAATAACTCGCACCGACCAGTGTCGAATTTCCGCTGGCATCCATTGTGAAGTGATTGACCGCAACGGTGAAAAGATTTCCAAGCGAAACCGATAACAAATAGAAGCTCATGATGAGTGACTTCATCTGCTTCGGTGCTTGGGTATAGCTGAACTCAAGGCATGTGATCGAAACGAGTACTTCTGCAGCAGTGATCACGATGTATGCCAACAGTTGCCAAGCAACGGTTGGCCACTCTGCGCGCGTCGTCGAACCATCCGTCAGAACAGCCATTCCCGCTGTCGTCACAGCCTCAACCAACTTCGCCTGATCGCCTTTCGATGCTTCGAGATCATTTGCGGCCGAGTTCAACTCATTCTTGCGCATCGCCGTGCACGTTGCAGCAATATCGATTGTTCCTGATGCACAGATGGGCGCAACAACCGCACGAAAACGAGCAGCTTCCTTGTCAATCAATCCCTGCGCATACGCCGCAATCGCAAACGAAAGCACCGTCAGTGCGAAGCCCATCAGAATCTTGCGCAGCGGAGTCAGTTTGAAGACCTTCGACATTGCGGGATAGATGACATACGCAAAGAGCGGGATATAGATGAGAATCAGCAGTGGATTGATCGCTTGGACTTGACTCTCAAGCCATGTGATCCCCATGAAGTCGAGATTCATCTGCTGTGCCTGCTGAACCCATGCGCCGCCGCCTTGGTCATACAGCGACCAGAACATCGCAACAAAGAGATAGATCGGCAGCAACTTCAGAATTGACTTCAAACCAGACGGTCCGAATGTCTCACCGAAGTAACGCATCCCGCGCGGTTGAATGTGCGTGAATCGAGTGCGACCCATCCAGAAAACAATCGTCGCAAGCGCCATCAAGATTCCCGGGACGCCAAAGGCCCAGCCTGCACCGTAATTCTTCAACAGCCACGGAGTAAGCAGTGTCGAGAAGAAAGAACCAAAGTTGATAGCGAAATAAAACCAGCCAAAGACCTTCTCGATGAGATGTTTATTGGAATGCCCGAACTGATCTCCGACGTGTGCGGAAACGCATGGTTTGATTCCACCTGATCCCACTGCAATTAACATCAATCCAGCAATCATCCAACCCTTGGGATCGAGTGATGCCGATAGCGCCGCAGAAGGCATATCAATCAAGGCCAAGCAGAGATGGCCTGCGACATAGACCATGGACAAGGCCAAGATGGTTACATATTTTCCAAGAAAAGCATCTGCGATAATCGCGCCAATGACAGGGAAAAAGTATGCGCTAGCTACGAAGAGATGCATCCACTCGCGCGCCTGCGTGTCCGTCATGTAATTCGGCGTACCGCTGGAGCTCAACAAATACTGCGTCATGAAGATCACCAAGATGGTCTTCATTCCATAAAAGGAAAAACGCTCCGCCGCTTCATTCCCAACAATGAATGGGATGCCCCTTGGCATTCCCGTGGTTTCAGACGGTGCGGTTCGGTACTTGGTCGTCATATGTTCGACGAGTGTAATGTCATCTCAAAGTCACGTAGCCGTGCATTCAACGAGGGCCTTCAACGAGTGCCGTCACCTCATCCGACAATCACCGTCGTCCGCCACCACCCGAACGACCTGATCGTCCCGCACTCCCATTGCCTTGATTGCCTCCGCCACCACCCCATGAATTGCCGCCGCGATTGCTGCCGGCATTGTTTCCATTGTTGCGATTATCTGCGCCATTGACGCCATTAGCGTCGTTGGCTCTTTGCGCACTATTCGGCCCATTATTGTTCGTGCCAAATCCGTCGCCACCCTGCTGCCATCGATCAGACATCGATGATCTCCAATCTCCATCACTGCGCGTTGCCTTCTGTTGATCGAGCTGCGACTTCGTGTTGGCATCGGTGACATTGTTCCAACCCCCGTTGTTGTAATTCTGCCACGATCCATTGTTATCTCTATAGACATTGCCATCGCTCGTTGCGTAGACGTTGTTGCCAGTGGAAACAGCTGTGCCGTTCTCTCCATGCGCAACGCCCCACGTTCCGTTCTCCGTCTTCACGCCAGCTGCGCTCACTTCGTTGCCAGTCGCAGTATTGCCCACCGTTGCAGCACCTGCGACAGCCTTTGTATCGCCGTTCACGCCAACGGCTCCAGCCTTCCCTGCCGCATAGGTGTCGGTCGCTGGGTTGTAACCCGCCGCACGCGCGCCTTCAGCCCACTGTCCGGTGTATGCGTTGTCGACATAACCCTTCTGTCCAGCAGCACGCGCGCCAGTCGTCGAGTTGTATGCCGTCGCAGTCGTGGCGCCCCACGCATTTCCAGTCCATGCGTTGTATCCCTGACTCGACCGCGTCATCGTGCTCACATCGCCCCAATGTTGATAGACATTTCCTGTCGTTGCGGCCCATCCACCTGGACCCCACGCTGCATAGCCATTGGGCCCATACGCCGCGGAATATGGTCCCCAATATGGATACGAGTTGTAGTAATACGAATCGCTCATCGCCATTCCCATTCCATATCCCATGCCCCAACCCATCCACGGGTTGTACGCAGGATTCACGGCATATCCGTATGTCACTGGTGCTGGGATCCACACATCGTCGTAGTAGTACGGGTCATAGACATATCCCGTGCCATACACGACCACTCCATCTTCGTCATATGAACCGTAATAGCCTGGCGTGTATCCCATCAATACATAATCACTCGCAGTGCTATAGACACGAACGAACGTGACGTAGTAGTACGGGCTCGATGCAGGAATCGAATAGATCTCAGGCGACACAAATGTTGCGAC
>CAIXJC010000052.1 GCA_903919715.1 uncultured bacterium | reverse complement strand
TCGGTGCGATGCGAACGCCGTGATTGCAAATCTCATTCACCCACTGGTCTATGCCCCCGGAGCCAACATGCCGCAAGATGCGCTCGATGATCTGCGCGTCATTGATCAGTGACACGATGCGCATCTCGTGGTGACACTGGGGACACAGCAGCGGATCAACTTCCCAGACTTTCTTGATCAGCTCGCGCCACGATCGCGACGGGATGCGCCGCGGCCTGATCGCACGATGCTCGATGATTTCCACTGCCGCGCTTGCGAGCGCACCACACCCCTGCTGCGCTGCTGCCGCGGACTCGCACGCGGCCTCCTCTGCACGCTTCCTGCGCTGACCGCGCATCTTGTTGGAATACCAGCCGTAGTAACGCACCATCTGAAAGCGCTTGTCTGGAATGTGCTGCGTGATCGCCGCGCGAGCAAGATCCGTCACTGCCCAAACGCGACTTCACGGCCTATGAAAGGCTCTACGCAAAACCTTTCGCTCCATTTATGCCGAACTATGACTGCGGGCTCTGATTGCGGATTCGGAGTGCGATCGAGCGCACTGAAGCAGGTGTGACACACGCGACATGAAAAATCGCCGTGGCTGTCGCATGGAACCTTTCCGCTCTCTCCCGCTACGCGAACACCGCCGAGGGCAGGGAAGTCGGAGGAAACCACTCCGCGGAGAAGGCGAGTCGCCAATGAGTCACAATGTCGCCAGACATTCGTATTGCAGCACCGCATTGTTACACTTGTCGCACGGAATCGCCGCTTCACAGTGGATTTGTCGGGCGCCCGCCCGCGACGCTGGAAAAGCGAATTCCTATCAATCGGAAGACGCGGCGACGCGTGTCGTAGCCGACGCTTACTTTTCTGCAGCGCGGGCAACAGGGATCACCGCGAAACTCGACAACGACCTCGACGGAGGGCTGTCGGCGCGTCCAGACGCACATCACACACATGCCACGGAGCATCGATTCCCATTATTTTTTTGTAGAGTTTGTTGGGGTGCATCGATACAAAGTAACCGCTCACGGAGGGCCTCTTCGACCAGCCAATCGGCTCGTCAGTTGAATGCACACCCCCGAATCCGCAAGGCGACGGCTGGCACCTCACGCCCTCATGAAGTCCCCAAACCCCATCCAAATTCAGGAACAAACAGACAAATCACCCACACGAAAGTCCGAAGGACCAACAAAAGTGCCTCAAAGGTATTGACATGTTCCGTTCCGACCAATTTGGTTATTCTATTCAGTCTGGCCAAATCGGTTGGCTGGAGTATTCCGAGAGAAGTTCAGATCTACTAAGAGATTGAATTATGAACGCAATGTGTTGTCTCGTCGGTTCGATTGTCGTGTTCCTCATGTGCGCGACGTCCAACCCATCGTCGCGCACAGTCACTGATCAAGGACATGAGGCGCAGGCAGTTCAGTTGCAAAGCGAAAACACCAAGAAGGCGCACTGTGACACTCTCACTACCACTTTCATTGAGATGGACTTTGACCCGATGGAAGCAAGCCGGCTCGCAGTCATCGTGGTGTACGGAGAGGATCCTGATCTTTCACCTGTGCAGACCATGGACGGGGAAACCTGCTATTGGGTGAATGTAACCGTCTTTTACTGCGACAGCGCTGGGGAAATGAAGTCGAAGACTCTCCACATCGGACGCGCCTGTTGGAACGCTCTGATCGCAACCATCAACGCGCCTTGCGCACAACCAATTTGTTCTGCTGGGCAAGTGAAAGCGCTCAAGTTCAGTCTGGTGTCTGGTTGCGACTCCGACATTGGAACCTCGTGCGTTGTGATCAAGGACGGCGGTTGGTGGCCTCAACACGACCCTTGCGATAGTGCACCTTCGCTGGAGAAGTGCGCTGCCTGCTTCCCGACCAATCTCTGTGGAACACTTACGTGCGTTCCATGGACGGGAGACGCTCCAACTGGTTGCCCATCCTGCTCCGATTAAGTCATAGAGCCGAGTCCAACTGTCATGCCCGTTGTCAGGCGAACAGCGATTGCCGACCAGACATGGAGGTCTGATACTGTTGAGTCCATCACGTGATTTCCTCAGCCACGGTATCTCGGTTAGCGCAAACAATTCTGCTGGCGGCGTGCTGCCAAGCGGCTGTCGGACAGTCGGTACCACCGCCTACGGCAAGCGATCTGACTGAGTGGATTGCGCTGTGTCCTGCCGCTCGGCATGATTTGTGGGCAGCAGTGGATGAGATTCATGAAGAATTGGTGCAGGCGGTACGAGCGCTACCAACGAATGACAACTGGTTCACGCGGCAGTCGGAGTTGGAGAACAAGTTCATCGATGACTTGTCGACTGTCGTTCAACTCTCACCTGACTGCGTCGAAGCACTCAAGGAGATTCGGCAGGAAGCGCGCCATCGAATCCAACTGGCGCAAAGTGGAATCCATGCGCGCATCCCGTCGATTGATGCGGTTGTGTCGGATGCTGCTCTGCGACTTATGCCTCCGGTGATCGAAGCGAGACGATCGGCGATTCGCGCCTTGATCAGCGTCGCGAAGGACCTCGCCGCCAAGCAAAGTGAGATGGTTCAGTTCGACTTCCCAACCGGGCACACACTTCGACCCGATGAGTTGAGTTCACTCAGGAGTGCGGCGAAGGCACTCGAGTCCATCGCGCCCACGGTTGGACCCGTCAAACTGACACGAATGCGAGAGCGCCTTGCACTCGCCGCAGCGGGTGCAACGGAAGACGCAGTCATGGATCGCGTTTCAATCATTCTCTCGCATCTGCGCGATCCTGATCCTGCGAATCGTGCATGCATTGATGGCTGGACGGCGGCACAGCGAAAGCAACGGGGATCGGCTCGTGAACAACTCCTGACTGCGCTTGTCAAAGGCTCTGTCACGGACGATGTCTATAGGTCGCTGCAGCGGCAAGCCATTGAAGACGTTGATCGGATTGACGAACTTCGTAAGTGCTTGCTGCAGGAACACAGCGGCACAATCGTCACGCTCATCACTCACTGGGACGACCTGGAGAACCCCCTGCAGACAGCGCAAAGTGTGGTGGACGATCGCGGAGTGCTCCTGCTCACTGCTCGCACTCCAACGCTAGTTCAGCCACTGCCTGAAGTGGCCAAACCGATTCTTGTCAGGTCGATTGCGACTGAAGAAATTTGCGCGCAATGGAAGGCGTTAGTTGAAGAAGCGCCAACCGTTGCTCAAGTCCAATACTTTGAGGAGGCGGTTCGTGCATGGAATACGAGCGAGTTGCCGGCGCTCGAGAAGAGGCAGAGCGCCATCGCGTCCATGAATGAAAACCAGAACGACTCACGCGATGTGCGCAGGTTAAATTCACATGTGCAGTCCTGCGTGCTAGAGCGTTCACTCGCAAGCGCGCTGCTCGCCGCAGAACTTCGCCTTCGGCTGACACCGCCTTATGCCGATTCGGTTGCACAGGACTTGCAAGCTTTGGCGAGGCTTTGGCATCTTGACAGAGTTCATACTGCGCTGAGTAATGTTCCGCTGCGCTCGTGGGCAACAGTTGGAGCCTTCATGCCGCGCCCTACATTCCCGTTTCAGGTGATGCTTGCCATGAATGCGACTCCGAGTTCACGCGCCAAGATCGTGGAGGCTTGTGCCTCACAGTCAGCCGCCCTTTGGGAGCGCTTTGCTGACCTGACGCTCGCATGCCTCGATGCCGATACGCACCATGCTGCACTTGACCTCGCTGCCTGTTCTGCGCCGAACGAGGAGAAGTATGCCAACATCTCCGCGTCGCTCATTCCGCAATGGCATGGAGGATCACTGCCGCAGCAACCAACCCCGTTCGAGGAAACTCTCGAAGCATGGGATCGTTGGCTTGCGGCGTGCGACGCCGCGCGTGCCGCGATCCGGGCCACACTGCCGACTGACGCTGCAGATTCGCTGATGGCTCGATGGATGCTGGCTTGCTATCCACAAATCTGCGGCCTGACAGAGTGCTCGCTTATCGAGGATGCACCAACGGAGCATCCAAAGCGGCTGCTCCATCAGCGCCTTCTAAAGATGCTTCGAGAGTTGGAAGACCTTGCGTTCAAGCCGCGAACACCTCGCAGTTCGTCCGCACTCCCACCACCGCAGGTGCGAATTCAAGAATTGCTCGAATTTTTCAGGGTAGATACTGAAAATGCAAAGGAGCGAATGCGACGGAAAGTTGCATTGAATGAAGGCGTGACTCAGGACAAAAACTGACGCGAAAGACGCTCCCAAAAAACCAAAGACCAGCGGAGTTCAAACTCTCACTTCATTTGGACCCAGATTCAGGGTAGGGACCAATTCAACGAACGACGCAAACGCCTCGGCGCCAGTTGGCCAAGTGCGAAGAAAAAAGACCCTCGCGTCGCAGCAGCACTCCCAGTTCGCCGGGTTTGGTGCAACGGTCCGCGGCCTCGACGACGCGCAATTTCTCGCTGTAACTGAAGCGCCGGCGAGTGATTCAAGGAAGGTTTAAAGCCGAATTGGGTCGATTCTTGTGGTTTTCTGCCATGATTGAGACTCCTGTTTGCCCAGAGTGTCTGGAGCGTAGGGAAGTGTCTCATCAATATTGGCACGGAGGGTGTCACAAAACTCCGTCTGCTCCGACTAGAGAAGGGCGGAAACACGTGTTTGCGCCTCTCGGATCAGGCACTCTCAACACGCTCTCTCAAAAAGGAAACATCATGAAATCACATTACGTCAGCACTTCGGCAGGTTGCCTTCTCGCACTCACAGCGATTCTGTTCGGGTTCGGCACCCAAACCATCGCGCAGTCTGGGGATGGCGCATCGACAACCATCCTTGCAACCCTTGAGGTCGACCATCACGAACTTGGCATCCCCTTTCACTTTGAATTGATCGCTGACTCACTTGCAGACAATCTCGGAGAGACATTTCGTTTGGTTGGTACGAGTTCTGGAACTGCGGTGGAGCCGATCAACGCCACTGTCACCTTCGATCATCTCGAACGAGCGATTGCATTGGATGCCAAGTCCACGGCACCATCGACATTCTCAATTCGGCGCGGAGGTCAACAACTCGCCACGGTCACCGTGCAGAGTGGCACCGATGGCAAGGACAAACTCATAGTTCGGCGCGGCGGCACACACATCTTGACTGCAACCACGAAGTTGAACCTCCCCTGATTTGGTGGACACACTTGACCGGCGAGTTTGATCTCGTCAGAAGGAGCGCACTGGATTTCGTTGGGTATTTTTTGGTGGACACCCCAGACGAGGGAGCACTTCGCGAAGTGATGCTGGAAATTCTTCCTCAGGAAGGTCATCGCCATGCAACTGTAAACAATGCTAAGATCCAACTCGACTCAGCCTGGGGAATGGACAATGTTTATGGGGGAACATAAATGAACAACCAAGTGAAATAGATGATGGGCCAGTGCGCCAATGAAGACTTCAAGCCACCGCATCGGTCGCGTCTTTGGATGTGCGGCTTCTGGTCGGCACTCATTTCGACGATGAGCTGGACACTTCCAGTGGGAATTTGTTTCGGAGGAGGAAGCACGCCGGCATTCGCCGGACCGCATCCGTCGCTGACCTCGATGACGTCAGATGAAGAAGCTCAATTCGCTGCAGAATTTGCGGTGTGGATCAATGCAACGATCACGAGTTCGGACTATGACGCGGCACCATCAGTCCATTCTCAGTTCGATCTCACCGGCGATGGCGTGTTGGATCACATCCTCGTGGATCCCGGAAACTTCTTCGCGGCCGACGGTCGAATTATGGTTGTCGATGGTGCCACAAACCAGTCGCTGTACGAACTCGTTTCGCCGCACAACGAACTTTGCTTTGGTGAGTATGTCGGCACATGGCCTGACTGCAACTTCGATGGCGTG
>CAIXJC010000051.1 GCA_903919715.1 uncultured bacterium | reverse complement strand
CCAGCATCAACGAAATCACTGACTGCGCCGACCCCTTAACTGGGCTTCGGATGGTTTGGTTGTTTGTGGTCTTGGACTGTTATTCCCAGTCTTGGACTGTTATTCCCAGTCTTGGACTGTTATTCCCAATTCCGCACCACGCATGCCGCGCACAAGACTCCGCAAACGATATTCATTGGTGTGTGCCAATGTCCTGGCATCTGCACGGGCGCAACAACATTCAGCACAATCGCCATCGCGCCAAAGATCGCAGCCCACGCCGGGAATTTCAATTTCGCCAGCCAGACAGCGCTGATGACTGATGCGATTGAAACTGCCCAACCAATGATCACATCGAGCGGCGCAGTCTCCATCGGACCCCATTTGGCTGCTCGAGCGAAAAGGAGGGCGCCCATCGCGCCCACGATGATCAGTAAAACTTTCACGCCGCAGAGAATACACATTGGGCTACTCTGCAAGCTATGAATCCCGCGCAACGGCAACAGGCGCAGCGACTATTTGAAGATGCGATTCGCGACGGAACACCAGACCCCGCAGCATGGATCGCTACGCAAACTCTTGATTCCCAAGTGATCGTGGAGGTCCGGCGTCTGCTCGCCATGCATGGCGCAAATCCGACTCATGCCGAAGAATCGGTTGATGAGACTCCCATTCGACTCGCCGATTCGCTTCTTGGACAAGTTCTTGGGGAGTATCGCATTGAAAAACTGATCGGAACCGGTGGTATGGGGCGGGTCTATTTAGCGCGAAGCACGATCAATACGGCCCAAGAAGTGGCTATGAAAGTACTCGGGCGATCGGTCACAACCCAAGTCGCGATTCAGCGATTTGCGCGTGAGGCCGATGTGATGAAAAAATTGCATCATCCTGCAATCGCATCGTTTTACGGCAGCGGCATGTATGACGAAGGCGACGGAGCTGTCCCGTGGTTTGCGATGGAATACATCGCCAATGCGGATGACATCGCTGTTTGGTGCGACAAGAAACGATTGAATCTTCGCGAGCGACTGGGCATCGTCGCCGAGGTCAGCGATGCGATTGGCCACGCACACCGCATGGGGATCGTTCACCGAGATTTGAAACCAGCAAATATTTTGGTTGCCGTCAGCGGATCGCCAAAGGTCATCGATTTCGGTGTCGCACGTTGTCTAGGGAATGATGTCGGAATGGCGGTTGTTCAGACTCAAACTGGGCAACTCGTTGGAACGATGCAATACATGAGTCCCGAGCAGTTTGCAGGCGATCCTCGCAAAATCGACCAACGAGCGGACGTCTATGCGCTTGGAGTGATTCTCTTTGAATTGATTTCGGGGAGTTATCCACATGATGTTCGTGCACTTTCGGTTTCAGAAGCTGCGAGAATTGTTTGTGACGAGGAGGCGCCAGATGTGCGGTCGATTACGACCGAGGTCGATGAGAGTCTTGCGAAGATCGTCGCAAAGTGTCTGCGTCGAGAGCGAGGCGAGAGATTCGCTGATGCCCGTGAACTTGGCGAGTCACTACGCGATTGGTTGCGCGGAGGTCCAGTCGACGAGTTGGCAATTGCGCCAGAATCGCCAGCGCCCACTTCGAAATCGACTCGTCCAAATCGAGGCAGCTCGAGCACTCATGCTCTGGAATCCCAATCGATTCGGCGTTCGAGTGGTTGGTTGGTTCCGACGATTTCTGTCTTGCTCGTCACGGTCGTCGGACTCGTTGCCACCGACACGGTGAAGCCTCAATGGTTCGTTGACCAGTGGAAATCACTCGCGAAGTCCGCTGGATCCTCGCTTCCTCAGGCCGAGGGCGCTCCCGTCGTTGAAGGGATTTCAATCGATTCAGATCCTCCGGGCGCGAAGGTAACGATCGATGGACTCGATGTCGGATTGACTCCTGTAACCTCATCGATTGCTTGGAATGCAAGCAGTCGCAGCGCAATGATTGTGATTTCGAAGAGCGGATTCCAGTCGCAGACACACGCAATCTCCGCAGCGCCGCGGGGAGGGCGCACGGCACCTCTTCAGATGCATGTGCGCCTTGACCCCGCTACCGCTGTCACTGCTCCCTAAGTTCGCCAGTCGCGCGAACGCGGTGGCTGAGTCTCGAAGACTCCGATGCAACTTAGTGATGAAGTGACTTACTCAAACCAAAGATCGGCAACAACATCGCCGCTGCGATACCGCCAACAACCACACCCATGCCAAGAATCATGATCGGTTCGATCAGACTCGTTGCCATCTTGATTGCTGAATCAAGTTCGTCCTCCGAAAATTGAGCTGCGTGTTCGAGCGTTTCGGACAACCGTCCGCTTCGCTCGCCCGCATTGATCATCGCCGAGACTGGCCGCGGGACCAACGGCGATTGCAAGAAAGCCGTCGACATGTCCTGGCCTCGATTGACGCGATCTTCTAACTCATCCCACAATTCGTTGTACAGCGTGTTTCCCGTGACTGTGCGCAAGATGCGAATGACATCGAGCAAACTGACGCCAGCGGCGAGCAAGGTGCCCATCGTTCCAGCAAATCGAACGGTGTACAACTGTTGAAACATCTTCTTGACAATTGGAGTGTTCATGCGCAACCAATCAAGCGCAAGCCGACCTCCAGCGGATTTTGCCCAGACGGTCCCACCACAGATGATCGCACTCAGTGAGACGATCCAGATCGGCCAGTGATCTTGCAAGCTGTCGGCGATCGTCATAAGAACCCGAGTGATCGCAGGCAACTTGTCACCTTGCGCCGCAAAGAGCGGACGGAACTTTGGCAGGACGAAGGTCATGATGATCGTGACGGCAGCAATCGCAACCGCCAACATGATTCCGGGATAAGCCATCGCCCCCTTGACTTGCCGCGTGAATTTTCGTTGTTTGGAAAGGTCTTTGGCAATACGTGCAAGCATTTGATCGAGCATGCCAGTTGCCTCAGCTGCCTGGAGCAATGCGATCATGACGGTCGGAAATATTCGTGGCCATTTCGCCATCGCCACCGAAAGATCTTCGCCCTCGCAGACATCATCGCGAATCCGTCGGATGACCGATGCCGCTTCTTTGCTTGGTGTTTGAGCTGCGTATGTTTCGAGTCCTTCGATCAGTGAGACGCCTGTCTTCATCATCACAGATAGTTGCGTGCACAGCGACAAGACCTCGTCGCGCCGGAATCGATTGCTGAGCGAGCGATCTCCATGATTCGCACGTTCGGTCGGCTTTGCGTCGATTTCAGTCAGAGCGATTGAAACGACGACGAGCCCTTGGCGGTGCAGTTCGCGAACAACTCCTGCATGATTCGCAGCTTCCATAACGCCGCGCTCTGGTGCGCCATCTGTTCGGCGAGCGCGCCATTCGAATCGGGGGGTCAGAACTTGTTCAGCGACGGCATGCGCCATGTACTTCCTCCAAGGTTGTCAATCCGGCAAGCACCTTTTGCATGCCGTCATCCCACAATGTTTCAAATCCTTGCTTCGCAAGCAAATCGCGTATCGAATTGAGATCAAGTTTTGATGAAATCGCATCGAGGATCTGGTTGTCTGGAACGAGTAATTCGTAGAGACCAATTCGTCCAGAGCATCCACGCTCATGGCACTTCTTGCAGCCGGTTCCCTTGGTCAATTCCTTCCGTCCCTCCGCATACTTGCCCATACTGGCGAATTCGTGGGCGTCTGGAATGTAGGTATTTCGGCAGTGATTGCACGTCTTTCGCACGAGTCGCTGTGCGAGGACCCCCCGAAGGCTGGCAGCAACCAGAAAGGGTTCGACGCCGAGATTGGTGAGCCGTGTCACGGCGCTCGGCGCATCGTTTGTGTGGAGGGTCGAGAGCACGAGATGGCCCGTGAGCGCTGCTTGGACGGCAGTCTGAGCAGTTTCGCCGTCACGAATTTCACCAACCATAATGATGTCCGGATCCTGTCGCAAAAGCGAGCGCAGTGCGCTTGAGAAGGTAAGCCCCGCCTTGACGTTCATCTGCGTTTGATGGACACCTGGGAGGTTGCTTTCGACTGGATCTTCGACCGTCGAGACATTCAAGCTCTCGGTATCGAAGCCAGCAAGCACCGAATAGAGGGTCGTCGATTTACCGCTGCCAGTCGGTCCTGTCACCAGAACAACGCCGTGGGGTTCGTCGATGACTTTGCGGAAAGTTGCTTCAGTTGTTGCGCGAAAACCGAGTTTCTCTAAACCGATTCTGGTTCCGCCAACGTCGATGACTCGCATGACGACTTTTTCGCCAAATTTCCCAGGCAAAGTTGAAACGCGCAAGTCGATGGGGCGTCCGTTCACGCGGACGCTGATTTCGCCGTCTTGGGGCACGCGTCGTTCAGAGATGTCCAAGCGTGCCATGATCTTCACGCGGCTGGCGATTGCTGAATGCATTCGGTGCGGCGGTTTCACGCGGACATGGAGAACTCCGTCGACGCGCAATCGGACACGCAATTGGCCATCGTCGGGTTCGATGTGAATATCTGATGCTCCTTCGGCAACGGCGCAGGCGATGATGTGATTCACCAAACGCACAACGGGTCCGCTCGAGGCCTCTTCGGCGCCGCCAGACATTTCCGCAGTTTTTGGCTCGGTGACTGCGCCGACAACATCGTCAAGATTGTCGAGAAGTTCGGCAACGATCTCCTGTGTCTGCGCGCCAGTTCGATCTGTCGCAGATTCGACTTCCGGCGTTGGAACGGCAAATGCGATTTCGAGTTCCGCAGGAGTGCTGACGGTCACGCGGATCCGAAAGCCCGTCATTCGTGCGAGATGTTCCGTGATTACAAAGTCGTCTGGATTTGCAGTGCAAACAACAAGTTCGCCTTCGGTCAGCGAGATCGGCAACACCATATTTTCATTGCGGATTGCTTCGGGAACTAATGCTCGAACGCCAGGGTCAGCAACTTCTGAGGGGTGATCAATGAATTCCAATCCCTTGGCGCTCGCAAGGGCACGAAGCAATTGCTCCTGCGAAACAAATCCGCGTTCGATGAGGATTTCTCCCAACATCTTTCGCTGGGAGTCGGAGGTTTGAGCGAGCAGTGCATCGCGCAATTGTTCGGCAGTCAGCAGCCCAGAGTCGATCAGGACTTGGCCGAGAGAAATTGAAACTGGATGAGCAAAGTCGTTCATGGGTGGTTCTTGATGAAATCAATCAGCAAGTGAAAGTTCGACAACCTGACTTCCGACTGAGAATGTGGCGCTTCGTTCGCCGACCTCGATGAGTCGGAACGCTTGTCCAGTTTTTGTGTCCGTCCAAGATTGGCCGACGCGAAGAGTTTTTCCGTTGACAACTGCGAAGGCTCGATCCAAGGTCGCCTGCAACACCAAAGCCGTTGGCGAAGTCGGAGCATTCCCAGTGGCAGGGGATGTCGTGTCGATCGCAGGCTTTAAGTCTTCGGGCGATGTGAATGGACTACGCGCTGGAGTGGCAGCGAGGTTCCAATGTGGGATTGCTTGCAGAAAGATGTCGGGAATCGCTGGAGCAGTAGTTGTCTCAACAGATTTGGTCGTGACGGCGGGTTCCGCGGTCGCGGCCGCTGCAGACTTTGGAGCAAGCAAGACTTTGCCTCCAAAGATGCCGATCGCAATCACAACGGAAGCGAGGAGAATCGCAAGTTGTTTGGGCGAAGTTCCCAGTCGTGCGGCGAATGCACCCCATTGGTTCTGAAAGGACATTATTGCTTGCCCTCCAACGTATAGAAGTATTCGTCGATTCCTACGATTGCTTGCACCTGTGGACCGCTGCGATGGATGTCGATCGATCTCACTCGAGTCGTTCCGGATTCATCTTCGGCTGTTCGAACAGTTTTAAAGACGGCTTCGAAAGACCCGGTCATTTGCATTTCAATTGCTCGGCGATCCAGTGCCAGTCCAGCAGGGCGTGCGGTCATTGTCTCGCGATCACCAATTCGAATTGATTGATCAAGAACTTCGGTACCGTCGATTGGTCGGGTCAGTGACGGAACGAGTTTGCTCTCGTTGACATCGCTTCGCATCACGTGGCCACTGTCGGTGCGCTGCTTGCGAAGTGTCGCGATTTCCGCTTCAAGCCGCTCGAATTCGTCGCGTTGCACCATGTATTGGTCGGTCGCATTCGACACATTCAGGCTGTCGGCACGCATCTCTGCGGCCTGACGAAAATTTGGAATTGCGAATGCGCTGATGATGACAACGCCAACGACAGATGGTGCGATCGCGACGATCCAGAATGGTGAAAACTTCATTTCGTCGATCCTCCATTTGGTTCTTGCGATCGGACCGCAACGGTCCGGGCTAATGAGTTCGATTTGCTGAGGTCGGATTGTGCGGCGTTTGGATCGATTCGCGCAC
Source organism: uncultured bacterium (assembly GCA_903919715.1). Lineage (GTDB taxonomy): Bacteria > Planctomycetota > Phycisphaerae > Phycisphaerales > SM1A02 > F1-60-MAGs104. The sequence continues at coordinate 35,273 of CAIXJC010000051.1, read as the reverse complement.
GCATTTCGAATTGCTGTTCCGATTGACCGCCACTCCTTGGTGCTGCGCGTTGCTCCAGAATAGTGACGGCTACAAATGGAGCCGTCTTGCGGAGTTGGGACGCAAAGTCCTGTACCGATTGCGCATTGGACGCGATCCCTGACATCAGCACGACATAGATCGGCCGTCCGAGCGCAGGAGTTTTGCCAAGTTTTTGTTCTTCCAGTGCGACTCGCATTGATTCAAGCCAACTTCCCTCTGGCAGGAGATGCGAAATGGTGGCGATGATCTCACTTGTGCTGACTGGTGACCGAAGCATCGCATCGGCCGCGATTTCACTGCGAAGAACCGATCGCTCTTGGACCGAACGTCCAACCAACTCATCAATCTTGCTCGATCGGTCTCTTAAGGCGACGATAACTTCGTGAACAGCTCGAGCTTTGCGTAGCTCGACGAATGAATTGAAAACAACGCCAGTTGTAATGGTCAAAGCCAACACGGCGGTCAATTTCATAAGTCGAAAATGAGCGCGCCGACGGAAAATCTTGCGAGCATCATCTGGCAGCAGATCGACGAAGAAATCACTCATGCGACCTTTCGTTTTGTCTTTGGAGCGACAATCGATGCCTTTGGCAGTGCGACGGAGACGAGAGAAGTCCATGCCGAGAGTGACCCGCTTGGGCGCTTGACCTTGGACCAATCAGAAAATTGTTCGAGATCCATTGCGCGCGTCTCTGCGCCGCAGACTGATCGAATCGCAGATGCGGCGCCAGGTTCTTCGGCAAGAGCGCCGCTGAGAAGCACAAACTCTGGCCATGATCCCGCGGATCGTCGTTCGACATGTCGCAAGCAAAGGAGCATCTCCTCGGCCATTTGGCGCCAGCGCCATGCGTGTGATTCATTTTCTTCGCCGGCGACAGGAATTGCTCCGTGAGCCAAATCTGCGCTTGATTCCCAAGCGAATGACCGGTGAAAGATAAGTCCACTGCTATTGAGTAGCGCAAGCGTTGCGCGATCTGATTCCAGATGGAGAAATGCAAAGTGCGGAAGAGTGGCACTGGCTTTGATCTGACCCCATGCGAGTCTCATCGCAGCAAGTGCGCCGAGTTCCGCCCGCTGTGGTTCCAGACCAGCTTTCGTCAACAACACAACGGCTCGATTTACAGACTCGCGTCGGGTTGCAACAACCAATACTTCAGAGGTCGGTCCGCCGAGTGTTCCAGCACGAATCGGCAGATGGCCAGCGACCACTTCGCTACGATCAACGCCGAGTCGGTCGACCGCGGTCCACGAAACGCTTTCTTTCATTTCGTCATTGGCAAGGGCCGGTACTTCGATCGATTCGGTCAAGATGGACTTGGCTGGAAGTGAGAGCGCGCATGCGCGCCCAGAAAATCCGCCTCCGCGAAGCGCTTCCTTGATTCGTCGAATCGCCGCTTCGTCGCCGGCGCTTTGTTCTGAATTGAATCCTGCACCCGTGATGACTGCGACCGCTTGTACAACGGCAGATGTTCCGTTGCCGGCGAGTTGGAGCAATCTCAGTGTGTTTGTTCCGCATTCCACTGCGATCAGATTTCGCTGACTGGGTGATTTGAAGGACTTCAACATTGGGGATCCGACCTTTCCTGACTCGATCACGGATTCAATCAACACATCCATCGAAAAGGCGCGCCGCGGATAGAAAGAGTCTCTATCCGCGGCGCGCTGCTCTACTTGATCAGACTTCCGCCGCGGGAAGTCTGACTGATTGCTTACTGATCCGATTATGGTGTTGGGATGACTTTGCCCGAAGCAAATGTCCAACTTGCAGCATGCGCCGCATTAAGTTGATTTTCAACATCCGCTGCCGTGCAATATCCAGCTGCCGTCAGCTTGGTGAAACTCGCTGCAGCGATCGCTCCATCAGTTGTACTGATAGCCGTTCCGCCACCAGGCAAGAACTGGTTGTAGCGAGTGATCATGGTGAGAATCTGACTTCCGCGAGCATCTGCCGCTTCATTCTTCGCATCGCCTAATGCACTAGTGACCGAAGGCACAACCAGTGCCGCAAGGACGCCAAGGATGACGACGACGATCAGAATTTCGATGAGTGTAAATCCACGCTTGATGTTACGAGCAATCATTTCAAACCTCCTAAGGTTCCGGCGTCCGTGCAAGCACGACACGCTTCGTTGTAGAGCAGGACGGCGACATTCGCTGTCCAACACACAGACTGTCGGATCCATTCAGCACGCGCACAAATGAACTTGGTAATTTTTTAAAGTTTTTTATTCCTCCGCATAATGACCGCTTTTTTTGCGGGGCTGCCCTCCGAATGCGACTTTAGAAGAGTGAAAAGGACGCTCCAACGAACGAACGGCACGGGCATGCGGCGCGCGATGACGCTCATTGAGTGTCTCGTTGCGATGACAATCCTCACATTTTCCGCAAGCATTATGGTGATGGCCGTTCAGGGGGGGCTTGCTGCGCAGGAGGAAGCTCTTTCGATGACCCTTGCTGGAACTGCGGCTGAATCACGTATCGCTGAATATCTGGCCAAAACATATAGCACGATTGTGGTTGCGAACACAACTGAAGCAATTGGACAACTCAAGACATCATCTGGCGAATCATTCACCGCTTCATATAGCAAGATGTCTCGACGAACCGTTGTGACATCGGCTGCATTGACCGTGCCGGATTTTCCTGGCTTGACTGTTCCTGGGTTTCTAATCGATGTGACGGTCTCTGATCTTTGGAATGGTCAATCAAGAAAACTTGTTTCATTGCAACGGTTTCGTCCACGAACGACTGAAGAAGTCAGTCAGGCAACGCCATGAGGATGAACCGACGCGCATTCACGCTTATTGAAGTCATTATTGCAACGATGGTGACAACCATGGTTGCAGGAACCATGATGGCGCTCGTGCAAGGATTCGTTTCCGCATTAGCGATCCAAGATCTTCGCAGCGAAGCAATTGTGCGAAGCGCAGGGGTTCAGTCGCATCTCGGTTTGCTTTCGCTCAAAACACGCATGTCATTGGCGCTCAGCCCGCAGCGTGTTTTACTTTGGCTTCCTGCAGAAACATTGGCGACTTCCGGTAGTGGCAGCGATTCTGCGTTCGACCGAATCGATCTCGCGAAGGATGAATTGCATTGGTTGGAATTCCTCGAAGAAGCAGATTCGACTTGGACGTTGGTTGAATGGACCGTGAAATCTACTATGGTTTCCGCTGGCGATTCCGCAGTTTTCACTGTGGATGGAGCATTTTGGGACACGCTTTTTGTTCAGTTACAGGATGCGGGCAAGTTGCGTCGTTCTCCGATCGCTGGTGGACTCGCACCTCCAGAACTCGCGGCTGGAACTGCCAAGAAGCCGCTCTTTGTTTGGCAAACCAGCGACTGCTGCCAAAATCGTTCGGTTGGGGTGGAGTTCGCATTCGTTGCAGTTGACGGGACCGAAATTCTGCGAAGTGACGTGCGCCTCGAAAGCGCGTTGGCGTTCTTTGATCGACATCCCATTTGCTCGGAGTCTGGTTTATGAAACAATTTCAATTTATTCGATTCCCAAGCCGTTCTCGTTCGCCTTCTCGCAGTCGCCGCGGAGTTGCGCTGCTGATGGCGCTCTTTGCGCTTGGTATGGCCGCAACTGCAGGAACTGCATTCGTGAAATCACGTGATCGCAGTGTGATGGTTGGTCGGAGCATGGGCGAGGCAGCGCGTGCACGCTTGGCTGCTGCTGAAGGTCTCGCCATTTCGCGCGAAGTGCTCGCAAGTATTTTTCAGCAAGCAGATGTCGGGCTTGCGACGCAGTGGCGTGCTCAACTCGCTGACGGAGTTCTGTTGACGAATTATCAGATCAACGGCGCGACGCTGAATGTCACCGTCGCTGATTTGACGACGGGCGCTGCCCCGACGATCACGACAACGGAATTTCAGGCCAATATCACGGTGAGTGTGGGTGGTACGAGTTATCAAATGAGTGCTCAAATGAGCCTGCAAAGTCTCGTGAAGGGTCAGTATGCGATCTTTGCAAACAAGCTTTTCCGCATGGAAGGACACAACTTTGTGGGGCGCTGGGAAAAGGCACCGAAGAGCGTGCTGAAATATCCGATCAATCTTGGAACGCAGGCGATGAAGACTTGGTCGGGAACTGAAGGCGCATACTTTGGAACCGACGCATACTTCGAAGATCAAGCCGTTGCAATTCCAGGAACATACAACACGCTCGCACTCGCATTGGCGGCCAAGCCGACGGAATTCACTCGTGCTTCGCGCGCTGGGTATGCGGGAGTGAGAGTGAATAATGCAGATGTGATTTATCACTACCTCGGCGGCAAGACTTCGATCGCCGCATCATGGCAACTTGCGACCGACACATTTGCGACCAAGCAGGCCTATTTGTTTTTCCCGTCGAGTGCCGAAAGCGTCACCGTCACTGGTGGTAGTGCTGACGAAGTCGAGCAGGTTCGACTTTCTGCAGGTCAATCGATCGTGATGCCGACACCTCCATCGGAGCCAGCATTCGTTCCAGGAACGACGTACACCGGTAATAAAACATACAGCGGCGTAACGGTCACATTGACGCCGATTCGCGTGAAATGTAATGAATTCTTCGGGATTCCTTTCGCGGGCGGCGATCTCATCATCTCGAATAATTCTGTCATCACGCTCAATAGCGGTATCTACCGAGTGGATGACAAATTCACATTGTCAAACAGTCGCCTGATCATCAATGGCAATGTCAAGATTGTGATGAAGGCAAGACAGTGGTTTGATCTCGACGCCAAGAGTTTCTCGATGACGAACTCTGCGATCGAACTCAAAGCAAATTCGCAATTGTTGCTCTTTATTGCATACGACTTGGTCACAACAGGATCGTGGATCGGAAGTGATTACACCTGCCCGACCGAGACCAACGTCACAAAGGCACCTGGCGATCCGCACCGTAAGAAATGGTTGAATCAATGGGTTGCAACTGCATGTGATGCGGATCCACCCGAAGAGCCTAAGTACATCGAGCCTTGGCGTATTCGCATTTACCCAGATCCTTCCTTCCTCTCTTCGATCTTCACTTGGGATTTCGATTCGAGTTGCATCGTGGGATCGATTTATATGCCGACCAATCCCGTCATCCTTCATGGAACGACTCAGATCTACGGTCGTATTGCGGCGAATCATGTCATTTTGCGCGACGAAGCAAGCTTCTTTTATGACCACGCACTTGATGACATCACCGGCATCACGGAAGGGGCTCCGCCTCCACGTGGTGGCACCGCACAAATCCCGACTCGCATTCAGATCAACTTCTAAAGCCAGAATTTTTCGAGTAGCAATTTTTTAGTCAGCACTTTTTCAAGGAATGGGGAAACAATAATGCGTCGAGCCTTCACTCTTATCGAACTCATCATTGCCACAATAATTATTTCCGTCATCGTCTCGCTTGCTTTGCCTATGTTCTCGGACCAAAGCTCTGGGCGTTTATCAGCAGCGCAGCATCGGTTATGGGCGGATATTCAGTATGCACAAGCGTGGACAATTGCCAATCCATCAAGTCCAGCAAAGATTCGCTTCCTCTCTGACGGCTATGTGATCGAAGGTCCGCCCGATGCAGGAACGGTACGGTTTAATAAAAGCAGCTTTTCTGAAGCATCTGGAGTGTTGTTGACGGTTTCTGATGTTCCTGTGGGTGGAATTCCGTTCAATCATTCAGGAGCACTCAATATCGGACTCGACGCACCAGAGCCTCGGATTCATCTCTCTGCCGGCGTTGGTGCGGAGTCGATCGATCTTGTCCTGCAACCGACATCTGGGCAAATCCGGATGGAAAAAGCTATCGGATTGCCATAAATGAGCCGAAGGGTACTACTCACCACTCGATGGTTGGTGCAGGCGGTAACTCGGACATTGGATATTAATCAACGTACACACCCTCTCTTTCGGTATCGAGTGCAAGCGCGCATGCAGCATCGAGCTGTTGCGTTATGTGTTGCGTATGCGTCGATGCAGGTCGTTGTTGCCTCCGCTTCAAGTTCGCCACAGAACGCCGTTCCTCCCGTTCCGCCTGGAGGATTCGCCCCAGTGAGTTCGGGTTCGAACGGTGTGGCAGCGCCCGTGGTCAATGCAGTGACTGGAACGACATCCGCAGCTTCGGCATCGTCAGCACCGCCAATATCGCCAGTCTCGCCGACTCCCGCACCTTCATCTGCAACACCCGCAAAGCAAATTGTTGCTTCTGGCCCCGCAGCGTCGGCGGAGTTGAGCCCGCCACTGATGATTGAAGTTTCATCTCACGGAACGATCACGCTCTCGGCTCAGAATGTTGCGGTCGATGCGCTGCTTGAACTACTTTCAGTTCGCAGCAAGCAGAACATCATTGCCAGCGACAAAGTTGACGGCAAGGTTTCCGTCAATCTCTACGACGTGCCATTTAACGAAGCGCTCGAAGCGATTCTTTCGGTCAACGGTCTCATTTCAGTTCGGCAAGGTGCGTTCATTTTCGTTTATACACGCGCGGAATTCGAGGCGCTGGAAAAAGCAAAGCGCCAGCTTGGAACGCAGGTATTCATCTTGCAATTCTTGAACGCCTCGGATGCAGAGTCCTTTATCAAGCCGATCCTCTCCAAAGAGGGCCAAATGGCTTCGCGCGGAACGGTGGTCGCAGGATTCACGCCAACGTTGGAAAATGGCGGCGCAGATGATTACGCATTCACCGCTCGAATCGTGGTTACGGATTACGCTTCGAACTTGGCGGAAGTTGCTCGTGTTCTGAAAGAGATTGATAGCGCACCGCAACAGGTTCGCGTCGAAGCGACAGTGGTCTCTGCCAACATCGATGAAAATAATGCATATGGTTTGGATATCGCCGCAATCGGCAATCTGAACTTTGACAACTTAGTGTCGAAGGCAATTCCGCCACTTGGGGTCCCAGATGCGCTTCAGACTGGTTTGACAGGTGACAAAAAACCTTTCACTCCCTATCCCAGTTCTGCGCAAGCTGCGGCGGTCACGAATCAAGTTTCGCTGCCCAATGCGCCACCTGCAAACATCAAGATGGGATTTGTCTCTGATGATGTCTCGGTCTTCCTGACAGTTCTTGATGACGTGACTGATATCACTGTTCTTGCTCGGCCCGCAGTGACATGCCTGAATCGTCAGCGCGCGGCGGTCATGATCGGAGAGCGAGTTGCGTATCTCTCAACGACTCAAAGTCAGACCAGTACGACGCAAACGGTCGAATATCTCGATACTGGAATCAAGTTGACCTTTCGGCCGTTTATAACGGATGACGGCATGATTCGAATGGAAATGTCGCCAAGCATTTCGGATTACAAGCTTCGCGTGATCGGCGTGCCGGGCGGTGGATCGACGGAAGTCCCGGATTCGACAACGCAGGAACTTCACACGAATGTCCGCGTGCGAAGCGGGCAAACAGTCGTGCTCGGTGGGCTCTTTAGTGACAAGATCACGACGCAGCGCCGTCAGGTGCCATTTTTAAGTGACATTCCGCTCTTCGGTGGTGCGATCACTGGACAAGCTGATCGTGTTCAGCGCAAAGAAATTATTTTCTTGGTGACTCCGACTGTGATTGAGGATCAAAAACTCTACGAAGAAGGCAAAGACTCGCTGGAAATTGTTGAAAATGTTCGCGTCGGTGCACGTGCTGGGCTCTTGCCATTTTCACGCGAGCAAGTCACGGCAAATTATCAACAGGACGCATTTACTGCGTACAACAATGGCGACCTCACGAAGGCGCTTTATTACTCCAACGCAGCACTTCGAATGAAACCAATTTCGCCAGCAATGCAGCAACTGCGCGAACGTGTCATTTCGATGCCAGGCTCTGATTATCAAGAGCAAATCGATCAGACATTGATCGAGCGTCGGACGTTCTCGCCGAGTACGCCCAGTGCAACGCCCAGCGTGAAGCCTAGCGTGAAGCCCAGCGTGACTCCTGCGCCAGTTGCGCCAGAGCCAAGTACGCCAGCAGTTTCCGCATCAGTCGCACCAGAGCCCGCCCCATGAACCAATCAACTTCTTACGCACATCGCCTCGTTTCCGTAGGGTTCTCTTTCATGTCGTGCGCGCTCTTGGCGTCTGTAGTGTTGGGGTGTGGTGGCCCAACAAAGACTGGAATCGAAGCACGCAAAGTTGCGACGGATCGTTTCAATCGAGTCGGCGGTGCGGTTGCGTCCGATCAAGCAGCTCAAGCACTCGATGCTGGGCAATTCAAAGATGCGCTGACACAAATTGATCGCGTCGTCGTTGCGTTTCCGACCGATCCCAAGGCGCGGCTCCTTCGTGGCCGAATCGTCCTTGAAATGGGAAGGCTCGAATTGGCGATGACGGAGTTTAAGAATGCCGCGCAACTCGATCCATCATGCGCCGAATGCGTGTATTACGAAGGTGTGATTTCGCAGCGGTGGGGTCGAGACGAAGATGCACTTGCTGAATATGCTGCTGCTCTCACGATCGAGCCAACGAGTGTTCACTATCTGCTTGCTCAAGCCGAGACATTGCTTGTGCTCGGCCGAGTCGAAGAAGCCAAGGCTTTGATTGAAGACACGTCCTGCCATTTCGAGTTCAGCTCTGCGCTCGCTCAAATGCGAAGTGAGATCGCCGCCGCCGATGGAGATTCTGCAAAGGCTCTCGAGTTCATGGAATTGGCAGTGACGCTTGCGCCAAATCCATTGGTCTATCAAGAAGATTTGGCTCTCGTTGCGTTCCACGCCAAAGAGTGGGATCGTTGCCTGATCGCGCTTTCGACATTGCCGCCGAAGACTCTCGAGCGTGATGACATGGTTCGAATCCGTGCTCGTTGCCTAGCGATGACTGGCCGAGGATTTGAAGCTCGCGATTTGTTGGTGGCTTTCGAGAGCAAGAACACAACGAAGCAAGATGGGATCACCCTTGAGCACGATTTGGCTTTGGGTTACATCGCATGGATGGTCGGAGATGTGGAGCGCGCCGACGAATGCGCTCGCCGGCTGATGGGGCGAAATCCCAACTTGTGCGATGGATACCTTTTGAAGGGGATGGTTTTTGAGCGACAGGGCGACTTTGCGAATGCGGTAAAAACATTCACCAAGGCTGTTGAATTGGCTCCAGATCGGCGATTGCCACGAGAACTCCTCGTGCGTGCCGAAGCAGCGGGAATCGCTCTTGGCGGGGTCGTCGTGGTTGGAATGAACCGCTGAAATCACGGACTAAAAATCTAAAATTCAGCATTTGATTCTGGTGCAAGTCGGACTATCTTGCTTTCAAGGAGATACGAATGCTGACCCCGATGTCTATTGTTGCCGCCTTGGCGGTTGTTCCTTTCGCGCTTGTTTCCTCTGCTTCGAGCCAGAGCCCAGTGGTCGATGGAACTTTGGACGCTGTCTATGTTCCTGCGAGCGACCTATCGACTCAATCAGTGACAACCGGATTTGGAGATTCCACTCTGGGAGTCGTCGATGCAGCGAACGGATCGGAACTCGACGGATTGCATGCAGTAGTCAACGGCGGGGTTCTCTACCTTTTCTTGGGAGGCAATCTTGAAAGCAATTTCAATAAGTTGGAACTCTTCATCGATTGCCGATCGGGCGGACAGAATCGTTTGCCGGGGAACAATCCAGATGTTGACTACAACGCCCTGAACAGAATGGGTGATGATGGTTCTGGAAACGGATTGACATTCGACACCTGCTTCTCAGCTGATTTTTATCTCACGACGACCTGCGGTGGCACGCCCATCGCTATGTATGCCAACATTGCGCAGCTTCTGACCGACGGCGGTGGAACCGGTGCCTACATCGGTACGGGAACGCCAGGTTCGGTGGCCATTGATAACGCAGAGTTTGGAGTGAAGGTTGCAATCAACAATTCCAATGTTGCTGGCGTCGGCGGTGGCAGTTCGAGTGGTGCAGGAGTCTCGACAGGTATCGAAATTGCGATTCCGCTCACCTTGCTTGGTTATGACGCAGCGACACAGAAGAACATCAAGATTTGTGCGGCGATTAACGGCGGTGGCCACGACTATCTCTCGAATCAATTTCTTGCCCCACTTGCTCCGCTGAGCAATAATCTTGCTGAACCACGCAACGTGAACCTTTCAGTGATCGACGGAAATCAGTACGCGGTCCTCGTGGTTGATGCGAACGAACCTGATTGCCCTGCGGTCCCACCAGCGTGTCCTGCAGATTTCAACGGCGACGGCATGATTGACGGCTCCGATCTCGCCACCGTCCTCGGCGGTTGGGGAACCAGTTCTGGGGATTGCAATGGCGATTCAACGACCGACGGATCTGATCTCGCGGTTGTTCTCAGCGCATGGGGTCCTTGCGTCTGACGAAATCGCTAGACTTCTGAGGTTGACGCAGTGGACGCGTCAAATGTGCGTTTCATTTGAACCTCAGGAGGAGATTTATAACCATGACACGGAATGTCACCAAATCGTTCGGGCTCTTCGTCACTCTGATGTTGAGTCTGATGGCGGGCGTCGGCGCAGTCGGTTGCGCTTCTCAAAGTCCAATCTTGGACCACATCACTGAAGGAAGTGATGCGTTTCAAAGCGTTCAAACATCTGGTGCGCCAATTCCACCAGAAGTTATGAAGTCTGCTGTGGGCGTTGCACTGCTGAAATGTTTTCAAGCGGGAGTTGTCTTTGGTTGGATGGGCGGCAACGGCGTTGCTGTGAAGAAACTTCCCAGTGGTTGGTCGCCACCAGTGGCGATCGGCGTCGTCAAGGGCGACTTTGGTGCGCTCATTGGAGCGCAACACCTCGACATTGTGATGGTGTTCAACGATGCTGCTGCGTTCGACAAATTCATTGAAAGCGGAAGTTATTTTTATGCTGGCGCTCAAGGAACTGCTGCGGCTGAAACAGGCGGCACTCAAGCGAGCGGTCCTCCTGTGAAGACGTACGCGCATGCAGATGGGCTTTATGGCGGTGCGTCGATTGGTGGGCTTGGCATCTTGATCAAAGAAAAGGTCAATGCTGGGGCGTATGGGCCCGATGCGACCGTTGTGGACATTCTCAACGGCAAATTCCCACAACCTCCGGGTGGAATCGAACTTTCAAAGAAGCTTGATTCGGGTCGCTGATCCCATAAAACTTCGTGAGAAAAGAGGCGTTTGGCGCCCGTTGGGTTATTGTTCATCCCGAATGGGTTTTTCGCGAAATAGATTTGCAGCGGCTGTGATCTGCGGCCTTGTGGCGTCCGCTGCACTCTTTGCGGCATCGACAACCTTTGCTGCCGTCTCCACCCATCCTGGCATCGGCGCGATTCCTTACTTCGGGGCAACCGGAAGCGGCACGACCTTTCGCACCTTCGCACCCAATGCGTCGGGCGTGACGGTTGCGGGGACATTCAACTTTTGGAATACGACATCTCTTCCCCTCTTTGCTGAAGGCAATGGGTATTGGTCTGTGGATGTTGCAAGCGTGCAAGCTGGTGCGCAGTACAAATTCGTCGTTCGAAATGGAACGCAAACGCTCTGGCGCAACGATCCGCGTGCGCGTGATCTTGTGTCGTCGATTGGAAATTCGATCGTTCACAATCCTGATTCATACGTGTGGCAGACGACGAATTTCAATATGCCAACATGGGACAAGATCGTGCTGTACGAAATGCATGTTGGGACATTTGGGATTCCAGCGAGTGGTGCAACGCCAGCGAACTTGAATGAGTGTGCAGCGAAGTTGGACCACCTTGTCGAACTTGGAGTGAATATGGTTGCGCTGATGCCGATCTGCGAATTTCCTGGCGATCGGTCGTGGGGGTACAACAATTCCTATCCGTACTCAGTCGAAAGTGCATATGGCACACCGAATGACTTGAAGAAGTTTGTCGATGCTGCACATGCAAGAGGTATCGCCGTGAGCAATGACGTGGTCTACAACCACATTGGACCGACCGATTTGGATATGTGGCAGTTCGATGGTTGGTCACAGAACGGTTTGGGCGGAATCTTTTTTTATAACGATTCGCGCGCATATACGCCGTGGGGCAATACCCGCCCAGACTTTGGCCGTGGCGAAGTGCGGACTTTCTTGCGGGAAAACGCCATGATGTGGCTCAACGAGTTCCGGATGGACGGCCTGCGCGTCGATGGAACGAAGTACATCCGGCGCACGGACCAGAATGGCGTTGACATTCCAGATGGATGGTCGCTGCTTCAGGCGATCAACAATGATGTCGATGCCGTTGCGCCAGGGAAATTTGTGGTGGCCGAAGACCTCGATCTCGAACCATACATCACCAAGACGACTGGAGCTGGAGGAGCGGGCTTCGACAGTCAATGGGATGCGACATTCTTTCCGAAGATTCGTGCGGCGATCATCACTCCAAACGACGGGGATCGCGATATGTACTCCGTGCGCGATGCGATTGCATTTTCTTATAACGGATCGATGCAGCAACGTGTCATCTATACCGAGAGCCATGATGAAGTTGCCAATGGAAAACAGCGTGTCCCTGAAGAGATTGCTCCCGGCAATGCGGGTTCCTATTACGCACGCAAGCGCTCAACACTTGGCGCTGTTCTGACATTGACTGCGCCAGGCGTTCCGATGCTTTTTCAAGGGCAGGAGTTTCTCGAGGACGAATACTTCCGGGATTCGGTACCACTCGATTGGTCGCGCCAGACGACGTACTCGGGAATTTTCAAGCTCTATCAAGACCTCGTCAAGCTTCGCACCAATGTTTCAGGCGTAACGCGCGGACTCTCTGGTTTCAGCACGAACGTTTTTCACGTCAATAACGCCGACAAACTCGTGGCATTTCATCGATGGCAGAATGGTGGTGACTTGGACGACACGATTGTCGTTGCTAACTTTTCAGCAACGGCTCGTTTGAATTATCGCATCGGTATGCCGCGGGCTGGTCTCTGGAAATGCAGATTCAATAGCGATTGGACTGGATATGGCGCCGACTATTCCAACACGCTTTGTCTTTCGACTTCGACAACACCAGTCTCATGGGATGGGCTCGCACAAAGTGCAATTGTTTCAGTTGGACCATATTCAGCCATCATTCTTTCGCAGGGTGATCCGCCTCCGACGTATCCGCCGCAAGATCTGAATCATGATGGGCTGATCAATGCGGTCGATCTTGCCATGGTCTTGTCAGCGTGGGGATCAGCGGGGGGCATCGCAGATATCGATGGTGATGGGATCGTCGGCGGCGGCGATCTGGCGGGGCTACTCAGCGCTTGGACGCCGTAACTGCTTTTCCATCCTCGCGAAACAAGTGCGCTGAATTTGTTTCAAGGCGTAGATGAATGGTGTCGCCTTCATGAAGTGGGCCGAGTGAATCAGTTGCGGTTCGAGTGGTCACGCGCATTGCGCTGACTTGAGTGACGATGTCAGCAAGTGGACCGTAGCGTTCGATCGTTGCAATTGTTCCAGTGATGGTGGCGGCGCCTTGGGTGTCACCAGCGGGCATAATCTTCAGGCGGTCGGGACGAACTCCCATTGTGACGGCTTTTTCGCCAATCGCCGAGAGTGCCGCTGCGTCCCACTGGGTTTCAGTAAGCGAAAATTCGCTTTGATTCCAGCGAAAGGAGAAGGTTCCATCGCTCTTTCGAGAGAGCCGTCCATCAAACATATTCATCGGTGGAGTTCCGATGAATCCCGCAACAAATCGGTTTGCCGGACGCTCATAGATTTCGGTGGGCGAACCAATTTGTTGAACGACGCCATCTTTCATCACGACCATTCGGTCCGCGAGACTCATCGCTTCTTCTTGGTCGTGAGTCACATACACCATTGTCGCTCGCAAGCTGCGGTGCAAGATGCGAAGTTCTGTCCGCATCTCGCCGCGCAGTAGCGCATCGAGATTTGAGAGAGGCTCATCGAAGAGAAAGACAGCGGGATCTCGCACGAGTGCGCGTCCAACTGCAACCCGTTGTCGTTGACCGCCCGAGAGTTCTCGTGGCGGTCGATGAAGGAGTTGTTCGATGCTGAGCGTGCGCGCTGCTGCATCGACTCGCGCTCTGATCGCCAGATGTTCGGCATGGCGACGGGCGCGGTATGCGGAATCCCATATGCCTCGCCATCGACTCTTGAAGGTGCGGCGGCGCTCAAGTCCAAAGGAGAGATTCTGGCGGACATTGAGATGTGGATAGAGCGCATAGTTCTGAAAGACCATCGCAATATTTCGGTCCTTTGGCGCGACATCATTCACGATGCGGTCACCAATGGAGATCGTTCCGCTGGAAATATCCTCGAGGCCAGCGATCATCCGCAGTGTTGTGCTTTTTCCGCAGCCAGATGGGCCGACAAGCACGATAAATTCGCCGTCGGAGATAGATAAATCGACCGAATCCACGGCGCGGACCGTGGTTCCATAGACCTTGGAGAGTGCTTTCAATTGAACCGTTGCCATCGACGGGAGGAGGTTACCTTTCGCGTGCGTTGAGGTACAACATGACGGTCATGACAAACCTTATCAACCCACTCGCCGTCAGTTTCCTCGCCTTTGCTCTTTGCCTTCAACCGCAATCGTCCAGCGCGCAAACACCAGCCGTTGCAACGCCGACGCCAGAACAAATTGCTGCGTCTGATGGGCCGACGGATTCCGTTCCGCCGACCTCAAAGTGTCCTCGGGATCGCAGACTCGCAAGCAACTTGCGATATGCAATACTTCCAATCAAGGGCGAGATTGGTGATTCAACAGTCACCGAAGCGCTTGATGTGTTCATCAAGGGTTCACCAGCATCGCGAAGTGTGAACGCACTTGTCCTGCAATTTGATGTGACCGGAGGCAACCAGCCAGACACGGCTGCGCTCGCTGATCAAATTATTAAGATCCGAAAGATCATGCCAGTCATCGGCGTGTTCGGATCAGCACAAGGTCCCGGCGCAGTTCTGCCGGTGCTCTGTGACTATTTGATCGTGTTGAATCCAACGGCGGACGGAGTCGTGATGGATTGGGCACCTGGATCCGATCTTTCCGATGCGAATATCGCAGAGCAGATTCGTTCGAATTTATCGACGATTACGGCGCGTGCGTCAGACCGCAGATATCTCAAAGCTGTCTTGAATGGCTTGCTTGATCCGACGGTTGACCTTTTCCTTTGGAAGGGAAGCGATGGTTGCCCAGAAGCAGGCGATAGCGCTCCCGCAGGAGTCGACGCAGTTCAACTGAGCAGTGGGAAGGATTCGGCAACTGGAATGACGGGAGCGCAACTTATTACTGCAGGAATTGCGCTCGGCGTGCAGGGTGGTATCGACCAAGTCGGCCTGGCTCTGGGCGTGAAAACTTGGCAGGTGCAAACTGGAGTCGGCGAGAAAATCTTGCAGGAGATTCAGACGACCAAGCGCAAGGATTATGAGAAGTCACACTTTGCTCTCAAAGATGGATTCACTGCAATCAAGACGGCACGAAATCTCACAGGCGCATTGATTGAGGCCGAAAGCATTGCGCGCGAGTCCGATCCGCGTCGGCAGCAATTCCAAGGTTCCTATTCACGCAGTTGGCGTGGGCGTGGTTGGAGTTACAGCAGCGGTGGAACGTATTCATGGCGCAAGAACTGCGACACCGCAATCGATGCGTGGACCGTGGTCTTGAATTTGTATCGACAAGCGAGTGATGCGACTGCGTATGCCCAGAAAGCTGCGACCGAATTGGCGGCAAGTCCTCAGGCGAAGAGGAATCCTGAATTTCAGTCAGATGTTGCTGCATTGCAAGCAGAAGTTGACGCACTGATGACCCAAGGCGGAATGTTGACAATCAAGGGGCAGAATGCAGAACGTTCGTTGCAGTGGCTACGTGCGAATTACAACCAACCTGTTACCGGTCAGTGATTCATCGCGACAGAAGTGTGGGATTTATCCCTTCACTGCACCGCGTGCAAGACCTTCTATGAAGTGGCGCTGTGATGCGCTAAAGAGCAGGATACACGGGATCATTGTGACGAGACTTGCCGCCATCAAGAGTTGAACATCCTCGAGTCCTCCGTACTGATTGCGAAATGAATTGAGCGCAACAGCGAGCGTCGCTTGATTGTCGGAGTGCAGATAGATCAGCGGACCCATAAAGTCATTCCAGACATAAATGAAGGTAAATACTGCACAAATCGCAGTGACTGGACGACAGAGCGGCAGAATGATTCTCCACCAAATACCGATCAGCGTATAGCCATCAACCTTCGCTGCTTCCAACAGGCTCTCTGGAATTTGCGCGATGAATTGCCGGTACATGAAGATAAAGAATGCATTGCCGAAGAATGCTGGCACGATCAACGGCAGGAGAGAATCGATCCATCCGAGATTTCGAAAGAGCAGGAAGAGGGGAATGATCGTCACTTGACCTGGGAGCATCATGGTTGCAAGCATCAGAAGGAAGAGACCTCGGCTGCCGCGAAAGCGAACTCGTGCGAATGCAAATCCAACAAGACTGCTTGAGAGCACGGTGCCGATCACCACAAGCACCGTGACAACAATCGAATTTGCAAGTGCGTTGAGAAATCCCTGCCACGGCACCGAACCCATTCGGCTGAGAGCGTGCGGATAATTGCCCCACTGGGGCGAGGGCGGCCACAGTGAGAGCCCGCCGCCACCAGTGACCGCTGCGCCCGCGCGCTCTGGAGTTTCGAGGCTGACGACGAACATCCACCAAAGTGGAAGCAGCAGAATCGCAGCGCCAGCGAGCAGGATCGAATACTGGCAGATTTTCCAAAGAGTTCGGTTCATGACTTCTGGCCTTCCGTATGCACCCAGCGATTGCTCGTGCGAAGGACGATGACTGTCAGCGCAAGCACAATGAGCAGCAATATCCACGCCATTGCGCTGGCATATCCCATTTCGTAGAACTCAAATCCTTGGTTGTACAGATAGAGAACATAGAAACGTGTGAGATCGCCGGGTTCGCCGCCAGTCATCACAAAGGCTTGAGTGAAGACTTGGAAGCTTGCGATGATCGCCATGATTGCGTTGAAGAGAATGATTGGCGAAAGCATTGGCAACGTAATCGACCAGAATTGTCGCAGCCTGCCAGAGCCGTCAATCGCCGCAGCCTCGTAGAGTTCAATTGGAATTTGCTGCAATCCTGCAAGGAAGACGATCATCGTTCCGCCGACGAACCAGAGGCTCATCAATGCGAATGCGGGTGCTCCCCATTTCGCAGCGTCTTGTCCGAACCACTCAGGCGCAGTCAGGCCGAGTGGCGTGAGCAGCGGTTGAAGTGCTGCATTCATCAGTCCGCCATCTGAGTCAAAGATCCACCGCCAGAGAACGGCGACACCGACTCCTGCAAGAACGCTGGGCAAATACCACGCCGCGCGAAAGAGATGGATTCCTCGAACGCGCGCATTCATCAGCAGCGCAGCAAGAAGCGCAAGAATCTGACCTGCTGGCACTGCGAGGATTGCGTAATACGCAGTGACTGCCATGCTGGTCCGAAAGCGTTGATCAAATTCGAGAAGCTGTTTGAAATTTGCAGTGCCCACGAAGTCTGCGGAACTCAGTGGCGAAACTCCCTTCCAGCGCGCAAACGCAAGCGCCAAACTCATGACGATTGGGAAGGCCATAAAGAGCGCAAATCCAACGAGCCACGGCGATGCGAGTAAATATCCTGCGCGCTCTTCTGCTCGCTGATGTTTCGGGATATTTTTGCGGCGCAGAATCAAAATCCAAATTGCCAGCCCAGCAAGTGATGTGATGAGTGCAATCCAACCCAGTGCAGTCCACGGCATCGCGGGCAGCGCAACACTTCGAAGTGGACTTTGCGATTCAACACGCCAATCGCGTTGGAAGTTTGTAATCGCATCGGTCAGTGGCAGATCGCCGGTCTTGAGCCCTTGATCCAGACGCGATCCCAAGAGCGCTTCAAATTGCGGATTCGTCGGCCAGTCAACGATGCGCGCATGATCTGCTGCAGTCAGAAAGCCAGCATCATTCTCGGGCAATTGATTTGGATCATTGAATGAATCGCTGTGTGCTGCAGATCGGATCGTTGGAATCGCAAGTCCAAGTCGAGCAAGCGCCCGCTGCGTTGGTTCGCCCGAAAGGAATCGAACGAGAGACCATGCCTCTTGCGGGTGCTTGCTTTGATTTGAGATCGACCACGAGACCGTGAGAACAATGTTGCTGTCGACTTTTCCGTGAGGCAGGGGAGCGAAGTCCCACTCAAATCCCCCTTGATTTCGCGGCGGAATTTTTCGATAACTCGGAACCACCCACCGCCCAAATGGTCCTGCGAGTCCAACCTTTCCAGACAGGAAGACGCTCGAGCCACTTGCGATCTTGCTCTTGCCGCTGGTTAGTGCGCCGTGTTCGTCGTGTCGCCACGCACGAAGCCGATCGAGCGCTGCGAATACCTCTGGACTGGATGTCGTCAAGTCGTCGAATGTCGCACCTTTCACATCGAGCCCCTCGGTCATCAAATACGCACGGATCATCGCGGGCCATGTCACGAACTCAGCGCCAGTGCATTCAGGAAGTTTGCCGATTGCACGAGCATCTGCAATGAATTCGTCCCACGTCCAATTCTGAGATGGCGGCGCGAGTCCCGCACGAGCGAAGAGATCTTTGTTCCAGTAGAAGCCAACAGTCGTGAAGTCCTTTGGGATGCCATACAGCGGACCTTGGCCGCTCTGCTCGTCGCCATACTGAAACGCTTTCACCGTTGCGGGGAAAAAAGTTTCAAGGTCAATCCGATCACGCACATTCAATTTCGCGTCTTGCTTCAGGAATTCATCAAGTGGGGCAAGCAGCCCAAGGGATACGAATGCGGGCAGCCGCTCAGACCCGACATAAAAGACATCAGGAGGATCGCCAGAAGCCATCATCGTTTGCAACTTTGTGTAAAAACTTCCAGCATCGCCAGGATTGATTCTCCGTACGCGAAGTGTTGGATTTTCATGCTCGAATTGTCGAAGTGCATCTTCGACGATCTGGTCTTCTTCTTGTCCGCCTTCGCCCGACCAGTGCATGACGACGATTTCGGTGCGATTATCGCTGATCCAGAGCCTGTGCATTTCTCGCACCGCAACAGTCACGAACGCCCAGATGACAAACAGCGCTGCCGCGAGAGTGAGGAGCGATCGGAAGAATCGTGCAGTTGACCCAAGCATGCGCTGCAAAGCATAGTTTCATGCAAGCCGATCGGGATCGATGTTCGCTCTTGATCTAGCATGACCAACCATGCTCACCGCAGCGCATCGTTCACTCTCTCTCGCCGTGAGCGTGCTTCTTGCGATTGCGGGAACTTCCGCCGCATCGGGGTTTCAGTCGACGAATTCTTCGCAGGCATCTGCTTCAAAGACTTCAGTCGCATGGCCTCCACACGATCCAAAGATCACGAGTTCGGTGACGGCGAATCAATTTTCGAGGCCAGCGTCTGTCGAAGTGCGCCCACTCGGCGCAGGCACATTCGAATGCCAGTTCAGTTTTCAATCAGGGAAGCCTGCTCAGCGGGTCAATCTTGCGGGCGACTTGAACGGGTGGAGCACCACAGCAACTCCGATGACCCGCGGTGATGACGGAGTCTGGCGCGTCACTGTGCCAATGCCAGCCGGGACGCAGCAGTACAAGTTTGTCGTGGACGGCGATCAATGGCAAGCCGATCCTCGCAACGATCAGGTGATCAGTGATGGCCAAGGCGGCAACAACAGTCTTCTTCGGCTTGGTGCACAAGCGAATCTTGGCGGCGTGCGCGCGCAGCGTGGTGACGGCAAGGTCGAGGGAGGCGGAATCCTTCACGATCCGCAGCGTCCATCGTTTGTTCAACGACTTCCAGATGGCCGATTGCTCGTGCGAGTTCGCACGCTTCGCGATGACGTGGAGCATGTCGAATTTGTGACGGAAAGCGGACTTCGGACGATGATGGCGGATTCAGGTTCCGATGAAATTTTTTCGTGGTGGGAGGCAGCGATTTCACCCCCGACGCGGCCCGTTGCATATACCTTTCTGTTCTCTGATGGAACAAACCGATTGAGCGACGACCGCATTTATTCTCTGAGTACATCATCCGACGAGATGTTTCGCACCCCCGAATGGGCGAAAGATGCTGTCTGGTATCAGATCATGCTCGAACGGTTTCGCGATGGCGATTCCAAGAATGATCCTCAGCCATGTCGACCGTGGCGCAGCGAGTGGTATGGGCTCAGTCCGTGGGAAGGACAGAATGGGAACACGTTTTATAAGTGGGATGTCTTCTCTCGCCACTATGGTGGCGATCTCGCTGGCTTGCGCGACAAGCTTGGCTATCTCAAAGAACTTGGAATCAATGCGATTTATCTAAATCCAATTTTTCAAGCGCCAAGCCATCACAAATACAACGCGACGAATTTTCTTCATGTTGACGAATCGTTTGGAACGCAAGGGGACTATGCGAAGGCGGAAGCGGTCGAAAATTTGCTCGACCCAAAGACGTGGACCTGGACGCCCACTGATCTTCTCTTTCTTGATGTACTTAAAGAGGCAAAAAAGCTGGGAATTCGCATCATTCTTGACGGCGTCTTCAACCATGTCGGAACGACGCATCCAGCATTTCGTGATGTTCAGGCAAAGCGCGAAGGCAGCGCATATAAAGATTGGTTCAGCGTGCGATCGTGGGAGCCATTTGAGTATGACGGTTGGGCTGGCTTTATGGAACTTCCTGTTTTTCGAAAGAACGATCAGGGATTCACCAGCGACGAAGTCAAACAGCACATCTTCAATGTGACACGACGGTGGATGGATCCCAACGGCGACGGCGATCCGTCGGACGGCATCGATGGATGGCGGCTCGACGTTCCCAATGAAGTTGCAATGCCATTCTGGTTCGAGTGGCGGGCTCTTGTGAAATCGATCAACCCTGATGCATACATCGTGGGAGAAATCTGGAAGCGCGCTGATCAATGGTTGGATGGACGCTCGTTTGACGCAGTGATGAATTATCCATTTGCAGAAGCGATGATCCAGTGGATTCGAGATCGTCAACAGAAGATCAGCGTGAGCGAAATGGATCGGCGGCTGGCAGAATTGCGTCGTTCGTATCCTGCGGAGTCAACGTACGTTCTTCAGAATCTTGTAGATAGCCACGACACCGATCGATTGGTTTCCAAGATGCGGCATCCAGATTCGCAGTATGACAAGGGCAATCGAGAGCAGGAAAATCCCTCATATCTTGGCGGAAAACCAACGGAAGATGAGTATCGCCGTGCGCGATTGATCGCGTTGGTTCAGATGGTGTATGTCGGCGCACCGATGGTGTATTACGGCGACGAGGTTGGAATGTGGGGAGCGGATGATCCGACCAATCGAAAGCCAATGTTGTGGAAGGATCTCGAGCCATACGAAAAGCCCGAAGAGAATTTCGTTGATGCCGTCCATTACGATTGGTATCGCAGCATTATCGCACTTCGCCAAGCGCATCCAGCATTGCGGCGAGGGACTTTCGAAACGGTGTTGAACGATGATGCTCAAGACACTTGGGTCTTTCTTCGTTCGCTCGCGGGCGAAAACATTCTTGTAGCGATCAACGCCTCATCGAACGATGTGCGGATCGACCTCTCACAAACGTCAGTCGGCGCGCGCGCAGGTCGCTGGCGCACCATTTTCGGCGGCGAGGGAGCGCTCGCAGACGATCACTTCCCGCGAGTCTCGATTCCTGCATTGTCTGGTCGTGTCTGGATTCTCGAGCCATGAGCGAATCAGTGAATCCTGTTCTCGCCAAGCGCTCTGCTGGAGTCTTGTTGCATCTTTCCAGCTTGGATGGATCCTGTGCCATTGGCGATTTAGGTCCCAGAGCGCACGAGTTCGCAGCGTGGTGCGCAAGCGCTGGCTTGTTATGGTGGCAAATGCTTCCCGTTGGACCGATCGGTTTAGGAAATTCTCCCTATGCCAGCACGTCGAGTTTCGCAGGCGAGCCGCTCTTTCTTTCGCTTGAATCCTTGGAGGATGACGGGCTGCTTTCCAAGAAAGATGTTCGGGATTCTGTCGCCGCAGCTCGCACATTTTCGCGCAGAACGAATCGCACTGGTTCTCATTCGCAAACCGATTATGACGCGGCACGATTGGCGAAGGAGCCAGCGTTTCTGAGAGCATTCGAAAATTTCAGACTCGGTGGTGGATTTCAGAGCGCCGCCTTTCGAGGGTTCCAGAAGCGCGAAGCGGCGTGGTTGAAGGGTTGGCAGGTGTTTACAGATGACACCAGCGGATACCACACCTTTCTGCAATTTGAATTCGACAAACAATGGATCGCACTTCGCAAGAGTTGTGCGGAAGTGGGAGTGAAACTGCTCGGCGACATTCCGATGTTTGTTACGCTGGAAAGCGCAGACGTGATGGCGAACCCAGAACTCTTCCGACTCGACCGCGGTGGTCGTCCCGAAGTTCTGACTGGCGTTCCTCCCGATTGCTTTTCAAAGGATGGACAGTTGTGGGGGCATCCGCATTATCGCTGGTCCGCGCACCGCACGCAGAAATTTAGTTGGTGGACGCAGAGAATCGCAGCGTCGCTGCGGAAATTCGATGGCGTTCGTATTGACCACTTTGTCGGTTTTCATCATGCCTACGAGATTCCTGCTGGGGCACGCAATGCTCGCAATGGTCGTTGGCGTCCGCAAGCGGGCAGAGAATTACTTACGGCCGCGCGTCGAGCGTTGGGCGTGTTGCCGCTCATCGCTGAAGATCTTGGTGCGGTCACTCCCGAAGTGATCGCACTGCGTCATGCTTTCAATTTGCCTGGGATGAAAGTTCTGCATCACGCATTCGATCGGGATGATTCGGGCGAGCTTCCGCATCATCATCAGCGGGACTCTGTGGTTTATCCCGCAACGCACGACAATGACACGACGCGTGGTTGGTGGAGATCTCTTTCGCTTTCGTCGCGCAAGCGCTTTGTTCGCTTTGCGGGATTGGATGCCGCACGCCAACCGCATGATGCAATGATTCGCATTGCATTTGAGTCGCCAGCTCAAATCGCAATCGTTGCAATGCAAGACATCTTGGGACTCGATCGATCGGCACGCATGAACCTTCCTGGAACTCCAACTGGAAATTGGCGGTGGAGATTGGGAACCGATTGGCAAGCGCGACGAGTTGCGACTGCCAAGAGTCTTTGCGCGCTCGCAGCGCTCACTGGCCGAATGCCTTGACCAAATGGCTTGACCGCATGTCGGCGTGAATTTGGTAGAACTACTCGACTCATGTCTCGGTCCAAACGTTTTCCATCTATTGGCGTCGATGATCTCATCGGTCATTTGCGCGACTTGGCGTCCAACCTTTGGTGGGCATGGAACGAGGAAGGTTGGTCGGTCTTTCAGACTCTTGATCCGGCCGAATGGCGTGCGACGAATCACTCACCCCTTGGAACTCTCGAACGCACTTCGCACGCGCGCCTTGAGGTGCTTGCGTGCGATCCAATCTTTGTGAAGCGTGTGTATGACGGGCTCGCCGCTCGCGCCGCATATTTGGGAGAGCGAGCATGGTTTCAGCGCGGTGCTGCTGCGAAGCAAGAAGGTTTTCGCGTCGCATATTTCTGCAGCGAGTACGGTCTGCATGAATCGATTCAGCAATATGCAGGTGGACTGGGAATCCTCGCGGGGGATCACCTCAAGAGCGCCTCTGACTTGGGGATTCCGCTCGTCGCGATCGGTTTGGCGTATCGACACGGTTATTACATTCAGCAATTGTCGCGCGACGGTTCGACGCAGGTGCTTTATCCAGAGTACGACTTCAATCGATGGGGGCTCGAAGACACACACCGCACGATTGCTTGTCCAATCGGCACGCGACTCGTGACGGCGCGCATTTGGCGCATGTGGGTTGGGCGTGTTCCTCTCTATTTGCTCGATACGGATCTGAAAGCCAACGCTCCCGAAGATCGCCGACTGACCGAGGGTTTGTACAAAGGCGAGCCGCTACTTCGATTGCGTCAGCAGATTCTCCTTGGAGTTGGCGGAGTATTGGCACTCAAGGCACTCGGAGAACGTGTCAGCGTTCTTCATCTCAACGAAGGTCATGCAGCATTCGCCGCGGTGCAGCGAGCGATCGATATCCATTCGCCAGGTACACCCATTCAAGACGCCTTTGATGCGGTGCGCAGAGCGACGGTCTTCACGACCCATACTCCAGTTTCTGCGGGACATGATCGATACGACCCCGATATGGTCGTGCAAGAACTCTCTGGCGCAATGGCTCGCACTGGATTGACGCCGATGCAGATCGCCGATCTTGGTCGCATCAATGCAGGCGATGCGAAGGAGACATTCTGCATGACCGTGCTTGCTCTTCGCTTGGCGGAGCGCGTCAACGGCGTGTCGAAACTTCATGGCGAAGTGAGCCGTGAAATGTGGAAGGATTTTTATGGCCTCCCTGCGTCCAAGGTTCCCATCGGCTCGATCACGAACGGCGTTCACGTCAAGACGTGGATCGATCCAGACGCGGAGCGATTTTGGAGAGACGAGATCGCACTTCGTTTGAACAAGCAAGCGCCGACTGCGACTGGATGGCGACATGCAGAAGAAGTTTCGCCCGCACGATTTTGGGGCTTGCGCAGCAGGTTGCGTCATCGAATGATTCATTTCATTCGGGATCGACTGGCGATACAGCGCAAGCGGCGCGGCGAAGGGCAGGGGGCAGTCGCAGAAACGTATTCGCTCCTCAATGAAGATGTGCTGACGATTGGATTTGCTCGTCGATTTGCAACATATAAACGGGCCCCGCTGGTCTTTCATGATGCGAACCGCTTGGCGCGAATATTGACGAATGCGGATCGGCCGGTCCAGATCATCTTCGCAGGCAAAGCGCATCCGCGTGATGAAGCTGGACAAGTATTTGTTCAGCAAATCTTCGACCTGACTCGTGACGCACGCTTCGGCGGACGCGTCGCATTAATCGAGGAATACGACATGCATGTCGGACGAATGCTTGTCGCCGGTTGCGATGTTTGGTTGAACACCCCGATCCGACCATATGAAGCCAGTGGCACGAGCGGAATGAAACCGACATTGCACGGCGGACTGAACCTTTCAATACTCGATGGTTGGTGGCCAGAAGCGTCGGACGGAATCAACGGCTGGAATATTGGTGGAACCGAAGAACTCGGTGATTCGAAACTCCAAGATGCATCCGACGCAGCGAATCTCTATCAATTGCTGGAAGATTCAGTTGTTCCACAGTTTTATGAGCAAGATGCTGAAGGCATTCCGCATGGTTGGATCGCCCGTGCGCTGCATAGTGCGGCAACCGTTCCGCCAGTTTTCAATTCTCATCGCATGGTGGCGGAGTACACACGCAAGGCGTATGTGCCCGCGCACCAAATTCGCGGAAGTTGAAACATCGAAAGAACCGACAGCCGTTGCGCAGGAATGTTCCGCTTATTCATGGAGTCGCTGGCGCAGATTTCGTCGCGGAATTTGCTGGCGGCTGAGAGTTCGTAGGCGCGGGGATGGCAGGCGCTTGAATATCCGCAAGGCGTTCTTGAATGAGGTCGACCTCTTCTGGATCGGCCAAAGTCAGAGCTCGTTCGAGTGAACGAATTGCGAGGTCTCTTTGACCACTGCGTGTTTGCACTTCGGCGAGCGCGTAGTACGCGAGCGCTTCGTGCTGCTTGGACATTGCGATCCCACGCAGTGCCGCGACGGTTGCGCGCGAAAGATCTGGCTTTGGAAAGAGCGGCGATGCGAGCATCTTCGCAACTTCCGATGCAACTTCCCAATCTTTGGAAGTGGCGACGAGTGAGTCGCATTCCTCCAATGCTTCCGCTGTTTTTTCATTTTGCTGCAAGACGCTCACTCTCAAGAGGTGCCCCTCGCGAGCAAGCAATGGATTGGGGTCATTTTCCATTTCGGCGATCACTTTGAGCGCCGCATCCCACTGTCGACGATCCATGACAACGTCAAGGCGCTTTGCAAATTCCGTTGCTCGCTTGCTCGCATTCGCACGCTCTTCATACGCCTTGCGTCGACTTTCTGGGCTCCACGTTCCAGCGAAGACTTCAGCGACGACGTCTTTGGCATCTCGTGGATTTCCGATCCAAACGATCTTCCCATCGTGTGCGAGAAATGCGGTCGGCAACGTGGTCTGCCATGACTGGGACATGAACTGGCGATAGGTGCTTCGATCAGGATCGCATCCGATTGCGAATCGAATTCCCTCTAAAAACTTCGGCGAATCTAAGAGAGGCTGAATCCCGCCTGCGGGCTCTTCGGTGACTCCGATAATAACCAAACCTTGATCACGATATTGATCGGCTAATTTGGAAAGCCTCGGCAGAGACTCTCGAGCTGGGGTGATCGACGAAGACCAAAATGAAATCAAGAAAGTCTTTGACTTGTCGTTGAAATCAGGCGCCGTGCCGCGTGCCCACTGCTCAATATCTGGGATGGGCATCGGTGAATCGAATGTCAGCGGGGGACGCACCGCTGTGGCTTGTCCAACTTCTGATTGTGTGGGAACAACTGAAGTCGAAAGCACGCCGACAAAGATCAAGAGATTAAGCATTCCAAAAGCGTACAGGCGAGCTTGTGCGAAAATCCGCTAAATTGCTCCCATGCAGAAGAGATCAGTATGGCTAAAAATACTCCCCGATCTGCCGATGTTTGCAGGATTGATCGGCGGCTTGATCTTGGTTGTTCGCCCCGAGTGGATTGGACTTCATGGTCATTCTAGCGCTCCAGCCGCTCCAGGAGCCACAGTGACAATAGATCCCCCGGCGTATCTTTTTCCGGCGATCTTTTTCGCGATCATGTGGTGTGCGCTTCGAGCCTCCGAGCATGCGGAAGCAATCGCGATCAAATTGCCAGATCCATTTGGAACCCTCGTTCTCACGCTTTCGGCTGTCATCATCGAAGTGGCGCTTGTCATCGGCGTGATGGTGACTGGAGATGCGGCCGATACGGTCGCGCGGGACACGATGTTTGCAACGCTGATGTTGATTCTCAATGGATTGGTTGGCTTGGCTCTCATCGCAGGCGCGCTTCGTAAGCGTGAGCAACCATTCAATGCGCAGTCGAGCACTTCATATCTTGGAGTGACGGCGGCTTTGTGCACGATCGGACTTGTCCTTCCGCGCTTCACAACTTCAGAGCCTGGCGGCTACATGTCTCCCCAAATGAACGTGTTCGTTGCGGGTGCGTCTGTTGTTGTGTATGGAGCTTTTATCTTTTTGCAAAGTTCGTCGCACAGAGATTTCTTCATCATTGTTCGCGAAGAGGCAAAGTCGCATCTTGGCCATGGCGATTTGGCGCATGCGCCTCTGTGGAAATCCATCACTTTGTTATTGAGCGCATTAGTGGCCGTCGTGCTTCTCTCGGAATCACTCGGTCATCTGCTTGTTGGATTTCTTGAAAAGCATTTCTTGCCTCCGGCCCTTCAGGGCGTTGTGATCGCATTCCTCGTTCTGTTGCCTGAGGGAATTGCAGCTGTCCGTTCTGCATTGCGCTCCGATGTTCAGCGCACGGTAAATATTCTTCACGGATCTGCGCTCAGCACGATCGGACTGACAATTCCAGCCGTCCTCTTGGTGGCGATGCTGTTTGGTCGGAGTGTCGAATTGGGACTCGAGCCACCCGAAATTTGTATCTTGGCGGCGACGATGATCCTTTCAATGCTTCACTTTGGGGCGGGTAAGTCAAACATGATGCAGGGGATCGTTCATGCCACGCTCTTCGCAGTATGGATCGCGGTCTTGATGGATCCGCATAGATATATCTCTGCAGTTCCGTAATCAATCTTGCAGAGGGACGATTCGAAATGCGTCAACATCGATAATCCCACAGTCGGAAACTTTTAAGTGGGGGATGACCGAGAGCGGCAAGAACGCTAACTGCATAAATGGATCTGAGAGCGATCCGCCAAGCGATTCATACGCCTTCTGCATTGCATGCTGACTTTGCGCGACGGATTCTGGTGTTTGGTCAGAGAGCAAGCCTGCAATCGCCAACGGCAGTTCAGCCAGAATCTTTCCGCCTTGTGCAATGCATTGTCCGCCACCGATTTCTGCGAGCCTCTGCGCTGCGACAAACATGTCATGTGGATCGACTCCAGCAACGCTCAAGTTGTGCGCATCGTGGCCAACAGTGCTGGCGATCGCCCCGCTTCGAAGTCCAAATCCTTGGACGAGTCCAACGCCGATTTTTCCGCCACGTCCATGTCGCTCGATTGATGCAAGAATGAGCAGATCTCGAGTCGTGTCAGCATGCAAGACGCCGTCAATGACACGAGGAATCTCACGCTTTGAATCAGTCACGATTTGGCCTGGAATGACTCCCACAACTCGTGCGGGCACATTTGACTTTGCGGCGAGTGCAAATGATTTTTCGCTGAAGCCACTTGGTAGATGAACCGTCTTTCGCAGAAACGCTGGGATGGGAATGATTGGGACGCGGTCAATGCAGCGTCCAGACTCTGCGATCAATCGACCCGAGACATAGGTTGCATCGATCTTCAGATCGCTCCAGTTTCCCGCCTTTGTGTGTGCGATCGATAAGTCGGCGGCCATTCCAGGCGCAATCGCACCGTAGTCATGGAGGCCGAAATGTTCAGCAACATGGAGAGAAGCCATCGCAACGGCTGTTGGTCCATCGAATCCCATCGCTGCGGCTCGGCGGATAACGCGGTCGAGATGGCCATCGTCAGCGACTTCGCACGCATGTACATCGTCGGTGCATAAACAAAACCGATGCGCATTCGCTTGCGTCACAGCGGGCAGAAGTGCCGCAAGATTGCGCGCCGCACTTCCTTCACGAATGAAGACGCGTTGTCCCGCGGCAATTTTTTCCGTTGCCTCGTCCGCGGTGAAGCATTCATGATCACTCGAAGGACCAGCCGCCACGTATGCCTGCAACGCACGGCCACGAAGTCCTGGCGCATGTCCATCAACGCGACCGCGTCGCTCGAGTCCAAGTCCGATCTTGGCGAGCAGCGCCGCATCGCCTGCAATGGTCCCAGGAAAGTTCATCATCTCAGCGAGCGCAATGACGCGGGGATCATCGAAGAGCGGCGCGAGATCATCACGTTGCAATGTGGCGTTGGCGGTTTCCATCGAACTGGCTGGCACACAACTCGATGCCGTAAACCAAATCCGCATCGGCGCATTGACGGCGTCGGCCATCATCCATCGAATTCCTGGAATGCCACTGACGTTGGCAATCTCGTGTGGATCCGCAACGATTCCAGTCGTTCCGTGCGGAACGACTAATTCAGCGCATCCCGATGGTGGCAACATCGTGCTCTCGATGTGAATGTGAGCATCAATCATCCCTGGCAAGATCAAGCGCCCTGAAGCATCGACTCGCGTTCGTGCAGCGATCGCTGTCCCAGCGGGAAGGATGGCCGCAATTCGGCCGCCCACGATGAGCACTGAAGCGGGACGAATCTGACGGGTAAAGACGTCAACGATCTGACCCTTTTCGATCACCAAATCACCTGGCGCATCACCTCGTGCGACTCGTAGGAATTCGGGATCTGTTCGTGCGATCATGAAATCACTGTTGGCCCTGTTGCAATTGAGACATTCTGATCAACAGAGAATCACTTAGTTGCAGGAGCAAGGTTCGAGATCGCCTTGTCTTTCGTTCCACCGAACGCAGCTTCGCGGGGCGACATTCCAGTGGGCACGCGGGCGAGGTCCGTCGCAATTGCGTCTTTGATGAGTCGATCAACCATTACGTCGGCTGCTGCTGCACTGGATGCATCCACAGCAGCCTTGTAAATGCGGCCAATTGCCCAGGCTGAGGCGTTCCATGAAACTTGATTCGTCGTTGATCGCATCGCGTCGACGAAGAGATCTGCATTCTCGAGATAGGACGTCTGATCTTCGATGACTTCACCTGAATTGCTGTATCGCCCTTGAAATGCGAACCATGTCCACACTGGAGTTCGGCCGCCACTCGGGGTTCGCACAATGTGTCCAGCAGCCGCGAGAATGAATGCGTCCTTCGCTGGACGGAATACATAAGCACCACCATCGATGTACTCGTCGATGGTGATCTTCCCCCCGGTGGAATCCAACTCCTCGGTTGTTCGCTTTCGCTGCTTGATCGCACGCACCGCAATTTGTTCGCCAAGAGAACTTTCAGGCAATCGACCGTCGTGGTCCTTGGCATATCTCAGAATCGATTGCTGCGCGAGCGGCAGTTGAAGGTTGAGCAGTGTCGGCAATTCATATGATTCTGGAATCGCCGACGGAGTGGAGCACCCAACGAGCCCTACGAGCGATATCGCAGCGACGACGCATGTGCTCGCAAATTGGCGATGGAAAGAGAGCCGATAGATTCCATGATTCGATCTGTGCATATGGCTAATGTAACCAATCGGCGGAAGTGGCAGATTGGCGGCACCGTGGAATCTGAAACCACTCTCTCTCGGCTTTAAACATGCCCTTGCGCATGTCCATGCCCCAGAGCTGGCGTGTGCGAAACCATACTGTTCATATCTGGCAGGGAGTCGACATCCACGCGAAGAATCTCGCCTCGACGTGGGGGACCCAGTGCTGGGAAATTGGTTAATACCGCGGCAGATCGAATCCGACTGATTGGGATATAGACAATCGCTGCAAAGTCAGAAAATTCAACCATCATGCCCTCGGTCGTTAACCCAGTCAGTACGCCTTGAACGAACTGCTCGCCTTGGTGTTCGCCACCGTGAGCGCTCACTTGTATTGTCGTGTGAAGTGCTCGGTGCAAGAGATGATGAATCGACTCTGGCGGGCGCGTTGCATTTCTCGCATCGTGCCGATGGGCTTCCGCCACGCTGTTTTTCTCTTCGGTCTCTTCGTGATGTGATTGCCCAGTTGAAATGAGACCGGGGATACTGCTCGCGGAGATCCAATCTTCGCGCCCCGCTTGTTGAATGTAAGTTTCCGCCGTCACAATCTTCGATCGAGAAGCTTCCCGCAAAGCGTCCACGAGTAGCCAGCCCGATACTTCGTCCCCATTCTTGAATCTGTATTTCACACCCACGAGAGCCTCCTGTCGCGCTGAGCGCGAATGGTGAAGCGCGGATCTTGGGCAACCCATCGCTGCCCGATCATCGGATGGTATCTCCCAGTTTCCGCATGCGGGGAGTGAAAAATACATTCCTTTGTTGCGGAAATTTCGGATGCTTTCATTTACATTTGTCGCCGTCGGTTCGGACGAGATCGATCGTTCCTTGTCCCGGTAGCTCAGTTGGATAGAGCAGCAGATTTCTAATCTGCAGGTCGGTGGTTCGAGCCCACCCCGGGACGTTTGACTCCTTCGAGTCGCGTCAGGAGCCGCTCGGTTTGGCAACGATGACGGTCAAAACTCGCTTGTCTGAAGGCGCAACGCCTGTTTCCCAAGACCGTGCAAGTGTGAATGTCAGCACGCGAGAGCCAGCTTGTGCAACATCAAACTCGAAGACACAGAGGACCGATCCACCTGGTTGTTGTGCGTTCACTGGAACGATGGTTCCAGTTCCATCTTTCCAACCAAACTTCGGAACCAAAATGGGGTCAGGACTCGCGTTGGCAGTGTCGCCAGCAACCTTCCATTCGAAGCCGGTTCCAGAACTCATCTGAAGTTCGACTCGCAACAGATCGCCGACATTCGCCGTTGTTGTCGTGTTGGAACCGAGTTGCACAACATCGATGCCATCTTGCGAAGTCGATTTCGATTCGCCTCCAGTCGCAAGATCTCGAAGCCGGCAGACAAGCCTGCGCTGCGGCATGACTGGATCTCTTCCGGTCACAGTTGTCGGTGGTGGATTGGCTGCATTGTCATTCTTGCATCCAGCGGTGAGAAGGATGAGCGCGACGAGGGTGGTTGGAAGCGGGGTAATTCGCATCGTTGGATAGTACGTTGGCATTATCATCGCAGCGATGCGTGATCCGCTTTTGCTCGGCGCTCGATTCGGCAGATGTATGGCGTTGGCGTTGTTCGCGGCGACCATTCTGCTGTTGTTAGCGCTGCGCGAAGGCGCACATTTCAACGCTCCGACGACTCTTTCAATTCCTATCTTGATGTATCACCATGTCGGTGACTGGGGGGAAACTCGATCGGATTGGTCACCGTGGGTGGTTCGGTCGAAAGAGTTTCAGGCTCAGATGGACTGGCTTGTGACTCATGGATTTCGCACGATCACATTCCAAGAATTACTCGCAATGAGTGCGAAACACGAGTCGCCACCAGCGAAGTCGGTCGTGATCACATTCGATGATGGTTGGGCTGCGCAAGAAGGGGTTGTGCGCACAGAACTCGAACCGCGGGGTATGCACGCCGTGTTGTTTGTTTACACCGGTGCAATTGGACCGACGCCTAATAATTCTGGGTACATCTCGTGGGAGCAGTTGCGAGCTCTCGAAGCGGCAGGTCACGAAGTTCAATCCCACACGATTTCTCATGGGCAGTTGACCGCAATGCCGCCTTCGCAGCTTGAGCGAGAAATGCGCGAGAGTCGGGCGACGATAGAAAAAGAACTTCATCATCCAGTGGAAGTCATTGCGTATCCATATGGAATGCATGACGAGCAAGTGATGCGTGCTGCGGCGAATGCTGGATACAAGCTTGGTTTGCGTGCAGATGCAGATTCAGCGGTCGGGGAACCACTTCAATATCGAATGCCTCGGATTCGTGTGGGATACGACGATGGGATCGACATCTTTGCAGCGTTGATGGACTCTTCACAGTTGCGAGTTAACGCACAGAAGCCCATGCAATAACAACCACGCTTGATGGATCGGATTCAATCGTCGTACTTCCACCTGTTTGAACTGTGAATCCAGGTGCGAGCGTGACGGACTGGCCCTCGCACCGAATTGTTGCACTCGCTGTGCCCGCAACCACATGAATCACCACGATCTCACTTTCGATTTGAGTATCACTCGACTCTCTCAGCACCCACATTCCCCCGTGCCATCGGTCTCGCTGTAAGAACCAATTCACGTCGCGCACTTTCTGACCGATTGGCTCGCCAACGATTTGCTCTTCGCCTGCGAATGCGAGCGCCTCTCCCGTTTTAGGGACTGCGCTCCAGCTACCGCTGCGTTCGACACACATTCCACCGCCATGCAGGCATGCGAGCCATCGATCAATTCCATCGAAGTTTGAAAAAGGTGAACGCGATGGGACGTCCGCAATGGACAGCCGCCACGTCCAAGCAGCGCTGGGTGTTTGGGACGTATCGATATCCGTCAGGATTTCGAGTGTGCTGCCAAGTCCATTCTTCCATGGCACGGTGCGCAAAGATTCGGGAGGGATAATCCGCATCAGTTCGCAACAAGCCTATGGCGATTCATTTTCTAGCTGTTTTTCTCGTTCAAGAGACATTCAGCGACCGAACATAATCGTTCAACGCAGACTGTTGCGATTGCAGGGTCTTCTGTTCATTCGCATCTTCGGTATGAATCGCTTCAAGCCGTGATTCTTGTTCGTTGAACTTGGTCAAGTACCGCCGATAGACATCCGTGTCGTGGTCGATCGATGTCATGTTCTGACGGATTCGACTTTGATCGGTGTCGATTCCCTGTCGCTCTTGCGCGAGCCGAGCGATGCGGGCCGAAGTGTCATTTATCGTGGACTGCATCGCAGCGGCTTTCTTCGCAGCATCAATCACCGCTTGCGAAGCCTTTTTGTCCGCGGCATATGCGATCAATGTCGGCATGTCGTACTGGGCAACGGAAATGCGTGAGGCGTATGTGTTTTCCTGCGCGACGACCAATGTTCCCTTTTCGTTTGGTTTCAAGGTCAATTCGAATCGGTAGAGATTCTGCGTTTCCTCAGCGGCTTTCTTGGGCTCCGTCAATTCCCACCCTTGGATTTTTGGGTTTTCAATGAGCAGTGTGCGTCCACGATCGGCATCCTTGTTGTTGAATGCGTATGAAGTTCGCTGGACCTGTTTGCGAGTCTCCTCGATAAAGCCATCGACGATACGAATCGACTTGATGGTGTTCGTGCTGTCATCTTGCACGGCAGTACTGACCGAGAGGTCGACGGCATACGCGAGCAGTCGTTTATCGTTGAGAGTCATATATCCAACTTGCGCATCACCTGCATATGTAAATGCATCGAAGACTGCGACGGGGCCAGGAATCAACTGTAAGCCCGTGGAATTCGTCAGCTCGACGCCACGCATTGGATGGTCGATTCCGTCCGCGCGATTGAAGATGCTGACGCGACGCCCATCGATGGCGGAAGTCAAAATTGGAAGCATCGCAGATTGTTGACGCCCAATCGAAATCGGATTCTTCATCGTGTACTGGAAAGCCTCACCAATCGAACTCGATTGGGCTTGCGCAATTGCGGACTGTTTCCACTGCGACTCAGCGGACTGTCCTGTTTCCATGTCCGCCTGAACAGCATCAGCCGTCGTCGCAAGGCCTCCAAAGGCTCCGCTAAAACTACGGCCACCAACGCCGCCGCCAGTCCCTCTTGTCATCTTTGCAGTTGCAGGAGGGGATCCTGGGGGAGGACTCGCACTTGGACTCGCCACCGCCCTGTTGGCGGATTTTCGCAGTTCGCTCTTGTCGGCAAATGCATCTCCATCCTGATAGACCCGCGGTGCGGCGCCAGCAACCGTTGGCACATCAAGTTGTGGACGGGTGATATGCAGTGACTGCGAAAGATTCATTTCGAAACTGACGGGCTGGCTAGCGACGAGCGCAAGTTGGATGTTGCTCCAATCATCATCAGTCGTATTCTCGATGATCGCCCATCCTTGAATCATCGGTTGCTCCTTCGCTTTCGCTTCGTCGGGAAGCACCAATCGATAACTCGTCTTCCATACCGGCATCTCATTCACATATGCGATCTTGACATCACGTGCGGCGGTTCCACCAAATGAGAGTCCGACATTCTTGAATCGATCGGTGCTGTGTGAAGCAAGTGCCGAAAGCGCCTTCATCAATTCACCGTTGAGCGCGGCATCCTCGAGTTGCACAGAAACAATCGTCGTCAAATTGACTGATCGAACGCCGCCATCTGTGATTACGTTGACGAACGGAATCGCAATCGCCTCCTGCGCGCTTCCTTGAGCCTGGTCGCGCATTTCGCCACCGAGCACGACGCCGGAGATTGGACCATCTGCGGTCACAAAGCGAATTTTCGTTCCGCGAAGTCTGCCCAAGATGGTGGCGAGTGTCGGATTGTCTGATAGATCGATGCCGAAACTTGCGAGTTGGCGTGCGAGTGGCTCATTCGACTCATAGGAAATCGATTGGAGCGCCTGCTGTGGATCGAAGATCACCATTGACTTCAGCATGTCATTGATTTCATCTTCGGCAAAGCGCAATTGAACTGAATCGCCAGTCTTAATCATTCCGTGGCGCTCGAAATATCCAACGCCCGATCGATAGAGCGTGATCGACGTGATTGGCAAGCGCGGCGCTGCGTCGGCGCCAGCAATGGCTTGTGCAGCGGCAGTGCCTGCGGCAGCGCCAGTGCCT
>CAIXJC010000050.1 GCA_903919715.1 uncultured bacterium | reverse complement strand
TCAAGTCGCGGGGAAAACATCACGAATTGATTATTCGATTGATGAATCTGGAAAAGTGAGATTCATCTTCGTCGATCCCAATGGCAAGACGAGAGAGGAATCGTATTCACGGCAATCACGCAGTGGAGGACAAGGTGGAGGGCAAGGTGGAGGGCAAGGTGGAGGGCAAGGTGGCGGCGGCGGTCAAGGTCGAGGCGGAAAGCGCGGCGGGCAAGGTGGCGGTGGACAACAAAGAGATGAGGTCAAGCACACGATCGCGCCGACGAAAGACGGATTTATTGTTCACTCCGCAGGAATCGGCGCAGATGGAATGCTTGCGAAGAAGTACACATGCGATGGCGAAAGCATTGCGCCGCCAATTGATTGGAGTGGACTTCCTGCCGCAACTAAGAGTGTTGCTATCGCAATGCATCACATTCCACCTGGCGGCAAAGAAGGTGTTGACGAACATGCGTACATCGTCCTTTGGGGAATTCCAGTCGACACAAAGGCGCTCGCCGAAAGTCAGCATGATGTCGGCACTTGGGGAATCAACACTGTCAATCGGCGCGCCGAATATGCGCCTCCTTGTTCGCAAGGGCCGGGCGAGAAGTCTTACATAGTCACGGTGTATGCGCTCTCTGCGCAACCAAAGCTTGCCGCTGGTCGTGCGGGATTTACTGATTTACTTGCAGCGATAAAGGACACGACACTTTCGATTGCTGAAGTGGAACTGCGATACGCACGCGATCGTGGCGGAGAAAATGGTGCGGCTGGCGATGATCCTCCGCCACCGCCACCTGATGGACAGAATGGAAAAGGCGATGCTGGCAAGCGTGGCGGACAAGGTGGTGGCGGACAAGGTGGTGGCGGACAAGGTGCAGAGCGTGGATCATTAATCAGTCGCATGACGACATTCCATACGGATGTTCCAGCGCATGCATCAGACATCGTGCTCGTTCGTCCGACAGACCGATCCATCACAGCATCGATTGCTGTTTCGGATCCCGTCGAGGCATCGATTGAATACTGGCGCACGAATGATCCTGTAAGGCACCGCACGACACCGATTCATGTCGAGCCTGGACATGTATCGCTGATCGAATTGAAGGACCTTTCGCCCGCAACGGAGTATCGATATCAACTCCTGACAAAAAAAGACTCTGGAAAAAGTTCTGGCGCTGCGGTACCAGGAAGCGAGCATGGATTTCGCACGCAGCCCCCTGCTGGCAAACCTTTCACATTCACCGTGCAAGCGGATTCTCACCTCGATGCCAACATGGATCCGAAGGTCTACACCCAAGCATTGAAGAATGCGCTTGCTGATGCGCCGGATTTCCACATGGATCTCGGCGACACATTCATGACCGACAAACGCCGCGGTGATTTTCACCAGACGACTGCGCAGTACGAGGCGCAGCGTTGGTACTTCGGACAACTCTGCGCTGATACCCCGCTCTTCATGGTGCTTGGAAATCACGACGGCGAATCTGGAAGTGCCGGAACACGCGCGGATGACATGGGGCCGTGGTCTTTCACAATGCGCACCGAACGCTTTCCAGCTCCCGTCATTGGTGTTGCGCCTGCAAGCGCCGATCGTGGGATGTATTCAGGTCGCACAACAATGAGCGATGGGCGAGGGTCCAACTACTACTCCTTCAATTGGGGAGATGCGTTGATCGTCGTGCTCGATCCGTTTTGGCCAACAACTGAACGTGCTGGCGGTGGTGGCGGCGGCGGTGATAAAGCTGCAGCGAAGAAACTCGAACCGACGGATCAAAGTTGGTCCCGCACACTTGGCCGCGCGCAGTACGACTGGCTTGCAAACACACTCTCCACCTCAAAGGCAAAGTACAAGTTTGTTTTCATTCACCATCTAGTCGGAGGCCTCGGCGGACAAGAATCGCGCGGTGGCGTCGAGAGCGCACCGTTCTTCGAATGGGGCGGGGAAAATGCGGACGGCACTCCAGGATTTGCATCACACCGACCAGATTGGCTGATGCCGATCCACGATCTCTTAGTGAAGAACGGAGTCTCCGCAGTGTTTCACGGACATGATCACGTGTATGTCCACAGTGAGCTCGACGGCGTGACATACCAGTGCGTGCCGCAACCAGGAAATGCTCTTGGCGGAACGCGCAGTGCTGATGAATATGGTTACGCATCAGGAACAATTCTTGGAAGCCCTGGCCACGTGCGCGTGCGCGTCACTCCTGATGCAGCGACCGTCGACTTCATCCGCGCATCGCTGGGCGAAAATAGCGGCGGGCGTCAAGAGAAGGAATCGAATGGCACAGTGATTGCCTCGTACGCGATCAAGCCCACCGCTACTCGAGCAGCGATGAAGAAGGATTCGAAATGAAAGTCAAAAAGTGGATTCCTGTTTGCATGCTCTTGCTGTTGGCTGGCGCAACAATCGCACAAGACACAACTCGACCGCAAGATCCGCCACGCCGCGGCGGCGGTCAAGACGGCAAACGAAAACCTCCGCAGGACGGCATGGTGAAACCCGCGATGAGCGACACCATTCATGGAAGTATCTATGCCGACAATTGGTTTGCGATGTACATCAACGGCAAGTTAGTGTCAGTGGATTCCATCGACTTCCTTCCGCACAATGTGGTCAATGTCGACATTCTTCCTGAGTATCCGATGACCATTGCTGTCCTTGCCAAAGACAACGCCGATCCAAAAACTGGATGCGAATATGGCAAACAAATTGGTGACGGAGGTTTTATTTTGAAGTTCGCCGATGGAACCGTGACCGATGCAAAGTGGAAAGCCAAGTGTTTCTTCTATGGTCCTATTGATCGCAACACAACAGAGCCAAAGGTTCGAACCGATCCGCTTCCAGAAGGATGGCAGAACCCTGGATTCGACGACAGCACATGGCCGAATGCAGTTGAATACACACAAGAGCGAATCGATCCGAAGGAACCGTTCTTCCAAAACGATTTCAAGAATGCAAAATGGATATGGACATCCGACCTTGATCTCGACAACACAGTCATCCTGCGTTGCCGAATCGATCGCGCCGGCTGGAAGCCTCGCTGGAATACAAAGCCAGACCTTGATGTCAGTGGTCCTGCTCCGAAGTAGATCGAATTGATGCCGCTACTTCGAAGCCGCTGCCTTGACTTCCACCTCTAACTTGATTGTTTGCGACGGCGCATTATTTTTATCAATGGTGTTCACAAGCGCGAATTCAATCTTTGCCTTGCCCACGGCGCGAGCATGCAGCTGATAAATAGTTTGAATTTCTTTGCCCGCTGCAACCGTGCCCTGCGGCTGAGTCTCGAATGCTGCATCGACGAGAAGAGATGGATCATTGAGAGTGCGGCACTGCCACGCATGTCCATCTCCCGACTTCGATGTGAGCGAGACCTTGAAGTCCTCGCCCACAGTCGCTGTGCCGTCAGCAGATTTCTCAAGCTTCAGCACTGAACCTGGCGCAATCTGTCCCACGTCTTCATCCTTACCATGCTTCAGGAGACGCCGCGCCAACATCACTGGAGGCGGACCATTCTTGCAACCTTGCATTGGGATGAAAGTTCCTGCGAAAACAAGGACAAGAACGGCAAGTTTGATTACGGTAGACATTTTGCAATAACCTTTCGAAGTGTGATTGATCGGAATTCGCTTTTCGAGTGTCAAGTGTAACGGCTCAGTGACGCACGACGAGTGTGCAACTTCTTCTGGAGATTGAATCATGCAAATACAACAGAACCATTTCAAACAAGCGCTCAAGGAAGGCCGCCTGCAAATCGGACTATGGAGCAGCCTGTGCAGCAACATTGCTGTGGAAGTAATCGGCGACAGTGGCTTTGATTGGATATTGATCGACAGCGAGCACGCGCCCAACGAGTTGTCAGGAATTGTCTCGCAGCTCCAAGCGCTTTCCGCCGCACAGACAACGGCGATTGTTCGTCCAGCGTGGCTGGACACCGTGGCGATCAAACGCATTCTTGATGTTGGAGCACAGAGCGTTCTTGTCCCTTATGTGCAGAATGAAGCGGAGGCAAAGCTTGCGGTCGCTAGTGTGCGATACCCGCCTGCTGGAATTCGTGGCGTCGCACCAGTCATTCGCGCAAGTCACTATGGCCGCGTTGACAACTATCTTGCCGATGCCGACTCGCAGTTATGCCTACTCGTGCAAATTGAAACTGCAGCCGCTCTGAATCACTTGGAAGCGATCGCCAATGTTGATGGCGTTGACGGAATATTTATTGGTCCATCAGATCTCGCTGCATCTCTTGGACACATCGGAAATCCTGCGCATGCCGACGTGCAAGCAGCGATACGCGGTGCGGTCACGCAGCTTCAAGCAATCGGAAAGCCTGCTGGCATTCTCACTTCAAATACAGAAGAAGCGCGCCGTTACATCGAGTGGGGATACACATTTGTTGCGGTTGGATCAGACATCAATGTGCTGCGATTCGGTGCCGACGCTCTCGTGAAAAAATTCAAGTAGTGAGCGCACACAACCCTGTTACGGGCAAATCGTAAGACTGCAACACGTCGTTCTGCCCGCAAGTGTTTCGTATCGGTACTCAGCTGCATCATGCACCGTGATGTTTGCGATGAGATAGACAGCGATATCGTTCATATGTTTGATACGACCTCGTTGCTCGCGTTGCCGTTCTTTAAATTCCTATCATAAGTTGAATGAAGATCGCACCATTTCGTATTGAGAAGTACTTCGCATTTCACGAGTTCACTGCGCCCCACTTGCTTTCGTCGAGTGATGCAGAATGCGTTTCGATTGCAGATATTTTGGCACTTGTACCGACGCCCCAGACCGACTCTTCTCGCAACAACTTCGATATACGCAGAGTGACGGTGCAACGAGCACGCTCTCTCGCTGGGCGTGCAGGAGCGACGCGACCTTCTTCTTCGGTGCGGTGCGATGGTTCGGGCAAGGGGCATTCGACAGTGCGCAGCGAGCTGCATGTGTCTGCTGCGACCAACCAAACCCAGACCCGCTCTGCGTCGAAATCGCACCGCCAACGCCAACCGATCCACCATCATCGATCCCGACGCCGTGCAATTCATCGCAACCCTGAATCCCATTAAAATAAGAATGCATGCCCTCGTCACATCGCACCAATCGCGCTGCAATCACTGTGCCCGCCTTATCGGGGGGCATGGGTGATTCCAAGAGTGCGGTCGAGCATTTGATGCGGCGAGTCAAAGGCAAGCGCACATGAAACATCGCAACATCAGATTCGCGGCACTTGCGCTTGCGGTGACCCCAACACTTTTATGTGTAGGTTCACTCTTTGGGGATTGCAGTGACATCGGTGGACTTCCAAGCCGCGGCTGGGCTCTCGTCATTTCGGTGATCGGAGTGTTCACAGCACCGTTTGCATGGATCCCATTGCCCATGCTCTATGCGCGTCACAAGCAACTGCGGCACCGAATGGGATTTCTCGCCTTGAGTTGTGTTGTTGTATTCGTGGCCAACCTAATTTTCTTCTATGCCACAGCCATCAGTTGCTACGCGCTCAAGTATTGGTAACTGGTCAAGAAGATTTCGTCCGCTTTCGCGCTGCAGCCCGACCTTCGCGGAGGGTTTGTAGGGTTTGATCGCAAATTCGGACGCGCATAGGGATTGGTGAGGGCTGATGCCCGCCACTGATTCCTCCACCAGCGGCCCAGTGCTTGACGCGATGACACTGGGATGCCATGGATGTCATGGATGTCATAGTGACACAGCAGCGCATCAACTTCCAACAGTCACTCACAGAACTTGTGCGCGCCAACTTGAGCGCAGCGCGCCGAAGAAACGTTCTGCGTATGCCGCCGTATTCATCAGTGGCG
Source organism: uncultured bacterium (assembly GCA_903919715.1). Lineage (GTDB taxonomy): Bacteria > Planctomycetota > Phycisphaerae > Phycisphaerales > SM1A02 > F1-60-MAGs104. The sequence goes on along the minus strand of CAIXJC010000050.1, from coordinate 3,588 downwards.
ACGACTGCATGCGTGCGCGTGCTTCACGGCGGAATGCGGTGCGCCACGCAACGTCAGTCGCACAGCGCGCGGCGATGCGCGCGAAACTCTCCGCACTATCTGCGACGAGCTCGTCGAAACCTGCAGCACGGAGAAGACTCGCCGACACGCGCGCACTATGACGGTCGCCCGCGAGTGTGACGACGGGAACACCCATCCACAGCGCCTCGCAAGTCGTTGTTGTTCCGGAGTACGGTGTCGTGTCGAGCGCAACATGAATGCGTGAATAGAGTGCAAGATGCTCGTCGATCCCTTTGACGAATGCGAGAAGTTCGACGCGCGACTCATCGATGCCTGCGGCGCGCATGCGCTCGTGCAAACTCTCACGCGTGGCGGCGTCGCCAAGCGAGCGCGACTTGAGCAACAGTCGCGAGACAGGAACCGCATCCATCGCCATGCGCCAAGTGCGCAGAGTTTCGGCGGAAATCTTGGCGGACAAATTGAACGAGCCGAAGGTCAGCGGCGCATCGGCGGCAGGCAGCGTCGGCTCGGGTGAATCTATCGGCGGGATATAGCAAAGAAAGCACGGATCCATGCGCTCGAGGCGTTCAGTGCACGCGCCTTCGGAGCCTTGCGGATCAGTGATCGCATCAACGAGGCGCACATCGACTGAGGGATGACCAGTCGACGCAGGATGACCGATTGCAGTGACGATGAGCGGCGCAGGTCGGCGGTCGAGTGCACGCAGGCGATTACCGGCCGAGTGACCAGCAAGGTCGAGCACGACATCGATACGTCGCGCGCGAATCAGGGCGTCGAGTGCCTGGTCATCAAGATGTGCGACTTCGACCCACTCAGAGATGCGCTGCTTGAACATGCGCGTCATCGCGTCATTTGGTTGCGATGGCGACGACGCAAACACGACGAGCTGCATGTCCGCAGGAATGTGCCGCGTCGGCGCATCAAAGAAGAACGCGACCGAATGCGTGCGCAAGTCGGGCGAGAGGATGCCGATGCGCAGCGGGCGGTCTGGGTTGCGATCAAAGTTCTTCATCGGCGCCTGCGGCGTGAAGCAGCTTCCGTAATCGCGCAGTGCGGATGCGAATGTTTCGGGCGGCGCAGATTGGTAGTTCAGCAAAAGCAGTCTGCGCGCATGCACACTCGCATCGAATGGATGGCGAAGCTTGATCTCGTCGAGCAACGCGAGCGCTCGATCGTGACGATCCATGACATCGAGCGCATCGACGCGGTTGAGATCAACATCGAGCCAATTCGGCTGAAGTTTCGCACAGAGTTCGCCTGCTGCGAGCGCACCCGCAGCATCGCCAGCTGCGGTGAGCGCACCACTGAGGCCGATGAGCGCTGGAATAAAATTTGGATGCAGCTCGAGCGCCTTGCGATATGCGGCGACGGACTCATGCGCACGACCAGCTGACATGAGCGCGTTGGCGAGATTGCTTTGTGCATCGGCCGCGCGTGGATGCGCTGCAACGGCACGGAGCAAATGATGGATCGCCTGCTCGAAGTCGCCAGCCTGCACATAGAGCTGCCCCATCACGCGCATCGCCAGCGGATGCGTGGGCGAACGGCGAAGCGTGAAACGCACTGACTCGATCGCCTCTCGAAGGCGGCCTTGCGATGCATCGTGCAGCGCACGCTCTAAAGTCTTCTCGATCGCCATGAGGGAAAGATTGATAAGAATTCGTGCTTCGAGTGTCGCAGGCGAGCGCCCGACAAATCCACTGCGAAGCAATGATTGCGAGAATCAAGTGTAACTGCGCGATGATGGACGGCGAAGGATTGGTGACATGTGCTTCGTGACAGTGGTGAATGATTGCCGCCGTGAAATCGAAAGTGCAATCATGCCGTTTGAACAAGTGCCGTATTGCGGAGCAACACATCGCCCGGCAGGCGATACACAACGTCGAATGTTGGCATGAGCTCCAGCAATCTCGCGAGTGTCGGCTCACCTTCGTACAGTTCTTCGTTGCTGTACTCGCAGTAGAGAAATCTCGTGCGGGCAAGCGTCTTTGCGCCTTCGGTCGCGAGGTCGCCCTCAGCGCCCTGCATGTCAGCCCAAATAAAATCGATCCCTCCGGGCGCATGCTTTGAAGCCCAAGTATCGAGCGTGCGGACCTCAACTGAAATTGTCCGCTTGAATTTGCACCACGGATATTTCTCGATATGACCCTTCGGCGTGCGTAGCGAACCCGACTGGTCCCAGCCTTCGGGGTAGTTCGCTTTCAACGCAGCTTCGGGACCTGGAGGAAGTCCACCACTCGTGTGAAACTTCGTGCGACCATTGATTGCGCCGATCGCCATCTGATAAAGCTTCGAGCGCGGATTGTTAACCATCTTGGTGTGTACGGCGAACGCCCGCGGATCAGGCTCGAACGAGTGAATCGTCGCACGCGGGAATGTCCCCAAGAGCGCCGTGGTGTGATCGCCATGATGTGCGCCAACTTCCAAGATGGTTGCGGCGTTCTCGCCGATCAGCCTCTGCAAGATTGCGCCAGTGATATCGATGTTGGTGACGGGCGGGATGTCGCGTGCCATGTGGGACGAGTCTCTCTTCTGCTCTTTGTGTCCGAGGCGTTGACTCGGATTACGCATCGGTCGGTCTATGCGTCGCGCAGATTGATAGGAATTCGTTATTCGAGTGTCGCAGGCGAGCGCCCGACAAATCCACTGCGAACTTTTGTTTGCATCAATGAAGTGTAACTACGCGATCGTTCATGGAAGCTCATCACTGCGAATGCCAACCGCGACTACTTGCTGGCCGCCATTGACGCGCGTCAGGTGGCCCTTCGTTCCCATGTCTTCAAGAAGAATCGCGTCGCCCGCACACAGCGTGCGCTCCGCTGCATCACAAGCCGTGATAGTGAGCGAACCTGACAACATGAAAAACCACTGTCGATAAGGCGAAGGATGCCACGGCCCCGACCAATCGGCAGCGAAGCGCACCACTGCAAATCCAGCAGCTGGAATGAATTCGGAAACTTCAAGCGGCGTAGTCGGTGGCGCGAAATTGCGCGTCGCCAGCGGCAGCGTGCACTCTTCGAAATGCGAAAGACCCGCGGCATCAACAAAGAGACGAACGTATTTGAGCGGGATGATCATCGCCGAAAGTTACTTCGACTTGGATTCAGTCGCATACGAGCCGTTGGTCCACTGTGCAAGCAGAATCGCTAGATCTATGCCATCTGCATGGTGGTCGCCATTGAGGTCCGCGATACCCACACAGCACAGTGTGGCGAAGAGCGAGTCCGCACGCGACAGCGCTCAACATTGATGGCACAAACCCAACGCTAGAAATTCTCCCGCAGAATTCCGCCAATCACAAACCGACATGCGGAATCAATATGTTCTGGTTCAACAGTTTCATGCTCTGCAAGATCGGCCACCGTGCGCGCTACTTTCGCCAATCGATCCATTGACCGCGTTGTCAGCACGTTTGTATCAATGACTTTTTTATAATGCTCCATGGCCTGCGGTGAAAGCTTGCAATATTCCATTACGGCGCCGCCAGGAATTGCCGCATTGTGCGCAATGTCCTTGCCGGCAAACCGCGCAGTTTGACGCTGCCGCGCCATCTCCACTTTCGCGCGC
>CAIXJC010000049.1 GCA_903919715.1 uncultured bacterium | reverse complement strand
CTTGGACTGGCTAAAACTTGGACTGGCTAAAACTTGGACTGGCTAAAACTTGGACTGGCTAAAACTTGGACTGGCTAAAACTTGGACTGGCTGAATCTTGAGCTGAGTGAAACCAGCACTGGCTGAAACCGTATACTCCCCACCCCCCCTCCTTGCCCAGGTGGCGGAATTGGCAGACGCGCCAGCTTGAGGTGCTGGTGGGAGAAATCTCTTGGAGGTTCGAGTCCTCTTCTGGGCATTGGTTTTGGACAATTGGGTTTCGAGACAAAGTTGCCGTCACTGAAAAGTGGCGGCAACTTTTTCCTAGCGCGTGGGCTCTACGGAGTCCCGCGATCGGTCACTCGACCGTGATGGACTAGCCTGTTCAACTCTCTATGACACTTCGCATCAACGAGATCTTCTTTTCGATTCAAGGCGAATCAACATGGGTTGGTCAACCCTGCATCTTCATTCGCCTGACAGGCTGCCCGCTTCGCTGCCATTACTGTGACACTGAATATGCCTTTCGAGAAGGTTCCACACGAACAATCAATTCGATCGTCGATGAAGTCTTGGAAAATCCATGTCCATTAATAGAACTCACTGGTGGCGAACCACTCGCACAGCGCAATGTCCACACGCTGATCACTCGGTTGCTTGATGCGAATCGAACCGTGTTGATCGAAACATCGGGCGCGATCGATACTGAATTCGTGGATGAAAGAGCGCACATCATCCTAGATGTAAAGACTCCCGACTCTGGCGAATCAGCGCGCATGGTGTGGGCGAATCTCGACCGACTTCGTCCGCACGACGAGGTGAAATTCGTTCTTACTTCACGCAGAGATTACGAATACGCCCGCGAAACATTATTGAAACATCACCTTGCAGAGCGCTGCAAATCCGTTCTCTTTTCGCCAGTTCACGAACAACCCAAAGGCCTTGAGATTCTTGGCGCTGCTGGGTTGCATCCGCGCCAACTGGCGCAGTGGATCCTGGAAGACCACATCGATGTTCGCCTGCAAGTTCAGGTGCACAAGATTATTTGGGAGCCGCAAACACGCGGCGTTTGAATCAGTTGCCACACGTTCCAGAGATCAAAAAACCCAACCCTCGACGAGCGCTTCAGCGGGAACAACTGTCTGAACGGGTGGCGTCAAGAGAATGAGCGCATCGAGAAGATCCCCTTCTGCGTCCTCAATAACTTTCTGCATCATGACCTTTGAAACTGGGATTCCAATTTCCTCAAGTCTTCGAGCGATGAGCGCTCGCACTCGCTTGGGAGGTTCACCTTCGCCCTTGTATCCCTTGGTCGGCCATCCCAATCTTTGAAGGACGCTTGAAGGGCAACCTTCGCAGACTGTCGCACGCGATGCAGTTCTGGCCATTGGCGAGATCGAAATTCCCGCCGCATGCAAAGGCAACAGGACTTCGCACATGAGTGTCCAAGTCTGCTTAAAGACACGCAGGTTCATCGGAGCCATCGGAGTTCGCGCCTCAGCATCCGTACGGCGCCGTGGTTCTTCACGAGACACTTCGCGCAACTTTGTACGCCACGCACGAGGCGATCCAGCCTGTGCTGACCACTGGGCGCTCGCGAGCCATGTTGGCGTGATCCCGTGCGCTCGAATCGTCGGAATCGGTATCCCGACTGGCGCATCAATTCTCCAGAGATGATTCGCGTCGCTCTTTGCGGAGTCGAGAATCATTCGGACCAATGTCTTTCGATCCGCTCGTTCAACCGTAATTTCTGTCGGAGACTTCCACGAAGCGATTCGAATTTTATGGACGCCACCGTTGTCGGCTCCAGAAAAATCAACGCCATGCAATTGGGAGGAACTCACTGATTCCCACACGCAGACTGGGGCTTCCCACACGGACAACAACCGCCGACATGAACATGTGCTGAGGAGGATGGCGAACTCGTTCCCGTCACTCCAAATGCGCTGATCTTGCGCACAAATGTGCGGCCTCGTCCAGCGGGGTCGCTGACTTTATCGTCCGCTTGCGACATCGGTCGCAGAAGGATGATGACTTCGCCGTCACTTTCGCTGATGTATTCGTATTGAGGCATTGTTTGGATTCTAGACGGAATTCGTCTACCGCCGAGAAGTGTCGCCTCGGACCGTGCGGCTTGTTGAACCCTTCGCTGCACTTCGCTGGGGACTTCGCTGGGGAGTCGAACTCTTGCGAGAAGTCGTTCGCAAATTCTTGCTGACGATCTTTGTTGCATTCTTCGACGGGGATGTTCGACGCTTTTGAATCGTCGCAGCATCTGCGAACGCCTCTTGGCGCAGTTGCATGAGTTCCGAGTGCGTGAGATCACGCCATGCACCGACGGCGAGTCCACGAAGACGAATCGGACCCATTCGAGTACGCCGAAGTCGTTTCACCGGATGACCGAGGTCCGCCATCAACTGGCGAATTCGGCGATTGCTGCCTTCGCGTAATTCCATCGTGAGAACCGTTCGCTCTCCATCACGTCGCAGAATCCTGAGATGCGATTCATGGGGGCGAGAGCCAGGCACTTTTTCGGCGGGAGTAAAAATCCCCTCCTCGAGACGTTCCACATCTTCTGGCTCCAAGCTCCCTTTCACCATGAGCTCGTATTCCTTGTGGATTTCGTAACGAGGATGCGTCAACCGATTGGCGAATTCTCCGTCATTTGTCATGAGGATGAGACCGCTTGAATCGAAATCCAATCGACCGACAGAGTAAAGGCGTGCGCGGCTTGGATGATCAACCAAATCAGTGATCAATCGCCGACCCTCTGGATCCGAGTTGGTGCAGACAAACCCTGGCGGCTTATGCAGCATCACATAAATATGTTGTTCCGGAGGGCGCAACAATCTGCCATCAACGGTGATCCGATCACGACTGGCATCGACCCATGCTGGCAACGCGTCGATCAGTTCCCCATTCACTCGCACGAGCCCCTGGGTGATCATCGATTCTGCCTCACGTCGCGAGGCGAGACCAGCGTCTGCGATCACTTTCTGAATGCGCATACCGCGCGAGGCATCAGTGAACGAGTGCGTTGGTTTTTGAGCGCGACGGGGCATCACCACAAGGTAGCGGTTTTCCAGACAAACTATGCTTGAGACGTGGAGAAATATTCCAATCGACTTCCGCCGACCATGCTCGCCTTCGTTGGCATGGTCGCTTTCGTTACCGCATATTCACTCTCACAAGTCCTTGCGCAAAGTCCACAGCAATCGAAGATATTGACGCCACCTGCCCCAGTACCGCTTTCCCCCTTCATTGCAACGTGCGAACAAGCCACGCTGCTGCTTGATCCCTCGCCCAGCGCCACGACGCTCGGGCCGCTCATCGACACATATCAACTGCGAGCGCCATTCAACTTGGTGATTGCAGCGATCGCTCAACACTGCGCCCATGCTCCCGGCGCACAGATGGTCGATCCAATGAAACGAACAATCGAACACCCGTTCGAACTCGCCAATATCTCCGCAGCGACCGCCGCGCCAATTCTGAGCTTGTCAACGGCATCAGCGCGAGGCCAGCGCATTTCTCCACAGCGTGCGGCGGCAGAATTTGTCTGCATGAGCTTTGGCGCACCAATTGATGGACTTGGGCAGTACCAAGGGAGCCTTCCTGTGACTGATGCGCAGACGGCGATATTTGCAATGGATTTTCTACTCAACGAACCTCGAGTGAAATTTGCAGCATCGATCGAAGACCGACCTTCGCCCACCGAGTGCTTCGACTTTCTGCGAATGTTGATCGCGGAAGTCAGCCCCGACGCGAAGACAGCGCAACGGTTCGCAGACTTCGCAACTCGATCGCGTCGCGCAATGGACACCAGCGAACACGGAGTGATGCGTTCGGTCGCATCTTCACTCACACATATCGACGTGGACTTTGGCGTCAACGTTGACTGGAAGTCACAGTCCATCGAAACCCTTCCCGTAGAACTTGCGGCGGCCATCACTGGTGCGATTCTGGGTGCCGAAAATGTGAACGGCGTGGGATGGGTCGTCGTTGGATCGCTAGCAAACAACACCTATGACATGTCGCAGATCGCAGCGGTCTTCGAACCCGGCGGCGATGACACATATACATGGACGACTCTTCGCACTGGAAATCAAGCGATCATCGACCTCGCGGGAAATGACCAATACAAAGGTGGCGATCAACAGGGACCTGCAGCAGGATTATTTGGGTTGTCACTGATCGAAGATCTCGCGGGCGATGATCAATATTCTGGGCCGTTTTTCTCGTGCGGTGCTGGGATATTTGGCGTCGGCATTCTCATCGATTGCGCTGGAAACGATCGATACCGTACAGGCGCATGGAGCCTCGGTGCTGGAATATTCGGCGCTGGATTCGTCTTCGATCAATCGGGAAGTGATGAGTACCAAAGCTCGGTTTATTCGCAAGGAATCGGCGGACCCTTGGGAGTTGGAGCACTTGTCGATATGCAAGGCAATGATTTGTTCCGAGTTGATGGGGTAACGCCGAGCGTCGACAACGTTCCCACCATCTCATACGCCATGAGCCAAGGAATCGGTTTCGGTGCACGTCGACTCGCCGCTGGAGGCGTTGGGCTACTCGCAGATTTCGGCGGCGATGACCGATATGAATCTGGCGAATTTTCCCAAGGTGGCGGATATTTTTATGGATTCGGCATGTTGATGGATGAAAGCGGAAACGACCTCTATCGAGGCTATCACTACGCACAAGGATTTACTGCGCACCAAGCGGCTGGAGTTCTCATCGACCTTGCGGGCGACGATGTCTACTGGTCAATGATCAGCGCAGCGCAAGGTGCAGCGTGGGACACTTCCGTCTCTCTGCTTCTCGACGGAGCAGGAGATGACACGTATCACGGCAATGCGCTTTCCCAGGGATCTGCGGCAGAACAAGCAATTGCGATGCTCTGCGACCTCGACGGCTCTGATCACTACGTCGGACTGGGACCATTCGTACAGGGCGAGTCGGGCGACAATGCGTACCACTTCACTGACACTAAAGCGCGCTCCTTTAGTGTGCTTATCGACAGCGGAAATGGCGATGATTTTTTCTCTTCGAAGCGAACCCGCGGCGGCGTCACGGTGACTGGTCCACCGCCTGCCAGCGATACCCCCGCTTCCGCCCCGCTCTTTGGATTAATGATTGATCTGCCGCAACGAAGTTCTGGCGTACCAATTCGATAGACTTGGGGCGTGGATGTCCTAAAAAAATCCGGCCGCGGGATTGAGATTGCTCGATACTGCATTCAGCATCTAGGAGAAGTTCGGGCGCCCGATATGGCTGCCGCCCTCTCTTTTCGAACACTTTTCGCGCTCGTTCCAGTCATCTTTGTCGCCACGCTCGTCACGCGCTCTCTTGCGGGCGATCGATTTCCCAAGCTTGTCCAGTCACTTGCGGACATGATGGGGCTGAACGAAATCGGAATCAATGTCGTCGCACAAGGACAAGAAGCTGCCCAAAAACAGCAGCTTAGTGGCTGGATAGAAGAACTTGTTCGATTCTCAGGAACCATTGATCTTTCAGCTCTTGGATTGGTTGGCGTCATCGTCGTTATTTTTTCGGCAATTTGGCTGATCGTGGCGATCGAAAACACATTCAACGTTGTGTGCCGCGCACCAAACTCCAGACCATGGCACCGACGAATCCTCGTCTATTGGTCCATGCTGACGCTCGGGCCGATCCTCTTGGCCATGTTGCCTTTGCTCGACAATGAATTGCACGACTTTGTCAACGGGCAGACTTCTTTCCCAAAGGGATATCTGATCGTTCGACCCGTCTTGGGTTTCTGCCTGCTCTTTGCCCTGCTCTTCTTGGCATACGCCGTTATTCCCACCGTGCGAATGGGCTGGAAAACAATCGTGGCTGGCGCTCTCGTCGGTGCGATTGGATTGGAGTTAGGGCGCCGATTTCTTGGCATTTACATGGACAAAGCCTTCACCACAAACAAGTTGTACGGCTCGCTTGGACTCATTCCGATTTTCATGTTCTGGGTCTATGCAATGTGGATGATCGTCCTCTTTGGATTGCAAGTCACATCGCTCTTCCATGCGCTCATCAGTCACGAACGCATTCGCAGCATTCTGAGCCATCAATCAAGCACCTTCGAACCAGCGATTGCCGTGAGTGCGATGGAATGGATCTGTGATCGATATCGCGCAGGCGCAACGGCGGATGTCGCAGCAATGAGCGATACCCTGAAACTAGACCTCTCGACTGCGACCCGGCTCACTGAGCTCTTCGCCGAGGCGAATCTCGTCATTTATGTTCGAGAAAACGGAGTAATCCTCCCAGCCCGTCCACTCGAAAATATCACCGTCGCCGAGGCTCTTCGCGTTGGATTCCGAGTGGCATCCATTGACCGAGGGAGCGGGAACGGCGATTTCGTCGATACCCTTCGGACGGTTCAACTTGAATCTGTCGGAAATCGCACATTTGCGGCTTCTAGCACTTGCAAAAATGACATTTCCAAAGCAGAATTGAGTGGTAGTACTTCATGACCCAAGGAACCACTGGATCATCTGCGGCGAAATTCGTCACCATCAGTGCCAAGAACAAGCACACCATTGTTCGATTGGATGCTGTTGCAATTGGACCACGTGAAGCAGCGATCGTTACAGGAGAAGTTTCACAAGCGATCTTGACTGCGACAAAGGGAAAGTGCTTGGTGATCGATCTCTCCAGAACTGTCTCGCTGTCGAGCATGGGGCTTGGGCTTTGCGTGGACATTCGAAATCGTGCAGTCGATGCTGGACTACGGCCGATTCTTGCCGGAATGAATATCCAACTCGCAGATCTCTTTCGAATGATGCGCGTCGATCGCCTCTTTACGATCACTTCGTCTGCCATCGAACTCGAGCGGCTCCTGCATTGACGCGCTCTCGACTGCGCTTTCAATGTCTTGGTCTCTCTGTTGGAGTATGCATTATCAGCATGACGAGTTGTTACGAAAAAGTGGTCAGCGTCAAAACGGCCGGACAGACGACCAAAGTCAACTCCCCTGATTTCAACGAGAAACCAGGCGCACTTGATGAGTTGATGTGGGGCCCAGTTCCCAAGGGACAAGACCCAGCGACCTATTACCGCAAAAAAAAGCAACTACTCTCGCAGTAGCCTTCCAGCGGCATGGGGACTAGACTGAAGATCTATGGGTATTGAATCAGTTTTACCAACCGATAGTGTTCTAACGACCAACCTCAATCGCGTCGTCAACTGGGCGCGCAGATCAAGCGTTTGGCCGATGCCCTTTGCGACGGCATGTTGCGGAATCGAATTGATGGCGACCGCATGCTCGCGATTCGACCTCGCAAGATTTGGAGCAGAAGTGATGCGCTTCTCGCCGCGCCAATCAGATCTGTTGATCGTCGCAGGACGAGTCAGCGTAAAAACGCTTCCTGTTCTCCACCGAATCTATGCACAGATGGCCGAACCGAAGTGGGTCATTTCTATGGGCGCGTGCGCATCAACTGGTGGCGTGTTCGATACCTATGCAGTCGTGCAAGGCATCGATCAATTTATTCCGGTCGATGTCTACGTTCCAGGATGTCCGCCACGCCCAGAAATGCTCATCGAAGGCATCATGGCGATTCAGCGCATCATCGACCAAGAAAATATTCCGCGTGATCCATCGGGACATCGACGTGCGTTGAATATCGCACTGAATCCAAACTACGAACCGAAGAGTCAACCGCTTCCAGTCACAATCGGTGCGACTTAAACTCGACTCGTTGCTTCGACTTGAACCAGCGAACGAACAAACGCATCAACGCGAGCGATCCCTTTTTCAATCTGTGCTTCGGAACATGCGAATGAAAAACGAATATGTTCTCGAGCGCATTCGCCAAAGTCTTCGCCCGGAACGACCGCAACATGTGCCTCTGCGAGAAGTGCCTCGGAAAATGCTTGTGCCGAATCGATGATCCTTCCACCTGGCGATTTTTTCCCTAGCAATGCGCCAATATTTGGAAATGAATAAAACGCTCCCGTGGGTTGAACAGTCTGAAAACCTGGAATCGCAGTCAGCAAACGATGGATCAATTTAGCCCGTGCCGCGAATGCAGCGCGCATCGACTCAACCTCAGGAACCGTTGCGGGCGAGAGTGCTTCGATGATTGCGGGAAGAAAGAAACTTGCGATCGAATTCGTCATCTGCCCCTGAAGTTTGATCACCTCGCGCATGAATTGCCCTTGCCCGCTTGGCGCGCACATGTATCCGATTCGCCATCCTGTCATCGCGTAGGCCTTGCTCATTCCATTGATCGTCACCGTGCGATCGGCAACGCGCGGGTCGCTTCCAGGTGACCAATGGGAAATTCCAGGTGCAATCTCTGGAAAGATCAGCTTCTCATAAATCTCATCCGAGATAATCGCGATCTTTGGATGAAGCGCAATCACATCGACGATGGCGCGGAGTTCCGCTGGGGGATAAACGATCCCGCATGGATTACTCGGCGAATTCAGTAAAATTCCAACCGTGCGCGGCGTGATAGCACGAGCGATCTGATCAGCAGATACTCGAAAGCCATGTTCAATAGTCCCTGCTACTTCGACGCAGACTCCGCCAGCAAGCTCGATCAGCGGGCGGTAACTCACCCACGCTGGTGTTGGCAAAAGGACTTCGTCGCCGCGTCCTGGTTCGATCATCGTCTGCAGTGCCATATACACCGCATGCTTCGCGCCGACGGTTATTGTCACGTCTTCCCCACGACACTGAATGCCGTTTTCTTCTCGCAGTTTGCGAGCGATTGCTTCGCGCGTCGGCTTGTCGCCCGCAGTCGGCGCATACTTCGTCATCCCCGCTTCGAGCGCCTTGATCGCAGCACGCTTGATCGAAGTGGGTGTATCGAAGTCAGGTTCGCCCATCGCGAATCCGACTACGTCGACACCTTGTGCCTTCAACGCAGCCGTGCGTGCTCCAACGGCAAGTGTTGCGGATTCCTTCATTTCGGCGATGCGGCTAGAAATGTGCATTCGCCAAGAATAGCGAATCAACACGGCGGACTTGAATGAACTACAGTTTCACGCTTCCCATGAGCCCAGACTCCATTCGTCGCATCGGCATTCTGACTGGCGGAGGCGATTGCCCTGGATTAAATGCTGTTATCCGTGTCGTTGCAAAAACAGCGATGCTGCAATTCGGCATCGAAGTCTTTGGCATTGAAGACGGCTTTCAAGGCCTGATCGAGAATCGCCTTCGCCCACTCTCATTCCGAGACGTATCTGGAATCCTGACCAGAGGCGGCACCATCTTGGGGAGCAACAATCGTTGCAATCCAAGGCGGTATTGCACCTCGACGGCCGCCGACGGAAGTCCAATCTTTTCTGATGTCACACCAACATGCATCGAAACGATTCATAAAAACAAGATCGATGCACTCATCGTCATCGGCGGAGACGGCACGATGAGTTGCGCGGCGCCACTCGTCGAGGCTGGCATCAATGTCATCGGTATTCCAAAGACGATTGATAACGATCTCTTTGGAACCGAAATCACCTTTGGATTCCTGACAGCCGTTGCAACGGCAACCGAAGCACTGGATCGACTGCATTCAACAGCGGACAGTCATCACAGAGTCATGGTTTGCGAAGTGATGGGACGGAATGCTGGATGGATCGCATTGACTTCGGGCGTTGCGAGCGGATCTGATGTGATCCTGATTCCTGAAATTCCATATGAAGAAGACGCCATCGCGGAGTACATCGCGCAGCGTATGAGCAGCGGACCAGGATTCGCGATCGTCGTTGTCGCCGAAGGTGCAAAGCCCGTCGGCGGAGGGCAAAGCGTGGCTCGGATCGATCGAACCAGCCCAGATCCAATTCGGCTTGGTGGTATCGGTCAGCGAGTTGCGGACACGATTGGCGCACGAACAAAGGCCGAGGTTCGCATGACGTCCCTTGGGCACATTCTGCGTGGAGGAATGCCCATCGCAGCTGACCGAATCCTTGCCACGAATTTTGGCTATCACGCTGTCTCCATTTTGATGGAAGGCGCCACGGGGCGCTTAGTTGTGCGTGAAAACAACGTGTTTAGTGATGTCGATCTTTTGATCTCCGCCGGTCGACAGCGCCTCGTTCCAACGAATCACGCACTAATCACTGCAGCGCGCGCACTGGGGACATCATTTGGTGATCGAGTTGGACATACGCGGGGCGGAGTCGGACCTTCTTCGGTGATCTGACGCACGCAGTCGATCCTGCGCTAGCCTTCGGCGGTGAAGAGCGGAGTTTTTCTTGATCGCGACAATACGATTCTGGCAAACGACGGCGACTTGGGCGATCCAGCACTCGTCCGAATTTTGCCAGGTGCCGCATGGGGAATCCGTGCGCTGCGCGAGGCTGGATACTCACTAGTGGTCGTCACGAATCAAGGCGGGGTCGCACGGGGCTTGTATAGCGAAAACGATGTCGAAGCAGTCCATGCACGCTGCGCCGAGTTGCTGACCCGTGAGGCGGAGTGGACGAGACCCGAACCACTGATCGATAAGTGGCTCTACTGCCCATTTCATCCCAATGCGAGTGTCGATGCGTATCGCGGCGATCATCCATGGCGCAAACCAGCGCCTGGCATGTTGATTGCGGCCGCGGATGAATTGAAGATCGATCGCAGCAAGAGTTGGATGATCGGAGATCAAGAACGTGATGTTGATGCAGGCCGATCCGCTGGATGCCGCACAATTCTGATCGCTTCACCATCGCGGATCGATGCCGAAATTCGCGCAACCAGTTCCGCAGATTTCATCGAAGCAGACTTGCTGCATGCGAGCCATCGCATCCTGCGAATGGACGGGCGCGATGGCGCGCCAATCTGGACACCGACGAGTTCAACGAGAATGATTGCAGCACTCGGACGACTCGACGATGCGCAAACGAGGGAGATGATTCAAGCTGCTGCTCATGCGCTCGCTGAGCGCGAAGGAGTTCGCCTTGCACGATTGATCGTGAATGAATCAGGTGTCGAGGTGGAAGTCGTTGGCAGTGAGATCGTCGCACTTGGATTTGCCGCCGAATTGCGCAGGAACACGAATCACTGGGCGCAATCACGCGGTACGCCACCGCTCTGGGCCAACGGATGACCGTGCCCGCCAACATCACCCAGACGCTTCTTGCACCGAATGCAGGCAAAATCCTCGTGATCTTGCCTTCATGGGTTGGCGATGCGTGCATGGCAACTCCAGTGCTGCGCCATCTTGCGCAACAGCGACCTCAAGCGCGCATCGAGGTCTTTGGACGTGCGAACCTGCGCCCATTGATGGATGGCCTTCCGTGGATCCACTCCTTTCAACCAGGTTCTATGCGCGGCCGAAAAGTGATCGGTGAACTTCGATGCCTTCGCGCCAATCGTTATGACGCCGTGCTCCTTCTTCCAAATTCATTTCGAAGCGCAGCGTTTGCACGAGTTGCTGGGATTCCAAATCGCGCTGGCGTCGACCGAGACGGACGCGGGTGGCTTCTCACTCACCGCTTTACTCAAGACCAGGGAGTTCAAAGCGCTGCTGCGGCCTATGCGTCATTGGCAAGTTGGTGGACCGGAGTTCCACTCGTCGATCAACACATCGAATTACGCATCACCGAACAAGATCGCATCGCTGCGCAGCAACTTCTGCCCGAACTCTCTGCGAAGAGAACCGATGCGCCACGCGACTTGATCCTGCTGAATCCAGGTGCGAACCGAGAAGACAAACGTTGGCCCGCTCAACACTTCGTTCGCGCCGCCCGATCATTGTCTTTGACGCGTCCCGCAGGAGATCCACCGCGGCCAATCGCCGTAACAGGCGGCCCAGCAGAAGCCGCGCTTTGCCGTGAAATCGCAGAGAAATCAGGGGGAATTGACCTCTGCGCACGAGGCGTGATGTTGGGATCGCTCAAAGCGATTCTCGAGCGAACAGCATTACTGATCACCAACGATACGGGGCCGCGCCATATTGCAGCCGCCCTTGATACACCAACGATCGCACTCTTCGGCCCGACGGATTGCCGGTGGACGCCACTCAATTATTCACAGGAACGACGACTCATCTCCGAACCATTCTTAACGAGTGACCAAATTGCAGATGATCACTCGGCGCTCTGTGCGATCGATCGAATTTCGGTGACAGATGTGCTTCACGCTGCGCGCATGCTCAATCAATCGCTCGCTGCGAGTGAACGAAGTAGGATTTCTGTATGAGCGCTCCCCTGTGGATCTTGATGGTCGTAATCGGATTTGTTTGCGGCAGCATTCCATTTGGAGTCATCCTGGGACGAGCAAAGGGAATCGACATTCGCCAGCATGGTTCCAAGAACATCGGGGCAACAAATGTTGGACGGGTGCTAGGGCGAGGATATGGGCTGCTCTGCTTTTTTCTTGATGCACTCAAAGGGGCTTTACCGGTCCTTGGCGTCTGGTGGTTTCTGGCACGACAACACCCAGAGGAAACAAATCTGGTCGGGATGCTGATGCCACTCGTCGGAGTTGCTGCAATCCTCGGTCACGTCTTTTCGCCGTGGGTCGGATTCCGCGGCGGCAAAGGAGTTGCAACCAGCTTCGGTGCACTCCTTGCGATGTGGCCGCTGATGACACTTCCCGCGCTGGGCGCACTCGCCGTCTGGCTTGTCGTGTTGAAATCCTTCAAATTTGTATCGCTCGCATCCATCTGCGCTGCGATTTCGCTTCCATTACTGCTGATCGCGCGCGTAAAACTGATCGCCGCAGAACCTCCAATTCCCGCTGATGCGTTTCTGCCACTCCTGATCGCCGTCTCCACGCTTGCGTTACTGGTCATCTGGAAGCACCGAACAAACATCAGTCGTTTGCGGGCAGGAACGGAACCTCGCGTTGGGGCCTCGAAACCAACGGAGCCATCCTCCGCTACTCTGCGATCATGACCTCCGACTCGGCGAGTCACGGATACCAATCACCGCTTGAAACCCGCAACGCATCAGCGGCGATGCGTTCCATTTGGAGCGAACATCATCGCTTCACAACATGGCGGCGCGTCTGGCTGGCGTTAGCGCAAGCGCAGATGGAATTGTCGCTTGGCCCAACCGCCGAGCAAGTCGAGTCCATTCGACGCGTGCTCGATTCGGTGGACTTGACCGCAGCAGCGAAACACGAACAACGACTTCGCCACGACGTGATGGCACATGTTCATACGTTGGGCGATCAAGCCGTTGCAGCTCGCGCGATCCTTCACCTTGGCGCGACGAGTCAAGATGTCGTCTGCAATGCCGACGCAATTCTCCACCGCGAAGCGCTGACGCTGATCGCGACCCGCCTTGCGCGATTGATCCACCGCCTTGGCTCGTTTGCCCAGAAGTGGCGCGAACTTCCTGTCTTGGGATTCACCCATTATCAAGCCGCTCAACCTCTCACCATGGGACGGCGTGCAGCGCTGTGGGCGCAAGAATTTGTGATCGCACTCAACGAGATTGAAATGCGCCGAGACGGAATTCGACTGCGCGGTTTACGCGGCGCAACTGGAACTCAGGCTTCATTCTTGACATTGTGCGGCGGCGATCCAAAGCGGGTCGATCAACTCGAGCGCAGATTTGCTGAGCTTTTCTGGGGAAATGCGAATTCCCTCTGGCCGCTGACGAGTCAAACCTATCCACGAATTTGGGATGCGCAGATGCTGTCATCGCTTGCGATCGGCGCGTGCGCGATCCATAAATGCGCAAACGACATTCGCCTTCTCTGCAACTTACGCGAAGTGGATGAACCATTCGAGACTGAACAAATCGGATCGAGCGCAATGCCATACAAGCGCAACCCGATGCGCTGCGAACGTGCAACGGGACTTGCACGTTTCGTCATCTCGCTCACTCATAATGCATATGACACTGCCAGCACGCAGTGGCTCGAACGAACGCTCGACGACTCATCGAATCGCCGCCTTTCCATTCCAGAATCATTCCTTGCGCTCGATGGCGCGCTCGAAGTGATGGCGAATGTTGCGGGCGGATTAGTGGTTTATCCCGGGCAGTGCACCGCTCGACTCGACGCCGAACTCCCGTTCATGGCGACCGAGGAAATCCTCCTCGCGGCAGTTGCCAACGGCGTGGATCGGCAAGAAGCCCATGAGTCACTCCGTCAACATTCGCAGGCTGCTGCACAGCGCATCAAGGGCGAAGGTGCCCCGAACGATTTGCTCGAACGGCTCGCAAGTGACCCACACTTCAAGTCGCTCAACTTGACATCCCTCATCAGCGCCAAAAGATTCGTGGGACGTTCAATCGAACAAACTGAATCGTTCCTGCGCGATTCAATCGACCCGATCCGCGTGCGTTATGCCAAGTCGCTGCACGAAGAGCCAGACCTTCGCGTGTAATTTCAGTTGCAACTGTGAGGACAATCGATGCCGATACCACGCCTTCATCCTGATTCAACTGCGCTGCTCGTGATCGATATCCAAGATCGACTGATGCCGACGATTCACAACGTTGACCTGCTCGTGACGAGGTGCCGAGCGCTAATTGGCGGTGCCGCACTGCTGAAAATGCCGATCATTGTGACGGAGCAATACGTCAAAGGGCTCGGGCATACCTTTGCGCCAGTCTTGGAAGTTGTTCCGCCAGGAACTCCCGTGCTAGAAAAAATGAGCTTCAGCGCGTTCACGCCAGAAGTGCATGATCGACTTCGAGCCATTGGCCGACCCAATTTGTTGATCTGTGGAATTGAGGCGCATGTGTGCGTTCTGCAATCCGTGCTCGACTGCTGTGCCAACGGGATTCAAACGTTTCATGCGACAGATGCGATTTCTTCTGGCCAGCCAGATCAAATTGAACCAGCATTTCGGCGTATGGAGCGGGCTGGCAGCATCCCAACGGGAGTTGTCTCCGCGCTTTACGAATTGATGGCCACAGCAGAACACCCTGCTTTTCGATCAATGCTTCCACTCGCTAAAGCCGTGGTCTCGATTACGCAGAAATAACGAATGGTCTTGCGCGGCGTGAATGCCATGCGCAAATCGCATCACACTGCATCATGCAAAAATAAACAAGATCGTCGTAAATAAAAACGATCGATCCCGAAATAATGTGAATATGCGCACTGCCAACCTGTTGAAACAGATCGGCAAACAAGAACTGCCTTAATCCGCAGCGCAAAAAGTGACTTTGCGCTGACCTTGCGGAGTTCGGTCAGGCCTTTGGCGGTTCTGCGCGTCCAGCGAGGATCGCATTGCGAACCTCTTGTGCGGCAGAGCGGACTTCCTGCATGTGCTTTCGAGCGCGTGTTCCAGCAGCTCGATTGCCCCCAGCAGCCTTTTCAACATCCTCACGGGCGCCATTAAGAACTGCAAGAAGCTTCTCATAACTTTGCATGATCATGGATATGACCTCCTTATGACTCGAAAGTGTAGCGAATTGCTATCTTCCCGTCACTCCCCGTAACGACTGAGACGACCTATGGCAGCCAACCTACTCTTTCCACTCGACCAAATCGACCGCTCCCACACACTCTGCGACAAGGCGGAGATTGATCGCTACCTGCCGCAGAGCGGGCATATGCGCATGATCGATCGGGTCATATGGCTTTCTGAACACGGAACCTCAGCCTTCGGCGAACGCATAATCCGCAGCGATGAGTTCTGGGTGGACGGGCATATTCCCGGACGACCGATTTTCCCAGGAGTGCTCATGATCGAAGCCGCAGCCCAACTTTGCAGCATTGCACACACACGCCTTGGACGAACGTCGGGCTTTCTCGGCTTCACTCGCTGCGATGATGTTGTCTTCCGTGGCCAGGTGGTTCCAGGCGACCATTTTTACGTCTTGTCAAAAGAAATTTCTTACAACGTTCGACGATTCGTCAGCCAGACGCAAGGTGTCGTGAACGACAAACTCGTCTTTGAAGCGACCATCACCGGAATGGCGATCTAAACTAGTTCTGTGATTGCGCTCGATCCTTTTCTCATTCAGCCAATTTTTCGAAATCGCGTTTGGGGAGGCGATCGACTTGGACCGTGGCTCGCACCGACCTCGGAGTCGAACAATAAATACCAACACTCTCGCGCAAGAGGATCCGTGGGCGAAGCGTGGCTTCTTGCGGACCTTCCATCCAGCATCTTGGATGGTCGAACTCTGATCTCGAGCGGGGATGATGCGGGGCAAACCCTGCATGATTTACTGCAAAATCCAGTAAAAAGACGGGCGCTCATGGGGCGAGCGATTTCTCAAAATGAAACGAACGAAGCGGGCTTTCCGCTGCTTGTCAAGATTCTCGATGCGGCGCAGAACCTCTCTGTGCAGGTTCATCCCGATTTGGAATACAGCGTGCGACATCCGCATTCTCATATGAAGAGTGAAATGTGGTTTGTGCTTGACGCAGATCCAGGCGCGTTGATCTATCGCGGCATTCATCCCCAGATCACCCGCGCACAGTGTGAGCGGCACATTCACAACGACACACTCTTGGAAATTTTGATCACTCATCCGGCGCGACGCGGAGATTGCTTCTGGCTTCCTTCTGGAATTTGCCACGCACTTGGTGCGGGAGTGCTTGTCGCCGAAGTGCAGACGCCAAGCGACACAACGTTTCGTATGTGGGACTGGGGCCGCAATGATCCCGCACGACCGCTCGATATTTCCGCTGCGATGGAATGCCTGCTGCTGGGAGCGGAGCAAGATCTGGCGAACCTCGACCGACCTCGGAGTCGCAATCTCGTTCGTACGGATTCGATCGAGATTGAAGGACTCGTGCGGACTGACTGGTTCGATGTGGAACGGTGGAGCGTTCAACCGAAGACGCCACTCCATCATGACGGAATTGGCGTTCCAGTCATTTGGACACTCCTCAGCGGAGAATTCTCTTGCGAGTCCTCCCCGCATCCGCTGAGCCGAGGCGCGACGCTCGTCCTGCCAGCCGACCACAGCGGCCTCGAAGGTCGGACTGGGGCAGAGGGGGCGGAGATTCTGGTCATGACACTGCCGGATCCGCTAAAAATGAGCAGAGAATTCGGCGGAGTTCGCATCACTTGAGTCGTGGACGGTTTCGCGCTCCCCCGCTACTCTTGCGCTCCTCCAATTCGTCCACAACGAGAAAAAAATGGCAACAACAGGCACAATCACTCAAGTCATCGGATCCACCTTCGACGTTCAGTACCCCGAGGATTCGCTCCCCGAGATCTACAACGCAGTTCAGGTTGATTTCAACTTTCGCGGAGTCAAGACTGTTCTCATGGGAGAAGTCGCAAAGCATCTCGGCGGCGGCGTCGTGCGCTGCGTCGCTCTTGCATCGACTGACGGAATTCGCCGAGGCGATTCCTGCGTCGACACCGGATCACCGATCAAGGTTCCCGTGGGCGAAGCAGTGCTTGGGCGAGTCTTCAATTTGCTTGGAAAAGTTATTGATGAACGAGGTCCAATTGGTGAAACGAATTTTGCGCCGATCCACAGAGAGCCGCCAAAGTTTGTCGACTTGAATCCAAAGACTGAAGTTCTGCCAACAGGCATCAAGGTCATTGATCTTTTGTGCCCGTTCGTCCGCGGTGGAAAGATCGGTCTCTTCGGTGGTGCAGGCGTCGGCAAGACCGTCGTCATTCAAGAGATGATCGCTCGCGTCGCACGAAACTTCGGTGGTTACTCGGTCTTCGCAGGCGTCGGCGAGCGAACACGCGAAGGAAACGATTTGTGGCTTGAAATGCAGGAAGCGGAATACACCGATGCCTCGGGCAAGAAGTGCCACGTGTTGGACAAAGTCGCCATGGTCTTCGGACAGATGAATGAGCCGCCAGGCGCACGACTTCGCGTCGCACTCAGCGCACTGACAATGGCCGAAAATTTCCGCGACGAGAGTGGTAAAGAAACACTCTTCTTCGTCGACAACGTTTTCCGCTTCACGCAAGCAGGATCTGAAGTTTCCGCACTCTTGGGTCGTATGCCAAGTGCCGTGGGATATCAGCCAACTCTGTCGAGCGAGATGGGACAGTTGCAGGAACGAATCACATCGACAAACAAGGGCGCAATCACTTCAGTGCAGGCGATTTATGTTCCTGCAGACGATTTGACCGATCCTGCACCAGCAACGACTTTCAGCCATCTTGACGCATTCATCGTGCTCGAGCGAAAGATTGCAGAGAAGGGTATTTACCCTGCCGTTGATCCTCTTGCTTCCACAAGCCGCATTCTCGATCCGCAAGTTGTCGGCGAACGACAGTACAAAGTAGCGCGACGCGTTCAAGGAATCTTGCAGCGTTACAAGGATCTTCAGGACATCATCGCAATTCTCGGCGTCGACGAACTTTCCGAAGAGGACAAGTTGGCAGTGTCGCGCGCACGCAAGATTGAGCGCTTCCTTTCGCAGCCCTTCTATGTCGGCGAAGTCTTCACCGGACTTCCAGGCGTGACTTGCTCGCTCGAAGACACGATCGACAGTTTCGAACGTCTATGCAACGGTGAAGGCGATGACCTTCCCGAAAGTGCGTTCATGTATGTCGGCAATCTCGAAGATGCGCGCAAGAAGGCGGCAAAGATGGCTGCGTCGGTCTGATGGGCGTCGCAGCGACGGATTCCGCTGCGACGATGCAGTGGGGCGTCGCAGCGACGGATTCCGCTGCGACGATGCAGTGGGGCGTCGCAGCAATAGATTCTGCCGAAAAATAAATCTGTTTATTGATCCCAAGCTGGTTTCTGCCAGCTTGTGGTTTTTCCATTGGCATCAAAGAAGACGACCCAGACTCGATCTGATGGCGGCTGGTCTTTGAACATCGCATTCGTAGACAAGGTCGAGAGATTGTCGCCGTACTGCCAAGATGCGGGCACTTCAACTTGCCCATTCTTATTCAGTTGAGCAACAGTGCGCGACGAGGGCTTGCCCAGAAGCGCCGTGACTTCCGCTTCATCCATCCCCTTGTGCAATTGTTCAAATTTTCCTGCGGATGGGATCTGGCAGGCGGACAAAGTGACGGCGACCCAACAAAGGAGTCCACCGAACATCGAAGGAAAGGCGCTGCAAGAAGTAGGCGTTGTGCGTCGAATCATTGGCCCCAGAATATCGCCATTCGCATGTTTGCCGTCGAGAGAGATTGAAGCCACAATGCACAGTCCATGAAAGACCACGCCCATATCGCCATCGCTGCACTCGTCGAGAAATTTGGATCTGCGGAGCGAACGCGCATCGAACGCGGAGTGGCGCAAGTCGCCGCCCGTTGGCAAACGGTTGACGGCGACGATGCGGTATTCACGAAATTCTGCCTCGACCGATTTGTGCCCACTGGTGCAGACTTGGTGCGGCTGCTCGCACGCATTGAAGGTGCTCTTGAACAAATCAATGGACACTTGTACGAAATGCATCGCACGCTGCGCCGACACAGCGACTTAGCTGGCGATGAATTCCCTGGCATCGATGACATGTTGGCGACGTTCGATCCTGCGCCAGATTTATCAGAACAGTTTTATCGACAGCAATTGGCGTTTGTTGCACTGCTCAATTTCGAGCGCGCCAATCTGGATTTAATGCTCAAGTCTGGAGCGAAATGGGATGCGGATCAATGGGCTTCTGTCAGAGTTGCGCAGGCTTTCGGCGCACGCATTCCAAAGGAGCTCTCCGAAAAAGCGCGCAAGATTGGTCACGCAGCATCGCAGTGGGTTTCACACTTTCACATTCCAGTTGGAACATTGGTCGATTCGACGGGCAAGCGATGGTTTGGGGAAGATCGTGCGCTGCTTACGCACTGGTTGGTGCGCGAGGAAATCAAGGCTCAATACAACAACCCAGAAGGACTCCCCCGCCAACGTGCGCTTGCTGGAGTAATGGCGCGAGCGATCGATGGCGGCGTTCCAAAGTCGGTAATGGATCGCACAGCAACAGGCGATTGGAATGCGCAGAACAACACAATCGGTGGGATCGCCGTCAAGGCGGACGAGACAATGGGGCTCGCGAGATATGAAAGGTGGCTGGAACAATTTGCTCTCGCACGCGAATTTGATGCGCACTATCCAGATCACCCAACGGCGATCGCGCGCAAGTTCGAACTCGCACGAGAAATGTCCGAGAAAGATGTCGAACGACTATTGACCGACTTGCTCGATCATCCGATGCGAAAGGATCTCGCGGCATATTTGCGCAAGCGCCTCGGGCGAGATCTCGAACCATTTGATATCTACTTTGACGACATCGCCGAATCGCGACCTGCATCGGAAATGGATGCAGCAGTTGCGGCACGTTTTCCCGACGAGAAGGCGTTCCAAGCAGCGCTTCCGCAAGTGCTGCGCGACCTTGGATATTGTTCGAAAGATGCAGACTTCTTAGGAACGCGAATCAAAGTGGAAATTGCCAAGGGATCGGGTCATGCGATGCGACCGCTGCTGACTGAATATGGTGCGTGGTTGCGGACGAGTCGACTGAAGGACCAACTCGGGTGGGATGGCTTTGATACTGCGATGCACGAACTTGGCCACAATCTCGAGCAACTCTGCTCGACATACTTTGCGCCGCGACCTGCGCTGCGCAATGTTCCAAACACAGCATGCACAGAGGCGTTTGCGTTTCTCTATCAGTCGCTCGGCAAGCGCGTGCTTGGTATCGAAGCGACCGATGGTGCCGACCGCGCATTTGCAATCGATAGTGTGCAGACGATGCTTGCTGCGTGCCAAATTGCTGGGCCGAGTCTCCTTGAACTTCAAGTCTGGCGCTGGCTGTATGCAAACCCAACTGCGACGGCGGAGCAATTGCGGACAGAAGTGCTTGCGATTGCTGATCGACTTTGGAAGCGGTTTTATGAGCGCGATTTCGGCGCAGACCCATATCGATTGCTTGCGGCGTATCAACACATGATCGGACATCCGCTGTACTTGGCGGATTACACACTTGGTCATGTGATGAGTCACCAGATTCGATCGTTCATGCGAACGAAGGATGTTGCAACGGAAACTCGCCGCATTACTTCCATCGGACGCTTGACGCCCGAGTTATGGATGCAGCGAGCTGTCGGCGAAGGTGTCTCCGTTGCGCCGCTCGCAAGCGAAAGCGCACGGGCGTTAGCGATGCTGTAAGCGCGCAGAGCCGTATCTGCGGATGATGTGTTTGAATCTTGCTTGGAAGTAAAGAGGATCGATTTTTTTACTGAACACGAGAGCCACTTTTTACAATCTCGAATTTTTATTTTTGAACAATTCACAGCCTGGTAGCCCTGTGAGATTTATTACAAGAGGATTATTCGTTGAGGTTTACGGGCAGATATCGCCTTGGGAAATGCGTACCCCCTGTTTACGGGCAAAAATGATCTAGAAATGAGCCATCTTTGCCCGTAAACAGGGGTAATGACGAATTGGGGTTGGCGAATGCCGCAGACTCGTTACGGATTCCTCACGACACGGAAGCCATAGCAGTCGCCGACGTTGTCGGGCACGTAGTTGAGGCGCCTCGACGCGCGGCAACTGCCGTAGTAGCTGGCCCAGTTGCCGCCGCGCAACAAACGGGTCGTCCCAGTCGCGGGCCCTGTGGGGTTTGTGGTCGGGCTCGAGGCGTAGTACGTGCTGCTATACCAATCCTGACACCACTCCCAAACATTGCCTGACATGTCATGGAAGCCAAGTGCGTTGGGAAACTTGCCACCGACGGCGTGGCTTTGGCTTTCTGAGTTGCCGCTGTACCACGCGATGTTCCCAAGAAGCGTGTCGTCGTTGAAACCAGCTGGCTGTGCTGGATAACTGTGAAACGCCGTTGTTGTACCTGCGCGATGTGCATATTCCCATTCGGCTTCAGATGGCAAGCGCAAGTCTGTCACAGACATGAAACCACCCGGACCTGCGATCATGTTCCAAGAGACTCGTTCGACAGGCTTAGCGGTATCCGATGAGTAACCGTTCGCCGGAACGAAATAACTCGGATTGATCCCCATCTTCGCCGTCCACTGAGCCTGAGTCACTTCATAACGCCCCATATAGAAAGCACCCAATGTCACTTGGTGCGTCGGGTTCTCTTCGGAATTGCACGCATACAGCGTCGACGGGCTGCATCCCATCGTAAATGTTCCGCCTGGCACAAGCAGCATTTCGATACCACTTGCCTTGTCTTCGATGCGCCATGGCAAACCCGATGCAGTGATCGCGTTGCGCAAGGTTGCATCGGTCACAATGGTGGCATTGGGTTCCCACTCCAACACCGTTGCCCAAGTTGGTCCAGGACAATTGCCCCAATTCCCCAGAAGGATTGCAAGATCTGCGCCGTCGACAACATGATCGTTGTTGACATCTCCTGCGCAAACCTGCGCCTGCACCGAAGAAGTTGACAGACCGAAAGTCATAGTGACAGCGGCGACGAGCGAGAGAAAAATGCTTGGCGATTTCATATGTGGACTCCTGTGAGGTGACGACCTTGTAAAAACAGAGTCCCTTCAACATACTCCCAGAAATCACAGATCCCGAGGAACTTTGGAATTTCCTTCGGACTTTAAAACGGGGTTTTGCGGGCAAAAATCGCCATAAAACGGTCGATTTTTGACCACAACCGAGGGGGCAATCCACTTCGCATCGAAGGTGATTTTTACGGCCCAGTCGGGCAGACTCCCCAACTCGCAAGGAGTGATCCGAGATCGAATCCATCGATCGTTCCATCACCATTGATATCGGCTCCACCGAAATTCCCGCTCGTTCCCCACGAACCCAAGACGATGGCGAGATCTGCACCGTCGACCCGTCCGTCCAGATTTACGTCGGCGAGGCAACTTGGATTTGGATTCCAGAATGTCCAAGGCAACGATGCAATTCCGTTGGCAGTAACACGGAGGTTGTAACTGCCGAATGGAACGTTCGAGGGAACAGTCATCCGAGTTGTCGTAACGAGTGCTCCAGTCTGAACGCCCGTGCTGCTCCAGTCAAAGGTCCGTGCGTAATAAACTCCTCCAGTTCGTTCGAGGCGAACAACGGGATAGTTCGTGTTCATCTGCCAGTCATCACCGTATGAAGCACCTTCGCTGATGCCATTCAACTGCTGACCAGTAAGAGTGAAGACTCCGGTTGACCCGCGAATGACGGATGAAATGATGGGCGCTGCGCCAACAACGGGCACGCCGTCCGGCGTGTAAATCCAAAATGATCGAGATCCCTGCTTCGCACAGAGAATCTTTCCATCGGGAAGATCAATAAATGTAAAGATGAACACGGGGTCATTCGAACTTGTTCCGCCAGCGGGAGCGCCAATCTGGGTGAATGCGTTGGCGACTGGGTCGTATTCATAAAATGAAGTCGGCGATGGAAAGTGGTCATTCGTAGTTGGCACAAGCGAAAATGCGCAAAGCACTTTTCCGTTAGCCATCATCGCCATCGGTGCATCTGGCGCTGCTTGGCTGCTGGGAATGTCTGCGCCTGCAATCCACGTTCCGTTCGCGCCGGCGACACCCGGCGTATAGATCGCAGTTTTGCCGATAGATCCAGCGAAAAACGCACGTCCGTCTGGGAGTAATACGGCTCCACCAGTTTCTGATCCAAACGGGGTATAGAGCTCAACCGGAACGGTCGAGTCTGCGACCCACGTACCAGTCGTCTGGCGATAGCGCTCGGATGCCGTTGAATTGCGATCGACCATCAAGATGCTGCCGTCGCGCAATTTGACCCATACTGATTCGTTATGGATGCCAATGCACGATGCGCCAGTCGCGTATGTGTTGGTGATCGGGTTGAAGATCACATTTGACTTGAGCGTCGTCGCAACTCGCGCTTGAAGTATGCGCCCATCTGCGAGGATCTCGGAATTCGCATCGGAGATGTTTGCGCCTGGAGAAGCCGTCGGAGTCCACAGATTTGTGAGAGGGTCATAAACCTCCCCAGTTGCCTTGCCCGTTCCGTATTCGGCACCCGCCACATACAAACGACCATCGCGCAATAGCTGTGACGAAAAATAAAGACGCGTGTCGTTCATTGGCGCAATCGCAGACCAACTACCGCCGACATAACTGCCCGCGATGTTTGGAATCAGCCGATTCCAAATGTTGCCATAACCATCCGCTGCGCCTGCTGAGGATTTGCAGAGCACGGTCCCGTCAGAAAGCAACATGAGTCCACCGCCAGAATAATTTGGACAGGGTGCAGTGATGGCCTGCCACGTTCCAACTGCGGACGCGAGTGGATTGCTCAAGAATGCAGCCAAGGCAACTGGCACGAAAACGCAAGTGAATTGAAGAAGCCGCATAGGAAGTCTGTGGAAAAATGCCAAACGGGCGAGCCAAACATACCGCAGCGAAATGAAAAGTCCAAAAATGCGATCAGATTCCGCCACACCCCCTGTTTATGGCGAAAGCCCCATTGATTTCACCTCGTAATTTGCCCGTAAGCGCAGCGCCAATCCAGCCGCTTAACCCATAGACCTTTCGCAACGAGAAGAACGACTGCCACTCTTTCGACTTGACACTCAAGACATACGACATGCTCTCTGTACTTCAACCAGCATCAAACGTTTGTCGTGGAACCAGTAAATCCATAAGGCTTATCACTCGATGTATATGAGTAGTGACAAGTTGCACATTCCCAGCGCCTCGGCATCAGCAAGAGCAACAACCCAATGGGAAAAAGCAAAACAATGAAAAGTGTTGGCAGACAACCCAAATGACATTTCCATGTCGATCTTCCGCACTTCGGGCAACAACCCGTAATGGATGGATTTCCTCCGATCGCTGGTCCCTGCCGTAAACATGAAGTTGGGGCTGATGAAAATTCTGGAGGCAAACTGTCATCAAACGGCACGTTCTGAGGACTTGCGACCTGCGAAGGAAGCTTTAGAGGATCATTGGGAAATAAACCGCTGACTTTTCGGGCCTCCGCCCACTCTGCCAGACCTTCTTTCCATCCCGGGCCCAATACCATTCGTTCGACATATATGCACAATCTAACAGTCTTCGGCGCCGTGACGGCCGAACCGAACCAACAACACTGCCAATGATTGAATCGCTTCACTCCACTTTTAACGCCACCCCCTGTTTATGGCGAAATCGCGCTGCAAAAACAGTCCGTACGAACCCTCATTCAGATCCCTGAATTCGATCGCGAGTTATTTGCGAAATCTTTATGCGCTAAAACTGGAACCGCAACCACACGATGTCGTGGCGTTGGGATTGTTGAACACAAATCCACGTCCCATGATTTCATCTTTGAAGTCGATGGTGGTTCCGTTGAGATACAGGTACGACTTTGGATCGCACACAACTCTCACCGTAAATGGTTCGCCTGCAGATTCCGCGACTGCTGTTGCGACGGCGACTGCGCCCGCACCTTCGCCAGCACCAGCCTTCGCCGTGCGACGAGCATAAGAATAGGACCAACACTCGTCAGAGTCTTTCTGGACCTCTGTGAGATCGAGAATGTAGGAAAAGCCAGAACATCCGCCACCCTTGACGCCGACGCGTAAGCAGATCTTTCCTGCGTCGAGTCCTTGCTGTTGGATGATGGTGTCGATTTCACGAGCGGCAGTTTCGGTCACATGAAGCGGCATTTCAAACTCCTTTAGGCGTGTTGAGTCACTGGCGTTGTTGACGGACTCGCCGGCGACGCGCCGGACTTCTTCTTCCAATCTTCGATCGCGCTGCGAATGGAATCTTCTGCGAGCACGCTGCAATGAATCTTGACGGGCGGCAAACTGAGCTCTTCGACGATCTGCGTGTTGCGAATCGTCAATGCCTCATCGACGGTCTTGCCTTTGATCCACTCGGTGGCAAGCGAAGAACTTGCGATTGCGGATCCGCAACCGAAGCATTTAAACTTCGCATCTTCGATAATTCCCTGCTCGCTGACTTTAATCTGGAGCTGCATGACGTCGCCGCATTCTGGTGCGCCCACGATGCCAATTCCAATGTCTCGACGAGCGGCGACTTCCTTGGAAGTGCCAAATGCTCCGACGTTTCGTGGATTTTCGTAATGATCTATGACTTTAGTGCTGTATGCCATGTTGTTTACTTTCTGTGCTTACTGATACGGTTGTTCTGAATAATCTTTCACAAACTCGCTTGGGTCCCAAAAGGCTGTTCTTACACTCAATGCGCTTGCCAAACAATCTTGGAGAGATCGACCCCTTCTTTATGTAAATCGTAAAGCGGGCTGAGACGGCGAAGATGATTCACCGCAGTTTCGATCATCTCAATCGCTGAATCGATTTCCGCATCGGTCGTCCAACGACCAAGCGAAAGTCGCAATGATGAATGAGCGAGATCATCGCCAATCCCGAGACTCTTCAGTACATAGGAAGGTTCAAGACTTGCGCTCGTGCAAGCGGATCCAGACGAGCAAGCGATTTCGCGCACGCCCATCATCAAACTTTCACCTTCGACGAAACCGAATGAGATATTGGAAATGTTTGGCAGTCGTTTGGTCTCGTGACCATTCACCACTGTCACTTCGATTCTCTTCTTCAATTCAGTTTCCAAGCGATTTCGCATCGCCAAGAGACGTTTTCCTTCAGACTCCATCTCGTTGAAGCAGAGTTCGCATGCCTTGCCGAATCCAACGATCCCACTGACATTCTGGGTTCCAGAGCGCATACCGCGTTCTTGACCGCCGCCATCCTGCAACGCTTCCAAACGCACGCGCGGCTTGCGTCGGCGAACATAAAGCGCTCCAACTCCCTTGGGGCCGTAAATCTTGTGGCCACTCCACGAGAGCAAATCAATTTGATCCGTTTCGACATTTGTCGGCATCTTTCCGACCCACTGCGTCGCGTCAGTATGAAAAATCACCTCTTTTTCATGGCATAAACGACCAATCTGAGGAACTTCATTGATCGTTCCAAGTTCATTGTTCGCCCACATGATCGAGACCAGAATCGTGTCAGGCCGCAGCGCAGCTTTGACCATTTCTGCTGTGATCACTCCATCTGGCGGAGGTTGAATGAATGTCGCATCGAAGCCCTCGCGCATCAGGCGGCGGATGGGATCAAGAACGGCCTTGTGCTCATGCGCAGCCGTCACGATGTGTCCACGCCCAGTCTGCCCAGCAGCGGCACGAGCATAAATCTCTGCAGCGCCTTTGATCGCAAGGTTGTTGGACTCAGTCGAGCCCGAGGTGAAGATGACCTCTTTCGGCTGGGCGCCGATCAACTTCGCTGCGTGCTCGCGGGCGATTTCAATACCGTCTTCTGCCTGCCAACCGAATTGGTGATTGCGCGATCCCGCATTTCCGAATCTTTCGGTGAAATAGGGAAGCATCGCTTCGACAACCTTGGGGTCGCACCGAGTCGTTGCGGCGTGATCGAGGTAGATTGGATTCTTGGATGTTGGGCTATTGGGTAAAATCACGGCTTTCCTTCTAGTAAGTTGAGACTGATTCTCAATTGCGCATTGTAGTAGAGACTCCCATCGCTTCAAGGCAAATGGCATGAAATTTATCGAAACTTCTGCGGAATTAGGCTCGACCCGTGGCGGAGCAGTCGTCCCGACGATGGGAGCGCTCCATGAAGGGCATGCATCCCTGATCCGCGCAGGCGCTGCCAGCGGTCGCCCCGTACTTGTGACCATATTTGTCAATCCAACGCAGTTTGGACCCAATGAGGACTATGCGAGATATCCGCGGACTCTCGAGGCGGATCTGAAAATCGCGGAATCCGCTGGCGCCGCTGCCGTCTTTGTTCCGTCCATCGAAGCGATTTATCCAAACGGCATAGAAACTGCCGCAGCTCAAGCCGCACGATTTCCCCTTCCGCCAATTGCAACGACCCCTCGTCTCGAGGACGCGATACGTCCCACTCACTTTGGTGGGGTTTGCCAAGTTGTCAGTCGCCTATTCGACCTCTGTGAGCCATCAATTGCATTCTTCGGCGAAAAAGACTTTCAGCAACTGCAGGTGATCACGCAAATGGTCGAGCAGGATTCGGCCCGGTGGAAGTCTCTGAAGATTATTCCCTGTCCAACCGTTCGAGAGCCGGACGGGCTAGCGATGAGTAGTCGCAATCGCTATCTCGATGCGGCACAGCGATCATCGGCACTGGGAATCTGGCAAGCGCTTCAGTCAGCGATGAATTGCTCAACCGCAGCAGAAGGCGAAACTCTGATGCGCCAAATTTTGGATCAGCACGGACTCGAAACGCAGTATGCGGTCATTCGTAGTCCAAAAACCCTTGGAAAACTTGAGCCGGACGGAAAATCGGCTCGTGCGTTGATCGCTGTAAAGCTTGGTTCGATTCGTTTGATAGACAATGCAGAGATTGGGGTTTAAGTTGCGGCTCGATAGACTGCACGGATGCGCAAGACTTCCACAGCGATTTTGTCGCTTGTATTGAGCTCTTTCTTTTCGACCGCAAATGGACAAGGAGGAGGATTCGCTCCGCCGCAACCGCCACCACCGCCAAAAGAAGAACCCACTGCGCCAACGACGCCTGCAAATACTTCACCCACCGAGCCAACGGAGGAGGAAATCCGCAAGTACGAAGAAGAGACGGCACCACCTCCACCGAAGCCATCTGCGCCGAAGCCTGCAACGAAGCCCGCAGAACCTGTAGCACCCAAAGAGGAAGAAGCGAAGCGAGTTGAGTGCAAGGCTCCCGAGAAATCATGGGTAGCGCATCTCGACCCAGCCGACCGAACCGCAATCGAAGGAGGCGTTGGTTATGCCCTGGCGCCGATCACCGCAAAGGTCAAGTGGGTCGGACCAACAGCGACGAAGGCTGCACCAAAGTTGGAAGGAAATGTCCTCATCGTTCAGAGCATTGATGCCAGTTCGGCCTCGCCCGCAGTCGTCGATCGAATTGTTGCTGCGCTGGGATCGACAAACGACTTGGCGAATGACAATGCCGTGATTGTGATTGGCTTGCAAGTACCGAACAATCTCCAATCAGCATCAAAGCGTTTGGAGAAATTCACCACCAAGGCGAATCTCTGCATCGACGAAGGCGGAGAGTGGTGTGACGCGCTTGGCATCTATAAAAAACCAGTCAATCTGGTTGTTGATCGAAACGGTGTGATTCGATATGTCGGACTGACCGAAAAGGGCGCGGCGGCCGCGGCGAAACTCTTATTGGCGGAGCCAAAACAAGACATCAAAGTGGCTCAACGGCCCAAGGCAACAGCTGCTCCATTGCCAGCAGGAGTTGAATTCCCCTCATTTACTGATCCATTCACTCGTTGCGCTGATTTACGCGGAAAACCAAGCCCCAACTTGAATGTTGGCACTTGGATCACCAACAAACCAGAGATGGCTGGGAAGGTTGTTGTGATCGACTTCTTCGCAACTTGGTGCGGACCATGCATGGCTGCGAGAGAGCACATGAATGAAATCGCCACGCACTACGGAAACACAATTTCGGTTGTTGGCTTATCTGACGAATCGAAGTCTGCATTTGAAACTGGCCTCCAAAAGAAAAAACTGAAGGAGTCAAGTTTTCGTTACTCGATCGCTCTCGATCCTTCGCAACAGACTTCGAAAGGATTCGGGATTAAATCCATCCCATGTATCGCCATCATTTCGAGCGACGGAATCGTTCGCTGGCTCGGCGTTCCAGACGGTCTTGATGCGCAGGTGCTTGACCCGATCATCGCTGCGAACGCCGCTCTTGCCAAAGCCAGTGGAAAAACGCCTGCGAAGAGCCGCAGTTGGGCAAAGTAAAAAACCGAAGCTGCAAAAATCAGAATTCGCGTTCAATCGTCGCATCTGCGATCGAGCAGAGCATTTGACGCGCCGAACTTTCGGTCAAGATCGAGAGGCGAGACTTTGCCTTCGACACGAATCCCACCGCATGTTCACGAGATGCTGTAAGCGACTCAGTTGATTCGATCAATCGCAGCAGCGTTGGAACATCGCATTGCTCGATTGCTTGAATAGTCAACGCACGAACATCGGGACTGCAACGGGTCAGATGCGTCACAAGAGGAAGTGTGAATTTCCCCTTGCGCAAATCGATGCCGAGCGTCTTCCCAACAACTCGTTCTTCGCCGATCAAGTCGAGGACATCGTCTTGAATTTGAAATGCCATTCCAAGTTCTTCACCGAACAACCGCAGCGCCTCGCAGACTGCAGGCGTCGCTCCAGTCAAGCGAGCAGCCAATCCACAGCATGCGCCGGCGAGAACGCCAGTTTTGCGGCGGATGATTTCGAAATAGGTCGACGCGTCCAACGTTAAATCACCGCGGTGCGAAAGCTGAAGGATTTCGCCGCTACACAACTGAGATGTCATCAAACTGAGCTCGCTATTCAGCCACGACTCGCCGACCGACGAGCAAAGATGAAACGAACTTGAGAAGAGGAAATCTCCAAGCATCACGGCGGTTTCGTTGCCACGCAAACTATTGACCGTCGCACCTCCACGCCGCAGGTCGGCTTCATCCAGAACATCATCATGGACGAGCGTTGCCATATGAATCATTTCGACAACTGCTGCCAGCGCATCGAGACTCTCGTCGATCACCTGGCTCGCATGACTCGTGTGATTCACGATGGAATTCGCCCGCACTGCAAGGCCTGATGCGATCACCAAGGTCGGGCGGAGCATTTTCCCTCGATAATGTTCGACATGCCGCACCAATTTGTTGACGGCTGGCAAGTCGCTGACGAGCTCTTGTTCGAACCGCTTCGCCACTGCGCCAAGTCGAGCAGCAAGCGTCGGCAATAATAAATCAGTGTCCGGTAGAAGGCTCATCGGCTTCCAATACTAGGGTGGCACGGGTGAATTCGGACGGCGACGCCCGCACCAAATTCCCTTATTTTTCAGCAGCGATGTAGACGATCCAACCTTCGCACGCTTCACCACGATGAGAAGGCTTGAAGACGCCGTTTCCTTCACCGCTCTTGCGCTCCGTCCCCTCCCAATACACCACGGGCCTATGAAATCCAGCCTCGATCAACACTTCCTTGATTTCTGGCAGCGTCCACAATCGCCATCGATATGTGAAGGCCCGGCGAATTTCACTGCCGTCTGGGAATCGAAAGTGAATGTGGTTCACGACATGATGTGTGATGGGATTGATCTTGGCCTGATGCCACACATATGTGAATCCATCGAGCGATCGATCTTCTTCGCCAACTGCCCACGAACCAGATCCACCATACGCATCAACGAAAATCATCCCGCCATCCTTGATGTTCTTCCGTGCGTTCGTGAAATACTGCAACAGTTGAGCGCGAGTATGAAAGACGAAATAGCTGAAATTGAGTGCGAGCAAGACATCGGCGCCATCTGTGCGAACCCGATTGACGTCACCCTTCTTCAGTTGAATGCGCTTGCGTTCGTCAGCCGAAAGCGACAAGATGCTCTCGCGGCCGCGCCGCAAAACTTTCGCATCCATATCAACGCCGACGGCGGTGTTTGTCGCACGCCATTGAACCCATTCCCGCGACATAAGACCCGTCCCAGAAAAATCCTCGCGCAGTGAATGAGGGGTTCGATTCAAACGCTTTCGAAAAACACGGTCGATCATGATGCAATCAGATTCAGTCCCCTGAACTGAAAGTTCATAGAGTTCGTGTCGATCGGAATTTTTTGCCGTCCTCCAAGCCTTCTTGCTTGGAGTCCGAGTCTTCTTCTTCGCCATAGGGGGGCGGAGTCTAGTGGGTCACGGGTCGTGCGGGAGTAAAGTTTCTCAACCAAACAAAGACTTCCGAACAATCCGCCTTGTCCGTACTGACTCGAACGAGCAATGTTGACCATACCCCCGCTGAATCGAATGCGAATGCCGAAATCGGTGGTGTCGCGACAGCCAAGGCATCGACCTTGGCCCAATCAATCGTCATCGTGTGGTCCGCAGCCGATTCAGTTGACGGCGAATTCGCCACAGGAGGATCAGATTCCATGATCTTGAAAGAACCGTTGTCGGAAGATTCGATTTGGAATGAACCATCTGGATTGACATCACGAGAAATACCGCTTGGCGTTGATCGCAGCGGAGATCGAACTTCGTATCGAACTTGGACACGCCCGAGTGGTTGAGAGTTCTCGTCAATGAACCGAATAAATTGCTGCTTACGACCCTGTCCCCAGAGTTCCAAGCGCACCTTCACCGTGATTTCTGCGCCAGGCGCAATTTCGACATTCGGTTGGAGATCGGGGATCGTGCAGCCACACGTTGCAACAAATCCGCGAATGCGAACTGGCTCCGCCGTTCCATTGCGAATGACAATCGCAATGGGTGGCGGCATTTCACACTGAGAGATCGAACCGCAATCAATCTGCTCTGGGATAATCGTCAACGCCTGTGATTGGGAGAGTTCCTTGGAATCGACTGCAGGCACACCAGTAACGCTCGTACATCCGAGAACCAACTGCGCCCAAAAAATCGACAGAAGAAAGATGGCTCTCATTGCTGAGAATCCTACGACCAACTGAAGGAATGTTCCAATGAAAATCAGTACCGATAGATGGCAGCCTTGTAGGGTCCGTCCACGGGAATCCCCAAGTACTTCGACTGCTTTTCAGTCAATTTAGACAAGCGAATACCGAGCTTTTCCAAGTGCAAACGAGCAACTTTCTCATCGAGAGTCTTTGGCAATGTGTACAACTTCTTTTCGTACTTTTCTGCGTTTGCGTGCAATTCGACTTGGGCAAGAACCTGATTTGTGAAACTCGTACTCATGACGAATGATGGATGTCCCGTTGCGCATCCGAGGTTGAGGAGTCTTCCTTCAGCAAGGACGATGATCGATCGTCCATTCGAGAAGACCCATTCGTCCACCTGCGCCTTAATGTTCACCTTGCGGATCCCTGGGAGTGCCGCGAGTGAAGCCATATCGATCTCGTTATCGAAGTGACCAATGTTTCCAACGATTGCTTTATCCTTCATCCGCTTCATCAGATCCGCGGTAATGACGTTGCAATTACCCGTTGCGGTGATGAAGAGATCAGCAGTCTCAACGGCGTCTTCGACAGTCACGACCTCGTAGCCTTCCATCGCCGCTTGAAGCGCGCAAATCGGATCGATCTCAGTGATCTTCACTCGACAACCTTGACCGCGAAGACTGTGTGCGCATCCCTTACCGACGTCGCCGAATCCAAACACGACGGCAGTCTTGCCACCCAACATCACATCGGTGGCACGCATGATTCCGTCCACGCATGAGTGGCGGCAACCGTAGAGATTGTCAAATTTGCTCTTCGTCACAGAGTCATTCACGTTGATCGCTGGGAAGAGCAACTGCTTTGCTTCTTGCATCTGCCCAAGTCGATGGACGCCTGTTGTTGTTTCTTCGCTCACGCCGCGCACACTTGGTGCAATGCGTCCGAACAAGCCTGGAAAGTTGGCCGAAAGATCGTGAATCAACTGAAGAACAACCTGAAATTCTTCGCTATCCGCAGTTGCAGGACTTGGAATATTGCCAGCCTTCTCGTACTCAAGTCCCTTATGGACGAGCATGGTCAGGTCGCCGCCGTCATCAAGAATGAGCGTTGGCCCCTTTGCGTTCGGCCAATTCATCGCCTGATAGGTGCACCACCAATACTCAGGAAGCGTTTCACCCTTCCATGCAAAGACGGGGATCCCTGCAGGCTTCTCGATCGTGCCTTTGGGACCAACTGCAACCGCAGCGGCCGCGTGATCTTGCGTGGAAAAAATATTGCATGAAGCCCAGCGCACTTCTGCGCCAAGATCCACGAGTGTTTCGATCAGTACAGCTGTCTGAATAGTCATATGAAGCGAGCCAGAAATTCGAGCGCCCTTCAGCGGACTCTTGCCGGCATACTCCTTGCGAAGCGCCATCAATCCAGGCATTTCAATTTCTGCAAGTTCAATTTCCTTGCGCCCGAAACGGACCGTGTTCGCCGTCATATCTTTCACCCAGAATGGTGGGTTCGCTGTGAGCGAAAGTGTCGTATTCATGAAGTTCTTCGAGTCGGTCTTCACAGGGGCGTTGGCTGTCGTGGTCACGGGGCAGTGTTCCTTTTGGGTGCGAGTGTGGATCGATATATCCGTTTATCCGGATGGACGCATCATAGCCCGCCAAGAGCAAAAGTCCACCCATGCGATATCGCTATGATTCGTGCCGTTCCATAACTCTCACCTAGAAAGCGTCACCACCATGAACAACTTTTCATCCCGAATCGCCCTCTGCGCAACTGCCGTCCTGACCCTCTCGATCGGAGCCTCGCTCGGTGCATCGAAGGTTGCCCCAACAATGAAGGGCGCGCCATACCCGCTTGCGACTTGTCCAGTCTCCGGAAAGCCGCTCACGAAAGACGCTGTGATCTATGTGATGGAAGACAAAGCGAATCCGCTGAATGATGGCCGAGAGATTCGATTCTGTTGCGCGAATTGCGTTGCGCCATTCGTCGCTGATCCAACGAAGTTTCTTCCAGCGATCGATGCTGCAATCATTGCGCAGCAGAGTGCGCGCTATCCGCTGACGCACTGCGTTGTCATGACCGACGATGAATTGCCTGCGGCAGGATCGCCCGATGCAGACAAACTGAAGGAGCTCGTTGTTCTCAACGACATGGTGCGGCTCTGCTGCCCAGGGTGCATGAAGAAGCTCAAGAAAGATCCGACGAAGTACCTCGCCGACATCAATGCGGCCGTAATCGCAACGCAGAAGAAAAACTATGCGCTCGTGACATGCCCAATTTCTGGCGAAGCGCTTTCTGATGAACCAGCTGACATCGTCATTGGTGAACGGCTTGTTCGACTTTGCTGCAACGGCTGCGCTGAAAAAGCACGCAAGGATCCAACTGCGATTTTTGCGAAACTCGATACGGGAACGACGAAGGCTGTTCCAACGGCACCGGCAAAACCAGCGCCCCCCGCAACGACTGCAAAGTGATGCGTGATCAGAAAACACTCTGATTTCAAGAAAATGAGCATCCTCGCAGCGCCAAGAGCGCTTGCTTTCTTACTGGCACTCACGCTGCTCTGTCGATGCGATACGGCTCCGAAAGAGGCATCGGCAGCGACATCGGTAGCGCTAGCAAATTCGTCGGCAATAACTGCGGGGTTTGAACTTGACGAAGCCACAGTCGCTGAACTGCGACTGCGTATGGCGACTGGCAAGGAAACGTCGCGCTCACTTACAGAAAAATACCTCAAGCGCATCGAAGCAATTGACCAGAGCGGGCCAACGCTGAAGAGTGTGATCGAATTGAATCCCGATGCACTTTCCATCGCAGCTGCGCTCGATGAAGAACGCAAGAATCATGGACCGCGAGGTCCACTTCACGGAATTCCCGTGCTCATCAAAGGGAACATCGCGACGGCCGATCGAATGACGACCACCGCTGGATCATTGGCGCTTGCTGGATCCATCGCTCCTCAAGATGCCTTTATCGTGAAACAACTGCGCGCATCAGGCGCTGTGATCATTGGCAAGACCAATCTCAGCGAGTGGGCAAACATGCGTTCGACACACTCCTCAAGCGGTTGGAGTGCGATTGGTGGACAAACAAAGAATCCATACGCGCTCGATCGCAATCCGTCTGGATCAAGTTCTGGCTCTGCCGCTGCGATCTCAGCGAACCTCGCGGCAGTCGCGGTGGGAAGCGAGACCGACGGATCGATTGTGTCACCTGCAAACAACAACGGACTGGTTGGGATAAAGCCAACGCTTGGCCTTGTCAGTCGAACTGGAATCATTCCAATTGCGCATAGCCAAGACACCGCAGGACCAATGGCGCGGACGGTCACCGACGCAGCGATTCTGCTCAGCGTGCTTGCGGGTGCAGATGTGGCGGACCCGATCACCGCGAACGCCACGTCCATGGGTAAGCGCGACTACACGGGATCGCTCGATCGAAATGGGTTGCGCGGCGCGCGCATCGGAGTTGTGCGAGACAAGTTCATGGGATATAGCGCAGACGTCGATCTGGTGATGGAAGCTGCGATCGCGGATCTGAAGCGCCTCGGCGCAATCATCGTGGATCCTGCAAACATTCCAACGCTGGGCAAGTTCGACGAAAGCGAGATGACTGTGTTGCTCTATGAATTGAAGAGCGATCTGCCACAGTATTTCAAATGGCTTGGCGCAAATTCACCAATGCATTCGCTGGCCGATGTGATTGCCTTCAACAAGCAAAATGCACAGCGCGAAATGCCATTTTTTGGCCAAGAACTTTTCGAGATGGCTGAAGCGAAAGGTCCACTGACTGATCAAAAATATCTTGATGCTCTCGCGATGAATCGTCGACTCGCAGGCCCCGAGGGAATCGATGCTGTCATGGATCAATATCAACTCGATGCGCTTGTTGCACCAACGAGTTGCGAAGCGTGGCTGACCGACCACGTCAATGGTGATGCGGTCAGCGGTGGCAGTTCATCGCCCGCAGCAGTTGCGGGCTATCCCGCCATTACCGTCCCCTCTGGGCAAGTGAACGGATTGCCTGTGGGAATCTCATTCTTTGGCCGAGCATGGAGCGAACCAACGCTCATCAAATTTGCCTTTGCATACGAGCAAGGAACGAAACACCGTAAACCGCCAGCATTTTTGGATTCTCTTATGCCGACTCGTGGCGAGTCAAGAGTGCGCTAAAAAGTCCTGGCCCCCGAACATCCACCGCTGGCGTTATCCGTCTCCAGCGATCGAGAGTTAAGCCACTCGCACGCGCCCACGCCTTCGCATCGCGCTCAGAAAAACCAAGATGCCGATGCCCCATCGTCGTGCGGTATTCCGTACGCGAATGCTCAACCATATCGACGACCAAAAGTCGTCCACCAACTTTCAGGGCCCTCGCTAATTCGGTGACCGCTCCAGATGGATCATCGACATGATGAAAAAGCAGCATCGCGACCGCCGCATCGAGCGTGCCATCCTTCAATGGCAATTTCATCACATCGCCTTTGCGAAATTCGACATTTCGCATTTCGCCCAACCGGCGTTTCGCCGCATCGATCATTGCTGATTCGCGGTCGATCGCGACAACGCGTCCGACATATGGCGCAATCCGCTGTGAGACCTCGCCAGTTCCGCATCCAATATCTGCGACAACCCACTTCGGGTCTAAGAGCGCTAAGACACCTTCTGCTCCAACGGCATCGCCAAAGAGGGCACGGCGAATCGAGTCCCATTCGTCTCCGATTCGGCCGAAAAAACCAGTGCTTCCCATTCGGCGCGATGCGATCACCGCTGACAATCTTGCATCATCA
Organism: uncultured bacterium; assembly: GCA_903919715.1. Lineage (GTDB taxonomy): Bacteria > Planctomycetota > Phycisphaerae > Phycisphaerales > SM1A02 > F1-60-MAGs104. The sequence goes on along the minus strand of CAIXJC010000049.1, from coordinate 2,166 downwards.
TCTTCTGCTTGCGGAGTTCCTTCGAGGCGTGCGCGTGTCAGTGTCCAGAGTGCACGAACCTCACCTGCGAGCGCCGAGGAATCGACTCGGTACAAACTCGTCGTGCCTTCCATTCGCCGCGCCACGAACTGGGCATCAAAGAGTGGCTTGATATGACGACTTGCTGTTGACTGCGGCATCTGAAGTGCCCGCGCAATCTCTCCAACCGCTAACTCATGCGCTTCAAGCGCACGCAAAACTCGCAATCGAGCAGGATCGCTCAACATCGCCAAGAGTTCGGTCCACTCCTTCGTATCCATAACTTTGGAGTCAGATCGAGGCTCACTCGATGATGCGCTGCGCACTCGCGACCCACGTGGCATCTCGCTAGATTCCCATCTTGTTAAATACCAGGTGGCAACGCAGTCGATGCGTCGAGGACGACGCCTTGGCTCTGCAGCGACTCAATCACGCGAGGATCATTCGCCGAAACTCCGTATGCCTGCCGAAGGCGGCGCGTCGCTTCTGCCTTGTTTCCAAGGCTCAACTGCAACATCGCGAGTTGATAATAAGGTTCAGTCGTACGCGGACGCGTGACTCCGCTGTCCACTTCGATCGCTGCTTGAAAAGCGAGAAGCGCGCTGTCATTGTCTTTCAACTTAATCGCATACTTGCCAAGCACGAGATATGGTTCCGTTCGACCGAGCGACGCACCAGCGCCACGCAAAAGTTGGAAGAGCTGACCAGTGTCACCCTGTCGAAACATCACTTCGGCGAGCGCTTCGATGATGAGGAGATTCCCTGGCGAATGGTCGTTTGCAGTCTCGAGGCAACGTCTCGCAGTCACGAGATCGCCCAGATGAGCCATTGCAAGGCCGTAACCATATTCGCCTTTCCAAAGTCCTGGCGAATTGATCGTCACGGGCTGAAAAGTGTCAGCAGCTTTCTGCCAGTCACCGAATTCTAAATAGTGATCACCCAACTCAATCGACTGTTCAGTCGAACGAGGACCTTGACAACCCGTCAGGGTCATCGCAATCGAGGCGAACGAACAGGCGATCCATCGCACGGGTGTGTGGCAGTCCATTGGAAATGATTGTACGGTCATCCTCGTGGAACGACGAGCCGACAACACATGGCTTCCCATGGCTCTCCTCCGGCATGATTTGCCGGACGGGAGTTTTCACTTTGACTGGCTCTTAGGGCGAACTTTGGAATGCGCCGACGACGATGCACAGGTCGTTCGCACGATTCGCTGCCCACTCCCGATCGATCAACTCTCCCCAGGGGAAGGTGCAATCATCGAACCGCTCGGTGACCATCGATGGTTCTATCTACATCTCTCCCAGAAACACGAACTCTCCCAAGACAGAGGTGCGGTGACACCAATTGCCCGCGGGTGGTGGAGAGGAGTAGAACCGACCGCTGGGTCGGTGGATGAAGTTATCGAATTGCGCTGGGACGCTGTCCAATGGATTCGCAGATATCGCATCACCCCACCGCCTGGAAGTCGTCTGCTCACTTTGGATTAGGCTTCGCATATGGAAATCGTGCGATGCGCGCAACTTTGTAATACGTATCAATCCCACTGATACACGTCACCTGTGCATCTTCGAGTCGAAGGCTTCCATCCGAATCGACAAGACCATCGTTGATGAAAACGTGATCGATTTGACCGATCATCAGTCGAGTGTCATTCAATTCGATTTTAATCTCTTGGACAAAGCGCATCCCGATCTGCACTGCGGCTTCTTGCACAAATGGCGCAGTGAATCCCATTGCATATCGAGGCGTGAAACCACACTCCTTGAATTCGGAAATGTCTTTGTCAAATCGAGCTGATGTGGAATGCGCCTGCTCCACATGCGCTGTCGAAACATGATTGATTGTGAAAAAGCCAGACGTAATAATGTTTTTATATGTATGACTTTGTTCGCCGATTGGTCGCTGAATGAAGCCAAGAAGCGCGGGATCGGAACCGAGGTGCACAACCGAGCTGAAAATTGCGAGGTTTTCAACTCCATCACTCCCAATAGTGCCGATCAGATTCGCCGGCTTATAGCCACTGAGAGTGTTGACCAGATTGACGCGAAAGTTGCGTTCCATCTGAAGAATTCCCGCTCGATCGAAATGTTGCATAATGAAATGTAGCACCCCCGCTGTTGCGATAGCCTCCCACCCATGTGG
>CAIXJC010000048.1 GCA_903919715.1 uncultured bacterium | reverse complement strand
CTGCGAAGTAACTGATATCAGCCGATACTCAAGCCCGACGAAATGGCACAGCAGCCATTCGCCGGGTTTTTCTTTTGAAAAGCACGATCCACTACTCTCCAGACTCGCATGCCAGAAATGACAACAGTCGCCACCAAACCGACATCGCCAGCGCTCAAAATTGGCATCATTGCTTTCGGCGCTGTCCTACTCCTGAGTTTGTATCAACTCACGATTGAAAATTCCTATGCGCCGCTGCGACCCGAAATCGCTGTCGATCTTCACCTGAATACGTTGCAGACCGCACTCATTTCCAGCTCCTTTCTAATTGCGTATGCGCTGGTGCAGATACCTGCCGGATTCTTGATCGACCGTATCGGCACCGCACGAATCTTGCCATTCGTTGCGATCGCTACAGGATTAGGTGCATACTTCATGAGCAAGAGCGACGGGATGACTGGCGCCGTAGCGGGTCGATCATTGATGGGAATTGCAGCTGCATTTGGTTGTCCCGCAGCAGCGTCGGTCGCACGGCGCGCTATACCGCTGATGTATTTCCCTCTCTGCATGGGCTTGACGGATATGGCTATTGGACTCGGTGGAGTTTCTGGAACCTGGGGCGGAAATGAATTGCAGGCGATGACTCATTGGCGCACTGCATTGCAGATTGCAGCGGTCGTTGCAATCCCCCTTTCATTGCTCATGTTTTTCTCAATTCGCAACAGATGGTTCGGCTCTGGATTCAAGTCCACAGCTGAGTTTCAACCCAAACTTTCTGTCGCTGCAACCGTCAAAGATTTGTGGACCCACAAAGATGTGCGAGTGGCATCACTTATTTTTGCAGGTGGATGCGGCACGATCTGCGGCTTTGGCGGAATGTGGAATATGCAGCTTGCCGAATCGTGGGCATGGAAGGAACCGCAAGCGATCTTGATTGCATCAAGTTTTTATGTTGGGATTGCAATAGGTTCTCCGTTGATCGGATGGCTCGGCGTACGGTTTGGATCGAGAGCAACAATCTTGACGAGCATGTCAATAACGCTCCCTGCGTTTCTTTTCTGGCTACTTGTGCCGATTGATTGGCCACTTTGGTTCGATGCTCTCAATGTTGCAGTCATTGGGGCAGGTTTATCCTCGGTCACACTTGCATTTGAAATCGCAGGAAGATCGCTTCCTCCCAAACGCATTGCGACGGCGATCGCGATGGTCAACCTCGCAGGCATTTGCACGGGCGCAGTACTGGAGATCATTCCAGGCATCATCACTCATTTTCTCAACGCTTCACCGCTGCGTGAAATGCAAATCGCCAACGCAGTTTTCGCTGTGATGCTGGTGGTCACCATCTGGGCAACCACTTTGGTTCGCAAGGCGGAATGATTTAAACGACGTCGACTTTGGGTTCCCGTTTGCCTGCAATAAGCATGTAAATCGATGGAACAACCAGCAATGTGAAGAGCGTCGAAATGATCATGCCCGTCACGAGCACCATACCGATTGAGTTTCGCGCAAGCGCACCTGCGCCAGTCACAAGGACCAGTGGGAAATGCCCAACCACGGTCGCGACACTTGTCATCAAGATTGGCCGTAGACGGGTCATCGCGCCTTCTTTAATTGCAGACGCTTTATCGCGCCCCTCGCTTTGCAAGTGATTTGCGAACTCGACGATCAAGATTCCATTCTTGGCCACCAGTCCTACAAGCGTAATCAGACCCACCTGCGAATAAATATTGATCGTCGTCCATCCCAAGAATGTAAAGATCAGCGCACCAGAAATGGCCAGAGGAACCGATCCCAAGAGCACGATCAAAGGATCGCGAAAACTCGAAAATTGCGCCGCAAGGACGAGATAAATCAAGCCAAGAGCAAAGCCGAGCGTGACGGCAAGCGACGACCCCTCCTGCCGCAACTGACGAGATTCGCCAGCGTAATCGATGGTGTATCCCGAAGGAAGCAACGGCCGTGCAATGTCCTCAAGTGCACGAAGAGCCTCTTCTTTCGTAACTCCAGGAGCGACGCCACCAGAAATACGAACGCAATTCTTCTGCTGGAATCGATTGAGTGTTCGTGGAGCCGCTTCCGTTTTCAATGTAACGAACGAACCCACGCTCACCAGCCCACCCTTGGCAGTTCGCACCTTCATCTGCAGAATGTGATCAGGAGTCGCACGCTCCTCATCGCGAATTTGTGGGATCACCTTATAACTTCGTCCATCGAGATTGAAACGATTGACATAGCCACCTGCAAGCATCACAGCAAGATCTCGACCAACAGCTGCGAGATCCAGTCCCATGTCCGCGACTTTTTCTCGGTCGATGACCAAGCGCGTTTGCGGCAAATCGATCTTCAAATCAGAGTCTGCGAACAAAAACTTTCCGCATCCAAATGCCGCACCAACAAGTTGATTGGAAAGATCGGCCATCTGTTCGGGTTGATCAGAACTTGAAATGACCATTTCCACGTCAAACTGCCCAGCGCCAGGAAGTGGCGGAGGAAGAATCGGGAAGGCTCTAATTCCAGCGATATTTGATACGAGCCCATACGCCTGAGGTTGAATCTCTTTCGTCGTACGTTTGCGTTCATCCCATTTCAGCGTTTGCATGCCGCCGAAACCTGCAGATGGCGAAATGAGAACGCGCCAGACAAATTTCGTTTCTGGAATCGAAGCGAGTGCGTTGGACATTTGATTGACGGACTCGCGCGTCATATTCAACGTCGCATCTGGTGCAGATTGCAAGACAAAGAAGATTCCGCCTTCGTCTTCTGTTGGCGCGAGTTCCTTGCCCGAGAACATATACAAAGGCACCGCAGCCAATGCGATCAACACGGCGGCAACCGCCATCGTCCACCGAAGAGAGAGCGTGACATCTAGAACTTTGCCATAGAAAATACGCAGTCGATCAAAGAGACCATTGACAAAGAGAGTGAATCGACCTTCACTTCCATGACGCGGAACAAGTTTGGCACTCATCACAGGCGACAAAGTGATCGCCACGATGCCCGAGACAACAACCGATGCGGCAAGAGCGAATGCGAATTCGCGGAAGAGCACTCCAGTCAACCCACTTTGAAATCCGATTGGGGCATAGACCGCAGCAAGCGTGATTGTCATCGACACAACCGGCGCAAAGAGTTCGCGCGCACCGCGCAGTGCAGCGTGGACGCCTTTCATTCCTTCGCGCACATGACGTTCGACATTCTCAACCATCACGATCGCGTCATCGACGACCAATCCAACCGATAGAACAACCGCGAGAATTGTCAGGAGATTCAGCGAAAATCCCATCAAATACATGAAGATGCAGGCACCAGCAATCGAGATCGGTATTGCAACGAGCGGTACCAATACCGTTCGCACAGATCCCATAAACAGGAAGACGACAATCGCAACGATTGCAATTGTTTCGGCGAGCGTAATGCCGATTTCCTTCAGCGCATTGCGCATGTAATACGTGCCGTCATAGGCCAGATCCATTTTGATCGACGCTGGTAGCGAAGGTCGAAGTTTTTCCATCGCCGCATTGAGACGCTGCGAGACATCGATCTCGTTGGCACGGGGTTGCGGCCAAACAGAAAGATAGATCGCAGGCTTGCCGTTGAATCCCGCTTCGCCGAGAGGTTCTTCGCCGCCAATTTCGACGGTCGCGACATCACGCAGACGCACGATTGAACCTTGATTTTCCCGAACGATCAACGCGTCAAAGTCTGCGACTGTTCGAAGATCTGTATCCGTGAGCAAATCAACTTGGACGCTCTTGCCTTTCGTACGGCCGACCGCAGCGACAAAATTATTTTTCTGAATCGCAAGCCACACTTCGGATGGCGTGACGTCAAGTGCTGTCAACTTTGCCTCGTCCAACCAGACTCGCATCGCAAGATTTCGCGGGCCCTCGATACCGATGCGCTGCACGCCTTCGATTGTCGCCAGAAGCGGCTGGATCTCGCGAGCGAGATAATCATTGAGAAGCGTCAGATCGAGCGTGTCCGAAACAAAGCTGACATAAAACGTTGCAAATGGGCGGTCTGCACGCTGAATCTGAATGACTGGAGATTCCGCCTCGCTGGGCAATTCACTTCGCACCTGATTGAGGCGGGCTGTAACTTCAGCAAGCGCATCACTCGAGTCATGATTCAACCGCAGATGCACGGTAATCATGCTCATGCCTGGCATGCTGGAACTCTCGATGTAATCGATTCCATCTATTGCTGATACCGCTTGCTCGATTGGCGTCGTCAGAAAACCACGAATGGTCTCGGCGCTGGCACCGATGTACATCGTGTTGATCAGGATCTTGGTCGATTCGATACGCGGGTACTGACGCACGGGCAAAGACATCGCGCAACGCCAACCAACGGCGAGAATGATGACATTGATCACAATCGCAAGAACCGGACGCTTAATGAAGATGTCAGTGATCGACGTCATCGCCCTTTGGTTTCGATTCTTGAGTCGAAGTTTCAGCGACGGCTGCATTCACAGCGGCAGCCGGCTCCTTGATCAAGACACCTTCGCGAAGTTTGAAAGAGCCAGTCGTCGCGATGCGTTCGCCTGCTTTCAGTCCCTCGAGCACAATCACATCTTCACCCACCGACGGTCCAAGTTTTACTGGTCGTTGAGTCGCACGATTCTGCCCCGTCGCGACATCGTGGACGACAACCCAAACGTGATCACCATATGTCGCACGCCGAATCGCCGTCGCTGGAACTGCGATATACGATTTAGGTTCGTCCACCGGAACGCGAATTTGCACGAACATTCCAGGCAATATTCGGCCTTCGCGATTGTCGACCATTCCTCGAACACGCCCGTTGCGGGTGTCATTGCTGACTCTCGCATCGACAGCGACAACTTCAAGGTCAGCACCATCTGCGCCAAAGATTGGTCCAGTCGCCTTCACGACAAGTCCGATGTGCACCCGAGGAAGATGCTCTTGCGGAATTGCGAAGTCGAGAAAAATACGATCGGTGATCTCTTCGAGCGCGACAAATGTTGTCCCCTCTGCAAGATATTGACCTTCATGCAGCGTGCGAATTCCAGCATGTCCACGAAAGGGCGCGTGAATGATGTGCTTCTCGACAAGCACCTTCACCTGTTCGACGCGAGCCTTCGCCTGATCCACTTCGGCGAGAAGTCGATCGGCATCCGCCTTTGCAGATTCGACAGCAGAGCGTCGACGGTCGATTTCTACTGGACTCGATGCGTTGAGTGCGTTGGCTTCGTCAGTTCGTTTGAGTTCCAATTCTGCAAGGACAAGACGTGATTGACCAACGTGTGCGTTTGCTTCGGCAACTCGAACCGCTGCGTTCGCGGCGGAGAGATTCGCCTGTTCCGTTGAGTCATCGAGGGTGAGCAACAGATCGCCCTTGTTGACAATCGATCCCGACTGGAACTTCACTTCCTTCACGATTCCCGCCACCTCGTTTGCCATCGCAACAGAACGAAGTGAAAAAGCAGTTCCGACGAGACTTGAAGTTGGTTGCCAGATGATTTCCTTGACGTCTGCGATATG
>CAIXJC010000047.1 GCA_903919715.1 uncultured bacterium | reverse complement strand
CGGTTTGGTGGCGACTGTTGTCATTTCTGGCATGCGAGTCTGGAGAGTAGTGGATCGTGCTTTTCAAAAGAAAAACCCGGCGAATGGCTGCTGTGCCATTTCGTCGGGCTTGAGTATCGGCTGATATCAGTTACTTCGCAGTTTTCGGTGCAGCGACATTTGCAGCGTTCGAAGTGCTTTCCTTCATGACTGGTGCAACATCTGTGTGATGATGTACCAATTTCCATTTGCCATCTTCCATGCGATAGATATTGGTCGAACGGAACGTCACTTGATTCGACTTGCCATCGATGGTCATATTGTTTCCCACTTCGACGCAAGTGATGTATCCCGTGTCGCCGTCAGTGTCGACAGTCACGACCATGTCCTCGCAAGTGACATTTCCACCCATCTTCATTGCGCCTTCACGCTTGAATTCAGCGTCGATCGATTTCCATCCAACTTGGCGAGCACCACTGGGTCCAAAGTTGGAAGCACTATCACGATGAGACCAAACATCTGAAAATGAATCTGTGTTTCCTGTGGTCAGCATTGTGTTGATGCTTGAATAAAACTTTGCGTTGGCGGCCTTCAACGCGTCCTCTGGGGCGATCGCCGTTACCGCGGAGTTCATTCGCGCAGCAAAGCCAGCGCCAACTGAAACTAAAAGAGCCAAAAAGGCAAGAGAAACAATAAGTTTGTTTGATTTCTTCATGTTTGTAATTATAGAAGAATCCATATTCCCTGCATATTTGCCAACAAGAAATAAGGCGATGCGTAAGTGTGAAGCCAAATTGGGCGATATTCTGCCCGCGATTGCAATCACAACAGAAGGAGCAACCAATGGCTGATGAAGAAATGAGAATGGAACTCGAACGACTCCGCAGTGAAAATGCTGCGCTCAAACAAGTCTCTGCGAAAGGGCTTTCGTTGAAGGTCAGCGAGAAGGGCGCGCTTTCTGTCTATGGACTTGGGCGTTTTCCAGTGACCCTTTATAAGGAGCAGTGGGTCAAGCTCCTTGGAATGGCTGAAGAAATCAAAGTCTTCCTCAAGGCCAATGATTCACAGTTGAAAGCGAAGGACTGAGAACGAAAGTCTCGGGGCATGGCGCATCGCAGTTTGCGCCATCGGCGTACTCTCCTCTCATGGCGAAAGCGTTTTCAATTCCATTTGTTGCTTTTTTTGGACGGAATTATCAAGAGTATCTAGCGATGTTTTCGCTTGATGAATCCTCGCTGCGTGGTCGATCAATTCTTGATTGCCCAAGCGGTCCAGATTCATTTGTTGCAGATGGAACCCAGCAGGGATTGGATGTGATCGGTTGCGATCCGATGTATGCGATGTCACTCGAACAACTTCTCAAGAGTGGCAAGGGACACATCGACGAATGTTTCGCACAGATCGAACAAACCCCTGGCAACTTTGATATTCGCGATATGGAAAAGTTTCGCAGAGATAAATATGACGCGCTCGAAAGTTTTTCCAAGGACTATCTCAGCGGGAAGGGGACGCGATACATCGACGCATCTCTCCCCAACTTGCCCTTCGGGGATCGCAGTTTCGACCTTGTTCTTTCAAGCCACTTTCTTTTTTGCTATTCGTCCGTCGAAAATGGCGGCATGATGCAAGGCAATATGTTTGACTTGGATTTCCACTTAACAGCCATCACGGAACTCGCGCGAGTGACGCGACACGAACTGCGAATGGCTCCGACGCACTCGATGCAGGCTCCGCCGCGGCGTCATCCCTATTTGGAGGCGTCGGTCAAGCATCTCGAATCGCTTGGGTTCGCAGTCACGATTGAACCAAGCGTCTATGACGACGGTTTCGCACCATTTGTCGAAGTACTTGTCGGCCGAAGGTAACGCCCAGGGCCCGTATCCAAAGACCGTTCAGCTGCTTTACACCCCAGCCTTCGCTTGGGGATCAGCAATCACGGGCGCAGGTTTTTCCGCTGCGACCGCGGGTTGCAAGAGCACTCTTCGTGCAGATGGATGGCTGAATCTCCGATTGAGATCTAGGAGTGAACTGTAATTGCCAACAGGGATAACAGCGGGGGCCAAATCAACATCAAGTGAATAGGTCAATCGAGTTGCATCGGTCGATGTGTTTGGTTCCGCAGTGAACTTCACGGTTCCTAAGTTTCCTGGGCCACGCCAGTCAAGATTCTCTGGAGCAATCACAGGTACAAGTCCCGCCGGGGCTGTGACCTTCCAGACGATTCTTGACTTTGCCTCGCCAGCAAAAAGCAATCCACGCTCACGCCGATCTGCATCGGTCGGCATAATTTGCTGAGGAACCGATGGGAGGTCGAAGTAAAGACCGCCAGCATTCTTCACGCCAAATCGTTCAACCTTGACTGCATATTTCATTGTTGCTGGATAGGTGAAGTTCGTGACGAGCTCGCCTTCAGGTTTGGCATTCTGTGCGATGCCACTCACGAGAGATTGAAAGTAGCGACTCCGCTCTTCGGGAGTCATCTCAGTCTGTTGACGGACAAACCCTTCATGGTCAGTTCCGTGATAGCGAGATGTGACGGCGATGAGAGCAGTTCCCTGCGCATCAAAGTCCAGTGCAATCTCTGTCTCACCAAAGTTCTCCAGCCCACTCGGTTCTGCCCAGACGAACGGCTTGCCATCCATCGTGTATCCCGGCTGGCCACCGAGGGATGTCGCACCGAGTGGCGCATACTGACTGAGATCATCCAGTGGAAGCCATTCGCCAGTTTGTGGCTGTTTCACGCGGCAGACAATCCCAGCGAAATATCCGCTACTTGGAAAAGCGAACGAGCGTTTCTGCATGGTTGGTTCTTTCGTGCCCCATGAAGCGAGGTCAAGTTCTGGCTCGAATCCAGCACCTTTGAGCATCGCATACAAAAGAATCGAACGGTCAGACCAGTGCCCATATCCATCTTTCAAGGTGACATCCGCTGGTGAAAAAGCTGCACTGAGCGGAAGGTCAGTAAAACCAGGCCCTTCCATTCGGATTTGTCTCGCAACGAAATCACGAATGGCAGTCATCTTTTCTGACGGCGTTGTCTTTCCAGCAATGAGCTCCTTCGCCTTCGCAGTGCTTGCCGTTTGATTGACCAACATAGGTGCAACTTGTCGACCGACTGCTGCGGCATACTCAGGCCATGTGCTGGTGGTCATCACAAAGTCAGGCGAGTCCATCCAAGGTGGTGGCGCAGAAGCTTCACGACTTCGAGGGGAAATATCGTTCCATACGAAAGTGATCTTGCGTCGACCATCTTTCGTCACGTCAGTCATATGACCATCGGTTGGAAAATCCATTTCGATCCGCGGTTTGATATCTGCAGGCAGGTCGTACGAAAGCTCAACATTCTTCACGCTTTCGGTGCTTGAAAATGTGTATCCCTTGCTGAAGATCGGCTGATCCTTCGCAGTCAGCTTGACGGAATATTCAATAATGGAACCGACCTCCACGCCTGGCAGCGATACGACGAGGGTCTTTCCGTCTGCATACCGTGGCGCACTCGCCACCCATCCTGCATCGAGTGTGTTCATTTCTTGAGGCTGAATCTTGCGAACAGTTCCATCCTTCTGGGTCACTTGGGCGGACTCGATTTCAATCGTCTGCCAGAGCGGATTGAAATCGAATTTTAATTCGCTCGCTGATTTCTTTCCTGCGACGGTTCGGATTTTTTCCTTCACTTCTTGATGCGTAGTCCAACTTGTCGGCGAGTCCATGCGAAGCGCATACTTACTGCTGATCAATTCCACGTCCGCAGTTGGCGGTGGCGGCGGCGTCACGCCTGACTTGCGTGCAAAGACTGGTTGCTGGCGTCCGTTGATCTCCATATTCGCCATCGCTTTTTTAAGCATCAAATATGCGTCGGGCGCGATTTCTGGCGATTTCACTTGAATATCAATAGACGCATTCAGTTCACCTGGCTCCGCTGTAATGGCTTGCGTGATTGAGAAGTCCTTGTGGTCCGTGTTCTCATACTGTGGCAGCGCAATAACGTTTTGCAAACTCGTCGGCAATTTGATCTGCAGATCTTCGTGCACTCCGCACGCGACATCCATCGTCAGTGGATATCGACGCTTCTCCAATTCCAGTCCTTGGCCAATCGTTCGTAGCGCAACGCTGAATCCGTATCCAGTAAATGGCAAGTCCAATTGAGCCGCGCCTCCGCCAGCGACGAGCAAGTTGGGCACTGTCCAATTCAATACCAATTGGATTTTCTGTGTGCTGTCCTGCATGTTCTCGGGAGTTAATTTCAGGCCCGTCAACGAACCTCCAGGCAACAAACTCTTCATTGCAGATTCGAATGCACGCCGAACATCCGCCGGCTTCATTTGCACAAACATTCCTCGATAGGCGTTGTCGTTGATCCCTTGAAAGTCGACTGTCGTCGTGCCAACCGCACTCCCATCTTCTGCAAGCGTGACGTTTGTTTTTACAAACATCATGTTTTCGCTTGCGGGTGCGATGGGCGAAGTCATCAGCGTTTCGCCCTCAGGCGTTGCAACCAGATAACTCTTGTTCTGCAAATATTGTGGAAGTAGGTCGGACGTGCTTTCGTCGGTGCTGTCCATCAAGATGTACTTTCCATCCTTGCCGCGCGCCGCAGTGATTGCATGGTTGAATGAAATTGATGGTGCTTGCACATCCAGTTTCTCGCCAGCATTGATGAGGACTGGGAACGAAGGAATGCCTGCAGCTGACAACATGGCAACGAGAAGCGCGGCTTTGTCGCGGCAGACACCGTATCGATTCTCAAATGTCGTACTGACATCGTGTGGCTCATAGCCGGGCGCATCTTTCTCTGTCGTGATGCCCATGTAACGAATCTCTTGACTGACGAACTTGAAGATTGCATTGATCCGCTCGTCATCGGTCTTCAAACCAACAGTGATCGCAGCGACTTTTGCCTTCATTTCAGGGGTGACCTTGTCCAAGTGGACCTGGCTGATTTGCGAGTACCACTGGCTGACTTCCTTCCAATTCGCAAGCGTGCTGACGAGCAAACGTTGTCCGACGGTGTACCAAGCAGGCATGCTTGATTCCAAGAACATCTGTGGGATGTCGTTCCCAGTCCACGTGTATGTGATTTTTCCGTCTTCTGTCTTTTCTGCGTAGGTCACCGTTCCCTTGATTTCGCTCAAGACAATTTTGCTTCGAAGTGGTTTGTCCTTTGGCGCGATGAATTCATAGATCACATGCTTGATTGGCGATGGCGCTTCCAACACGCTCATGTCTGAAAAATTCCCCTTCATTCTTGGCTTGGATTCCCAGCTCTTCACAAAGAATCGAACCGTATCGCCAATCTCGACATTCTTTGCTGCCGCCACGACGACCTTGTCATTCGGGTCATAAATGTTTGACGACATTTGCGATCGATCTACTTGCTCCTTGCTGATCGTCGCAGGATCGAAGGATGCGATTTGACCATTGGGCTTGATCACTTCGACGGCAAGGATTTTCATCCCGCCATAAAAAGCGTTATAGCCAAACTGTTTTTCAAGGGCTTCTTTGCGCCCTTCCTCGGTGAGAACTTTGACGTATTCATCGTCGAAGGTCACATAGCTTCCGTCGGCTTGATATTCGGTTCGCACATATTCGCCAACGAGAACTGTTTCGGCATCCGGATATTTCAGTGCAGTTATTTCAGCCGCAGCTTCCATCACGTCATCTTGATCGAGTAGCCCATCGACTGGGACCTCGGTCTCTGCTTTGGGAGCCGCAACAACTGGCGCCTTGGCTGGTGCTTGCACTGCTTGAAAGGCAAGCGCAGGAATGGAGATGAATAAGGCGCAGACGAGAAGCAGATTGTTGCGGGTGATCATTAGTGAACGATACCGATGTTGCGCTCAATCACCCTCAATCACCCTGCATCGCGGTATGAATCGCGTGCGGATTCTGGAACTTCCCAGAGAGTAAATCGCTCGGATTGGCGGACTTTTATTGCTCCGTCGGGGATCTGGGGCTGCCCCATTCCGTGCATAGGTCCGTTCATGGGTCCATCTGTGGGTCCCTTCATCTGGTCGTTCATTGGCCGGTTCATCGGTCTTCGTCCACCGCCTCGAGCCTCTCGCATGCCGCCGCCCGGTCCTCGGCCTGCTCCGCCGTGTTCGGCGAGGATGTAAAGATGCTCATACGTGTCAAAGTCGCTCTGCGCAAACGTCGTTTGACGCGAGTGCATTCCCATCGCGAAGCCAGCCCAGAATTCAAGTCCGTGATGCGCCGTAACGATGCTACGCCCATCGCTCCCGAGTTCGCTTCGCCAAATGCGTAGTTGTTCGATTCCCTCAGCGTCAATCTGAACCATCCCAGGTGAATCGATATCGCCAATGACTGGAGTAACGGCGGCCACGCAAATCGCCACCGAGATCGCCGCAGTGGCGATTGCACCCAGCAGCGCAAAGCGACTCCTCCGTGATTTCTCTTCTAATCGTCTTGTTAAGAGGAATGCAACGACGAGAGCCAGCGGAACTGGAACCATCAATGCGAGTCGCATCCGATATTCGCCGGTCACCCAAGGGCAGCACAGGGCGAGAGCTGTAAAAAACATTGCGAATACGAAAGCTTCGTCAGCGCGTGCTGTTGCTCGCAGAGTTTCGCCAACTCGTCGAAGCGGTCTTGTCGCGGCAATCAAGAGTGCGCATCCAACGGCGAAGGCGATCAGCCACGGTTGACGATCGAACATCATTCCGCTGGGCCCCCGAGGTCCGCCCGGTCCTCTTTCTCCGCCCGGTCCTCTTTCTCCGCCCGGTCCTCTTTCTCCGCCCGGTCCTCTTTCTCCGCCCGGTCCTCTTTCTGGGCCTGGTCCGCGCTCTGCGCCAGCAAAGAGTTTCGCAGGAGCGTCAATAATTGCGGCAGCTTTTCTTGGCGCGAGCCACCAGACGGTGCTGAATGTGACAACTGATGCAAGCAGAAACAAACCAAGAACCCGAATCCCGCGGCCGCGAGTGATACCGCCGCGAACCGCCCATATCACCAGCAAGAAGCCGACCCCCAGCGCTGCAGCGGCGAATGTGCCTGCGTGTGTCAATGCTGTCAACACCATGAAGCAACATGCGACGGTCCACCGACGTGCAGGGTGTCCAGACGTTCCACTCGATCGAAGCGCGCACCATGTCGCAACGTACGTTGCGCACATAAACGCCATGGCGAGCGACTGCTTCTCGAAGTCACCGATCATGCGCACGAGCGGTGGACTCAAGATGGCGATTGTTGTGGCGGCGATGGCGCCGAGTACGGCACGCCGCGCGCCACGACTGAAGATCCATGCCGCAACAAAGATAGCAATGGCAGCGAATGGTTCGCCAGCGGTATCCACAACACGTGATGCCCACAAGGTTGCAGTATCAATATCCCAACCAGTAAGCACCATCGCACACTTGGCAAGTACCGCATCGATTGCAAACAGAAATGGAACATCCGTCCATTCCAATCGACCATGTTCGAGTAACGCACGCGCTTGAACGGGGTAGTAACCCGCATCCATTCCTGCTGGGAAAGCGCTCCGAAAGAGGATTGTTCCGCGCACGGTTATCGCAACTGTGATCGTTGCGAGCAATGCAATGAGCCAGACTGGATCGCGCAGGAATCGTGAAAGTGGGGGACGGCGATCGTCGGGCGCAATGAAAGACTCTGTACCAGTCGTCTTCATTGCGGCGTGAGCAATCTCAGTCGTTGATAGATCACTCATTGTGACAAGTCTTTGTCCAATCAAGCAGATCGGGGACGATGTGATTCTCGATTAAGTTGTGAAACGGGAGACCTCATCTTTGAGTTCGCCAACTGCGCTGCGCAATTCAACCGTCGCTCGATTGGAATCGTTGAGTGATGACGCCGTACGAGCCGCGCCATCCGCAAGGCGAACCATCGCGTCTCGAATCTGCTCTGCGCCTTGTGTCTGTGCGCGCATGCCTTCCGTCACTTGTCCAAAGCGTCCCGAGATTCCTTCTACGGCGGAAATGATGTCGCCCAACTTGCTCGAGATCTGTCCGATTTCACGGACGCCACCTTGCACCTGCTCAGCAAAGATGTTCATTTCCTTTACGCCTGATGTAACGCTGCTCTGCATTTCCTTGACCATGCGTTCGATGTCGAGAGATGCATGTGCAGTTTGGTCAGCGAGCCGTGAAATTTCGCGTGCGACAACGAGGAATCCTAAGCCATAATCCCCAGCCTTTTCTGCCTCAATTGCAGCGTTTATTGAGAGGAGGTTGGTTTGATCGGCAACCTTCACCATCGTGGTGATCACCAAATTAATATTGGACGCGCGCTCGCTGATCGTCGTCAACTTTGCACCGATCGATGAGGTGCTCTTTTCGAGTCCGCGCATGGTGGCATCCATTCCCTCAAGGTCAGATCGTCCTTCCGCCGCTTTGATCCCAGTGCTTGCCGCAAGGGCATTGACTTCGTTCATCGTCCGGGCAAGTTCTTGGCTAGTTCCGGTGATTTCCTTGACTGCAGCGACCGCGTCGCTTGTGGACGATCCATACTCCGAAACCACTTGCTGCTGTTCATTGCTGGTGGCTTGGATCGCCGTGGCAGTCGAAGTGAGGGCGATCGACGACTGTTGGATGCGCCCGATGAGTCCGCGCAAGTCGTTTGTCATGGTTTGGATTGCCACCAAGAGCGCACCAGTTTCATCATTCGCCGTCGCTCCAACATCCGCACGCAAGTCTCCGCCTGCTACTTTTCGAGCGACGTTCACGGCTGTTCGAATCGGGTTCGAAATGCTGCGAGCCACGAGGAGAGCCGTCAGCGTGACGCTCACAATGATCACGAGCGAGAGGCCGATGATGGCATTGCGCTGAAATGTCATCGCAGCAAATGCTTCGCTGGATTCTTGCTTCACATTCATTCCCCATCGGTAACTCGGCAAATAGCACCAAGCTGCTGCGACTTCGATGCCGCGATAGTCAGGGCGGATTCCATATCCTCGATTTCCAGTCGCAGCCATCTGTGTGGCTGACCCTTGTTTGTTTCCAAGTGGGATCTTGAGACGGAATGCGGAATTGGGATCGCTCCGCAGGGGCGCAGTCACGAGTACTTCACTTCCGACGACCTCGGCCGTCACAATCTCTCCCGTATTACCCAATCCTGTCATGTCCGACAGAATGCGCCAGACCCGCTCTGGACCAATACCACCAGCAAGGACACCAATCACGCGTCCATCTTTCATGATGGGGCTTGTCAGGAAAGCAATCGGCTTTTGATCGGTGCCATAGATTTTGAACGCAGAAAGTTCCGACTGCATCAGCGTTCGTGATCGCTCAAATCCGAGTTTCAGTTCGCTCGAAGCGAGTTCGCCAGTCAGGATCGAAGAGTTCTCTGGAAATTCTGGATTGAGTGAAAAAAGAATGCGCCCAGAGTTATCAAGCAAGAGCAGTTGGGAGAATCCAAAAGACTCGGCGAGATACGCCAAGCTCGTCTTTGTCACACTGCGCTGCTCAACATTTGCTTCAGTGAGATCAGAGATTGCACTGACTATTGTCGCCCCACGAGCCAGGGTCGTTGCATCCGACAATCGTTCACGGGCATAAATTTCCAATTCATCAGCCTTTGCACCAGCGATCTGAACGAGATTGTCGCGGACAGATTGTTCGAGCGATTTGGCCGCGGATCTTGCAGTAATTGTGGCGAGGATTGCGCAGGGGATCAATGAAATCAGCAAAAACCATAAGAGCAATCGGCCAGCAATTGATCGATGCAATGCATACTTAATTGGGGTTGAATCAGTGGTATGGATTTCGCTCATTGTGCGTTTGTCCTTGCTCCAACTGGCGCTGTGGACGTTGTCGTTCCGGCAGGAGCAGCCCATTTGCCACCCCATTGTCTGTGAAGATCTTCGACGAATTTCTCCCATGCTTCTCGCGAGCGGGAGATAGGGAATGGGACTGGCCGCACAGCGGTATTACTCGTCCAGACGACATCGAACTGGCCATCTTGACGAATGCGTCCAATCGCAACTGGTAACCATGAGTGTTGCGTTTCGGGATCAATTGCAATAATTCCTTCTGGAGCATTCATGCTTTGGTGGCGAAGTGCATAACGCACTTGCCGCACATCCGCCGTTCCTCCTTCTTGCACGGCTTGCGCCCAGAGTTTGACGCTGTTGTAGGCCGCTTCCATCACAGCTGAAATAGATCTCTCGGCACCGAATCGCGCCTTGAACGCAGTCACGAATTTCAGGTTTTCTGGTCGGTCAATGCTCTGGAAATAATTCCACGAAGCGTAGTTCCCAACAATGTCTGCACTAGACATTGTTCGAATCTCGTTTTCGCCAAGCGCGAATGTGAGAACTGGTGTCTTTTCGGGACGAACTCCAGCCTCTCGCATTTTCTTTGCAAACGCAAGGGCGGAATCACCGACGACTGAACTCAGCACGACGTCTGGCTTGGCTGCCACGATCTGTCGAACAGCTGCATCAAGATCCGTACTGCCGAACGGGACATACACCTCGCCGACTCGTTCGGCGCCAAGTCCAACCAGTTGATCGCTGATGATTGCGTTGACGCAGTGTGGCCAGATGTAATCGGAACCGATTAGAAAAAAACGGCGCGCGCCAAGTTTTTCGTGGCACCACTGCACTGCGGGGGTGATTTGTTGGTTCGGCGCAGCGCCGGTGTAGACGATGTTTGGTGATTGCTCCAGACCTTCGTATGCCATCGGATAAACAAGAAGATGATCACTGGCTTCAAAGACTGGCAGGACACTCTTACGACTTGCGCTTGTCCAACAGCCAAAGACGACACAGACCTTGTCTTCTTCAATGAGGTGCTTTGCCTGCTCGGCGAATTTAGGCCAGTCCGATGCTCCATCTGCGATCACCCATTCAACGGGTCGCCCGAGCAATCCGCCCGCTTCATTGATCTCCTCAAGTGCAAGAATCTCTGCGTCGATCATCGACTTCTCACTCACCGCCATCGGTCCAGTTTGCGAGTGCAAAATGCCGACGACGATAGCGCTTCGATCAATAACTAACCGATCGAGCGTCCACCATGCTCCAAGCACGATTGCGATTGCGCAAATCGCCAGAATCATTTTTCGGAATCCTGTTTTCGCATTTGCAACTTTTGCAGTCGCACTACTGTTTTTGTTCATTGAAGTATTCGTGCTCATCGGGTGCGGAGAGTATCAGTTTTATTGTTCAACTCGTCAGACAGAGGGTTCGGCATAATGGGCGATATCTACTGCGAATTGCATAGACTTTCTGTGCGTGGAGATCTAGCATTTTTCTGCGTTGCGATTTTTGACAAAGGGGTCTAAATAAAAATGAACATAAAAAAACAATGGTCGAAACGAAGGGAAGTTTCGTTTCCCAAGCGGCAGGAAAATATATTTGAAGTGAAACACTTGGGGCTCACCGAATTTCCTCACGGAGTGATTGTTACGGATTCGGATTTGCTGATCACTTCGATGAATGCAGCGTTCATTTCGATTACTGGATTCCAGGACGGGGATGCGCTAGGACGAACGTGCTCGTTTCTGCAAGGACCAGATACGGCGACGCAAACTCGAGCGGCGATCAGGATTGCTTGCAAGAATGGCAGGGCATTCACTGGCGATATTCTCAATTACCGTAAAGATGGGAGTCAGTTCTGGAACGATTTGTCCATCGCCCCAGTGCGAAACGGCGAAGGCGTCATCACCAACTTCGTTGGAATCATTCGAGATGTTTCAGACCGCAAGCGGGGTAGTGACGGTCGGCATGAGATGCTCGATCGATTGGAGCAACTCGCGCGGCAAGTTCCTGGAATGGTGTATCAGTTTCGCCTACGTCCTGACGGAACCATCGCTTTCCCGTTTGTAAGCGAAGCCTCGCGCAGCATCTATCAATTGAGCCCAACTGAAATTCAGGCCAATCCTTTTCTGCTGTTCGACTGCATTGAGCCTGATGCATCAGAGATGGTGTGGCAGTCCATTATTGACTCTGCGAAGGACTTAACTCGATGGAGTCAAGAGTTTCAGGTGAATCTCCCCGATGGAACTTCTCGATACTTGCTCGGTCACTCTCAACCTCAGCGCGAGAGCGACGGGTCGATTCTTTGGCACGGTTTCGTGACTGATATTACCCAACGCAAACGGCTTGAGGAGAAGATGCATGGCCTTGCTTTCCATGACAAGCTGACTGGATTGGCTAACCGAACACTTTTCTTTGATCGTGTGGATCAAGGGATGCTTGCAAGTCATCGCAGCGGGAAATTTGGCGCGGTCCTCTTTATTGATCTTGACCATTTCAAGCCGCTCAACGATCAGTACGGACATGCCGTTGGAGATGCGCTCCTTGTTGAGATCGCAGCAAGGATGAAAAATTGTGTTCGTGCAACCGACACGGTCGGGCGATTTGGTGGTGATGAGTTTGTCATTTTGCTGAACGAATTGAGCGTTGCCAAAGCAGAATCCATTCGGCAATCTGTGCAAATCGCGGAAAAGATTCACGCTGCAATCAGTCAAAACTTCTTTTCGTCTGAAATGCGTTCTCACACGTCAGGCGTTTCGGGAGGTCATACTGTTTCTTGCAGTATCGGGCTGGCGATCTTCCAAGGAACCCTTGTGTCGCACGATAAAATTATCTTTGAGGCAGATGCTGCGATGTACCGGGCGAAAAGGCAGGGTGGCGGCGTGATTCGGGTTCATGAACTCAGACCTTGAGCGAGAGAATTTTCTAGCGAATCGCTGTTCAATTCTTGAAAATACTATTTGTACATTCGGGATGTCGGCATAGATTGAAAGTATGAAATCCCCCAATTTTAATGTCCTATCTATTTTTGCATCATCCGTGATGCTCGCCACGGTGGTCGCTGGTACAGCGAGTGCACAAACGACTTATTCACAGGATCCCGCGACTCCAGAATTGCTTCGCTCAACTGCATACGACGATGTACAGGTGAAGCTTGCTGTCGGTCCCGCCAACAGCACCTACTACGCCTACTTCTCCAACCCAGGCTACGACATCATGCTCGATCGCCTTGATGCAAATGGTCATTCGATGTGGAAGAGTGCTTTGGTTGTTGAAGACCGAACACTTTCCTCTACGGTTGACTACGGAGTCGCAAGTGATGCGGCAGGGAATGCGTACATCTCTTACAACGGATATGCCGCCGATGGAACAACGCCGACTCAGAAAGTTGCATCCGTGAGCGCAACTGGTGCGATTCGTTGGACAAGCGTTGTGTATTCCGCTGCTGGTGCATCCCTCGGCAATGGCCGCGTTGCTGTCGCGAGTGACGGAGCAGTGTGGGGAGCTTGTTCAGTCGGATTCGATTCCGCGGTTCAACGATTTGATTCCGCAACTGGTGTCGCAACATTCGCAACACCGGTTTACGTCAATGAAGCGGGTGCCAAGCAGATGTGCTCTGGTTTTCAAGCTTCGTTAGATGGTTCAGTGATCCTGACAACAATTCGTTACACGACGACGTACACACCAAAGATCCTGCGTGCACACAGAATTAGCGTCGATGGAACTCGTCCATGGGCTGCCGCTGGAGTTCCTTTGTTCACTTCAACCGCAGGCGGAGTGCAGACGGGCAATTTCCCAGACTTTCTTCCAGATGGTTCGGGTGGCGGATACATCTATTGGTATGGCCTCTCGACTCCGATCAACTGCCGATGCCAGCATCTCAGTCCAGGCGGCGTGACGCTTTGGGGTACTGACGGCGTTGCAGTTTCAACTGCCTTGGTTGGAGACTTTGGCGGAACAGCTTCGTCCATCGCTCGAACGAATCCAGTCCTGACTGTTGGTTCAGATGGCCGTGTGTATGAGTTTTATCGTGCGTACTCTGGCGCAATCGCTGGAATTGTCTGGTATGGAATCGGAGCCCAATGCTTCGACACTGATGGAAACCCTATGTGGGGAGCTGGAGAAGGTGTGATGATCGATCCATACCAACCATCATCTGCAGGTGTCATTTATGACAAGACGCCTGGTGCTGCGCTTAATTTTGGCGGAGCTCCCGGCGTCAGTTTCACCATTTCACATAGCGCAATCGCATTGGATGCTCGTGCAGCAGCGATGAACCCAGACGGATCCATTGCTTGGAACAACTTGCTTGCAACGGATGCCGGCAGCAAATACCGCTTCGCTTCATCGACCGCTGTCGATGGGGGAGCAAACATCGCATGGCAGGGTGGTGTCAACGCTGGTGGAAGCGATCTTTTCTGTGCCCACATTTCGGGAACTGGCGTACTGGGTCCACCAATGGCGGCTTGTGTTGCCGATTTAAACGGCGATCACAATGTTGACGGCAGCGACTTGGCTGGCGTATTGGGACAGTGGGGCTCAACTGGAGTTGCTGACTTGAACCACGACGGAACGGTCGACGGTCAGGATCTTGCGACATTGCTCGGTGGTTGGGGACCTTGCCAGTAAGCAGACGGTTCAATCGATTCACAAATGGCGCACGTGAAATTTCATGTGCGCCATTTTTTTATGTGTTGGCTTTGCTGAAGGCCATGAGGGCTAGAGCCTCCTTGTTATTCCAGAAAAGCATCTTTCAAATTTCTGGGCGATTATTTGGACATTGCAAATGTCGGCATACCTTCAATTCATGAAATCCCCAAATTTGAACGTGCTATCTATTTTTGCATCATCCGTGATGCTCGCCATGGTGGTCGCTGGTACAGCGAGTGCACAAACTGGTTATTCCTCTAATTCTGCAACTCCAGACGCGCTCGTCGCCACGGCGAACGACGATGTGCAGCCCAAGATGGCACCGGCGCCGAACGGGGACAAGTACATCTCATTCTTCTCAGACATTGGGTACGACGTCAACATCATGCGCGTCGATGCGACTGGGCATGTCGTCTGGACAACCCTCGTTGAAGATCATCCATCTACGATGACATCCACCGTCGACTACGGCATGTCGAGTGATTCATCCGGCAACACTTATCTTGCCTACAACGCGCTTGATCCCGTTTCAGGATTGGCGCAGTTCAGGATGTCCTCAGTCGACTCAAGCGGAGTCATCCGTTGGTCTACTCCTCTCTACACCGCCGCCGACAACTGTTATGCATGTCTCGGCAACGGTCGATGCGTCGTTGCTTCCGATGGTTACGTCTGGGCTGCTCACGGAGTTGGTTTCGATAGTTCGGTCACTCGCGTCAATCCCACGACTGGTGCTGTGGTCTCAACGATCTACATCACTGAAGCGAGTGCGAAGCACATGACAGCTGGTCTGCAGCCATCCACGGATGGTGCGGTGCTGGTCTCGACGGTGCGCTACACGACGACATATAGCAACAAGATCCTTCGCGTCTGCAAGATCAACTCCGACGGCACCTACGCATGGGGTGGTGCAGCTGGTTTCGCAGCGGCGAGCGCGGGCAATATCCAGACCGGCAACTTTCCCGACTTCATCTCCGATGGCGCGGGCGGCGGTTACCTGCCTTGGTACACGACGAACCCGCTCAACTGCCGCGTGCAGCATGTTGATGGCAGCACTGGCGCCATGACATTCGGCGTTGACGGCGTGTTGGTGGCTACTTCCACAACTGGAACTTTCGGTGGAACGACAACCACTGCGAGCCGCACCAACCCGGTCGTCGTCCTTGGTTCTGACAACCGCTTGTATGTCTATTACAAGGCTTATTCGGCTGCGATCGCCGGCGTTGTCTGGTACGGCATCGGCGCTCAGTGCTTCGATTCGGCTGGTGTTGCTCAATGGGACGCAGCCAACGGCGTGATGGTTGAGGACTATTCGTCATCGTCAGCAGGCTCGGTCTACGACCGGATCCCTGGTGCCGCAATGAAGCTCGATACCGGTGTGGGAGTCTCGTATGTGAATTACGCATCCGCGATTGTCGGCAACGCCATCGCGGCACGCATGAACACGGACGGAACTGTTGCATGGAAGTCAAGCTTTGCATCTGACTCGACTCAGAAGTATCGCTTTGCGGCGAGTCAGAACTCGACTGGCAGCATCTTGGCATGGCAGGCAAACAGTGGCGGATCCAACGACATCTTCGCTGGACGCATCAATAGTGATGGAACCATTGGCAACCCAGTGACGGCTTGTGTTGCTGACATCAATCACGACGGTGAGGTCAACGGCGCCGATTTGGCTAGCGTATTGGGACAGTGGGGCACAGCTGGATCTGCTGACTTGAACAACGACGGAACTGTCGATGGTCAGGATCTCGCGACATTGCTCGGTGCTTGGGGACCTTGCCCATAAGCCGACGATTCAACTCGATTTACAAATGGCGCACGTGAAATTTCATGTGCGCCATTTTTTTATGCATTGGCGCAAAAAAGAAACTGTTTCGATGCAAATATTCTTGAAATATTTGACAGTTGCTCTTTGCATACTATTTTGGACAAGCGTTTTCTATCTACTACCCCGTTTCTTGGAGCAATTGTGAAACTATTCAATCTCGTCTGTTTGTCCATGTCCGCCGCTGCATTTTCGTTCGGCCCATTGACTCTCCAGGCGGATGCGGGGACGGGTACTTGCCCAGAGGACATCAACGGTGACGGAGATGTCAACGGCCTCGACCTTGCAATGTTGATAGCCAAGTGGGGGAGTTGTGACACGGGCGGAGGGAGTGGCGGAACCGATTTCTCCATGATTTGGTCCATTGATTCCAACGCATCTGCAACGCCTTCGCAAGGAAGTTCCATCCAAAATAGTCTTGGAACTTCTGCGAAAATTTACGACAAGAATGGCAACGCTGGTTTATGGAGCAACAGTTTCAGGGCCGAGAATTTGTATTTGCTGAAGGGGCCCTCAGCGACCACAGACAAACTTCGAATCACAATGACACTGGACTTTTCAAAGATTCAGGGCAAGGACTATGGAATCAATGCCAATTGTTATCTCAACGGATTTAGCAACGGAACCGATACGCCGGTGTTGGTCAACACTTCCTATATGCATTGGTATTACGGCGATTCAAATTACGTCCCAAACGGCATGTGTGTTGGTGTGAATCAAACCATCCCAGAACTGGATCTCTTTGAAACAGGGTCTTCTGCCGCAATCGCTGGGGGATTACCGACTGTCATCCAAATCACAACCCATGCAGGTTCAAACGGCGGAAGCGCGGCTGGAGCATTCGTTGGAATTGGTAGTTCGAACTACTCGTTGGCGAATCAGAACATCACATCCACCGAGACACCGTATGTGGTGTATCCGAGTGGCAATACCTATTTGGGTATGAACATCGCGTCGCCATTTACCCTGACATATGTGATTTCGAGCACTCAAATCCAGTTGACTGCGACGCAAGGTTCAGTCACTTCAGCCCTCACCTATAGCCCATCGGGTGGCGTGAAGGACTGGACAAAGTTCAAGTATTTCAGTGCGGTCTTGGGAGTCAATAACGGCTACATCGCTGGGATGGCCAATGGAATGACTATGTCAACAACATTCGCAAGCACCTATCAACCATTTGTTGCTTCGAACATTCTGATGCAACTCAGTACCGACGGAGGTTCCACGTATGCGAATTGCGTGCCGTTGACAACCTATACCGCTGGATACTTCAACACGACTTCCGAGTGTGCGATCGAAGCGAAACCGTTGCCGATCGGAACGCCTTAAAAGCCCTTACTGTGTCTGCTTCTTAGACTTTTTTGAACCAGATTTCTTGGCCAGTGTTGCAGCATTTGCAGCAGCAATTTCTGCCGCAGCTTCTGCTTTGCGCTGTTCGGCGGCTTTCAATTCCGCCGCTTTCAATTCGGCAGCAATGCGCAACTCTTCTTTGTTCACTTCTGCGTTGAGTTGTTCTGAAACTCTTGAGTGAGTCGCGATGATTGGCATGGTCTGAACTGCAAAGGGTTTAACCGCGAGATCTGTGCAATTGTCATATTGCCATCGGAACACGGCAAGAGTCTTTGGGTGAATCTCTGCCATCAGCGTCATGTACGCCTTGTCAAACGCCACTCCCTGCATGGCTGAGAATCGATCGACAGTTGCTGTGTCGTCTGCATTCATGCTTGTGGGCAAAGTGAAAGACTGTTCTTTGGCGATCTTGGAGATGATGACTTGAATCGCAGTATGGTTCGCCGCCATACGCTGACCAAAGTCTTTCACGCTTTGTGCGTCGGCACTCTGCATTGCAAGTTTGCCCATACGAATTTCGAAGAGATCTGCACTCGCGGTGGCTTGCAGAAATGCCTCCGGGGTCATCGAAAGATCCACCACTGGAGCGACTGTGGGTTGGACGATTGCGGCGGGGGCAACCGTCTCGGTTGGAGCGATCTTGCCAGTTTGCTTACAGCCTGAAGAGCCGATGACTTGGAGCAAGGCGAGCGATGCAAGAAAAGCGACGCGTAGGTTTGAGTGCATGGAGGGCGCAGGATATCGAGCGCAACCTCACCAATTGTGAGCGTTGTATTCAGTTCAGAAAGTGTTCAGACTGCAGCTTGATGCTGGAATTCAAATCTTGAACTGCTCAAGATTCCGAACCAGTTTGTCTGTGGCAACGGTCAATTGGATGGAGATCTCACCGAGTTGGTCAGCGATGGTGCTGTTTCGCCGAGAAGCATCCATCGCAGATCGAATTCCGCTGACGAGGCTTTGTAAGACTTCGGTTGCCGCATGCACTTCTGCGGCAGATCGTTCAACTTCCAGAATGGATTTGTCGGTCGACGTATGAAGATGCTGAACCAGCGCAGTCAAATCAAGCGAATATTCAGCCAACTTCTGGATCTTCGCGTCGTTTTTCAGCATGTCCGAATTCACGTCACCGACGCTCGAAGTCATGTCGGCGATACTGGTGCTGATTTCTTCGAGGCTCCGCTGCG
>CAIXJC010000046.1 GCA_903919715.1 uncultured bacterium | reverse complement strand
GCCGTGGCTTTCGCCTTTGGCTTTGCTTTGGTCTTGGTTGCCGCTGCCTTGCCTGCCGTCGCCTTGGCTGCCGTCGCCTTGGCTGCCGTCGCCTTGGCTGCCGTCGCCTTGGCTGCCGTTGCTTTGGCTGCCGTTGCTTTGGCCGCAGTTGCTTTGGCCGCTGGAGCGATCTTGGCATGCTCAGCAGCTGATGTTGCCGCAGCGCCGCGTGGCTTCTTCATCGTTTCACGCGTCGTTCGAGCTTCTTCAGCACGACCAGAGGTATGGAATGCATCCGTTGCCGCAACGAGCGCGAAGTGAATCTGGCGCGCTCGATCGCTCTTAAATTTCTTCGCGAACAGTTCGGTGACAACGCTCGGCTTGGTGTCCTCAGGAAGAATTTCGTAATGAACCAAGAGATCGACCGCTGTCTGATCAATTGGCACAAGCGCTACATCGAAACCGATCAGCATGATGCGTGAAACAACATACGACCTCATGCCTTCGAGGTTTTCCAAATAGATTCGGACGTCACGCTTCGGCTTGCCAACGAGTTGTTCCAAACTGACTCGATGATGTCGGCGGAATAAGTCAAAGAGCGTCATTCGAAGTCGTCGCATGCGACCAAATCCGTCTGGATATTTCGCTCCAATCGTCGTCACCATCTCTTCAACCAAGTTGACGCGGAATTCATTGAAATCAACATTGCGGCTTCGGATGCGCTGCATCGAAGCATCCGCCATCTCGGTGGTCGCGTCATACAAGAGCGACGAGTGAATCAAGAGCGCGGTCAAATCAGCCGCATTCGGTTCCTCTGTTCGAGCCTTCGCGCCGTACTTCTTGACGAGCGAATTCATACGATTGATGTTGAATGCTGGTTTCTTCTCTGTCATGTGGAAGCCTCTTCAATGGGGGGAATCAACTCGAAGATCAATTGCGGCACGCGCCGCAGACTGGTGGTTTCGCGCAGCGCCGATCTGAAAAAACCGACTGCGCTGCGCAGCGCCGCAAGAGAAAGCGGACCTCGATCCGATGGGAAGACGGAAACTTTGACTCGGGCGGAAAGTAAATCTGGACTCATGCGCACTTCCTGAATTGAGACCATCCCTTGCAGACGGGGATCTGACAATCCACGAACGATTCGGTCCTGAAGCGCACGTTGAAGCACGCTGGCGACTTGCGCCGGACGCGAACTGGGCGCTTCGTGTCGCGCGGTTCCATCCGAACTAAACGAAACACCAGCCGGAAGTCGCGGCCCCTTTCCTCGACGCTCACGCATTTCCGCCACCTAGCGGACGAACCGTGATCGTGCGATAACACTCCAGCACGTCGCCTTCGCGAATATCGTCGTATCCGTTGATCTTCATGCCGCATTCATTTCCTGCGCGAACTTCTTTCGCATCATCCTTGAATCGCTTGAGTTGCTCGAGCCGACGATCTTTTTCGACCACGATGCCGTCGCGAGTCACGCGGATCTGAGCATTTCGTTCGATGACTCCGTCGGTGACATAACAACCAGCGATTGCGCCAACCTTGGTGATCTTGAAAACCGCACGAACATCCGCATGTCCAAGGACCTGCAACTTGATCTCGGGCTCCAAGAGTCCTCGAACGGCCTTGTCCATGTCATCGGTCAACTGATAAATCACTTCGTAGAGACGAATGTCGATCTTGCGTACTTCGGCCAACTGACGCGACTTTGCGTTGCTCGTGACATTGAAGCCCACGATGACCGCACCAGTCGTCGCTGCGAGTTCAACATCGCTCTCATTGATTCCACCGACGCCAGCGTGCTTGATCGAGATGCTGACATCTTCCGCTTTGATGCGTCCCAAGACGACCTTGAGAGTCTCAACGGATCCTTGCACATCGCCCTTGACGATCAACGGCAGTTCCTTCTTCTTCGATTTTGCCATCGTCTCGAAAATATTGTCGAGCGTCACCTTCGGCGCAGAGAGTTCACGGTCTCGCTCGAATGCGCGGCGTTCCAATGCAGCTTTCTCCGCCGCTGCCAGACTGTCGACGACATAGAACTTGTCGCCCGCATCCGGAAGCATGTCAATTCCCGAAATGGCGACTGGCGCAGTTGGTTCAGCACTTGTGATGCGTTCGTTGCGATCGCTGACGATGTCGCGCACTCGGCCGAATGCACGACCAACCACCACGAAATCTCCTCGCTTCAAGCAGCCTTCCTGCACGAGCAATTGAGCGACTGGTCCACGACCCTCCTCCATGCGCGCTTCGAGCACGGATCCTTGAGCGTGACCGCCCCAATCAGCTTTCAATTCCAACACGTCTGCTTGCAGTGCGATTGTTTCCAAGAGTTCGGGGAGACCCGTTCCCTTGAGACCACTCACCAGTGCAACTTCGACTGGACCTCCCCACGGAACGGGATTCAGATCATTCTTTGCGAGTTCTCCATAGATGCGCTGCAAATTCTTCTCGTCGAATTCAGGACGATCGATCTTATTGAGGGCGACGATCACTGAAACCTTCGCAGCCTTGATGTGGTTGATGCTCTCGACGGTCTGTGGCATGACGCCGTCAACTGCGTCGATGACCAAGACAACAATGTCAGTCACCTTTGCGCCACGTGCGCGCATCGCTGTGAATGCTTCGTGACCAGGCGTGTCGATGAATGTGATCATTCGCGTCTGATCGCCAGTCTTGACATTCACCTGAAATGCTCGCGTGGATTGAGTGATTCCGCCAGCTTCACCTGCCGCAACATTCGTGCTGCGAATTCGATCGAGAAGCGTGGTCTTGCCGTGATCGACATGTCCAAGAATCGTGACGACTGGCGGGCGAGCTCGCTCATCCGTTCGCGTGCGCGCTGCGAATCGTTCTTCGATTTCATCAGACGCAGTCTTCGCTTCGTCGATCTCAATATCGATTCCAAAATTCATCATCACTTCGGTGGACTGATCACCATCGAGCGCTGTGTTGATCGTGATCGGATTCCCCGCGAGAAGGAATTTCTTCATGATCTCCGAGACCTTCACGCCAGTAAGCTCAGAAAGTTCCTTCACCGAGACTGGATCTGGCACACGCACTGGGCCTTGCGGCTTTGCGACAACGGATCGACCTTGTGGCGCATTCGAGCGCTGAGTTGAAGTGCGGTGCTTGCGGAAGAATCCGTCCGCTTGACCAATTCGGTTTGCTCGTTCTTCAAGATCCTTGCTTGAACGCGATCCGTCACGAGCTGGATCTGCACGCCCAATTCGACCAGCATCCGCTGGACGGCGCTTCGATGGAGGAACCGGTCCACGACGGCTGGCATCGCCAGCGCCAGCGCCAGCACCCGTACCAATGTTTGGTCCGCCAGAACGACCTATCGGCGGTCGACCGCCAGAGCCGAATGGACCACCCATACGCGGCCGAGGAGCAGCGATGTTGTCGGCAGCCTCGACGCGAATGACTTTCGGCCCAGAAAGACTGGTTTTCGTTGGTTGCTGCAAGAGCTGAGATGTCGGTCGCGCTCGCACTGGTCGCGTCGGCACATTCATCGGCGCTGGAATAACTAGCTTCGGTGGTGGAACAACTACGGCAGGTTTCAGCGGGGCAATCGGTGGCTCGGGCGGCACGATCGCCGTCGGCGGAACAATCGTCGGAGCGACAATGGTTGGCTCAATCGGCAATGAAATCGAAGCGTCCGCAACAGCCGGCGACATTTTTCCAGCGTCAATTTTT
Source organism: uncultured bacterium (assembly GCA_903919715.1). Lineage (GTDB taxonomy): Bacteria > Planctomycetota > Phycisphaerae > Phycisphaerales > SM1A02 > F1-60-MAGs104. The sequence continues at coordinate 45,923 of CAIXJC010000046.1, read as the reverse complement.
ACGGTCGTTGTTACTGCGATTTTATCAGCGACTTTTCCAGTCACAACTGTTTGGCGCGAATGCTTCGCTTCAATCTCACTTGCAGTTTCTGGTGGCGCAACCGCAGGGGCAGCAACTGCCACTTCGATCGTTGGCGCAACTTCCGCCACTGGCACTTCCGCCCCCTTCTTTCGCTTCGGCGCCGCTTTCTGCACACGATCTCGAATGCCCGCAACATCAACACTTGCAGCGGTCTCAGTTCCCGTTGAAGTTCCAGATCCTCCGAACCACTCCTTGATTGTCTCAGCCAAACCGACGGGAATCGACGCTTGCGGCGTCGTGACCCCTTCAATGCCTTCGCTGATGCACTTCTCGATAATGTCCTTGGTGGGGATACCGAGATCCTTGGCTACCTGAGTGATTCTGATTTTCTTTAATGTCGTCTTGATCGCCACGAGTTACTCCGGTGAAAAGTGAAAAAAAGAGCGCAATTGAAGCGATCCAAATGAAAACATCGGTTGATCGAGATGGGCACTCATCACGTTGATGGAGTCTCCGACGAACCGAAACCGAGAATGTTGTCCGCAGCTGCTTCGCTTCGTTGATCGGTGACTGCAACAGGATCTGAGCCAGTACCGAGCAATGCATCGACGACCGCTCCGTCTTCAGCCTGCTTCAATTCTGCCGCAGTGCGTTCACGCTGCATTTCTTCGGCAACGACCTTGGCACGATCGGAGCATGCATCGACGACCTTTGTCGCCAACTCTTCTGTCATGCCGCACTCCGCCACCAAACTCGCTTCGCCAATTTCTTCAACATCGAAGACGCTGATCATTCCAAGCGCACCCATTCGATCGAGCATCTCGTCAGTTGCACCTTCGACTGCTTTCACTGCAGCCTGCAAAGTCTGCAGCCCCTTCTCGAATTCTGGCGGCGTCAGAATGTCGACGTCCCATCCAGTCAATCGTGCAGCAAGTCGCACATTCTGTCCACGACGGCCGATCGCGAGTGACAACTGATCATCTCGAACGATGATGGTGGCGCGACCGAGTTCGAAGCAGAGACTGACTTCTTCGACTTCAGCTGGCTTGAGTGCATTGGCGATGAGCACTTGGCTGGATTCGTTCCAACGAACGATGTCGATCTTTTCGCCACCGAGTTCGTCCACAATGTTTCGAATGCGCGATCCACGAACGCCGACGCATGCTCCGACTGCATCGACCTTTGAATCAACCGAAGAAACCGCCAACTTCGTGCGGAATCCTGGCTCGCGGGACATCGCCTTAATTTCAATGGTTCGTTCTGCAACTTCTGGAACTTCAGATTCGAAAAGTCGACGAATAAAATCGGGATGAGCGCGGCTCATCACGATCTTGACCTGACTTCCCGCATCGCGGACATCAAGCAAGATGCAACGAACCCGATCGCCCGCCTGAAACTGCTCGCCAGGAATCTGCTCGCTCTTGGGCATGAATCCTTCGGTTCGTTCCAACTGCACGATCAATGCGTTGCCTTCATATCGTTGCGCCACGCCTGTGACGAGCTCGCCCTGACGCTTGGAGAATTCATCAAGCAAGGAGATTCGTTCGTTCTCACGGAATCGCTGAATCATCACTTGCTTTGCGGTCTGAGCTGGGATGCGTCCCAAACTCTCGAGCGGAATGTTTTCACGAGTCTCGTCTTCATTATTGCGCCAGAGGGAAATTCCGCCAGCAAGACGGTCGATTTCACAACCGAATTCGTCAGGGTCTTCGGAATTGAAGTGCTTTCTCGCAGCACTCACCATGGCGAGTTCGAGATCCTGAACCAATAACTCACGATCGATATTGCGATCACGGGCAACGGAGTCGAGCAGTCGGATGATTTCATTCATGTGTGAGGGTCCTTTCGAATTGTCACCGCGAATTAAAAAAGGTCATGATCGCCGCGGTAGCGTTCATGACCCGTCCGACTGCGCTCGCTCAATCAGTCAACCCATTCGGGTCTCCGACGAAGCGATCGCCTTTGCCGAAACAAATCGCAGATGGACGCCAAAATGCGTCATAAGCGGTTTCGGATTGCCGATTCGACACGAGCCAGGAAAGTCTTCAACATGGTCGTTCTCATAGCGCAACTGACAAAGGACGGACGGGCACCCGTGGAGGCCATCCCCACGGGAGGTCCGATTATAGCGTGACAAAGGCATTTTTTCAAGTGACGAACACGAACAACTTCCTCGACGCCCATAGAATGCGCTGGATGCGGACAGCACTTTTCACTTTCTTGACGGCGCTTTTTCTGGGAACAGTCGCATTCGGTCAGGACGGTGCCCGAGATTCGGCAGATGTCGTAACGGTGCAGGTCATTCCAGCGACCCACGAGGTGGCTCCGGGAGCGGATCTGCCAGTTGCGATTGTCCTTGATATCGGTGCTGGGTGGCACATTTGGACCGACGAGCGACCCGCCAGAGATGATGTAGCCACATTTGAAGGCGCCGTCTTCACCTCCGTCCGCGCATCAAACGCTTGGAAGGTCATTCGCGCGGCAAAGGTGAGCAAGGCGGAATGGTTCACAGCAGATCCCGGCGAGCCATTCGTGCACGTACGAGCGCAGTGGCCAGAATTTCATCCAGTAAAAGCTGATGTCGGCGATGGGCTGAAGACATATCCAGTCTTTGAAGGGAAAACGGTCATCTTTGTGCCACTTTCAGTCGCATCCGATGCGCCGACGGGACCGCAAAACATCACTTTTAAGCTCGAATTTCAGGCGTGCACCGCAACGAACTGCGTAGCTCCATCGACGGTCGACGTCTCGCTGGAAATCGACGTGAAGCCAGGAGCATCAAGCGGTGCGCCCCCTGCTGTATTTGCTCCGTTCGATTCTGCGATTTTTTCTCAGATCCATTCTGGAGTTGCCCCTTCAAATCTCATCGAGTTCGCATTCTTCGGTTGGAAATTTTCCGTCGATCCTCAGGGCAGCGGATTTTTTGTCGTCTTAATCATCGCAGCAATTGGTGGACTCTTACTGAACTTCACTCCCTGCGTCTTGCCCGTCATTCCGCTGAAAATCATGGGACTTTCGCGCATTGCTGGCAATCGACGGCGCTGTCTCGTGTTGGGCGCCGCTCTCTCGATCGGCGTTGTCACTTTCTGGATCGGCCTGGGACTTGCCGTTGCGCTCATCAGCGGATTCACAAGTTCGAGTCAACTCTTTCAATATCCAATATTTACTGTGACAGTTGGAGTTGTGATCGCCATCATGGCGGTGGGCATGTGCGGCTTCTTCTCCATTCCACTTCCTCAATCGGTTGCTGGAATCGAGTTTCGCCACGACACAATCGGCGGGTCCGTTGGATTCGGCGTCATGACCGCCGTGCTATCAACTCCATGTACAGCGCCACTCATGGGTGCGGCGGCGGCTTGGGCTGCGACTCAGAATCCATGGATCGTCTTCATCGTGTTCGGCGCGATCGGATTTGGAATGGCGCTGCCCTACTTCATTCTGAGTGCATTTCCACAGCTCGTCAGCCATGTTCCAAAGAGCGGCCCATCAAGCGATTTGGTGAAACAAACGATGGGCCTTCTGCTCTTGGCTGCCGCGGCGTACTTCGTTGGAGCGGGCCTCGCCGGATTCCTCGTCTCACCACCAACTCCCCCGACCAACGACTATTGGTGGATTGTCTCGGCGCTTGGAACAATCGCAGGAATTTGGCTCTGTTGGAGAACGCTCCGACTGACACGAAGCGTGAAATTTCGCAGCATTTTCTGCGCACTTGGAGTTGTGATCGCCATCATCAGCGTCAGCGTCGGCATTCAATTGACTGACGATGGCAAAATCAATTGGACGTACTACACCCCTGCTCGCCTCGCAGATGCGCTGACGAGTGGCGACGTCGTCATGATCGATTTCACGGCCGAGTGGTGTTTGAACTGCAAGACGCTCGAAAAGACCGTGCTGGAAAGTTCAAGCGTGGTCGCTCGACTCCAAGCGGGTGGTATTCGAACAATCAAAGTCGATCTCACTGGCAATAATGCAGAAGGTCGAGAACTGCTGAAGAAGTACGACCGCGTAACGATTCCACTGCTCGTCATTCTTGCTCCAGATGGCCATGAGATTTTCAAGAGTGACTCGTACACCCCAGCGCTTGTGCTCGATGCAATTCAGCAGGCGGCGAATCCACTCAAGACCAATCCGTAATCGCGCGCCTCTGAAGAGGAATTCATGTCCTTTCGATACACGGTCACACTGACTTTTAACGACCACGCCACGGCCGAAGAATGGCTTGTATGGATGTGCAACGAGCACGCTGCGCAGGTTGTTGATGCAGGCGCACTGAGCGCAGAAATCATCAAAATTGACGGAGAATTGGCTCGCTGCGAAGCGCGGTACTCATTTGCATCCCGCACAGATTTCGAGCGATACGTTCGCGATCACGCCCCGCGATTGCGCGAAGAAGGTCTCCGCCACTTTTCAACATCGCGCGGAATTCAATATGAGCGAAGTTGCGGCGAAGTTGTGGCGCGCATGCCACTCACTTGAGATCGGACATTTGAGTCTCGATCAAGCGCCTGCGATCCGCAGAAAACTGCCGCAGCGGATCAAGCGAATATGTTTCGTTGGACTCGAGCGCCGACTGAAGCGCGGCGCGGGCACCCGCACGATCGCCCATCTGTGACAACACCGTTGCAAGTCGCAACCAACTTTCCGAATGGCGAGGATTGACCGCAAGCACTTTTCGAAGCGCATCTTCAGCGGCATTCCACGAACCAGTTGAGAGTTCGGCTTCGCGTATCGCAATCGTCGAAATCAACAATCGTGCTGCAAATCGACTCGAATCCAAATCTTCGACGCTTCGCGCAGATTCGCGTCCTGCCCGAAGCCACGCTGGCGCATCGGACGGCAATGGTTCGCACGCTGCAGCTGCTTGCCATTGCTCGCCAGCACGAATTGCATACGCACTTCGAAGCGGCCAAATGTGCGAGGCTTCGACGAGGGCCTCACCCGCTTTCGCACGTGCGGCAGCGAGTTGTTCACTCGAATTCGTCTGCGCTTCATCATTGAGAAGGATCGCGGCCTCCAATGCGATGCGGTCTTGCCGAATCAACGCGGGCGAAATGAAGAACACCATTCCAAAGGCGATTGCAAGAAAAAACCCCGCAAATCCTGCGAGTGCGACATGCGACCTTTGTCCTGAGGATGCGTCGTCATCACAAGACGAACGATTCCACCACGCGGCAGTTCCCAAGACCAACCACGCCCAGAGTGCGCTACCTGGAAGCCAAAAAACCATGTCAATTTGACCGTGAGTCAATACCACCGCTGAGAGTCCGCACAATCCAATCGCCACCGATCGCTCAGCTGCGAGCGTCCTCTCATCCATAATTTTTACCACAGCCCAAACGCTCACTGCGCCAGCAGCGAGTCCAGCGAATCTCCAGACGTATCCAATCGGATCCAACGATGGAGCCTCAAACACAATCGAAATGATCGATGAAAGAACGACCGCGGCGATCGAGAGTTCGACGATGCCGTCCATCGCAACTGTTTTCGATTCATCGACTGCGCACGCAACTTTCGGCGCAGACCACCATGCGAGCAACATTTGAAGTGCGATCAATCCAATTCCCGCAAGGCCGAACGAGACCATCCAATCTGCGAATGCGCCGTGCGCACTGACAACTTCTTCCACGCTTTCGATCGGCCGAAATTGCATAAACGAGTTTTGAAATCCCGCCGGTCCCACCCCAGTCCACGGCGATGCGAGCGTTGTCTTGACACCGCCAACGAGGTAATACCAGCGGAAAAGAAGGCTTTGTTCACCCCATTGCAATCCAATCAATCCGCGCAAAATGATTCCGCCGATTGCGATGAGCGGCAATGAGACGAGAAGAATTCGTCCCCACGCACTCCATCGTCGAACGAATACTGTCACGACCATTCCAAGAGCCAACGCGCTCACTCCCCCCTTGGAACCGCTCATGATGACCAAGCCGGCGCAGAGCAGCGTGCAAAGCCACATCCATGCACGCGCAGCGATCAACCCTCGACCAAGCGCAATATTCGCCATCAGAACTGCCGATCCTGCTGCGACGGTTGCGAAGACATTTGCGAATCCAAACCAACCCGTCGCTTCATTCTGAAAGAGTCGACGCTCATACGACAACGCTTGCGGCGAATTGGGCAACCATCCTTGTGCCGTTAAGAAAGAGCTTTGATTCGCCTTGTAATACTCGACCATTGAAAGATGTTCTGATGTCACCTGAGCGACACCGCGCACCGCCATCACGACTGCAATTCCGATGAGCGATGCGACAACCGAGCGCCGAAGAAAGACCGCTTTTCGTCCATCATTCTGTGCGATGATCGCCAACGCCACTGCGATTCCAGCAACCCAAGTCGAGCCTCGCCACAACTGTTCTGCATCGGTCGCTCCGTGGAAGAACGCCAGCGAGATCGCAGGCAGGCAGGCGACTGCCAACAAAGTCCAAACCCACCCCATCGTCGCATGGGACAGCATTCGGCGAAGCAGCAACCACGATGCGCCACCCAAAGCCAGGGCATCGAGCAAGACGCTTTCTGCTGGAGTAGCCCCGATGAACTGCGAAGCCTCGATCGCAGGATCCATATCGAAGATTGCAACCGGAGCGAATGCGATCAAGACTCGTGCTCCAGCAGCGATCACAATCGCGCCCAAAGCAATTCGATCGGCCAGCGGTACCGCATCGAGTTTCATCGTCCGACTATCGTAGAAGCGTATGACTTCTCCCGTACTGCGACCGTCGATCACCGTCTACTGCGCCAGCGCACGCGGCGTGAATCCAGACTTCCTTCTTGCGGCGAAACTCTTCGGCGAAGCACTCGGCGAATCTGGCATGAATTTGGTCTATGGCGGTGGCGGAATTGGCTTGATGGGCGAATTAGCCCGCAGTGCGCAGAAATCTGGCGCGCATGTCACGGGGATTATCACGGAACAATTCCTCAAACTCGAACAAGGTTGGAAAGGCTGCGATGAAATGATCGTGGTTGATTCGATGCGAGAACGAAAGCGACAGTTAGAAGAGCGCGGCGCAGGGTTCGCAATTTTGGCTGGCGGACTGGGAACGTGGGAGGAATTCTTCGAGACCTTGGTCGGTCGCGTGATCGGGCGCCATGCGAAACCAATTGGATTGCTCAATACCAATGGATTTGCAGAACCTCTGTGGCAACTCGTCAGTCACGGGGTCGATCACGGATTCGTTCGATCGGCCGCTCGAGAACTTCTCTGGATGGAATCAGATCCGCACGCACTCGCCAACCGTTTGCATCTCGCCATGACAACCGGCGTCTCGGAACCACACGACCCTAAGGTTTTTCTTCCAATGCACGGACCGCAAGGATGAGTAGCGAGCAATTACTTCCATCACACATTGGCATGATTGCGGGCAGCGGACTCCTTCCAATCTTGGTTGCTGACGGCATTCGTGCCACTGGCAGAAAAGTCATTTGTGTCGGCCTTCGTGACCAATTTGACGCCACCCTCCCCGACCACTGTGATGCCTTTTCCACTGCTGGCGTGCTGCAAATTGGCAAATGGATCCGAATCCTGCGACGAGCGAACATTGAAGAAACTGTCATGGTCGGTCGAGTGGCGAAGGCTCGAATGTACGAGCCTTTTCGCATTCTTCGGCAACTCCCTGACCTTCGGGCTGCGCTCCTTTACTATCGTCGCCTGCGATTTGATCGACGAAGCCACGTGCTGCTCAGCGCGGTCGCCGATGAACTTGCATTGAACGGAGTACGACTCATCGACTCGACCACTTACATCCCAGAACATCTCGCAACGATTGGACTGATGGGTCGCGTGAAATTGACCGCCGTGCAACAGCGCGATGTCGACTTTGCATGGCCGATGTTGCGATCCATTGCAAACCTTGGAGTCGGCCAAGCGATCACCGTTCGCGAATGTGACGTGATCGCCGTCGAAGCAATGGAAGGAACGGATGCAATGATTGATCGATCAGCGCAACTCTGCAAGACTGGCGGATGGGCACTACTCAAGACTGCACACGATTCACACGACATGCGTGCTGATGTTCCAACGGTCGGCGTACCGACGATCGAACGGCTTGCCGCCGCGGGGGGTCGAATGTTGGTGCTTGGAGCGGGACGGGTGATCATGTTGGAAAAGCCTCGAATGATCGAGGCTGCGAACCGACTCAACATCGCCCTCCTTGGGGTGTAAATCAGCAGAGTGAATTCGTGGAATACGTCTCAAGAGCTGGAACCAAACTTGCCCATGCGCTTGACGCATTTCAGATCGATGTCGCAGGGCTTGAATGCGCTGATTTCGGCTGCAATGCTGGGGGTTTCACCGATTGTCTCCTCAAGAAAGGCGCGACAAAAGTGATCGCCGTTGACACGGGGTATGGCATGCTGGATTGGAAACTTCGCAACGATCCTCGCGTGGATGTCCGCGAACGAACGAATGTGCTTTACGCTCCGGTCCCGCCCGAAGGAGTGGATCTCGTCGTGCTTGATATGGCATGGACTCGCCAACGACATTCAATTCCAGTCGCGATTCGTTGGCTGCGCCCAAATGGATGCATCGTGGCGCTCATCAAACCTCACTACGAGTCCCAGGGAGACCAGCGCAAAGCGCTCGTCCGTGGTTGCCTGCCTGCGCATATCGCCGCAGATGTTGTTGCGCGAGTGCTGACGGAAATGCCAGAATTGGGCGTAGAGGTGATCGCGGATTGCCCCAGTCCCCTCGAAGGAGGAGGCGGAAACAGCGAGCACTTGGTTCATCTGCGCCTGACGAACAAGATCGCCGCGGGGTGATTAAAAAGCCCAAGGGAAACCGCTCTTTTTTCGAGGTGAAAGTGACCGCAACAGCAGGCGTACTTTCGCGATAACTGGTATGATTTTCAGTTCGCCGTGACATCCGTTCCTCCAGCCAATCCAGATCCAAAATCGACGCTCGGTCATGTGGTCGATAAGACGATCGACCGTGAATTGCACGAGTCATATCTCGTCTATGCGATGAGCACGATTATGGATCGTGCGCTCCCCGATGTTCGTGACGGACTCAAGCCATCACAGCGACGCATTCTCGTTGCCATGCACGATTTGAATCTTTCGCCTGGACGAAAGCAGATCAAATGCGCCAAGATTTGCGGCGATACAAGCGGCAACTATCACCCGCACGGTGAGTCCGTCATCTATCCAACACTTGTGAATCTTGGACAGACGTGGAAGACGCGCGCACTGCTGATCGACAAGCAAGGAAACTTCGGATCGATTGAAGGTGACCCTCCAGCGGCGATGCGATACACAGAAGCACGCATGACTGGCGTTGCTGTTGCGATGCTCGAGGATCTCGACAAAGAAACGGTTGATTTCAAGCCAAATTACGACGATCGGTTGATGGAACCGATGGTGCTTCCAGGGAAGTTTCCAAATCTCCTCGTGAACGGTTCATCAGGAATCGCCGTGGGTATGGCGAGTTCGATGCCACCTCACAACCTCGGTGAAATCGCACGTGCGATCGTCGCGACGATCGACAATCCAGAGATTGGATTGGACGGTTTGATGGCGCTCGTTCCAGGACCTGACTTCCCAACTGGTGGTTCGATCATTGGTCGACGCGGAATCGCCGAAGCGTATGCCACGGGACGCGGACGTTTGACGGTGCGCGGTCGCGTTCGTCATGAATCGAAAGACGGACGCAACATGATCATCATCGAGGAGATTCCGTACCAAGTGGTGCAGAGCATTCTCATTGAGCGAATTGTTGATGCGAAGAAGGACGACCGAATCCCTGACATCGTTGATGTGCGAAATCACTCGGGGCGCGATGCACAAACGCGAATTCTCGTTGTCCTTCGTAAAGGTGCAGATCCAGCCGTTGTCGAAAGACAACTGTACGAATTCACGCCACTTCAGACAACGTACAGCATCATGAATATCGCGCTGGTCAACGGCCAGCCACGAACGCTCCCCTTCCGCAATCTCATTTCGAGTTATGTCGATCATCGCTGCACAGTCATTCGACGACGCACCGAGTTCCAACTTCGCCAAGCGCGGCAGCAGGCGCATCGACTTGAAGGACTCGTCTATGCCGTATGCGACATTGATGCGGTGATCGCAATCATTCGAGCCTCACAAACGCGCGAAGAAGCCATCCAAGCATTGATGGAGCGTGCATTTCGCATCGCCGAAGATCATCCGAGCGCTCACCTCGTTCCTCAGCGCATTGCCGAGGCGAGCCGCGTTGGTGCGGGCGTCAAACTGACACGCGTGCAAGCTGATGCGATTGGTGCACTTCGACTGATCCAATTAGTCGGACTGGAAGTCGAAAAACTCGCCAGCGAATTTGCTGCACTCTTGCTCGAAATCGACAGCTTCGAGAAACTCCTTGGAGATCAATCACTCGTCTTGAAAATCGTGCGCCAAGATGTGCTTGATATCGCAGAAAAATTCAGCGATCCGCGCCGAACCACGATCGAAGCAGACGAGGCTGGAGATTTCGACCTCGCCGAACTGATCCAAGAACATGATGTCGCCATCACCGTCAGCCACGAAGGATTCGTCAAACGACTTCCGGTTGACACATTTCGAACACAGGGGCGTGGCGGTGTGGGCGTGCGCGGATCCGATGCGAAAGACGGCGATTACATCGAACGCGTTTTCATTGCGAGCACGCATGATGACCTGCTCTGCTTTACCAATACGGGACGGGTCTACCGGATCAAAGTCTGGCAGATTCCCGAGATGTCCCGCACCGCAAAGGGTCGTGCGATCAACAATGTGGTCGAACTGAAAGAGGGCGAACGAATGGTCGCCTATCTCCCGATCAAGGACTTTGAACGGAGCGAGGATTATCTTTTCTTCGCATCATCAAGTGGACGCGTCAAGCGATCATCGCTCAAGGATTTCCGAAACGTCAATCGAAGCGGAATCATTTCCGTCAAGTTGAACGAAGGAGATCGATTGGTGAATGTCGTTCAAACCCGAGGAAATGACCATGTTCTCCTCGCGACCGCGCAAGGCATGTCGATTCGGTTCGACGAAAATGACGCTCGCGTGATGGGGCGTGACGCCGCTGGCGTTGCGGGGATTGACCTTGCAGACCAAGACATGGTCGTCGGACTTGTTCGCTGCGACGATCAGGCTGCGCTCTTCACCTGTACCGAACACGGCTTTGGAAAACGAACGGCCATGAGCGAATACCTCGTGCATCAGGATGACGGCCAAACGCGCGCACAATCTCGCGGCGGCAAAGGCCGTATCGACATTAAGACTGATGAGAGAAACGGTCGCGTCGTTGCGGTGCATTCAACTCTCGAAGATGATGATTTGATGTTCATCTCGCGCGGCGGAATGATCGTCCGAATCCGTGCGAACGAAGTTCGCTTGGTTGGCCGCAACACTTTGGGTGTTCGCGTCGTCAAACTGCAGGAAGATGACGCACTTGTTGGCGCGGCATGCTTCGAAGCGGGCGAAGTCGTCGCAGAATCAACGACGGTCGCCCTGCCCCCAGCCGAGTGATAGGATCACGACTATGCCCTTAAGCGACTGGTCTGAAAACGTAGTCATCGGAGAAATGGCGGATGAACCCGTCCTGAGCGATGACCTCAAACTATTGATTGCACGCGTTGAGAAGAAGGAACCGAATCTGCATCTCGTCCTCGACATGCGGAGCGTGACCTATCTCAACTCCTCCAATCTTGCCCAACTCCTTCAACTTCGAAAGACTGTTGTTGCTGCAGAGGGAAGTTTGCACCTCTGCGGAGTGAGGGACGCTGTTTGGAGCATCCTTCTTATGACTGGCTTGGATCGCCTCTTCAAGTTCACCGACGACGTGCCGACGGCATTGGCTGCTGCGCAGTTGGGACTCTAAATTGTCGACTCACTCGTTGCCGGTCTACTCGTTGCTGAAACTTTGATAACAAGTTGAATTTCAAATGCGCATTCGACGTACAACCCACGAACCACGCATTGAATTGATTCCGCTCATCGACGTGATGATGTTCTTGCTCTCGTTCTTCATCTATTCACAGGCGCTTGCTGTCCGCATCAGCGTCGTGCCGATGGAACTGCGAAAGTTCCAAAGCGCCCAAGCTCCCAAGCCTGCCCCTGCCGCGACCATCTCGATCGCACTCGATGGAAAACTCTATTACAACCGAATTCCATGCGAATTAGTCGAGATTTCTGGTCGTGTGGCTGAATCCAAGTCGGAAGATCCCAAGACGGTCGTCTATATCGCGGTCGCTGACGGCCAAGGGTCGGTTGATCGTGCCCCAGTCATGCAAAGCATCTGGGACAAGTTGCGTGGATGTGGCCTTCAGGTCAACTTCGTCGGAAAACCAATTGATACCGACGAAAAGAAGCCAACACCGCCGACTACGATCAAGCCGTGACTGAATCGCGTCAACAGAACGCTCCGCTCTATTTCGGCGCTGTCATTGCATTAATTCTGCATATGTTGATCGCAGTGCCGATCTTGAGCGCATCGTGGGGAGTGGGAGTCAAGAGCCCGCTCGACTCTGCGCTCGACGGAAAAAGTGAAAGCGAAAGACGAATGCGCGAGCGGTTGAAAGAGGCGCTTGACAAGGAAAATCAGCAGAAGGATGACGAAGTCGTTCCTGGATTAGAGGATGGATCCGATCAAGGAATGACGTGGATTGGTTACAACGAATATGTCGAACACCTCGCGCAACACGCGGAAGTCGACCAAGCAGCATTCACGGAAAAAGACGCTGCAGGCGGCGGCGCACTCGCCAAGGGTGAAGTCAAGCCGCTTCCACTCGTCGCGCCGGGAGAACAAGCCGAAGCTTCGCCGCCGACTCCGCCGCCTGCGCCGCCCCCAACCCCACAGCCGTCGCCGCCAACTCCAGAATCCCCACCGACTCCAGAGACGCCACCTGCTCCACAACCACCAACCGAGGCTGTGCGCGCCGCGAGTCCAACAGAAACTCCAGCGCCAAGTGATCTCAAAGGCGTGGATCCAGTTCCAGCACCGAAGTCCGACCTCCCCACCGCGCCAGCAGGACCAGATGGGCTTCTCCCTCCTGCGATTGATCGACCCGAAGTGCAACCAGATCCGTCGAAGGACGCTCCTCCAACTGCACCGGTCGAACCCGCAAAGACACCTGATCCAGTTCCCAAGGATCAAGTTCCGCCAACGGAACCGACTCCTCAAGCGCAGATTCCCACGAACCCAAAGCCAACACCGCAAACACCGCCGACACCGCAGAGTCCACCGACGCCACAAAATGCAAATCCTGGAGCAAACGGTGCGACTTCGCCAGTCGTCGCACCAGTTGCAGGTCCGCCAGGATCGGTCGGTACCAGTCAGGCCGCTGGCGAAAAATCGGACCGCGAATCCGACGCGACGAGTATCGCTGATGTTCCACCATCGATGTGGCGCAATGGAAAGCCGCTCGCTAGAAAAGGGCTGGAAATCAAGACAAAAAAACCAGAGCTTCCAATTCTGACCAAGCTGACAACATCGCCTGGCAATCCAGTTTGCGAAATTCTGTTTGGTCGTGATGGCGTTCCAGTGACTTGCACCATTCTCCAGTCGAGCGGCTATCCAGACATCGACGGACCTGTCACTGACGCGCTCTATCGATGGCGTGCGAAAGGCTCACAGTTAGACAAACTCGCACCGGGAAAGACATTGAGATTCCGAATCCGCTTCATTCTGAATTGAGTCGAACGCAGGGCATGGTCCCGGCTGCGCACACGCACTACTCCAATCGTGTCAGCCGTTGAAAAATTCTGCCGGGCGAGTTCCGCAGGCGGCGAGCGTCTGCGAAGCCGCCGAGGACTGTCTGAGCCCGGAAGGATCTTTTCACGGCTGCCGCCATCGGTTCCGGTTCGGCTCGATTCGGCTCGGTTGGGTGCTCCTGCTCACACTTGCAGCGCGCTAAACATGAAGCCGCGACTGCCACGCCTCAAGCGAAGCATCATCCGTCAAGTCGTACCAAAGTGGCGTGATCGTGACATGGCTATCCATAAGCGCCTCAACATCGCTTCCCTCTGCGGTATGGAAAAACTCCATGCCATTTCCGCACGGCCAGTAATACGCCCGTCCCTCTGGCGACTCGCGCCGCTCATGCCGATCGATTCCAGCCGAAGTGTTCATTCTCACCACTCGCAGCGCTGGCATCGCAGCATCAACCGTTTCAGTTCGCGGAACATTGATCGAGATCACTCGGTGCGCATCGAGTGGATGTTCAATCACCCGATCAATCGCAACACGCGCGATTTCTGCAGCGCGCGGCCATACGGTGCGGGTGGAATCTCCAATATGCAGACTGACGGCGATTGCGGGAACACCCAGGAATGCAGCTTCAATCGCCGCAGCAATCGTTCCAGAATAGATCACGTTGATTCCAACGTTGGCACCGCTATTCATTCCACTAATGACCAGATCAGGCTTCGATCCAGCACCGAATCGTTCAGCCCAAATGGTGCGTAAACCAAGTTTCACGCAATCCGCTGGAGTTCCTTCAACGGAACTTCCGCGCATCTCTTCGTTCACCTGAAAATCACGCGTCATCAATGGTCGGTGAAAAGTGATGCCGTGACTCATCGCAGACTGAACACCTGCAGGTGCGATGACGACGACTTCGCCAAGCGAACGAATCGCGCTGTACAGAGCCGCGATTCCAGGAGCTGTGATTCCGTCATCGTTTGTTAAGAGAATTTTCATAGGGTTGACACCATAGTTCAAGTGACCTCCGAACGGGGTTCAGTTCGACTGGGGATTCAAGACGTAGTGACGACCGCCCCACCGTACTGGTTTGCGCGCACGCAAGTCGCGTGCAGCTCTCCACTGAATGCGAGCCACAGCAATAGATCCATAGGCGTACGCAAGCGCTGCGATTTGAGGAACGCCAACGAGTTCAAAGATGCGGCGCAGCGTCAGTTGTTGACAAACAAGCGCTACGAGCCCCGCCGAAAGTCCTGCGATTCCCAGCGGTTGATCGCCGAGTGCCAAAGCGATAATCGCCGTGCCAATCGCCGCACATCCAATGATCGTCACACCTGCACCCACGACGACGCATTCAAGACCGTACCGAAACAATCGCGATGGATTCCTGTTGCACGCCTCGATAAAAATCCGCCGCCATCCTTCTCGGAACTGCGCATACGACTCGTACATCCGAACATGCAGCAACTCGTCTGCGATGAATAAGCCTGCTCTCAGCCGCACCACCTGCACGATTCGCCGTGCGAATGCGATGTCTTCCAAGAGATCGTCTTTGACGGCGGCATGACCGCCAACGGCGTCGTATGCCTCCCTTGTGAAGAGCATGAACTGTCCATTGGCAAACGCCCGCGGCTTGATTTCGTCATTCACCTTTGCGATGGGATAAATCTTCATTAACTGCATGATTGCAACTGGTTGAACGACGGCTTCAAAATTGCTGCGCACGCTGACCTTGGGAAGTGCAGAAAGGAGCGAGAGTTTTCGTTGTCGCAACAAACCAACCGAAGCGCGAACGAGCGCTGGATCAAATGTGGTGTCCGCATCTGTAAAAAGCAACAACTTGCCAGTCGCGATTGCGCTGCCACGATTTGCCGCATTGCACTTCCCCGCCCAGTCATCTGGACACTCGCTGTTGTCAATCAGTTGCACAGTTGGTTGATTCGCGCCTGCTCTGGAGAATGCCAACTCCCGTTCCAACGCCGCACGCGTCCCATCCGTGCATCGATCTAGCACGAAAATGATTTCGATCGTGCCACCATAAATCTGTGCCAGCAAACTGCGCAGAAGATCCGGCGCATGAGCCTCCTCATTATGCGCTGGAATAATGATCGACACGCTCGGCCACTGTGGCAGTTCAACCGCTAATCCCTCGCGCAAACTTGGACGATTGCGACCATCTCGGTGGACGCGCCATCGAACGAGTAGCCAATATGCGGCGCCTGCAAGCGAGAATCCGCTCAAGGTCCAGACTGTCACGATTAAGAATGCCATCGGCACAGAGTATCTCTTCGATGCGTTGGCATGGGCGACGCAGTTGAACGCTACGCTTCCAACCGTGAGCTCTTCATTTTCACGTTCGCAAGCTGCGCAGTACGACCGATCATGCACGATCGACTTTGGCATTCCAGCCGCCGTGCTGATGACTCACGCCGCAGTCGAATGTGCAGGAATTATTCGCCGTGAATTGCCACCGAGTTCGCCACGAGTCATCGCGGTGTGCGGGAGCGGCAATAATGGTGGCGATGGATATGCGATCATTCGCACTCTGCACAGTCATGGAATTGATGCGGTCGCAATCGAAGTCGCTCCATCGTCCGCTGGAACGGACGCCAACATGATGCGCGAATCAGCACACCGAATGGGATTGGTCCAACCTTGGTCCAGGATCACTCAAATCGTCGGCGATCGTGATCAGGTCGTCATCGTGGACGCACTCTTTGGAACTGGACTCTCGCGTGCGCCGACTGGTCCATCGCTTGATGCGATTCGCTGGATCAATGCGCGGTCTGCGACGGGTTCGCTGGTGTACGCCATCGATCTTCCCAGCGGGTTGGACTGCGACTCGGGTAAGGCGCTCGGCGATGTCGCGGACGCAGTCATCGCCACTCGCACCTTGACGATGGTTGCCAAAAAGGCGGGTTTTTCAGCACAATCAGCCCATCTCCACCTCGGTATCGTTACCGAAATCCCAATCGGTGGACCACCGATCACACAGCGGACTCGAATCGTGGAATAATGGCACGCCTTGTACGCCGCCCTCCTTTCTAACCGATACCTCACCTCGCGACTGATTCCTTTCATCGCGATCGCTGCCGTTGCAATGTGCGTTGCAATGGTGGTCACTGTGGTCTCGGTCATGACTGGATTCTTGGACATGCTCAAGAGTTCCGGACGGCAGATCGTCGGTGATGTCATCGTTTCATCTGGCATTGCTGGAATGCCGTACTCCGATGAATTCCTTGTCGACCTCAAAGGGATGACAGATGTCCAAGGTGCAACGCCATTGATCGACACGATCGGTCTCTTGCGAATGCCATATCCACGCGGCAACATGAAAGAAGTCACTCATGTGCAAGTCTGGGCAGTCGATCCACTCTCGCTCGCAACGGTGACGGATTATGCGAATGACCTCTATTGGAAACCTCCGACGGATGCCGCAGCAGCGAAGGCGATGTCAAGTGAAGATCCTCGCAAGACTCTGACCGAAGGAATTGTCACTGACGGAAAAACACTGACACAAACGAGGACGGGCACTCCAGGAATCGCTCTTGGAATGCACGTCTCCATCGGCAACGAACGTCAGAAGGACGGCTCATATCTGCCTCGTTATGGTTGGTTTATGCCTGGAAACGACGTGACGTTGACGGTTGTGCCCGTCTCGAGCCAAGGAAAAATCGCCGAACCGCGCGAGCAAATTTTCCCCGTCGTGAACGAAGTGCAAACGGGAATCTACGAAGTCGATCACTTGCGGGTCTATATCCCGTTGACGGAAGGCCAGCGACTTCTGCGGCTTGACGAAGCGCCGCTGTACGACCTCAACGCAGAGCCTGATGCGCAAGGGCGATATCCAGTCATAGGAAAAACACCTGCTCGCGTCACCAAGATTCTCGTGCGGGCAAAGCCCGGCGTCTCTGCGAATGCGCTGCGGGATCAAGTTGAAACGGCATACGAATCATTCGCCAAACGAATCAACGAAGATCACACTCGAACTGCATCAATGCCAGAATTCGTAAACGTTCTGACCTGGGAGCAACAATTGCGCGACTTGATTGCGCCGGTTGAAAAGGAACGCGAAATGATGCGCGTCCTCTTCTCACTGATCTACTTGGTCTGCGCAGGATTGATCTTGTCGATCTTCTGGTCCATCGTTGTCGAGAAGACACGAGACATCGGAATCTTGCGCAGCGTTGGAGCATCCCGCTTGGGAGTCATGTGGATTTTCCTGCGATATGGGTTCATTATCGGCGTCTTTGGAAGCGGACTGGGCGTGCTTCTGGCGTGGTTAGTCATTCGCAATATCAATGCGATCCACCAGGCGATTGGCAGCGATGCACCGCCGATCATTTGGATCGGATCATTTGTTCTGACTGGGCTTTGTGCGATGGGACTTGTCTATTCGATCTGGCGCGGCCGGCTTCTTCGGATCTTGCTCTGGCTGCTTGGAACAATGGTGATGGGATTGATCGCCACTGGATTGGCGCTTCACCATGGCACGCTGATTTGGGATCCAAGTGTCTATTACTTCACAATCGTTCCTGACCAAGTTGATTGGACGACTGCATGGACGACTGCGATCGGCGGGGTCGTCTTCAGTGTGATCGGCGCTGCCATTCCAGCATCGAAAGCTGCGGACATTGATCCAGTGGAGGCACTGCGTTATGGCTGAACGCCAACCCACTCACACTCATTCCGATCCCCACCCGCTCATCGAAGCACGTGGCGTGCGAAAAACGTATTCATTCGGCGCGGTGCCAGTGGAAGTTCTCACCGGCGCAGACCTCACGGTTCAATCTGGCGAATGGGTTGCTGTGCTGGGGTCGTCAGGATCTGGCAAGAGCACGCTGATGCATCTTTTGGGAGGTCTTGATCGCCCAGACAAGGACGGCGGAGAAATTCGCTTTGATGGGCAACCGATTTCGGTCTCACACGGCAAACGTTTGGACGGATACCGCAACAAAGACATCGGATTCGTCTTTCAGTTTTATCACCTGCTCCCCGAACTCTCCGTCTTTGAAAACGCAATGCTGCCAGGGATGGTTGGGAATTGGTTTACCAACCGGAGCAAAGCGCGCGAATCTGCAAGCAGGCTCCTCGATTCATTCGGTCTTTCTCATCGGCTTGCGCATCGGCCTGGGCAACTTTCTGGCGGAGAGCGCCAACGCGTGGCGATTGCTCGTGCCCTGGTCAATTCGCCGCGAGTCCTCTTGGCTGATGAACCCACTGGAAATCTGGATACAAAAACTGGCGCAGGAATTCTCGATCTCCTCGCTGAACGACACGCTGCTGGCTTGACGCTGATCATGGTTACTCACGATCCGGCTGTTGCGGCGCGTGCGACACGCGTGGTCAAACTGGCTAACGGCCGCGTTGTGCAGCCGTCATAGCTCATTTCGTTTTCATCGCTCGACGCCCTGAGAATTTATGGACACGGACCCCAGCCACTCAAGAGAGCGGCCAAGTCGGCACCATCAACGAATCCGTCGCGGTTCAGGTCGGCGATACCACCCGATGTTCCCCAACTGCTGAGGAGCGTCGCGAGGTCCGCACCATTGACAATTCGATCGGCGCCCGAAATATCTCCGACACACACAATTGGATGACTCAAGGCATCGGCAGGATCTGTACCCGCATCAATCTCATCGCGATCAAATGATCCGTCCAAATCTCGGTCGATTCCCAGTCGAATTTGCGAACCAGAACTCACGAGCGTGTATGTCAATTCGCTTCCCGTTGCGGCGAGTGCCAACAACGCAGCCGACGAAATCGATTCTGCAATTCGGTCACTCTGGAATGATCCATTGACCAAAGTCCAGCCGCGTGCGATACCAGAGACTCGTCCCTTCACGATGAGTCCCACCTGATTCGAGCTTGCAAGAGTCAGCATCTGTGCAATTCGCGCAGAATCATCGCCAGTTCCGCCTGCATTCGTCGCAGTGGACTGCGCGCCAACTCCACCGTGCGTGTCAGTGCCGAAGCTGAGTAAATACGCTTCGACATCTTTTTTCTGTTGCACTCCAGTTGCTCCTGGCGAAAAAGTAAAACCCTCTGCGAGTACTTCTTGCAAAGTCGATTCTTCGCCGTCGTGATCGAAACCAAATCCGCGGTTCGCAGTCAAACTTGATCTATTCGCACCAACGTTGCGATACACATCACGCAGCGGCGCATTCTTTCGGTTCTGTTGCTCAGTTGGATTCGCTCCACCAGGAATATCCACGTTGTGATTTGAACCGCTCGAACCGGCGTGACAGGTCGCACACTTAAAAGCACCACCTGGTGCGCCAGCTCCACCAAACGTGTTGAGGTTTGTGAAAATATCGAAACCAGAAACAGCACTTCCAGTTCCAGTTGCGAGTGCGATCGATGACTTCAACGAAGAATCGATGTTTCGATTTGGATTTGGCGGGAAGGTCAATGACGCAACATACGTCGTCATCTTCGCCATCTGGTCTGCTGTGATCTGAGCGTCACGACCCTGAAGATTGGTGTACGCCTCGTTGAAGTCTGCGAGGGTTTTCTTCTCGCCGCGCCAGTGAAATGGCTCGTTTCCGATGATCCCAAGCAACGTTTGAGTCGTCATAGGTCCCTTCATCGGATGCCAACTTGCGCAACCTGGCACTTGGCACGTTTCATCGAAGAGCAACACAGATCCTTGCGGATTTCCAATGTCCCACGCAATGCGATCGCTTCGACCATCTGTATGGCATGATGCGCACGACGCTTGGCCAAGTCCAGATGTCGTATGTGTATCAAAGAGAAATGGACGACCTTGTTTGACTGCGATGGGGGTTGGGTCAAAGAGTGGCAGCCGTGCAATCTCGGAATTTGCCGTCGTGTCAACCACCGAGACTGCGCCTTCAAAGCGATTGAGAACATACAGACGTTGACCATTTGCTGAGAGCGCTAATCCAGTCGGGCCTTCACCAACCAAGATGGTTGCCATGCGCTCACCGCTCGGTCCCATGGCAATCACATTATTACTGCCAAGACCTGCAACATAGGCAGTCGTCCCTGCCGCATTCCACGCCGCACCACGCGGATCGCCAATTGATTGAAGTCGACTGATCAACGGAATGTTTGCGGTGGCATAAGTCAAGTGCGGATTCAGATCGACAACAGTTCCTGGACCGGCGCCACCAGCGAGAATCGCTCCGACAGATTTGATAAATACGCCGTTGACATTTTGCTCGAAGCGAAGTTCATTTCGTGACTCCATGCCAATCGCAAGAAGCGTTCCATTGGGAGCCACGGCGAGACTTGCCACGGTCGTCATAAGCCCGCTGATATATGTAATTCCCAGCGTATTTGCGTCGATAACGGCGATGTCGTGGTCATGCACATCCCACGTCACGAACGATGTCCAATTGCGTGCATTGCCGTCCATCCACTGGCCTGCGGCATTCTTGCGCACGATCTGATTGACCTTCGGCGGCGTCGCCTGCCCTGTCGCTCGGACGGGTGAAAATAGATTGCCTGAATTGGGTGGTGGATTCTGACCCGCATATGGACTGGTCGCGGAACTCACCGAGGCACGCGGCACAATCGTCGAATGATTTCCACTCTCGAAAATCGCGAGATAGACCTTCGATCCATCTGGGCTGATTGCAAGCGCACGCGGCGAAGAACCAGCGATCGTCAAGATCGTTGGAGCCACACTTGGCGTCGCAGGATTTATGACCGCGAGTTGACTCGGCTGAGCAAGCGAGACAAATGCACGCTGCGTTGATCCAGCAAAGATCACATCGGCGGGTTCATCACCCACATTGATTGTTCGAACAACACGCATCGTTACAAGATCCACGACGCTCACCGAATCAGAAATCTGATTGACAACCCACGCTTCCGTTTCCGTTCGAGCACGAACCGAAACAGGATCGAGACCAACGCTGACCGAACCGCGTTTCTGCACCGACCCCTTGACGATGTCGAAGACTTCCAACTTTGCGTCTGGCGTATTGACCACCAAGAGCACGGCTCCCGAGGATGTCAATTCGACTGAATGGGTCTGTGGCGATTCCCAGTTGGTGTATGTCGATTGGGCATCCGCCCATGCGACGGGCAATGCGATGACGCAAAGGCTTGCGATCGCTCGTCTCAACATTCCTCCGCCAATACTGGTCGTAGTTCGCATCTAGAGATTCTCCTGGCGAAGTTTGGCACGAAAAATGGTGAAGGGACGCACTATTTGATAATTTTCACGAGATTTTCTGTTATTATCGGACTTGCTTTGCTAAGCAGCCACGTTCCAGATCTCCAGAAAAAATCAGGCTTGCTCCCAAACCCTCGCACGACCACCTCCAGAAAATCTGGAATTTCATTCGAGTGACACTCGTTCATATCCGATTATTGAGCCCAGTGGCACGCTGAATGCTCAGGGTTGAGAGCGGCTTCCCCGCTAGCTTCGTACGATTCACCGTCCACCAAGGAGGATTCAATGTTTGAACGTCTAACCGATCGCGCACGCAAAGTGATGGCCCTCGCAAATCAGGAGGCTCAGCGCTTCAACCACGAATACATCGGGACTGAGCACATTCTGCTCGGCCTCGTCAAAGAGGCTTCTGGCGTTGGCGCCAATGTCCTGAAGAATTTAGGCATCGATCTCCGCAAGGTTCGCCTTGAAGTCGAGAAGCTCGTGAAGAGCGGACCAGAGATGGTCACGATGGGCAAGTTGCCGCAAACTCCGCGCGCTAAAAAAGTTCTTGAGTACGCAATTGAAGAAGCGCGCAACCTCAATCACAATTATGTTGGTACCGAGCATCTTCTGCTCGGTCTCCTGCGCGAGCAGGACGGCGTTGCCGCACAAGTGCTTGTGAACCTCGGCCTGAAGCTTGAAGAAGTTCGCGAGGAAGTTCTCAATCTGCTCGGCGCTGGTGGAGATCCATCCGAGGAAGAACAATCGCAAACTCCTCCTGAAGCGCAAGGCGAGCAACCTCCTGGCGAGCGTGAGGGTGGACCTCGACGCACCGCAAAGAGCAAGACCCCTGCCCTCGATTCGTTCGGACGAGATTTGACAGAATTGGCTCGCAATAACGAGCTTGATCCCGTCATCGGTCGTCACGCTGAAATCGAACGGTTGATTCAAATTCTCTGTCGCCGCACAAAGAACAACCCAGTTCTGCTTGGCGAAGCAGGCGTTGGAAAGACTGCAATCGCTGAAGGTCTTGCGCAAGCAATCATCAACCAGGAAGTTCCTGACTTGCTTTATGACAAGCGTCTCGTCGTGCTCGATCTTGCGGCAATGGTCGCCGGAACGAAGTACCGCGGTCAGTTTGAGGAGCGCATCAAGGCTGTCATGAACGAAGTGCGACGCGCCAAGAACGTGATCCTCTTCATCGATGAACTTCACACACTCGTCGGTGCTGGTGGAGCTGAAGGCGCAATCGATGCGTCCAATGTTCTCAAGCCTGCTCTCTCGCGCGGTGAAATTCAGTGCGTTGGCGCGACAACCTTCGATGAATACCGAAAGTACATCGAGAAAGATGCTGCGCTCGAACGACGCTTCCAATCGATCGCAGTCGAACCCCCGAATGCGGTTCAGACAATTGAAATTCTCAAGGGACTGCGAGATCGATATGCGGCGCATCACCGTGTGAAGTACACCGATGATGCATTGCGTAGTGCAGTCGAATTGTCCGCTCGTTACATCACTGGTCGCGTGCAGCCCGACAAGTCGATCGACGTGATCGACGAAGCTGGTGCCCGCTTGCGCCTGAAGAGCATGACCAAGCCGCCGGACTTGACCGAACTCGAAGAGAAGGTTGAACGCCTTGCAATCGAGAAGGACGAAGCCGTCAAGGGCGCGGATTATGAGAAGGCTGCAGAACTGCGCGATCAAGCAGAAAAACTGCGCAAAGAGAAGGAAAAAGTTCAACAGACATGGCGCGACCGAATGAACGAGACCGAAGCCGTCGTTGACGAAGAGGTCATTCGCGAAGTCGTCGCAAAGATGACGGGCGTTCCGTTGACTCGTATGGCCAAGGGCGAATCCGAGCGACTGCTGCAACTCGAAACTGAACTGCATCGAAAGGTTGTCAGTCAGGACGAAGCAGTCAAGGCTGTCTCTCGTGCGATCCGCAAGGCTCGCGCAGGCCTCAAGGATCCGAAGCGCCCGATGGGATCATTCCTGTTCGTCGGACCATCTGGAGTCGGTAAAACCCTCTTGGCGAAAACGATTGCCGAATTCATGTTCGGTGATCCTGAAGCGATGATCTATCTCGATATGAGCGAATACATGGAGAAGCACACGGTCTCACGACTCGTCGGCGCACCTCCTGGATATGTCGGATACGAGGAAGGCGGTCAACTGACCGAAAAGATCCGTCGTCGACCGTACTCCGTCGTTCTCTTGGACGAAGTCGAGAAGGCTCATCCTGACGTGTTCAACATGCTGTTGCAGATCATGGAAGAAGGCCGCCTGACCGATTCGTTCGGCCGACAAGTCGACTTCAAGAACGCCATTGTGATCATGACATCCAACATCGGCGCCGACCTTATCAAGGGCGGATCCTCGTTCGGCTTTACCAAACGAGCCGAGGTGCAGGATTATGACCGCATGAAAAAGGCACTCTTGTCTGAAGCGGAGAAGTTCTTCCGACCAGAGTTCATCAATCGACTCGACGAGATCATTGTGTTCCGTCCTCTTATCAAGGATGATTTGGTTCAGATCATCGACATCGAATTGGCAAAGGTTCGCGAACGATTGGGCGAGCGTCAAATGTCGCTCGAGCTCGATCAACCGGCGAAGGACTTCCTCATCGACAAGGGATACAACCCCGACTTTGGAGCGAGACCCCTGCGACGTGCGATCGGTTCTTTCATCGAGGACCCACTTGCGGAAAGTCTGCTTTCAGGTGAGTTCAAGCCTGGCGATACGATCAAGGGAACTCGTCCAGAAGGCAAGGATCACCTTGCATTCGTGATCAGTTCTTCGACGGAAGCTTCTACTGCTTCGGCAACTCCTGCCGCTGAACCAGAACTTCCTCCCGCCGCCGCATAATCTGATTCATCAGGAATCTGATTTCATCATTGTTCGTTTTTACTCCCGACTGAAAGGTCGGGAGTTTTTTTGTTGTGGCCATCGATGTACTATTCAACCTGCATGGCAATCCGCGTCATCGTTCTTCGCTCGATGCTTTTCATGCTCTTTATTGCATGCTCGACTGCGATTACTTCGATCTTCGCATCATTCCAAAACGACCTTGGTTCGCGACTCGTTGGATCGAGCGTCCTGCTTGCAGTCGGATGTGCGGCACTCCTGCCGATGATGCCAAAATCCGATACGCAGCGACTCTTGCTGACAGGACTCGTCTGGATCGGCGTCGTTGCATTCGAAGTTGTTGCTGGACTTTTCTTGATCTGGTCAGATCTGTTAAGCGGGGCATCATGGTTTCGTAGTGAGATCGTCTCGTGTGCAATGCTTGTTGCCTTTGTGGGCTATAGCGCTGCCTTTGTGCCGATGCGACAACTTGAACGCGCATCTGGACCGCTCTTAAGAATTTCAAGGTTCGCGACTGTGCTGATTGGCTTGCTCACCATCGGTATCGCTTTGGCATTGCTCACGGCCGGAATCGGTCAAACTGCGCAGTCACTCACTGAAAAACTTATGGGGTCGTGGTTCACGCTGCTTTGCGGCAGCATCGTTCTGTCCTGCTGTGCCTTTGGGTTGATTGGTGGATCTCCGCGCTGGCGAAAAGTGTTGGCGATCATTGGCGTTGTAGCGACGAGTATTGGAGTTGCATGTTGGATGTATCAAGTCCTTTCTGACTTCAGACCACAAGACACATCGGCACTTCGGTGGGGACTTTTTTCGAGCGGAATTGCAGCAGGAATTGGCATATTGTCAATCGGCCAAGCGCTGCCTTTAGGACCCGTTGAATATCGGTTGCTGCCTGGGATCACCCTGCTTACGACCCTTGCCGGGTGGCTCGCTGGCAGTTTGGCCACAAAAAACTTAGACGGCCAATTCTCTGAATTGACTGGGCGACTTCTTGCCGCGACTTTGGTCTTGGACGGGTGCTTGGCATTGACGGTCGTTATTTTCTTTGTCATTGGCCGACGGGGTGCCCACAAAGATTGGATCGTCACCGGAGCAAGTCTTACTTGTCCGCGCTGCGGAAAGAGATCAAATTTTGCGATCGGCGAGCATCCCTGCTCCCGCTGCGGATTCCATGTGCTCGTTGCATTTCGCGATGAAAAATGTGCACGGTGTCATCATGATGTGCGACACCTACCCACAGGAAGTCCTTGCCCAGAATGTGGACTTGCCATCGAAAATTCCGCAGCGAATTATTTGTTAGCCGGAACGGCTGGTACGGTCGATTCGCCAGCCTGACTTTCATCTGGAGCCCAACGTGCGATCAGTGCGTTGGCGGCAGTGACAAGCTCATCCCGATTTGCAAGAGCTTTGGAAGCAGAACCTTCAACTTTGACTGCATTCGCTGCGACTATCCCGACACGATCTGCTTGTTCCAACTCGCTTTGCAGCGTCTTTGCATCAACGGACTCTGGAAGTTTCGGTGATCCAAACCAAACGCGCAAACCTTGCGCTGTACGATCTGCCCCGCTTTGCTGCGGCACCGTGCATGGGATGAAACAGACTCGGTAACCAGAAACAAAACCATGATTGAACCACTCAATAGATTCTGTCCAAACAGAACCTGATGCGGTTGTTCCACTTGCAAGAAGCAAGGGTTCTGCGAGCGCACGTGGCGCTAGAACCGCCGCACCGCCACGAATCACCATCAACCACCCTGATGAAACCTGCGAATGTTCGCTGCGAAAGTCAGTCGCATAAGACTCTTTGATGGTGACAGGCTGCAAAGAAATGATCGTCGGCACAGTATTGATCGATGGCGTCACAGGAAGCGCGGGCAGCGCGGAGCCTGGAGTGTTGACGGCTGGAGCGTTCACAGCCGGACTGGCTGCTTGCGCCAAAGCGATCGTGCTTGTGGCAGCGATGCTGCATGCGATCATGCTTGCGATCCCAAATTGATTCAATCGAGTGAGTGTCATGAATTGGCTTTCCATTTGAATGTTTCCACTGCTCATTCCTTTGTGAATTGAAGGTCGTCCAAGATGAAGCGACCAGTCGCAGATCCTGATGTACCGCCAACTTCAATTCGAACTGCCGCAATCTGCCCAAGGTTGATTCCCGTTCCGCCGCTCTGAAAGTCGCGCAAACGAAGCCGAATTGTGCGCAGTTCATTCTGCCAACCCGTGCCGGTTCCATCCCCCGTGCGCTGATAAGGCCGATTGACCGCTTCGCCTTGAGCCAACGATGAGACTCGAACTTCGACCCCTGAAGCATCGCGCAAGACAACGCTGAATGTTGCATCGCCCGCAAGGGTCACAGTATTTGGATGACGCGTCCCCTGACCAACGCGCACATCGATGAAGTCCATGTTGTGAACATCACTGATCGCAACAGGAACTTCCCAATCCATGTTCTGAGCAGAGTTCCAATCCCATGCGATCATCCGTCCAGTATCGCTCGCGGTCGCTCGAATGGAACCGTTGTGTGGATTCGCAGTGCTCCATGTGTACGTGGCATCCGTATCACGTTCAAGCGCTTCAGAAATGTTTGCGACAGTCGACGTGACTGTGCCTCCACAACTCGAGATGTTCGTCGACGTTTGAGTCTGAAAATTATCGATCGTCTTGACATCGACCGACGCTCGTGGAACAACTTCTTTGACAAGCGTTGTCGTTGCCGCAACTCCAGTTGGACGCAGTGTCGAAGAGGGTCGCCACATGAATTCCTTCATTGCGGTTTCGCCTTCGAGGTGATACTTCATACCAGCCAGAATGAATGCTTTTGCGACCGCCTGAGCACCTGCATTCAATATTGCAGTCCCAGCTGGACCAACAAAGTCGTTCGTTCCACAGCAATTGAAATCGTTGTGGTCAGCGCCATGAACATAGACCGTATTGCGAAAACCAATACTTCTCTCCGCAAGATCGAACGACCACGCCACGCTATTCGTCGGTGTTCCACTGACATCCCCGTCGGCGGCTCCCCAGAGAAGCATAAAATTCGCAGCGTGAGGATTGGCTGATCCAACCCCCAAGAAATCCGTTGGGGAAATCGAACAGAGGAATTTAAGATCACTCAATCCAAATCCCGTGGGTGCGTATGAAGCGTCAAAAATTCGGTCATATCCGCGAACAATTCCTTCGCCACCACGACTATGACCGATCCATGCGATATGCGTCGAGTCGATCTTGCCATTGATCGCCCCACCTGCGACGGTGGCCTGTTGAGCGATGATCGCACTCGTGTGTTGAAGTGTTGTCGTCGAAGATGTCTCGATACCAGGCACCGTGTTGTTCTGATGACTGATGACGATGTATCCCCAACTCGC
Source organism: uncultured bacterium (assembly GCA_903919715.1). GTDB lineage: Bacteria > Planctomycetota > Phycisphaerae > Phycisphaerales > SM1A02 > F1-60-MAGs104. Next base: position 17,909 of record CAIXJC010000046.1, on the reverse strand, counting down.
AAGATGCGAACCGAGATAGTCGTACCAGGTGTATTGATGGCCGTTTCCATGCGAAATCACGACGAGCGGACGCGGAGTCATCGAAGCGACATTCGTTGGATACCAAAGTCGCGCAAGGGTGAAACCCGCTGTCGCACCGGTCGCGGTGTAACTGCTGAGAGTCGTGACAGCAAGCGGGCCGGCGGCCGTTGGATCGCGTGCGATCCACAGGCCGGCGTGGTCGTCGCCGCCATCGATCAAGTCACCAATCGAAAGTCTGCCATTTCGATCCATGTCGACGACGAGGTCATAGCCGCGCGCCACAGAGAGTCCGCCATCGCCCGACAACGACGAACCACCCGTGACATCAAATCGATTTGCGGCGATGCCACCTTCAACGAATGTGATTGGTTGGAAAGCGCCGCGCACGTCAGTGAGGAGATCATTTGCAGTCCACTCAGCAGCGGAGCGTGCTGCCACCACGAAAAAATTGGCTGTTGAACCGACTTGAATAGGGGTCAGCGCAGGATCAACGGCGATCGTGACGGCTGTGCCAGCGATAAAAGTGTGAACGAATGATGCATATGGAGCCGCCGTCAACCGGACGCATGCAAGACCGATTTCTGTTGGCTGCTGCGTGCAAAGTTCGCCCCAGTGTGCGAAGAGGGCTGTGAGATCGGATCCATCGATGAACCCATCGCCGTTCACATCCCCCGCCCCGGATCCCCCCCAATTGGACAAGAGAGCCGAGAGGTCGGCAGCGTCAATAATGAAGTCCCCATTGATGTCGCCAGTACACACTGCTTGCGCCGAAGACTGCACCATGACACTGCCTGCAATCGCAGCGAGTGCAACGACTAGGACGGGACGAAACGGTCGATATCTCATCGTCGAAAGATACTCCCCAAGATGCTCGGCACAAATAGAATTCGCTAGAATCCATTGATGGCTGTCATCTCCAAGGTCCGACCGAAACGAATCTGGTGGCTATTGGCATACGCCATTCTTTCTCTTGCTCTGGGATTCTGGGGCGCATTTGACTACTGGGTTCGAATCCCAGAAAGCGAGAAAAAGTTTGCCCAATACAACGCAAGCACGGAGACATTCGAGCGACTTCAGAAGAAGTCCGATGCTGCTCCGCTGACGACGGATGAAATTGCTGAATACCAAGCGGCAAAGGCCACGAAGGAAAGTTTCAAGGATGGAATCCCTGCGACGATCCCCACATACGACAGGCCGCTGCAACTCTGGGTCTATGTCATCGGGTGCGGAGTTCTTGGAACGCCGTGGTGTCTCTGGGCAATCGTAAAACTCCGACGACAGAGGCTCGAATTGGACGGCAATGGAACACTCACCACCGACACACTTCAATTGGACGCCAATCAGATCCAATCGATCGACATGTCCCGCTGGATGAGCAAGTCGATTGCGACGGTTCATGGAACCGGTGGCGAGCGCGTAAAAATCGACGACTACATGATGGAAAATGCCCACTTGATTGTTGGGCGAATTGCCAATCGATTCGATCCTGGGGCTTGGAATACCGACGGAACGAAGTGGAAACCCGTAGAAGAAGTGACCGAGGAAACTCCCATCGAATCTGGCAAAGATGCCACCCCTGATTCGCAAGATTCTTCCCATCGAGGAGCCTGATGCCACGCAGTTTAACTGATCCAACGACTGCAATCGAGAAGCGAGATCGCTGCTCTGACCTTCCACATCGGCCACGAGTCTTACTTGGAAAGATGGGGCTCGATGGCCACGACCGTGGCGTCAAATTGATTGCGCGGATCATGCGAGATAGTGGAATACATGTGATTTATTCCGGCCTTTGGCAGACGCCGCGGGGTTTGGCAATCGGGGCACGCGATGAAGATGTCGACTGCGTCGCAGCGTCGATGATGAGCAACTCGCACTTAGTGCTCGTCCCGAAATTGATCGATGAACTTCGGATCATGGGCCGTGGGGATATCGCCGTGAATGTCGGAGGAATCATTCCTCAAGAAGATGTTCCAACGCTGCTCAAGAAAGGCGTTGCGCGCATTTATCACACAGGCACGAGCATGGATCAAATCGTCGACAGTGTGCGTGAGTGCGTCAAGGCGTATGCCCCGCTGCCGAGTGACTCGAATGCAACCGCGAAACTTGCGCGTTTGATGTCGATGGCGAACGAGGGCAAGCTTCCTCCCAACACGCCGCTGAAACGTCCCAAGCGAGTCGTTGGAATCACCGGCGCTCCTGGTGCGGGGAAGAGCACACTGGTTGCGGCGATGGCTGCCGAAGCAGTTCGGCGCAATCACCGAATTGCCGTCATCGCATTTGATCCGATGAGCCCGATCACTGGTGGAGCGCTCTTGGGAGATCGACTGCGAGTCGATTTCAACGCTGTTGACGAAAAGGTTTTTTATCGCAGCCTTGCGATCGTCGGCGAGGACTACCGTTCGCTCGATCAACTTGTCGGACTCGTCGGAGCCGCGGGATATGAGATGTTGATCATTGAAACAGTCGGCGCTGGACAGAACGACGTAGCCATTCGACATCATGTGGACCGAACTGCAGTCGTCACCGTGCCTGGCATGGGTGACAGCGTCCAAATGGACAAGGCTGGCATCTTGGAAATCGCAGATCTTTTCGTGGCAAATAAGGCGGATCATGCTGGTGAAGCGCAATTGGTGCGCGAACTGCTTGATGTTGCTGCCGGACGAAAGATCTATGAAACAGTTGCGACTCAGGGCAAGGGAATTATCGAACTGTACGAAGCGCTTCTCGAGCAGGCTTGACGGCGACTCTCTCTGTAGACTTCTGCGCTCAACATCTACAACCTTACAGAGCGAGGACACCATGAGCGCAACAACACTTCCACGCAATACCAATCAAGCACTCGGCATCGGCCAATACGCAATCGACTTCATGCAAAGCGGCGATCCTGGAGCAGCTGTTCAGGCACGAACGATCCTCTTTCACACCGACAGCGTGCTCTGTGGCGCTTCGGCGCTTGCGCTTGGGACGAATGCGCCACGCCTCTTGCGTGAAGAAGCGCTTGGATATCCGCGCAAGAAATCTGGCGCACGTGTCTTTGGTTCTAACAAGACCGTCGCCCCTGAAAAAGCAGTCGTTGCGAATTGTTCGGCCGTTCGTGAATGGGATTCCAATGGAACGAACTTTGGTTTCAATCCTTCGCTCGGTCATACTGCTGGTGAATTCGGGCACAATGATTTTTATCCCGTTGCTGTTGCAGCTGCGAACATCGCAGGTCTCGACGGTGCGATGACTTTGCGCGGGATGATTGCAATCGACGAGATTCGCGGTCGCCTTGCTGAAGTTTTCAGTCTCAAGACTTACAAGATCGATCACGTCGTACACGGCGCCATTGCGAGTGCTGCGGTTTATGGCGCAATGCTTGGCGCGACAGCTGAAGAAATCGAAAGCGCAATCGGTATGGTCGTCGCCCATTACATTCCATGGCGAGCGATCCGTGCGGGAAAGCAATTGTCGGATTCCAAGGGTGCATCAGCCGCAATCAGCGCGGAAGTTGCCGTCCTTTCCATGCAGCGCTCGATGCGCGGTTTTATGGGTCCTCGCGACATTTTCCGCAACCCAGAAAGCATGTTCCGACAATTCGAGAAGACCAAGGGCGACAGCCCATTCGATCTCGTCTTGGGATTTGTCGGGGACGACTTCGCCGTGATGGGAATGCACTTCAAACTCGGTCTCTATGAGCACCAGTCCGCAGGCGCTCTTCAGGGTTTGATCGACATCATTGTCGCAAATCCAGAACTGCTCAACCGCAGCGCTGATATCACAGCGATTCGAATTCGCGCATACGAACCTGCATTTTCAATCATCGGCGACCCTGCGAAGCGAGATCCAAAGACACGCCAATCAGCTGATCACTCGATGCTCTACATCGTGTCAACGCTGCTTCGTAAGGCGATCGAAACACATGAGATCTCCGCTGGAGACTCGATGCCCGCCACGAGCGATGATTGGTGGAAGGAAATCATGCTCGGCCCTCATGATTATTCTGCTGAGGCCATCCATGACATTCGAACGCGCGACTTGATGACCAAGATTGTCTTCGAACATGGTGGAGCGGAGTATGACCGCCGATATCCAGACGGCATTCCAACCTCGATTGCGATTGAAATGAAAGACGGGAAGAAACTCGAGAGCGGTCTCGTGATGTACCCCTCTGGCCATGCTCGCAACACGACGGCAAATCTGCCGGAGATATTGGAAAAGAAGTTCCAACTGCTCGGTCGTTTGGGAATCAAGAAGCCTAAGCGAGCGCTCAAACTCTTCGAGCAACTCGGCCAGCTTTCTCCAAAGCAGATTCGGTCTCTGTACAACTTTGACCTGCTCGACCGCGGTTCGTTTGAATAATCGACGACTGAAGTTTCAGCGAATCAGTGCGAGACGCACGCCACCGTGCTCATTGATGATTTCGACGACTTCAAAGCGAATATCAGGAAGGTTGCGCCGATCCAATCGATAGCGCATCCGAAGTGCAGTCACCCGTTCGGTCAACACTTCTGCTCCATTCCAATTGGCTCCCATTCGATTGAGAAACGTCAGGAGATCTTTCCGATTTTTCTCGGCCCACTCTTTGAAGACCGCCTCACCTCCCGCGCGCTCATACGCTTGGTGAGCCTCGTCCGACAGCATCTGCGAATAGAACGGGCCATACTCGTGATTCTTAACAGCTTCGACAAGATGAGCCATGACATGCTCTGGCATCGCCGCGCGCAATGTGATTGAGCCATCGCGTTCCACTTCTCGCAGTTTCAATTCTTTGGGAGCTTCCGGCTTTGGTGCGGGCGGAACAGGCAAACCTCCAAGACTGTAGGGAGGCGCTGTATAGAGAGGCGCAGAACGCTTGGACTTTGTTGCCCGCTTGTCGGCAACTGCTTGATCCGTGGCACTTTTCTCCGACGGCAACTCGTTGACCACAACAACGTGTGAACCATCTTCCAGAACAGTCTCTTGTCCGACCTCCCCTTCGAGTCCCAACATTCCCGCGCCACGTTTGACATGAACAGTTTGAGTCGGACCACATCCCAACCCAAAGAGGGCAATCATGAGGGTCAACGACGCAATCACTTGACCCTCCGCCGTCATGACTTATTTCGAACCTCGCCGCTGACCATTGTTCGTCTCGGGGAATTTTCTCCCAATTTCCAACTGATATGAAATGCTCCACCTGGATCCTCGTCGGGCCAATCGCTTCGCACGTGAGAACCTCGTGTTTCTCTGCGCTCCGCCGCAGCGCGAGTCATCAAGTGACCGACGGTCAACATATTTTGAGTCTCCCAACCATCTGGAGTTTCCAAGACTGACCCAAGCGCGTATCGACCCCAGAACGAAAACATATCCAGACAATCGCGCATCTTCGCACCATCGCGCACGATTCCGACATTGCGCCACATTGCGCTTCGCAAACTCGACCGAACGTCCGCAAGATCCAATTCGCCAGCGACCGAGGTGCGAACTCGACTCTCCCACTGCATCGGAACAGGATCGGGAAGCGAATCCTGAATCGCAGCAACGACGGTGCGGCGACCGAACACCAATCCTTCCAGAAGGCTGTTGCTTGCGAGTCGATTCGCACCATGCACGCCGTTGGACGCAACCTCGCCACATGCGTACAAGCCTGGCAGATTGGTTCGGCCGTCAACATCCGTTTGAACTCCACCAACCGTGTAATGCGCAGCAGGATGAATGGGAATCAGATCAGCGCCGCCGTCGATTCCGTATCCAGCGAGCATCTCGGCGAGTCCTGGAAAACGTTTTGCAAAGCCCGCACTTCCAAGGCACCGAGCATCGAGGAACGCATGAGAGTCTCCAGAGATCGCCAAATGTTCGACGATTCCCCGCGTGACCACATCGCGTGGTGCGAGATCTTCCTGGGGATGACGCCCAACCATGATGCGTGCGCCAGTGCGATCAACGAGGATCGCTCCCTCGCCGCGCACTGCTTCACTGATCAAGTGCCGAGGCGCTCCTGCAATGTAAAGAGTCGTGGGATGAAACTGCATGAACTCAACATCGCGTATCACCGCACCAGCACGCCATGCCATCGCGATCGCATCTCCAGTTGCAACACGCGGATTTGAAGTCTCTCGAAACACCTGACCTGCCCCACCTGCGGCCAAGATCGTGGCACGAGCCCAAATCACCTGAAGCCCAAACTTCGGATGCCATGTGATTGCTCCCGCAACACGACCGGAGGAATCTGTACAAAGATCAATGGCGAAACAACGATCAAACACGCGGATTCCAGGCGCCTTTTCGACGAGTGCGCAAAGCGCTCGCATCAATTCTCGGCCAGTCATATCGCCGTCGGTGTGCACGATGCGCGCATGACCGTGACCACCTTCCAAACCCAGCGACACCTTTCCTTGCTGTCCCCGATCAAATCGCATTCCAGATTGAATAAGCCATTCGATTTCGCCAGGTCCTTCTTCAACAAGCGTGCGAACGGCAGCCGCTTCGCAGAGTCCAACGCCCGCCGTCATCGTGTCACGAAAATGCGCCTCCGTCGAATCATCTTGATCGAGCGCTGCTGCGATCCCCCCCTGCGCCCACTGCGTGTTTGAAAGATCCATCGGACCTTTCGCTAATACGAATACATCTCCGTGGAGTGAGGCTTCAAGTGCGGCACGCATTCCTGCAACGCCCCCACCAATAATCAAAGTGTCGGTAAAAAGTTGCGGAAGAAGTTGACTGCGAAAAGGGATGAGATATCGACGATCGTCGAAGACGCTCATTGGGTCTTCCCTGCTGATGCAGGAACTGATGCAGGGACTGATTGTGGTGCTGGCGAAGAAACAACATCGGCGATCCACAACTGACTCGTCCGCCCCGCGCCACGCTGACTCGTCCACATCATTCGGCGACCTGTCGCATCAAAGACGGGCAAGACATCCGCACCTTGTGCCTGAGTCACGCGCTCGCGCCGCGGCGCATCCGCCGTGCCATCGTGCGGCACAGTGGCCGAAAAAATCTCGTAATTGGAATGGCCTACTTCGCTCGATGCATACACGAGTCGAGTTCCATCTGGATGCCAGTATGGAGCCCAATTCACATGCTCATTCGCCGTCATTTGCCGCTCATTTGTCGTTCCAGTGATTGCGCCATCTGCGTCACGAACGACGTCACTGATATAGACCTGTAACAAACTGTCCCCCTTGCGATCAGAGCGATAGCAAATGCGCTTCTCATCGGCAGAGAAAAATGGACCGCCGTCATATCCAGGAACTTGAACAAGCGGCGTGACGACACCACTCGTGAGATTCTTCACAACGATGTCACCTTGACCAGTCGCAAGCGTGCAATACAGAAGATTATTTCCATCGTGCGTTGTGGTGCATTCCGCCGTGTACGCAGTTCCATCACCTGCGAGGACTTTGGGCTCGGCCTTGCCCGAAGCGATATCGTCGGAGTGATAAAGATTGATTTCAACGACGCGCATCTCTGGCGGAAACTGCCACTTGTAACGACCGGTGGCTCGTTGATATCCAGGTGCATCATGTGACTGCGGAGCAACCAGCGTTGACCCGCAAACGATGACGTTCCCGCGCGCTGGGGCAAACCAACCGCAGGTGTTGGCAGAATGCGGCGGACTGATGCGACGGACATTTGTCAGGACCGACCTGCCATTGGCATCCACTCCAAGGTCGGCGACATACATCGAATAAAACTCGTCGGCAGCCACACCCTCTGCAGGATGATCGACGGCTTGAAAAATAATTTTTCGCCCGTCTGGAGAAAAATACGCTTCCCCAGCTTTGTTGAATCGATCCGGAAAGGTCAATTGGGTTTGCCCCGTCAATTGCGATCGTTCGGCGGCCATCCAAACCGCAGGATCCTCTGTTGCTGGCGGTTCCACCGCAGGAGGAGTTTGGCCAAGGAAGAATGAGAGAAAAACGACGGCAGAGAGTTGGATCATTGGCGACAATGGGTGCAATGGAAGATGAACTGAAGAAAGACGAGCAGATGAGTGTAGAACGCGGGTATGTGATCGTACATCTCGATTCGCAGTTGATCGTCATCAACAAGTCGTGCGGATTCTTGTCTGTCCCAGGAATTGGCCCCGAAAAAGCGGACTGCATCGCCGTACGAGTCGCCGCTGATATCGCCGGAGCGCGCATCGTTCATCGACTCGATCGCGATACGAGCGGTCTGATGGTGATGGCTCGTGATGCGGAGACCCACCGCGCGCTCTCCATGCAATTCGAAGCGCGAACAGTGAGCAAGCGATACACGGCACTCGTCGGTGGACATCCAATGAACGACACGGGAACGATCGATCTGCCGATCGCAAAAGACTTTGATCGATCACCCCGACAGAAAATCGATCACGTTCATGGGAGAGCGAGTGTCACGATGTATGAAGTCATCGAGCGTTTGAAAACACCACTCTGCGCACGCTTACAACTCCATCCCAAGACTGGACGATCTCACCAACTGCGGCTTCATCTCTTGACGATCGGCCATCCAATTCTCGGCGATGATCTGTATGCATCGGCTGAGATTCGCGCCCTCTCGCCACGGCTCTGTCTGCATGCAGATCAACTTGCTTTCACTCATCCCACAACTGGAGAGATTCTTGCATACGAGTCCGCGGCACCGTTCTGAGAAGCGCCATCGTGCTCCACAGAACTGACAACAGTACGAGCCTGCATAAAGCGCCCAATCGCCATCAGCGGGAAATAGAGTCGATAGAGGTGATAACGCAGATAGAAAACACGCGGAAATCCAGTCCCTGTGAATTCTGTCTCACACCATGAACCCGCGGGATCGCCGTCAGGATTGCGCGATTTGTCGGCCGCATCCGCAGAGGTCAATTGAGTGCGTGCCAACCAACCGAGTGCCCGTTCGAGCCCTGCATCATGCGCACCGAAGACTTCTTGCAGAATCATTGCAGCCCATGCCGTTTGAGATGCGGTGGGCGGACCCTTCCCCTTCAGCGTTGGATCGACATATGACGCAGCACTCTCTCCAAATGCACCACCCTCCTGCTGAATCGAACGAATCCATTCGCCCGCTTGCATGATCCACGGTTCATCGCGCGAAACACCGCAGCGAATTGGACCGATGACCGACTGCCACGTGCCATAAATATAATTCACTCCCCAACGGCCGAAGAAACAACCTTCGGCTTCCTGCTTTGACTTGATGTACAGAATTGCGCGATCAATCGCCGGATGCCCGACGCGCATCCCATGCCACGAAAGACATTCGAGCACGCGCCCAGTGATGTCAGGACACGAAGGATCTTGCATCGCATTGTGATCGGCAAATGGAACGCATTCGAGAATCGGACGATCACGAGTTCGGTCGAAGGCAGCCCATCCTCCATCATCGTTCTGCATCGCAAGAATCCAATCGATCCCACGCACGGCCGCCGCCTTTGCCGCCGCACCGCCAGTACGAAGCAGAGCCATCGCAACCATCGCCGTATCGTCGGTGTCGGGATACCAACTGTTTTCGTATTCGAAACACCAACCTCCCGCAGGAGTGTTTGGCTCACAATTATCCGCCCAATCCCCACGAAACACGCACTCTTTTCGAACGAGCCACGAAGCCGCGCGTGCGGCGCAGGCAGTATGCGCATCGAGTCCGCAATCGTTCATCGCATAGAGCGCAATCCCTGTGTCCCAGACTGGCGAAAAGCAAGGCTGAATGCGAATCATTCCATTCTCTTCGATAAAGAATGCATCAAGATCGGACTCGGCGCGCACCACGCGGGAATCGTCGCGTTCGATTCCAAGAGCCTTCATCACAATCTGGATATAGACCATCGACGGGAAAATCGCACCAAGCCCGCTTGTTGGCGCAGGCTGATCTTGGCTTGCTCTGCGCATCATCCACGAGAACGCATCGGCAATCGCACGCTCTCGCATTGGACTGCCGCCACATCGTTCAATCAACTTCAACGCTCCGTCCACGATTCCAAATACGGTGCGCCAGATGCGTGATCCATCCGCGCGTTGATAGAGCCGCCCGCGTTCACCTTGATCCAGAAAGAGTTCGTCGATTCCTTGCGATGCATCAAGCGTGCGCGTCGGACGCAGCACGCTGACGATCGACAGCGGAAGGATCATCACTCGGCTCCATGCGCTCACCTTGCTGAGATGAAAGAAGCACCAACGTGGTAGCCAGACAATTTCTGGCGGAATCGTGGGTACAGCCGACCATGGAATTTGGCCCAGCGCAGCGAGATAGAAGTTGGAAAACGAATTGCAGTGTTCAGCACCACCCATCGAGCGAATGCATTCTGCCCCGCGAAGCATGTGGGGCGCACTCGCATCATCGCCTCCTAATTTCAGCGCGAAATAAGCCTTCACAGACGCCGATAAATCCGGAGGAGAATTTGGATACTGCCCCCAGCTTCCATCGGATCGCTGCTGACTTCGCAAGTGTGCCGTGATCTTTCCAAGGACGTCATCACCGGCGCGACCATCGGCCAGCGGCTCCCTTTCCCGACCGAGCCCCCACTTCATCAACAAGTATTCAGACTGCAATATCGAATCGCCTTCCAACTCTGCGCAAAAGTGACCATCGTTTCGCTGCAGCGAAATGAGTGCAGCCAATGCATCGCGTTCGGTCGCACGAAGCGTCGAGACGAGTGAAACAGAATGATCACGCAAACGAATCCCCATGATTCAGTCAATCTCCGAAACGGCGATCGGACGGCGGCGACGCGCACTTTGAATCACAGCCTCCAGCACGCACTGCGTCTTCCATGCATCTTCGAAATCTGGAAGCGGAACTTCCGCGGACTGACCTGCAAGAACTCGAACGATGTCCGCTGCGTGACTGACGAATCCGTGCTCGTATCCAACAAGATGCCCTGGGGGCCAATAGTGTTTGACATACGGGTGCACACTTTCTGTGCAGAGAATGTTCGTCCAGCCTTTGATTGCATCTGGGCGAGTGTCATCCCAGAATTCGAGCTCGTTCATCCGTTCAAAGTTGAATCGAATCGAGCCCTTTTCGCCATTGATTTCGATGCAATTTCGATTCTTATTCCCCGTCGCCAAACGCGTCGCCTCGAAGGATGCAACTGCGCCACCCGACATGTGAGCGAGAAAAAGCACGCAGTCATCGACCGTTGATTTTCCCATCTTCTTCGATTTCGCTCCGCGAGTGCGACCCGTCAGTGCGGCGGCTTCGTCCACGACGATCTGTCGCTCCTTGATAAATGTCTCTTCGATCGCACCCGCAACTTGTGAGATCTCTTCGCCAGTAATAAATCGCGCCATGTCAATGATGTGGGCATTCAAATCGCCATGCGCACCAGAGCCCGCCTGTGCCGATTGAAATCGCCAGACGAGTGGCGTTGCAGGTCCGCCCCAATCTTGAAGGTATGCCGCACGCACATGAAAAATGCGACCGATACGACCTTCCTTGACCAGTCGATGCGCGAGCGCGACAGCAGGCGCACGTCGATAGTTGAACCAGACGAACGTCTTGACCCCGTTCTTCGCAGCTTTGCGAGCGGCATTGCGCATCTCGCGTGCGTCCGCGAGCGTTCCAGCCAATGGTTTTTCGCAAGTCACATGGCGACCTGCCTCGAGCGCTGCGATCGCCATCTCGCGGTGCACATGATTTGGCGTGGCGACATCCACCAACTGAACGGTCGGATCCGTCAGCGTTTCACGCCAATCAATGGTCGATCCGTTCCATCCCCATGTCCGGCCAAACTCATGGGTTTCAGAGGCATCCCGCCCAGCCGTCCACGCCATCTTCACTTCGAGCGGCAAGTCGAAGAATTTCGGCGCATTCGCCCATGCAATCGAATGGGCGCGCCCCATGAACTTGGTTCCAAAGAGGGCGAGCCCAAGCGTTCCAGAGACCGTTACCGCTGGCTTCTCAACTCGTTGCTTCGTGGGTGACTTGCGGGTGCGAACTTTTGCCATCTTCGTATCCTAACAATCAGAAGGAACAACTCCGCAATGAATAACAATCCCATCATCGATGAAACACTTTCGCAGCGCATGGAACGACTCGAGGCATCCCTCGCAGAATTGAAGCATGCTGATCTTCGAGCGCGACGATGGAAAACACTCGCAGTGACTGCGGGCGTTGCATTGATCGCACTTGCCGGAGTCGCCGCAACTCAGTCAGCTCGAACGCCCGACGTGATTCGCGCGCGCCGCTTCGAAGTCGTTGATCAGAACGACAAGATCGTGTTGCTTGCTGGAATCGGACAGAACGGCGGACAAATTGACGTCTGGGGAAACAACGGAACAAATGTTCTGCGATTTGGAGCGAACAATGACGGCGGCGATCTTGCCATTTGGAATACTGAAGGCAAGGGAGTTGCAGGTCTCTATGCAACGGCTCAGGGCGGACGCGTCGAAGCGGTGATGCCTGATGGAAGTGGATCTGCACTCTTGCGCGCAGAAGGCACTGGTCCTGCAATGGTGATCGCCGACGGTCAAAGTCATCCACGAATCGTTGCGACGATGGCTGGATCTTCGACTGGAATGAGCGTGAGAACTGCCGACGGCAAAGAACTTGTTGCGATGGGAGCATCCGATGGCGATGGTGGCATCGTTCGCGTTTCGCAAGCAGACGGAAATGTTGCTGCACAAATGGTCGCCTTCTCTGGAGGAGGCTCGGTCGCTTGCGCAAACCGCGGCGGATCACGTGCGGCCGTTCTCGAATCAACTTCCGACACAACTGGCGGAACGCTGACGCTCTTCGCAGTCGATGGGTCCGAAGCAATCTCTGCGATGGCGCACTCCGATTCTGGCGCACGAATCACGCTCTTTGGTTCACAGCATCAACCGCTCGCAGTTTTCGAAGCCGGCAACAATGACGCAGGAATGATCGCATTTCTCCAAGGCGGCGCTCGCGTCGCCGGATTGGGATCCTCAGTCAACGGTGGTCTATTGAATCTTGCAAAGCCAGATGGAAAAGCAGTGATCATCGCTGGCGCAGCGAGCGACGCTGATGGTGGTGCGATCAGCGTGCGAAGCGGAACAGGATCTCAATTAGTTCGTGTTGGTGTCGACCGAATCGGCGCTGGCGAAATCGCCGTGTATGACGGGCCAGGAACGCGCAAGCGTGTCTTGAGCGCCGTCTCTACTTCGCCGTAATTTAGTCAGTTGCACTGACAGCCGAAGCGAACGACGATCCGCTTTGAACATAAAAGTTCAACAGCTCGCCCGTTGAAAAATCCGCGGCGGCTTGGCCTGCAGGAACCGTGATCCACATTGGAATCACCACATGGGCAAGAATTTTATTGTTCACCGTATCGGTCGCCAGAACGCGCCCTTGAACGCTGCGTGGATGGCCTTGGACGGGTTCGATAAACACCCCTCCTCCCGTTGCTCGATTCATCTTGAGCGCAGAGACATGAATGACACCATTGATGTGACGACCGATCTTGGTGGCGAGTTTCGGACGCGCGGCAAGATTCGCATCGACGAAGTCCAATGAATAATTCGTCTTGGGAATCGAAATGGTCATCCGCCCCTCGGAGAGTGATTCCAGAACGACGTGTGCGGTATCGGTTTCAGTGTGTTGCATTCGGGTCCAAGAATAGCAAGCCAGAAGAGTGGCGGCACGCGCAAATCTTGTGATCGAACAAACCGTGTGAGCCTTTGAAAAGTCCCGCCGAAACCAGATCGTGTCGCTCGCCGAGGACTGTCTGAGACCTGATAGGACTTTTCAACGGCTCTCGCACTGAACCGTCCATCTCGTCCAAATTCTGTCTCGGTTCGTCTCGATCACGCATGCAACCAGCGCAAACTAGTGATCGACTCGTTTGCCCAAGATCGACGTCAGCGCCGCAACTTGTCGATCAACCGTTGCTCGATCTCGCGATTCAAGATTCAGCCTTAACAATGGTTCCGTGTTGCTGAGTCGAACATTGCACCACCACTCACCCGCATCAAGGCTCAATCCATCCAACTCAGTCACTTTGCCCGCCGGATATGCAGCGCGAAGTGCGGCGAGCGCCCCCAGCTTGTCCTCGTTCTGAAAATTGATTTCGCCAGATTGTTGATACCGCTGAAATGGCGCGATGATCTTGGAAAGCGGCAACTTTTTCGCAGCGAGCAAACTTGCAACGGCGAGGAATGCGCGAATGCCACTGTCCGCATTAAACATGTCAGCGAAATAAAAGTGTCCAGAAAGTTCTCCACCAATTGGCGCACGAGTCTCTGCCAATCGCGCCTTCATAAAGACGTGGCCGACTCGACTCTCAATTGGCACTCCACCCGCTTCGGTGATTGCTTCGCGAACGCTGCGAGATGATCGAAGGTCATATACCACCGCTGCGCCTGGCGCGGACTTGAGCGCTTCTCCTGCAAGAGCTGCGAGCAGAAGATCGCAACCAATCGGCGTTGCGCATTCATCAACAATCACGCAGCGATCGGCATCGCCGTCGAAGCAGACTCCAAAGTCCATCTTGCCCGCGATCACCGCGGCTCGAACTGAAGCGAGATTTGCCTCGACGAGTGGGTTGGGATCATGCACAAATTCGCCTGAGCTATTGTCAAAGTTGATTGCTTGAATCTCGAAGCCTGCAACCCCATCGAGCACTTTGGGCGCCATCGTTCCAGCCATTCCGTTGCTTGCATCAATCGCAACGCGCAATCGACACGAGCCTTCGAGAACAGATGGATGCAACAAGCGCAGCAGATGATCGCGATATGCGCTCCAGAGATCGACTTGTTCTTCGCGACCTGCGCGAGGCTCGGCCTTTCCTTCTTCGCATTCCTTGGCGTATTCACGAATCACCTCGAGTCCACTTCCCGTTCCAACAGGCTTCGCATGAATTCGACTGACTTTGAATCCGTTGTACTGCGCTGGATTATGACTCGCAGTCACTTCAATTCCACCAGCACAATTGAAATGGTTGATCGCGAAATATGTCATCGGCGTGTCGACCATTCCAACATCGATCACGTGCGCACCGAAATCGCGAATGCCGCGTTTGAGTGCGTTCGCCAATGACGGCGAACTCTTGCGCATGTCGCGACCAACGACGATGTGCCGCATCTTGGGATGGTCAACACCGTCCTTGGCAGCACGTTCGGTCAACCAACGTGCGCATCCGTATCCAATCTTCCACGCAATGGCCTCATCGAGTGGCGATGGATATGTTGCCCGCACGTCATACGCCTTAAAAACCTTGTCCAGCATGGGGGCGGATAATAGGTTGCAGGGAGAAGTCGGTCGTGATACATTGCCCATCCGCTATTTCCCGCCGAATTTGTGTTCGGAGGAAGTGGCAAAGGTCCCAGGCTTCGGTGAGTTTGGGGCTTCATTCGTTTCTCCCCCCCCCCGCACAAGCGCCCTATCGAGCGTGCTGCGCCGCAAGGCTTCCACCGGCTGAACGTTCGGGTGTCGCTGCTTCCAGTCATGCTCCTCACCGAGCCCGCCTTGGAGGTCGTTTCGAAAAGGATTCTCTCTATGTCACTTGTCAACGAACTTATTGAAGCAGGTATCCACTTCGGCCAACGCCGATCGAATTGGAATCCAAAGATGGCCCCTTACATTCAGGGCGTCAAGAATCAAATTCACATCATCGACATCCGCGAGACCATCAAGGGTCTCCTGCTTGCGAAGAAATTCATCTCCAAGACTGTCAGCGAAGGCAAAGATGTGCTCTTCGTCGGCACCAAGCGTCAAGCACGCAGTGCGATTGAAACGCACTGCACCGCTTGCCAGATGCCATACATCACCGAACGATGGCTCGGTGGACTGCTCACCAACTTCCGCACAGTACGTGATCGACTGAAGCGCCTTGAGGAACTTGAAGCACTCGTCGAAGGCGGCGGCATGAAGAGTTATTCCAAGAAGATGGAATCACAGTTGACCCGCGAACGAAAGAAGATCTTTCGCAATCTCAACGGTGTGCGATCAATGACCAAGCTTCCATCTGCGCTCGTCGTCGTCGACGTCAACCGCGAGATGAACGCTGTGCGCGAGGCAAAAAACCTTGGAATCCCGACGATTTGCTTGATCGACACCGATGGTGATCCTGATTTCTCGGACATTCCAATCCCAGGAAATGACGACTCGATGCGATCGATCGACTTGATCATTCGCGAACTCACCGCATCCGTGCAGGACGGCAAAACTCAGCGACAGACATCTGCTCCGTCAGGCGCAGCCGAAGGTCCAACCGACTCATCTGATGCTCCATCACCACGACGACGCAGCGTTCGAAGTCGATTCCGTGTTGATGAAGTAGGCGGCGGACTCACCGACGGAGCACCGATGGAATCTGCAGGCGCAGCACCATCAGCACCAACCGCAACGGATCCTGCCTGATTTCTGTCATACATCTGTACTTAGGAGAACATCATGGAAACTGTAAACATTGACGCTAAGGTGGTCATGGCACTTCGCAATTCGACAGGACTCGGTTTCGGCGATTGCCGAAGCGCGTTGGTCGAATCAGGCGGAGATCTTGCGAAAGCTGAAGCTCTGCTTCGTGAACGCCTCAAGGGCAAGATGGACACTCGCACTGATCGAGCCGCTGGCGAAGGTTGCATTGCAATCGTGATCCAACCAGCAAAGGCTGCGATCATCGAAGTCCGCGCTGAAACCGATTTCACAGCGAAGAACGAAGAGTTCCGCGCACTTGCCAAGGAATTGGCGACGATGGCGGTTGGTACGGCTGCTGGAGCCGTTGCGATGACCCCTGCTATGACGGCACGACTGGACACGACCCGTATCAAGACGGGCGAGAACATTTCGTTTGCTCGCGGAACACGCCTCGATGGCGGAGCATTCGGTATGTATCTCCATCACGACGGCAAGCTTGGCGTCCTCTTGCAATTCGAAGGCGATATGCCAGAAGATTTAGCAACGGGAATCTGCCAGCACATCGCTGCAGTCGTTCCAACTCCCCTCTCGGTCGACGAAACCGGCCTGCCAGCCGAGCTCATCGCCACCAAGCGAGAAGAAGCCAAGAAGGAAGCCGAAGCATCGGGCAAGCCACCGCAAATTGCAGAGAAAATGGCTGAAGGAAAGCTTCGCAAGTATTTCGAAGAGACCACTTTGATGGGACAGAAGTATGTGAAGGATGACAAGAAGAGCATCCGCGAGTTGCTTCCAAAGGGCGTGACGATCAAGGCATTTGTTCGAATGCGCGTCGGAGCCTGATTGAAGCCAACGATCTGAAGTGCACTAGTTTGAAATCCAAGCGCCACGCAAATTTGCGTGGCGCTTTTTTTACGGCGTTTCTTTTAAGGCACGCAATTGGCGCTTGGTTCATCATTCGATGCGTCTCACTGTTTTTAACTGGTGAGTTTGCCGAATCCGAAGATGTTCAGTTTTCTGAAGACGAAGCCGCCGAAGAGTCGTAATCATTTGATTTCAAAAAAATTCCACAGCCCGTGGGTGAAACAGCCCTGCAGCCCGCAGCCTTCGTAGCCACCAAACCATGGCGGACGCCAAGGTTTGGGGATGTAAAAAGGAAAACTCCTCCGCGGCGAAGGCCGCGGACTCGTCCCAGAGAAAATGGAAAATGGAAGCAGGCTCCGCTTGGCGGAGCCTGCAAGGGTAGATGAAATTACGGAGTCCTCACGACACGGAACCCGACGGCGTAGTCGATGAAGTTGACGGGCGCGTAGTAGTTGCGCTGCGATGCGCGGCAGTAGTCGGAGTTGCTGACCCAGTAGCCGCCGCGCAACAAACGGGACGTTCCATTCGTGGGTCCTGTTGGGTTGGTCACGCTTCCTGATGAATAAGGCCCCCACCAATCCTGGCACCACTCCCAAACATTGCCTGCCATGTCATGCAAGCCAAGCGCGTTGGCATACTTGCCGCCCACGGCTTTTGTTCCATAAGTAGAAGATCCTGATGCGCCATTATTGCCGTTGTACCACGCAATGTTTCCAAGAAGCGTGTCGTCGTTGAAACCAGTTGGCTGTGCTGGATAACTGTGAAACGCCGTTGTT
>CAIXJC010000045.1 GCA_903919715.1 uncultured bacterium | reverse complement strand
AGTTGCAACTTCAGCCTTGAGTTGAGCGATCTCGCTCATGGCGTCAGTTCCTTGCGCAGATGCCGCGCCGGTAAGGGCGAGACCACTAGCGAGAATTCCAACATACTTAGTAAGAGTCATAATTTCCTGTGCTCCTGTTTTGAATTCACCGTTCTTGATACGAGACGCGATTGGTGAACCTTGTTGTGACACCTGAAATCGGAGACCCCCGCCACGTTGACGAGGACCGACTCAGGTTTTTCAGTATCGACCATTTCTGGGCAATTCCTGAAGGGGGGACTATAGGGTCGAGAGCCGAGCATGTCCATCCTTCAGCGAGCGTACAAGCCACAAACCGTGTTTTTTGGCTATTTATTGACATACAGGACATCGAGACGTCGAGTTATTGGCCAAAAACTTTTTAGATTTCGCTAACTTTCTCGGCTGCCGAGTGAATCCGACAGCAAAACACAGAGACCTGCGAGGGCTCGTTCTGGGTCTGGCGCTCCGCCCGACTTCATCTGGAAATCGACATGAATCGATTGATGCATAAGCGATGCTGCGGTTTTTACCCCAATTTTTCTGGCCGCCCGCAAGATCGGCGCCGTCGATTCCCCCCATAAACGCAGTTCTTTTGCGATCTGACCATCGGAAACGCCCTGTGCCGCAAGCGCTGCAGCACCGTGGATTTTGCGCGCAAGATCGATCGCCGCCCAAGAGATCATGACTTCAGGAGCCTTGGAAATCCGCAGTAATTCAGTCAATTTTGCTGCGGCACGCCCTGGATTGCCGCTGAGAATGGCATCCTGAATCTCCCATGCCTGCTCCTCCCTACTTGCGCCGACGAGTTCAAGGACCGTCGTTCGGTCGATTCGCTGGCGCCCTGATGCCAGCGCGCCAACCGCCAACTTGCCAATTTCGGAGTCCAAGCGAGCAAGATCACTTCCAACGCGTTCGACCAACAATGACGAAGCATCCAATTCCATCAGTATTTTATGCTGTTTTTCGCTGCGAGCGACACACCAACGCGCGGCATCAGCGTCGCCAGGAGATTCGCATTTCAAAATGATCCCAACCTTTGAAACAAGTTTGTCAAAGTTGCCAGGGCGCCAATTCTGCGATCGAAGCAGCAAAGTTGCTTCTTTCATAGGGTCTTCTGCATATCGCTCCATGGCACGGCGTCGATCTTCAGAGCCAAAGAAGGCGTCCGCATTATCGACTATGACCAATTTGTGCGACGACATCAGTCCATAGGAGCGCAACTCGTCCAAAACGGTCGCGAGCGAGGCCGTCGCCCCATCAAAGGTAAATTCGTCAGCTCCGCCGAACTTGGTTTCGAGCGCACTGCGAAGTCGCCGAGACCATTCGACCCGCAGGAAAGAATCCTTCCCATGCAGGATCACGATGCGGTGCTCAGCGTCTGGTCCTCGTGAACTCACCGCTCCATACTAGACAAGAGGGATTGCGATCCGCCCTATCTGGTCAGTTGTCTCTATCCTTGCGCGCCTTATGCAGATTCCATCTGATCCGTACGGCTTGGGCGCTCTAGGTGAACGCACCGCTTCCCGTGAAACTCTCTCCGCTGCAGGGCTGCCCATTGACCCTCGCATTTCCACCAACTATCAGCGCACACGCGAGATGACTATTGACGAACTCCTCTTGGAGAATCGCGTGGTTTTCTTGGTTGGCGAAATCAATCACGCATCGGGCGCGCGTGTACTGATGCAGATGCTCTATCTGGAAAATCAGAAGAAGGGGCAAGACATCAATTTTTACATCAACAGTCCTGGTGGATCTGTTGATGACACTCTGGCGATTTATGACACGATGCAATTCATCAGCAGCGAAGTTGCGACGACATGTATCGGTCGCGCCTATTCAGGCGGCGCAGTTCTGTTGTGCTGTGGACATCCAGGCAAGCGCACGATTCTTCCGCATGCGAAGGTGATGATCCACCAACCATACGGCGGCGTCACTGGACAAACCACTGACATTCAAATCCAAGCAGATCAGATCATCAAGGCCAAGCGACTGCTGAATGAAATCATCGCACGACACTGCAAGCAACCATATGAGCAGGTCGCCAAAGACGGCGAACGTGACAAATATTTCGATGCGCACGAAGCAAAGGCGTACGGTCTCGTCGATGAAGTTGCGTCCTTCCCGGACAAGAGCAAGAAATAACTGCCCCTCGTGGCTGCCGCGCGAACAACCATGCTCATGATGGAAGAAGAACCTCTGCTGGTGCCTCATGTCATTGACGCTTCGGGTTATTCCGAGCGTGAATTCGACATTGTTTCACGCCTGCTCGCAGATCGCATTGTGCTCTGCTCGGGTGAGGTCGAATCCGAAATGGCTAATTCGATTGTTGCACAATTGCTCTTTCTTGCCAATGACAAACCTGATGCGCCTGTGAGCATCTATATCAATGGACAAGGCGGCAGCGTGAATGACGGACTTGCGATCATCGACACGATGCGCATGATGCCGTATCCCGTTGCGACATATATCGTCGGCTCTGCGCCGAGCATGATGAGTGTGATCGCATGCTGCGGAACAAAAGGCCAGCGATTCGCAATGCCGCACGCATGGAACTTGATGCATCAAGGTCGATACTTCGATGCGATCGAAGGTCAGGCGACCGACCTCGAAATCGAAGCGCGCCGAATGTTGCGCCTCGAAGAACAATGCAATGTCCTGTATGCAGAAGCGACAGGAAAATCTGTTGAACAAATCGGTCGTGACTGCGACCGTGATCTCTGGCTCAATGCGCCCGAAATGTTGGCTTATGGCCTCATCGATCGGATCGTGAATCGAATCCCAACTCCATCTCTTTCTAAGGATTGAAATATGAGCATCATCCCAATCGTGATTGAAAAAACTGGCCGAGGCGAACGTGCATACGACATCTATTCGCGACTTCTCAACGATCGCATTGTCTTCGTCGGCGGGCAAGTCTCCGACGGGATGGCAAACCTGATCGTCGCGCAACTCTTGTTCTTAGCCAACGACAATCCCAAGGGGGAAATTTCGCTCTACGTCAACAGCCCAGGTGGCAGCGTGACTGCGGGCCTTGGAATCGTCGACACGATGCGATTCGTCCCATGCCCTGTCGCGACGTACATCATCGGTCAAGCCGCCAGCATGGGCAGCGTGATCGCATGTTGCGGCACGAAAGGTCGGCGATTCGCACTTCCAAATGCAGAAAATCTGATGCATCAGCCGCTGCTTGGTGGCGTTTTGGAAGGCCAAGCCACCGATCTTGAAATCGAAGCTCGTCACATCCTTCGGCTGCGTGATCAGATCTATCAGATCTATGCGACTGAATCTGGACAAACCAAAGAACGAATCGCCGAGGATTGCGAACGCAACAAGTGGCTCAGTGCGCCAGAGATGCTTTCATATGGCTTGATCGACGGCGTCTTGGACAAACTCCAACTGAAAAAAGCATAATCGCGAATACTCCAGGAGCTGGAATGCTCTGCGGAACATTCGGTCCCCCAAAGACCCATGCATCAGATGCGCCATCGAAAAGCGTTCGATCTGTCGCACCAAACATGGCTTGATCCCAGTTGCCATTGCCTGCGTCCTGCAGCCAGAAATGCCAGTAGTTTTCAATCGGCCAAAGATCGCCTGTGCCGAAGTTGACATCGCCGTCAATGGTAATCCCCGTCAAAAAAATTCCCCACGAATACGTGTCGTACGTCAAAGAGAAACTCGGCAACGCTGCGTCGATCTCGAGAAGCGCATCCCAACTGGTGTAATTGGTCGCATCCCATCGAACATTGAAGAGATAGCCATCGCCATCTTGCTGATCAACTTGAATTGACGCGAGATTCGCACCAACGCCAATATTGAAACTCTCAATGATTGCGGCGGCCGCCTGTGATGTTGGAAAGATTGACCATGCAACACACAAGGCGAGCGCATGAGCGCCGGCGGAATAAAATGAAGTGGACATGGATTTCCTTGAAATGCGGAAGGCCTGTTTCGCGCAGGCTCCAAAGGGAGGGACCGAGGGACGGGACGAGCAGATCAAGGTGGTCGACCCGGCTTACGCAAAGTGGCTTCTCCACTCGTCGTTCACGGTGACGCGATCGCTGCGGAATTACACCGCATTCCTCCAACTTGAAACGCACCGCCAACGGATTGACAGTGGTGAAAGCATACCGCGTTGAATTCGCCAAGCGTGGCGGCGTTACGATGCTGCGATGAGCGAAACCCCAACGGCCACGATCGAACAACATGCCGCACGCTTTCAGCAGGATTTCGCACGCGTGCGTCGAGAAATCCAAAAGGCGGTCGTTGGGCATAAAGATGTCGTCGATGGTGTACTCGTCGCACTCTTCGCCAATGGCCACGCTCTGCTCGAAGGCGTTCCTGGCTTGGGCAAGACATTGTTGGTTCGCTCGCTCTCTCAGGCACTCTCGCTCAATTTCAATCGCATTCAATTCACCCCTGACTTGATGCCTGCCGACGTCACAGGAACCACCATCGTTGTCGAACGCGATGGAGGTCGTGACTTTCAATTTCGCAAGGGTCCAGTCTTCACGCAGATTCTTCTCGCTGACGAAATCAATCGCGCGACTCCCAAGACGCAGTCTTCGCTCTTGGAAGCGATGCAAGAACGCAGCGTCACCGTCGGCGGAACAACTCACATTTTAGAAAAGCCATTTCTCGTCATGGCCACCCAGAATCCGATTGAGCAGGAAGGAACCTATCCCCTTCCCGAAGCGCAACTCGATCGATTCTTTTTCAAATTAGAAGTTGGATATTCGACTCGTGAAGAACTCGCCGAAATCTTGAATCGAACAACTGCGGGCGAGACACCCGCGATCGAACACGTGCTTGATGCCGCGGCGATTCTTGCGCATCAGAAATTGGTGCGCCATGTAAAAATCGCCCCGCATATTCAGGACTACGCCGTACGACTCGTCCTTTCGACCCATCCGCAGGGCCAGTTCGCCACGCCGATGACGAATCGATATCTGCGATTCGGCGCCAGTCCGCGAGCTGCACAAACTCTCGCTTTAGGAGCCAAGGTTTATGCCTTGCTCGCAGGGCGTGGACATGTCGCGGTCGAAGACATCCAAAAGTGCGCGCTTCCCGCGCTTCGACATCGAATGCTTATTAACTTCGAGGGAGAGGCTGAAGGGATCAATCCCGACACGATTGTTCAAAATGCGATCGAGACACTTCCGATGGACGCGCGAGTTCCAGCCTGATTTCCTATTTAAATTTAGCGAATTCTTGATTTTTTGTAACATTTTTGTGGCGTTGCGCTTGCAATATCGGAACCAAACTGCATCCTTCCATAAATGAAGGAGGCGCTATGAAGAATCCAGAAACAGGTAGTGGAAAACAGATTGGTTCGAGACGAGAAACGATTCGAACCACTAATTGGGCTGCACAACTGAAGATTGGCCCAAACGGCGAGTCACTCGATGATGGAATTTGCGCAGACCTTGATCAAGATTCTGGTCAGGGTCAACCAACACAGTCTCCGACATATTTCTTTGGAATGCCGAGCGTGGCGGATGGCGGTATGCCATCGATCGCTGGTGAGATTCTTGATGTCGTTCGATCGCTGATGCCCCGTGCGGAGAGTGCCGACATCAGAATTCGACTTGAAATCGACCATTTTGTCGGTGGACTGCCTGCAGGGCCAATTGGAGTCATCCTCTTTGGAATGCTTCGGCGTGCAATCGATGCGTATGGAATGGCGAATGCGGAGGGTGAAAGCTTCGCTGATGCACCTGAAATCACGCTTTGCGCACGACTAGACGGCGGACTTGTCCGCTTGCATGTCCTCGACGGCGCGAGAATGCGCCATGTCCATAGTGCCAATGCTGCAATCGGACTTGCGGCGGCAACTGCCGAATCCCTCGGTGGTACCCTTGAAATATGCACTGTTCCATTTGGTCAGGAAACGCTGCTAACTGCGACCATTCCAGCCGCGCGCCTTGCCTATAACAATGAGAATGCTGCCTGAACTTGCTTCGCTAGACACCGTAGGAAAATGAAGATGATGAACCACACGACACCGTCCGCTTTTGCGTTGCGCACCTTCTGCTTGGTCGGGGGAATCGCGACGTCGCTTTTCTTCGCTGCCAACCACGCCGGGGCGAATGGGTCAGCCGATCGCGGAAAAAGTCTCAGCCGACCTTCTGATATTCAACCGAGCATTCCGACAGTCAGTCCCGCAGCTGGCGTTGGATGGCAAGTTGTGCCACAAGTATTGAGTTCGATTCCAGCGGTTATTGGTGACGGATTTGGAAGTGCGGTTGCGATGAATGAAGCTGGAACAATTCTTGTCGTTGGCGCCTCGGATGCGACGGTGAATGAAGCAGCGGCGGTTGGTGCTGTTCACATCTATACATATTCAGAACGTATCCATGCATGGGAACACGTCCAGAAACTGGAATGCCCACAGAAGATCATGTTGGGCCATCCCGCCGGATCCCCAGGACTAGCGCTCTTCGGATGGTCGGTTGGCATCAGTGGAACGACGATCGTCGTTGGTGCGCCAGTTGTCACCCCGAGTTCTGGAACTCCATCGCTTGCGGGACGGGTCTATGTCTTTCAGAAAAACGCCGAAGATAATTTGTGGGGAAATGACCTCGAGGGAACACGAGTTGCCAACAAGATCCTCGGGCCACTTGATCCAGAAATGATCGGATACTTTGGCGGATCAGTCGCCGTCGATGTGGTGAGTGCCGACGACACCCGCATCGTTGTGGGATCCCCCTTCCGCGGTGCTGCGAATCAAGGTGGCGTGTATGTCTTCGAAGGATCAGGAAATACATTCGCACAGAAAGCTTTCTTGATCTCAGAGGATGTTGTCGGGCAAGATCAATTTGGATCTAAAGTCGCAATTGATGGAAATGCATTGGTTGTCGGCGTGCAATTCGCTGACAACGATGACGTCATCAATGGCGGTGCGGCATACATCTATCGTCGCAGTGCGAACACCAAAAGTGCCGCAGGAACATGGGGAACAGCGCCGGAAGCGATCTTGAGCCGCGCTGGGGGATTGAGTGAAGATGGATTTGGAAGTTCAGTGTCAATCGTTGGAAACACGATCGCTATTGGCGCGCCTGGAACCGACCGAGGAGTGGTCGCTGCTGGCTTGTTCGCCACTGGAACCTCGTACACAATCAAGACCGTTGGAACAACCCATTTCACTGATATTGGTGCGGCGAATGATTCTGTCGGAACTGTGTTCACCGCGACCGGTCCTGGCGTCGGAACAGGGAACGCATATTTCGCTTCCAGCAACAATGGCTCTGCGTTTATCTATCGTTTGACCGCTGGAGTATGGACGTTGGAAAGCGAAGTGTTTGCGCGAGAAGCAAATGCCGGAAATACATTTGGATATTCGCTAGGCCTTTCAACTGGTGGCAATCAACTGATCGTCGGTTGCCCTGGATATGAAACAACTTCGCCAACGGGAATTAATGTGGGAGTTGGCTTTGCGTTCACGCGCACTCTTGAAGGCAAGTGGAATCTTCAAGAATCCGATCTTTGGACTCCGAGTGCTCGACCAAGCGAAGGCGTTGGCGAACAGACCGTCGTGAGCGGAGATGGACAGAAGGCAGTGCTCGGCAGCCGACACAATGTCAGTTCAGGAATTCTTGCTTCACAGATTGCAAGCAACTTGTTTGCATCGACATTTGGCTTTGCACCGACTGCGGGCGATCCAATCGTGACTGGAAATGTTCCGCCAACCCCCGATGCGCCTGGCGCTGATGGTTATGCCGCAACGATTCCAACAACTGGACCAGGGACTGGTGGAACAACTCCGCCGACTGGTGGATTCGGAGGTTCTAGTGCCGCAGTTCCTGCAACACCAACAGTCGAGGATTGGGGAACCATTCGCGCGTCGGTGATCGCAGTCAACAGTGGCGACAGACGAGTCTCGGTCATCACGACTGATGGAAATGGACAACTCGAAACTGACGGCAAGGCCATCCACGCATTAGGGTTCTATGACCCCACTTGGGAAGTGCTCGGTGTTGGCGATGTGAATGGCGATGGATCGACAGATGTCTTGTTCTACGTTCCTGCGACTCGCAAAGTAAAGGCTTGGATCCGACTCGGATACAAGGTGACTGAAACAGTTACCGTTGGAACTGCTTCTGAGGGAGATCGATGTATTGGAATCAGTGATTGGACCGGAACAGGATTCGATGGGCCTGTCTTCTTACATGCAGACGGAGTTTCGATGTCCTTCTGGGTCATCCAAGGCGGAGCAGTCACGAGCAAAATCGAATGGGCGCCAGAACAGTTGCTCGAAGGAAGTTGGACCTTCTTTACGGGCGAAGTCACTGGTGACGACCGACAAGACTTGGTCATGTTCAAGGATGATGGAAGTTCAGTATTGAAAGTAAAAGTCGCGAGCGCCGACAGCGTGACGACATCAGAGGTCCCAAGCCCTGGATCGAACTACCGAATTGCATCGGCGGACGATCTCGACGGCGATGGTTCTACTGATTTCCTTTGGGAAGAACAGTCCACGGGCAGCTTGCGTTTCTTGTTCCTGAATTCTGACGGGACTGTGCGATTCGACACCCCGTGGGATTCCAACCTTCCCAACTGGCGAATTGATCGCGCTGCGAATTTCACAACCAGCGGCGGAACTGGAATCATGTTCTCCAAGAGCGGAGGCGAAGTGCTTGTGCTGACAGTTCGATTTGAAGCGCTGCAAACTCTGCCCGCAGGTCGAGGAAACATCCGAGTTGATTACTCGCGAATGATCGGCGAACTCGATGCCGGATATACGGTTCTCGGTACTGCAAAAGAACCTGGGAACTGAAAGCGCTGCGGTTCTTGCTGCACGCTCGCTATGCGTGCATGAAACAGTGATGCTTATATAGTGCGAGCATGTTGAAGCTGGCGTTGATTCTCTGGCTGGGAGCATTTGGACTTTCTTGGATTCTCGTGCGAGTGACTCGCAATGTCGCGCGAAAGCGTGGATGGGTAGCGCCTGTGCGCGGCGATAGATGGCACGTGCATGCGACCCCCCTCTTTGGAGGAGTCGGAATTGCAGTTGCATTTTTTATTGCGGTTGCGATGGCTCGGGGAATATCTGACGAATTTCGAGAAGCGACAAGTGCAAATGCAGCGCTTGTGATCGCACTTCTTGTGGGCGCAATCGGCGCGGCATTCACCGGCTTGTGCGATGACATCTTTCACTTTCGCCCTGGTGCGAAGCTGGCCGCACAGTGTGGATGTGCGTGTGCATTCTTGTGGATTTGCGGCGGCGTTGAAATCACGGGAAGTGCGCCAGTCGATTCGGTGATCGCGCTGTTGTGGATCGTCACCGTGATGAATGCGGTCAACATGCTTGACAATATGGATGGATCAGCAGCGGCGGCTGTCAGCGTTGGATTCGT
>CAIXJC010000044.1 GCA_903919715.1 uncultured bacterium | reverse complement strand
GGTGCGACTGCGCTTGGTGGCGCAGGTGCCGCGGGATGCCTCGCTGGATACCTCGCCTCGTGCGGGCTCATCACCGCGGCCTGTGCGTGGGAGTGCTGGTGATGTGGCAGGCCATTCGAGATTTTATGGCGTGGTATCAGGCGACCATTGTAATCTGGGTGACCATTCCGATCTTCACCATCCTGCTCCCTTGGGGGATTTGGCGTAGGTACTTCTATCGACTGCCTGATGGATCGAGTCCTCCGAAACCAAACCCCGCCCTCCAAGCGTTTTTCGCAATCTACGCGGCGATCTTGCTCATACTTTATTGGTGCGCCACGAGTCGAGTGTTCGAATGAAAGCGCCGATGTCCACCACAGTCACTCCAGCGACCATCCAAGAGTCGCGAGGGTCTCCTCTGGAGTTTTCGCGTGTACTTCTGTTGATGCCGAAGCGCGTTCAACGGGGATCGCTTGCCGCGATCGTTCGTGAAGACATCCTCGCGTGTCGAGATCGCTTTTCCTGCGTGCCGACACTTGCGCGGTACGCACCGTTCATTTCACCAGAGCAAGAGCAAGAGGCTGCCGAGGAACTCACCCACCAACTCATGGTCGCAGCGCAATCCAACCTCGTGGCTATCACGCACTTGCTTGCATCGAGTTACCCACTCTGGCGTACGAAACTTGAAAGCGCGTGCCTCGCTGCGACACTTCTGGGAACCACTCAGGTGGATCGCGCGCTTCCCGAGTTCGTTGGTCCGATGTGCCCGGACGGATTGCCTCGCTACTGCGTGGGCGAGATTCTCTCCACTGGTTCGTTTGGCATTGTCACGACCGGAATCGACCGACTGCTCGATGACGGTCGCCAAGCGGCGAACGTGGCGATCAAGTTCATCCGCGCCACGCCCGCGAATCCGACTCCGTGGCAATTCGAAGCAATTCGTGGTGCGGTCGTCCTCCATCCGTGCGGAATCCGCGCGCTTGACTTTGGATCCATTGACGAACGGGATGGCTACGTTGTGTTTGAACGAGTCGATGGCGATTCGCTTCTCTCGAATGCTGTTGCTGAGAAGCGCATCCCTGCCATGACTGTCGCAGTTCGTGGCGCCGAGTTGGCCGCGGCACTCGCAGAAATGCACTCTGCGGGAATCGTGCACGGTGACATCTCGCCGGCCAATGTTCTTCTCGACCGCTTTGGAAGACTCAGACTCGTTGATTATGGAATCTCGCACCCAGCCACGCCAGCCGCGATCGAGAATGATGTCTGCCGCATGGCCGAATTGATTCAGTGGATGATTCTTGGGTACGTTCCTCCGATCGAAACCGTCGGGCGCAAACCTGCATTCGGCCTTGAACGAACACTTGTCCTTCTTTCGCGGAGCATTCGCAGTCGCCCCGGGTCGGCTTTGCAGTTCTCGGCGGCACTCACCGCCTGTGCGGTTCGCGCACAGAGAGATCGAATCTGGGCCGCCCTCATTCTGCTCGCAATTTTCCACATTCTTGCGGTCATCGCGGTGGGGAGATAGGAACGATGAGTGTGGCACAAGAGCAACGTCGTGCATGTGAGCATCTCGAAGAGTCCAAGGCTGCGATTGCGCGGCGAATTCGCTCGATTCGCCAACCAGATCTCGACTGGACGATGCGGACAAGCGAGTTGCTCTCAACAACCGTGTACCGAGTCCTGACCGCGACCGATCGCGGCGAGCGCTCAATGCCAGTTCGTCAATTCGGGCAACTCCTTGCGGATG
Source organism: uncultured bacterium (assembly GCA_903919715.1). GTDB lineage: Bacteria > Planctomycetota > Phycisphaerae > Phycisphaerales > SM1A02 > F1-60-MAGs104. The sequence continues at coordinate 5,965 of CAIXJC010000044.1, read as the reverse complement.
TGATCCGCAGCACGATCATCGACGCCATTCGGCGCAAGACCGCACGCCGACGAGCGCACAAGTGCATGCAGGAACGCGCTAAGAACATGGCGTGGTTCACTGGAAGCGAAATGATTCACGATCAGCATGATCGATCTCGAACCGAGAATTGCCGCGAGAGTGCTCAGCAGATCTTGGACCGATTGAACACGGATGATCGAGAGTTGCTTCACTTGTGGATGACATGCGGCGACTGGGGAAAGGTTGCGTCCGCGCTTGGGATATCGCGCAGCGCAGCGCACAAGCGTTGGAGCGTGTTGCGCAGCCAGGTACGCGAACGAGGGTCCTGAGAACCGGCGGCGTTCGCTCTGTTTGGGGACTGGCCTTTCCCCTGATTTGGTGAACACACTTGACTGGCGAGTTTGATCTCGTCAGAAGGAGCGCACTGGATTTCGTTGGGTATTTTTTGGTGGACATCCCAGACGAGGGGCACTTCGCGAAGTAATGCTGGAAATTCTTTCTCGGGAAAATCTCGCAACCCGGCTCTCGCAGGCGGAGGCGAGGGTTTCTTTCCAAGGCATTTGGGAAATGCTCCCAAATGCCTCAACCTTTCACCCATGTGCCCGAACAATTGTGTCACCTATGTGGTCGGTATGTCCCCCGCCGCCTCGACGATGCGCAACTTCTCGCTGTGACTGAAGCGCCGGCAAGTGGTGCAAGGGAGGTTTGAAGCTGAATGGATTGCTGTCATAGTCCGGCATCGGATCGTCAAGCAACGGCTCGATGACGAGTTGGCCGCGATCGATGATTTCCCCTACCGGCGGCCCCGTGCTTGGCGCGATGCGAACTCCATGATTGCAAATTTCACTCACCCACTGGTCTATGCCTCCGGAGCCAACATGCCCCAAGATGCGCTCGATGATCTGCGCGTCATTGATAAGTGACACGGGGCGCATCTCGTGGTGACACTGGGGACACAGCGGCGGTTCAACTTCCCAGACCTTCTTGATCAGCTCGCGCCACGATTGCGATGGAATGCGCCGAGGTTTGAGAGCAGGAGTCCTGCGTGAGCTGCATCGGTCGCCCTTGGCGAATGCAGTCCATCAGGGCGAGTGTGCTATCATCGGTAGCACAAGGCTGACCGCCGCTCGCGAGATCCACCGCAATTTTAAATCCAGTCTCGAGCTTGGAGCAGAACGTCGGGCAGAGCATCCACAAGTTGAGATCACTGGACAGTGGCAGTTGAATCTCAACTCCGAGGAAGGCCAAACCAAGGTTGGCGCTTCCTCTCGACGACTCAATCCTCCAGCACGGGTCCGAGCGCAGGACTCGGCTTGACCTGATTCGGCGGGGGCGATCACTGGCTTGACATTCATGCCGGGCCTGTTAGCCTGTTACTTCAGTAGCGGCGGATTCGGCGTCGCACGGTCAGCGTCGTTGGAGTTTCCACAGCCGAGCGAGTGTCGAGTATCGCGACGTACCGGTGAGCACTACTTCGGAGGTCAATCATGAAAGCGGCTCACAGTACGGTTCGGAAGGCATGCACAGTTGCTGCAGCATCGATCTTGGCGCTTCTGATCACGGCTCCTCTCACCGTCGCGAATGATCCGCCGCTTTCGCCTGATCCCGTGATGTCACTGGACATCGAGGCCTTTGGGTGGAAATTCACTCCGGCTGTGCAGTGCGGCGTGATCAAGGGCTTCGTGGCTGAGATCCTTCCGGAACTCGCATGTCCGGGGAATCTCGACGTTCTATGGTTCGAGGCAAGTGCGAATGGAACTTGGATCGCATGGAGTTGGAACGGTGCCGGCACGGCGACAAACGCGATTGGCTGGATTCGATCACATGTAGTTGACGACACCGTGTTCTCCGAGAATCCACGCATTCAGTCTCATGCTCCAATTGAGCCAGCAACATGGACCGCTCCGACTCGCCTGACGCGTGGGCTGTTGGAAAGCCATCCTCTGCAGCAAGTGCTTGGTGATGAGCCGCGAACGTCGGAGCTGTTCGACACGCTCGAGCAGGCTGGTTGGGGCGTCGCCCCGATCATCTCGCGGCTGTCCGAGGGTGATCACAGCCCGAACGCCGACGTCTCGCTTCAGCAGTTGCTTGTTGCTCTCGTGGGGAAGACTCTGGAGTTGATGCCAGGGACGATTGCGCAAACCGGCACCGCGCCGACTGCAGGCGGACCAATCTTTCCGTGGGATTGTTCCTGCATCACGAGTTACGGAGTCCCGAAACTTGGGCCTCGGCTGCCCTCGTCTCCTCCTTCCCTCCCTACGACAGGTGGCACGCTCTGTTGGTGGGAGCGCACATATAAGACTCGTTGGCGGTCGTCAGGCGACTACTCCCTTAGTTGTTGGAACTGCACAGGAACAGGCACGATCGATTCATGGCCACCGATGTACACGTCCACGAATGTGCTATTGGGAGAACCGTGCGTGGCGCCGCCCTGAGGCGTTCGCCGATGAGGTTGCTGGCGCTCCTGACTCTATGTGTCGCCTGTGGTGCAATTGTCGCACTTGGGACTGCTCTAGGGTATCACTTTGCGTCAGTCCGACTGGATCCATCGACTCGATATGCGCTATATATTGGCGCAGATCTCCCGCTTTCCTGTCGAGCAGGATGGCCGCCCGAGATTCCAAGTCGTGCCCAGGTGTTGGCGGACTGCGGTGTTGGGTTCACCCGGCTGGAGATACGGTGGAAGAGAGGTGAGGCGACCGATCTGCCAGTTTCGCGCTGCTTCATGACAACGCTGGGCTGGCCTCAACCGCTTTTCTCCTCGGGTTTTGAAGCACTCGGCCGATACGGTGCAATTGACTTGCCTGGCTGGACACTGGCAGATGACGCGCTCGATCGATTGGTGGCGACGCCAGCGCCTAGGACAACGATGAATTGGTCTGGACTCTTGTTTGACATTGTTACCTTCTCATTGCCGCTGCTTGCGACGGCAGTATGGATTCCGCGCCTTGGAGGCTCGCTTGCGGCGCGAACGAAATGGACGGTAAACATCGCTACGGCGGCATGGATCCTCGGTCTGATCCTGCCTGAGTTGGGACTGATCTCGAGCGGCCCAGGTTATCCCGCGCTCACTCGAACTGCGTCCTATTCGACTCCTGAGGAGTTCGGGGTTCGTGAAACAATTCAGCTGTTCACGCCCTCGACCGACTCCTCGAGTCGCTACCAGGGGTTCGAGGCGTCGAACTTCGCAGTCTCGTGGCGATGCCAGAATCTCCTAATAGTCAGCAGTGATGGCGCCAGTGCGGCGGTGCAACGTCGCGGCGAGATCATGACTGCCGGATGGCCCTTCAGAGCCTTCGTCGCAGGAGACTCGACATCCACGCTCTTGCCGATCGGTGACCTCTCGCACCTTCGCGTCCACTGGCTTCGTTGGCTCATGAATTTCGCCGTGTTGGCAGCAATGCTCGCGACGGCCTTCATCCCAAACTGGGTCCGCCGGCGGATGCGGCGGATGCGAGGTCAATGCCTTGTTTGTGGGTATCCGCTCGGCAGCGGAGCCGTGTGCCCTGAGTGCGGAGGGCGGACGCTGCCCCCCCCCGCCGGATCTGTCAGGCGCGTGAATTGATAGGACTTCGCTTTTCCAGTGTCGCGGGCGAGTGTCAAAAATTCCACTGCGAAGCGGCGGTTCAACTTCCCAGACCTTCTTGATCAGCTCGCGCCAGCGCGGTGAGCGCGCCGCAATTTTCGTCACTTCGAGACATTCCAAGTCGAGACGCGCATCAATTTGTCGATGGACTTCCGATCAAGTGCGCACAGCACGGTTTCATGCGAGTCGACATTTCATGGGTGGAGCCAATCTCGCTTCGCCGTGCCTTGCGTATGCCATTACCTCCCGGACTCCGGCGACATCAAGTCACGCCTGCGCTGACAGACGCCGCAGGCGCTCTATACTGATGACTTCTATGGGGATCATAAAAATAATATTGTGGAGACTGTCCATACATCAACGAAAATCGCAGGTTTTGTAGATGTTTATTCTCGCACCATTTATCTGCTTGAACTTTCAAATCGAAGCAGTTCCCATCGGGGCGAGGAATCACCCAGCCTCAGTCGTGCCCGAATACGCGGTGCCAGTGTCGGAGTTTGCGGCAGAGTCAGCGTCGCAACTCCTCTATTGGCGGACCGTGTTGAATGGGACATGTTGCATTGCTCAGCCCGACCTCCAACGATCGGTCAAGTGCACAAGCTTTCTAAATCCAACGAAACCAACCACATGTCCGTGAAACGCGCGATCGCAGGCTGTCGAGCCGCAGTACTTATTCTCACGTACGCCTCGTCCGCCCAATCGCCGCCGGTCGATCTTGATCCTTTTGTCACGGCATATGAGAGCGCGGTGCGCGACTGTAGAGAACTTGAACAGCGCACTCGCGAGTCTACGGATGTCGATGGGATTCAGTTGTTGTTTGTTCGACCGCCTCTCACGTGTGCAACTCTCGAACAACTAGTGAAGTCGCTCGAACTCAATCCGCAAGGGCAGTCGCTCTGTATCGAAGCATGTCGCTCGTACTGTCAGCAGACGACTGCGGTGCACACGGGACCGATGCTGTCCCTCCGATTGCGCATGGCGGAGTTGTCTGCGGCGCTGAGTGCTGATGACAGCGATGCGATTTCAGAGCGGTGCGGTTCGATGCGTAGCGAACTCCTGCGACTCAATCGACTGTTGAAGTCGCATGAGGCTCGCTTGTTCGCGTCGATCGTCGCGCAAGAACAAACTCGTGGAGCCCGCGCAGCGGCGGTGCACGCCTACCGACAGGAGGTTCGACTTTCGCAGACGTGTCCATCTCGACTCAAGGGGGCGCTCGTTGATGTCGTCGCCTTTCTTGCACTATGTGAGCAAGATGGAGCAAAGGCCGATCCTGTTGCACTGCGAGAGTGCGATGCGGCACTTGTCGCTGCACTGGATCAAGGGATTTCACTTCACCGTGAGAGAATTGAAGTGACGAAGGATGCCCACTGCGAAATCGCGCGTGCGCGTTCGAATGCACTCACAAGTGGAATCGGGGCGTCGCACGCGTGGGAGGTGTGCCGTCAAGCGGGCAAGCGAGAGCATCGCGCAAATCTCGCGCTCGTGCAGTGGAATCGACTGGTCGTGGAGAAGTATGCCAGCGGGCTCTCCGATTCGTGCGCGACGTTCATTCGCGCGCGACTGTCCGAAATTATTTTCCCAACCGTGTATCCCGACCCGACAACGCTTCATGATTTTCAGGCAAGACTCTTCGAAACAGAGGACGCATCGTTTGACCGTGAAGCAGTCCGTCTGATTCTTGCTGATGCAGAACGGCAGCGACGAGAAATCTGTGCAGAGATGGAGAAGCAGGCTCAGTTGTGGAGCGAAACAAAGGCTTCAGAACTTGGTGGGAACGATTGGTGGCAGCAACACTGTGACACATTCGCAGCTCTCGCACTGCGGAGATGGATGAGTGCTTCATCGGCTCTCTTGCAAGTAAAAACACTGGTCGCTCCGAGTGAGACGAATCGCTCCGCGAACAGTCAGCTCGCTGCTCTCATTGCGCAGCGTGATGCCGAATTGTTCGAGTCCGCAACAATTCGACCCGATTCTGATATTCCAGTAACGCTGAAACTGACTCGCACGACGGTGAAGTCAGACGACCGAGCGAAGTAGAGATTCGCTTGTGACTGTTAGTGGCGTCTCGGTAAATGCTTCGAGAATGCAGCCACAGTATTCTGAACCCCAATGGGTATAGATCCACTGGGCAATTCTGGGATGGCATCGTTGATCTGCCTGCGAGCGCGTCACTGGAAATCTCGAGAAAGTTCTATAGGATAGATGCGCAATTCTAAAATTTGCAAAGATTTCAAATTTCGTTCGTCGCACCTGCTTCAGCGCGGTGGATTGACCTGACGGAACCCATGGACCTTCAGCACTTTGTTCGTCAAGCTATCCCCCAAAATCTGGGGAGGTTCATTTAGCTATTTCAGCAACGTCACCACAAGGCGCAAAATG
>CAIXJC010000043.1 GCA_903919715.1 uncultured bacterium | reverse complement strand
CAAATCGCTAAAAGGTACCCCAGTTCGGATTGGAGGCTGCAACTCGCCTCCATGAAGTTGGAATCGCTAGTAATCGCGGATCAGCTACGCCGCGGTGAATATGTTCCTGAGCCTTGTACACACCGCCCGTCAAGTCATGGGAGCTGGCAGCGCCCGAAGTGGTCCCGTTTCAGGGGTCCCTACGGCGAGGCTGGTGACTGGGACTAAGTCGTAACAAGGTAGCCGTAGGGGAACCTGCGGCTGGATCACCTCCTTTCTAATGGAATATTATTAGACGCATCCGAAGAGCGATCTTTGGAGCGAATTCGTCAACACAATCTCGTTCGCTTCTGGTTTTAAACCCAAAGGCGAGAACTGGATCGGCAACGATTCAGAACGGCACCCAACTGCTTATTGAAACCAGACGCTCTGCAAAGAGCGTCTGGTTGTATTTTTGCGCAAAGTATTTGTGCGAGTTTGTGCTAAAAATAGATGAACCTCATCGGTTGCGGGCAAATCTCGCCGTGGAGCGGTCGATTTTTGCCCGCAAGACCATCTCAATTTGAAAAGTTCGCAATTGTTTGTTTGATCGGTTCAAATCTGGCGTCATAATTGACGTGGTGCTGCAGCGAACAATCACTTCATTTATTTTGGTGCTTGCGGCGACTTTCTCTGCGCATTCTCAGGTCCTTGTTACGACGAGCGTCGCGACCGGCTTAACGAAGCCAATGCAAGTTGCCTTCGCCAATGGTGATGACACACGCCTGTATGTGATCGAGCAGCGGGGGATCGTGAAGCTGATCAAGAATGGCGTGTTGCAGACGACGGCGTTTCTCAATATCGACACCGTTGTTCCGGAGCAGACATACAGCGGGCTCTTTGGAATCGCATTTCATCCGGACTACACGACGAACGGGCGCTTTTATCTTTATCACACGACTGGCGCCACCGCCGCGATCATCGTCTGGCTCGTTGAGTACACGCGTAGCACAACCAACCCAGATATCGCTGACCCGAACAGTCGCCGTGTCATTTTCAAACTCGCATCACCATCGACACAGGGGTATCACCTTGGCGGCTCTCCGCTCTTCGGCCCCGACGGCCTGCTCTATATGCCACTGGGAGATGGTGGATACACCGGCGATCCGCAAGGTGGAACGCGCAGTCAAAGCCTTTCGTATTTGTGGGGAAAGATTCTGCGCATTGATGTCAACAGCGACGACTTTCCAGCCGACGCTGAGGCGAATTACCACATTCCAGCAGGTAACCCATATGTTGGTGGTGTTGCGACCGATGATGCGATTTTCGCGCGCGGTATGCGCAATCCATTTCGATGTTCATTCGATCGCGCAACAGGAAAGATTTGGATCGGTGATGTTGGTGGACTTGTTCGTGAGGAAGTTGATGTTCTGAATCCGGTGACGGACGCAACATATAATTTTGGTTGGAACTGTGTCGAAGGAACGGTCTGTACATCAAATGCTAATTGTGGATGCCCGTCCCCGACGCTCAGTGCGCCGATCTATGAATACACACATTCGGTAGGCCTTTCGATCACGGGGGGAAGCGTCTATCGCGGTTGCGCGATGCCTTGGTTGGTCGGTCAGTATCTCTTTGCCGACTATCAGAACAACAAAGCATGGCGTATGGACCTTTCGACTGGCAGTCCAGTTGTGACAGATATCACCACACAACTTGCACCGATCAGCGGGATCACGTGTATTGGCGAGGATGCCCATGGCGATTTGTATGTTGTGAATCACTTGACTGGAACGGTGAGAAAAATCACTTCCAATCCCGTGCCGCCCGATGCAGATGGAGATGGCATTCCAGACGGTTGCGAACTTCGCATTGCAGATATCAACAACAGTGGCGTTGTTGACGCTGCAGACTTGGCGGGTTTGCTTGCTGGATGGGGCGCACCTGGCCCGACCGACTTGAATGGCGATGGGCGAACAGATTCCACGGATTTGGCGGTCATGCTTGCGGACTGGGGTTGATGGTGAGCGGAGCGCTCCTTCAGCGGCTCGATTTGGAACTGATCAGCTTCTCGCCGTAGGCTGTTGAATATGAACCGCCGAACATTTATGCAAACCGTGCCGGTGGGAATCGCAGCAACCGCAGCCGCTGCGAATGCGTGGGGCGTGAGTCCCAACCAAGAGGCGTCGCCAGCGGATGTTCCGACGCGCGGTGCGTTTCATCATTCGGTCTGTCAATGGTGCTACTCATCGATGGACCTTGCTGATTTGACGAAGAAGGCGAAGGCGATGGGAATCGAGTCGATCGAGTTGCTCGGTGAAGAGCAATGGAAAATTGTTCAGGCGAATGGATTGACCTGTGCGGTCGCGAATGGTCCAACGACTATTGCGTCGGGATTCAATCGAATCGAAAATCATGCGGGGATCGTGAAACGTGCGGAGCAACTCTTGCCCAAGATCAAAGCGGCCGGCATTCCCAACATGATCGTGTTCTCAGGGAATCGGGCGGGGCTGTCCGATGCCGATGGCTTGAAGAACTGTGCGATCGGGCTGAAGCTCATCACGCCGATGGCGGAGGCGCTCGGTGTCACCATCATTATGGAGTTACTCAACAGCAAGGTTGATCACAAGGATTATCAATGTGACCACACTGCGTGGGGAGCGGAACTTGTGAAGCGAACAGAGAGCGATCGGTTTCGATTGCTTTATGACATTTATCACATGCAAGTGCAAGAAGGCGATGTCATTCACACGATCGGCGAGAATCAATGGGCGATCGCTCATTATCACACGGGCGGAGTACCGGGCCGCGCTGAAATTGATCAGACCCAAGAACTGAATTACCCAGCAATTTGTCGTGCGCTGAAAGAGATGGGATACCGTGGGTATCTTGCCCAAGAATTCATTCCGCAGCGCGATCCGATGAAGTCACTCGCAGAAGCAGTGAGAATCTGCACGGTTTGACTGGGAAACAATCTCGAAATTTTGATGGGTTAAAATTTCAGTCGTTTTTTGCATCTTGTCTGATTGAGGTTAAGTTTGGTGTGTGGAAGAGGGCAACGCCGAAAGCCATTGGGCGTTCGGGTGGGCTCCTTCGTGGGGTAGCCCCCCCAGCGCCTTTTTTATTTTTGATCACTCGCGCTTTCGGCAGGGCTTTCGGCAGGGCTTTTAATCGAATCCCTGAATTGATCCCGTTCCGTTGTTGGCATATGGATCCCAGTTGCCGACGAATGCGCCACTGCCATATGCGACATTATCGATCGATGGGCGATAGCCAGACATTCCACTTGGGATATAAAAATTCGTGCTGCCACCTCGAAGGTTGCCTCCCGAATTCGCTGCGAGTGCTTGTCCTGTTGGGGTTGGACTGATGCCACCAAGATTCCCTTGATATAGATGCCATGACGTGTTCATCGAATTTGTAATTGGGGTGACATATGTGCTTGGTGCATATCCAGGCGTCGTCGATGGAGCGGATGGAACTGGCGGTGTTGACAACGTGGTCGTAGATCCAACAGTGGCTGGAGTCTTTGAAGCGCTCGCGCCGTAGTAGTGGTAATGCACAGTGGCATTACCGATCGCTGCTTGCTCGAGCGCAGTCGAGCTGAGTTCGCCACCCTTCTGATTGAACCCAACGCCAGCGGGGGTCGCATTCTCATCGATCTGCTTTGGCGGTCCATCGAATGAAGTCGTCGATTCTTGTTGCGCCTGTGCGGGCGCAGTTGGAAGCAATGAAATCGATGCAAACAGGAAACAAACGCAGCAGGTGGTTCGTGCGGTCTTCATGGTGGTGAGGGTATGCTGACTTCGCTTCGCTTGGAAGCAGTTTTGAAACACAGTCGAGTCGAAATGGAGAACGAAATGTCATCAATCACCACGCCATCCACGTCCAATCGCGCAACATCCGCTAGCCCCTATCCAGTGAGTGGAGTTCCGGGCGACATTCCTGAAATCGACGGACTCTGCATCAACACCATCCGCACATTGTCGATGGACGCGGTTCAGGCGGCGAAGTCCGGTCATCCTGGCACACCGATGGCACTCGCTCCTGTGGCGTACACGCTGTGGCAAGAATTTTTGCGATTCGATCCTGCGAATCCGCTCTGCCCGAGTCGCGACCGATTTGTCTTGAGTAACGGACATGCTGGAATGCTTCTGTATTCACTTCTGCACTTGACGAAGACGCAAGCGGTCAATGCGGAGTATCAGTTGACTGGAAAGCCGAGCGTTTCGATCGACGACATCAAAGGATTTCGGCAACTCGACACACGTTGTCCTGGACATCCTGAATACCACTGGACAAGTGGAATTGAAACGACAACGGGTCCGCTCGGTCAAGGACTTGCGACGAGCGTTGGAATGGCAATGGCGGAGCGTTGGCTTGCTGCGCGATACAACCGTCCTGGGTTCGAACTCTTCAATTATCGCGTTTGGTCGATTTGCGGAGATGGCTGCATGATGGAAGGCATCTCTGGAGAAGCCGCGAGTTTGGCCGGACATTTGAAGCTTTCCAACTTGTGTTGGATTTATGACAACAATCACATCACCATCGAAGGCCACACGACTCTGGCGTACAACGACGATGTTGGAACGCGTTACCTGGGATATGGCTGGAATGTGCTGCGTGTTTCTGACGCGAATGACATGGATCTCCTTCGCCGCGCCTACGCCGCTGCGGCAGCAACGACTGATCGCCCGACGTTGATCATCGTTGATAGTCGCATTGGTTGGGGAGCTCCGACCAAGGAAGACACCAGTGCAGCGCATGGCGAGCCGCTTGGCGAAGAAGAAATAGTTGGAACCAAGAAATTTTATCGCTGGCCAGCAGATCCGAAGTTCTTCGTTCCAGATGGTGTGATGGAACGCTTTCAGTCTGGGGTCGGTGCACGCGGCGCCACGTTGAGCAAAGAATGGGACGCAAAGTTCGCGGCGTATTCCAAGGCTTTCCCAAAGGAAGCGAAAGAAATCAATCAGATGGAAACGCGCAAGCTTCCAGATGATTGGGCTGCTGATCTTCCTGTGTTCCCTGCAGATGCGAAAGGAATGGCGACGCGAATTTCTGGCGGAAAGGTTCTGAACGCAGTGGCGAAGCGCGTGCCGTGGATGGTCGGTGGCGCTGCAGATCTCGCGCCGAGCACGAAGACTCTGATGACCTTTGACGGCACCGGATCTTTTCAAGCCGAATCGTATGGCGGTCGCAATATGCACTTTGGAATTCGCGAACATGCGATGGGTGCAATCTGCAATGGATTGACGCTGAGCAAACTGCGCGCATTTGGTGCGGGCTTTTTGATCTTCAGTGATTACATGAAAGGCGCGATTCGACTCTCCGCGATCATGGATCTGCCTGTGATTTACATCTTCACGCACGATTCAATTGGACTCGGCGAAGATGGTCCGACCCATCAACCGATCGAACAGATCGCAGCACTTCGCGCGACACCGCAAGTGCTCGTCTTCCGTCCAGCAGATGCGAATGAAGTCACAGAGTGTTGGCGAACGGTTATGCCAATGGTTCATCAGGTGGTCGTGATGGCGCTTTCGCGACAGGATTTGCCGACAATCGACCGCACCAAATATGGCGCTGCATCTGGAGTTTCACGCGGTGCATACATCGTTTCAGATGCGCCCGATGGCAAGCCAGATTTGATTTTCATCGGCACAGGCAGCGAGGTCACTCTCTGTATGGCAGCTCATGAACTGCTCGCCAAGGAAGGAATCAAGGTTCGCACCGTCAGCATGCCTTGTTGCGAACTGTTCAATCAGCAGGACCAGGCGTATCGCGATTCGGTCTTGCCTCCATCGGTTCGAGCGCGTGTCTCGGTTGAAGCACTCTCAACATTTGGATGGGATCGTTACGTAGGACTCGATGGCGACGCAATTGGCATGACGTCATTCGGCGCATCCGCACCGATAAACGTCTTGTTGAAGAAGTTCGGATTCCAGCCGGAAGCCGTTGCGGCACGCGCGCGTGCAGTCTTGGCGCGAGTGAAGGCGAGCTCGACCAAATGATCGTCGCACTCGCATCCGATCACGCAGGCTTCACGCTGAAGCAAGAACTGGTTGCATTCGTCCGCGGGCTCGGCCATACCGTGACGGATCTTGGTACGGATTCAACTGCTTCATGCGACTATCCAGACTTCGCCGAGAAAATTGCGGTCGAGATTCTCTCGGGTCGTGCTGAGAAGGGGATCTTGCTGTGTGGATCTGGTGTTGGCGCAAGCGTTGCAGCCAACAAGATTCCAGGAATCCGCGCCGGAAACTGTGAGGATTATTATTCTGCGCATCAAGGCGTCGAACACGATGCGATGAACGTGCTTGTCCTCGGAGGTCGCATCGTCGGCGGTGCGCTTGCACAGGACATGGTTCGCGCTTATTTGGATGCGAAGTACACAAATGAAGAACGTCATGCGCGTCGACTCGCCAAAGTGAAGGCGATTGAGGCTCGTTACAGCCGTTCTTGAATCATCGGGTATTCTTCGAATCCGAGTTTCGCAACTGAAAGTCAAGTCACGAAATTGCCTCTCATAAGGATCACGAAATAGGATCACGAAATAGGAACACGAAAAAGGACCACGAAAAATGAACCTCACTTCAATCCAATCCGCCATTGCCACCCTCGCTCTGACCTTCGCACTGGTGTCACCTGTGATGCCCATCGGAGAAATTATGAATCGCGCTGCTGCACAAGCCCCACCGTGTGATTACGAAACTCTGCCGCCAGATCCATCGGAGGCAGCACAAAAACTCGGAGCCGCAAAGATCACGATGCCCATGGCGATCGAGATGGCTGTCAAGGCGTCGGGCGGAACTGTCATTTCGGGGACCGCGATGACGAAGGGCGAAAGTGCCACGTATGAAATCGTTTGCGCAGTCGGCGGAGTTCCGCAGCGCATTTTGATCGATGGAGCGACCGGCACAGTCACCGCGATCAAGTTCTCGCCACTCGATGCAATTGTGAAAGCATCCGCAAAGGTGAATGGCGTCGTGCAGAGTGTCACTGGTGACTTTGGCGCGACACCACCGACATACTCCGTGATACTTTTCGCGAGCGGCAAGATCCACACGGTCGTCGTGAACGCAGTCGACGGAACGGTTGTTTCTGACACGGCTCGCGGGCAGTTCCCCGGAACCGATGTGAGCGGCGAAATGGTTACGCAGCCAGATGGATTGAAGTACATCGACATTGTGAAGGGAACTGGACCGATGCCGTCTGGACCCAGTGCCGTGGTCGAAGTTCATTACACTGGATATTTGGTTGATGGAACAAAGTTTGATTCATCAGTTGATCGCGGACAGACCGCATCGTTTCCGCTGGCCAATGTGATCAAGGGGTGGACCGAAGGAGTCGGTTCGATGAATGTTGGCGGCAAGCGCAAACTGATCATTCCGTACACCTTGGCATATGGAGCGGCTGGTCGAGCGCCGGTGATTCCTGCCAAAGCCACGTTGATTTTCGATGTGGAACTCATCAAAATTGTCAGCGATTCATCGACCGACCAAGACGCCCCAGCATCACCAGCCGCCAAGCATTGATTGATCGGCCTGGAACAAATCTGAATCAGTTAGGGTTTGGAAGGAGTCGTTGGAGTTGTTGATGGCGTTGTCTTGAAGACATCGTCCGCCATCTTTCCAATTTCGGCGTCGCGCGCTTCCATCTTTTCACGAACTCGAACTGCAGCATCTCTGGATTTTCCCAAGGATGATTTGCTGCCACCTTCAGGAACGGTGTCAAATGTATTTTGTGTTGGTTCACCTGCAGGCGGAATCGGCGGTTGCTTTGATTGGCCACGATCAATTGTCGGATCACAACCAAGTGACAGCACTGCTGTCATCGCGGAGATCGCTCCAAAGCCAAGCAGGTTGGTTTTCTTCATGCTCAGATGCTATCCGCCGATCACGCTGATCCGAGCGCCTCGGGATTCAGTCCTTGGAGGTCGCTGACGATAAACCGTCCGTCGCGACGAATGACTTCATCATCGAAGGCAATTGTTCCACCGCCGAACTCTGGTCTTTGGATGCAGACGATGTCCCAGTGCACTTGACTGCGATTCCCATTCTCCGCTTCTTCATAGCACTGGCCTGGAGTGAAATGAAAACTTCCTGCGATCTTTTCGTCGAAGAGCGTGTCCTGCATCGGTGTCAGGATGGCCGGATTGAAGCCAAGGCTGAATTCACCGATGTATCGCGCCCCTTCGTCCGAATCCAAGATGCTGTTGAGTTTCTCTTGATCTCCGTCGCAAGTTGCTTTGACGATCTTGCCTTTGACGAATTCGAATCGAATGTTCGCAAAGCTGGAGCCCTGATAGAGCGTTGGCGTGTTGTATTGCAAGATGCCCTCGACGCTGTCGCGTATTGGAGCCGTGAAGCACTCGCCGTCTGGAATGTTTCGTTCGCCAGAGCAAGAGACTGCGCCGACATTGCGTATCGAGAACTTGAGATCGGTCGGGCCCGGTCCCTTGATGTGTACTCGGTCGGCCTTCTTCATTCGTGCCACGAGCGGTTGCACTGCGCGGTCCATCTTTGCATAGTCCACGCAACAGACTCGAAAGTAATACTCCTCGAATGCCGCGGTGCTGGTCTTGGCAAGTTGCGCCATACTGGGACTCGGCCAGCGAAGCACGACCCACTTTGTGTGCTTCACACGCCGTTCAAGATGGACTGGCTTCTGGTAATTCGCTCCTACGATTTTCATTTGCGCTTCGGCCATCCCTGACATCTCGTTGGCGTTATTCGCGCCACGCAGACCAACATACGCTTGCATCTTGGTCATGCGGTGGAGATCGCACTCTGCCCAGGCTCGGATGCCATCGATCGATGTGTTCTCTTGCAGTGATCGCAAAACGCGAGTCGAGCGCATTTCGACGTGCGGATTACCGCCAGCCTTTTGTGCGGCTTCCACGAGTGCGATGACCATCTCTTCGGGGATGTCGAAGGACTCGATCAAAATATTTTCGCCGGCCTTCAGTTGGCAGGAGTGATTGACAATTGTGGAAGCGAGGATTTGGAATCGAGGGTCGTTCATAGTGTGACTAGAGATTGAAGTCGAAGGGGGGAGAGTTCGTCAAGGTGGTGTACAAGAAGGTCCGCAGCGGAAAGTTCTTCGATCGTGTGTCCCGCCGAGCAGAGTGCAACGCACTTCATTCCCGCGCGGTGCGCCGCTTCGATGCCAGGAGCGGCGTCTTCGATCACGACGCATGCGCTCGCAGGCAACTGCAATCGGCGGGCGGCTTCGAGGAAGACGTCCGGATGCGGTTTCCCACGCGAAACGCAACTGCCTGTGATGATCACGTCGAACGGATTCGATGATTCGGCGCCAGCGGACATCTGTTGCAGCATGAAGTCGACATTGACTTGGGGAGCACTCGAACCGATCGCGAGTCGCCATGATTTGGCATGCAGCGCATTCAAGAGGGCGAGCGCTCCAGGCATAATGGGAAAGTTTTCGGCAACGAGTTCTCGAAAAGAATCTTCCTTGCGTATGGCAAGTGTTTCGGTCATTGCTGCGTCGGGGATAGGGTGACCAGCTTCTCTAAAGAGGGCTTCAATGATCGGCGTATTCTGTCGGCCAAAAAAGCGCATAAAGAATTCCTTCGAGACGGGAATGCCAACCGATTCTCCCAGCGCACGCCACGCTCGTTCGTGACAGTCGCATGTATCGACGAGCGTTCCGTCAAGGTCAAAGATGGCGCCGAAAGTGTTCACGGTGAAGGAGATGCCGTCACGGACAGTAGTGCATCAACCGCTCGGTCGATCACATCGGCTGGCACATCGAGGTGCATGACAGCGCGGACGCGGCGCGGTCCCATTGGAATCATTTGGACGCCAATCTTGTGAAGTTGCGCGCAGAATGATCGCGCGTCGCCGAGTCGCTCGGCAATGCTGAAAAAGACCATGTTGGATTCGATCTGTTCAAGGGGGGGATCGACCGTGATCCCGGGAATCTTCGCAATCCGCTGGGCAAGAAGTTTCGCGCGCGCGTGGTCTTCCTTTAAGCGGTCGACATGATGATCGAGCGCATAGATCGCTGCGGCGGCAAGGAATCCGCTTTGGCGCATGCCACCGCCGAACATCTTGCGAAATCTCCGTGCGCGCTCGATGAATGCGCTGGATCCAACAAGTGCGCTGCCGACGGGCGCTCCAAGTCCTTTGGAAAAGCAGACGCTTGCCGTGTCTGCCGATTTGAGAAAGGCGCGCGCTGAATATCCAGCGACGACGCACGCATTGAAGAGACGCGCGCCATCAACATGGACGGCGAGTTCGTGTTCGTGTGCAGCGGCGCAGACAGTTTCGAATTGATTGAGCGTCCAGACCGATCCGCCGCCTCGATTGTGTGTGTTCTCTGCAACGACGAGTCGAGACTTTGGTGAATGAATATCGCGATTACGAATCGCTCCATACACGGCGGCCGCATCGAAAATCCCACGGGGCCCATCGAGGGGGCGAATCATGCAACCTGAAATCGCAGCGGGTGCGCCTGTTTCGTAGTGGATGATGTGACTCTCGCCGTGGGCGATGATTTCATCGCCAGATTCGCAGTGGCCTCGGATGGCGAGTTGATTCGCCATCGTTCCGCTTGGCACGAACAATCCTGCTTCCTTCCCAAGCATGTCGGCGATCTTTCGTTCGAGCGCTTGTACGGTTGGCTCGTCGCCGAGGACGTCATCCCCGAGTGGCGCTGCCATCATTGCGGCACGCATCGGAGGAGTTGGTTGTGTCACTGTGTCGCTACGAAGGTCGATCATCGGGCTTGCCATCGAAGCGATCCTAGTGGCGATTGCCCTATTCTTCACAGCGATGAAAAAGCGAGCAGTCGTACTTCTGTCAGGCGGAATGGATTCTGCGGTGGTCCTCGCTTGTATGAAGCGAGATGGATTCGATTGCATTGCGCTGAGTTTCGATTATGGGCAGCGTCACCGAATTGAGTTGGAGTGTGCGCGGCGAGTCGCGGCGGCGATTGGAGTGAGTGAACACCTTTTTCAGTCGCTGGACCTTCGCGCTGTTGGCGCAAGCGCATTGACCGCAGACATTGCCGTTCCAAAAGATCGTGCCGATGCCGTACTAGGGGGAGAAATTCCGATCACCTACGTCCCAGCGCGTAACACGCTCTTTCTTTCCTATGCACTCGCTGTTGCCGAGGCGAGAGGGGCGAGCGACATTGCTTTGGGAGTCAACGCAGTCGACTATTCGGGATACCCAGACTGCCGCCCAGAGTTTCTTGCGGCATTTTCTCGTTTGGCAAATCTCGCAACGCGTGCTGGCGTCGAAGCGACTGCGGCTGGAGAATGCGCATTTCAAATTCACGCACCATTGATCGCCTTGTCGAAGTGCGAGATTGTGAAACTTGGAGCAGAGTTGGGTGTGGATTTTTCGATAACGACGAGTTGCTATGACCCGCAGAGTGATGGAACCCCGTGCGGGCGATGCGATGCATGCCATCTTCGTGCGCTTGGATTTTCTCAAGCAAAGCGAGTGGACGGCGGACAATGCGCTGTGGCAGATCGAATCGTCTAAAAATCAGATGTCGAGATTCTTGACTTCGAGCGCATGCTTCTCGATGTATGCGCGGCGCTGCTCGACATTCTCTCCCATCAGAATTGTGAAGAGTTTGCTCGCCTCGGCGGCGGCTTCCACCGTGACGCGTAAGAGAACTCGACGAGCAGGATCCATCGTGGTTTCCCAGAGTTGCTCAGGTTCCATTTCTCCCAGACCCTTAAAGCGCTTGATCTCGATGCCGCGTCGTCCGCAGTCGTGGAGAGTTCGCATGATTCCTGCAACATTGCTGCTTTGCGCAAGATCTGGTTCGCCCTTCTCAGGGGTGATCAACCAGCCATACTTCGAAGGCATTTTTTCGCCAGTGACAGATTCTTCTTGCACCAATCCGTAGTCGTCGATGTCGATCCCAAATTCAAGAAGTTGCGCGAAGATTCGTTCGAGTTCCGCCGTCTCGTGCATTTGACGCAGAGACGCAACGATGCCTCGCACAGGTGCAGCGGCGCCTGGGATTTCAGGTGTCTTTTCTGTTGGGCTTCCACCTGCGGATGCAAGTTCGTCTAGCACCATCCCTCGTTCGGCCACCGCCGAATGAGCTTCTTCTTCTCCCCAGGCGAGCAGATCTCCGCCACTCCATACAACATGGTGGGACGGCAATCTATGTGCTCCAGTGGGATCGCTACTTCGAGCTTCAAGCAATTTCTGGAACGGGATTCCGCGGCGTTGAGCGACGCCTGACAAATCTTCAAGTCGATGAAGAAGGCGGAGCATCTTGCGCAGGACATCGCCATCAAGCGTGCGGACAATCGCTCCGCGTTCGTCCCGCACAACAAAGACGGCATGCTTGAGTGCCAAGTCAGCGAGTGTGTCGTTCATCTGCCGATCATTCAAGACGTATTTGCTGCTCTTTCCGCGGATCACTTGATACAGCGGGGGTTGCGCGATGAAGATGCGTCCCTGTCGAACGAGCTCGTACATTTGCCGAAAGAGAAAAGTGAGCAGCAGCGTTCGGATATGACTTCCATCGACATCGGCGTCTGTCATGATGATGACGCGTCCGTAGCGAAGTTTCGCCGGATCCATCTCTGGGCCGATGCCGCATTGCAACGCCTGAATGAGAGTTTGAATTTCCTCGAACGCCAGCACTTTGTCGAGCCGGCATTTTTCAACGTTCAGCAATTTTCCTCGCAGCGGAAGGATCGCTTGGTGGACGTGGTCTCGCCCACCTTTGGCACTTCCACCTGCGCTATCGCCTTCGACGATGAAGATTTCGGTTGACTCAACATCGTCGCTGGAGCAGTCAGAGAGTTTTTGGGGAAGTGCACTATCGCCGAGCGCGCCTTTGCGCTTGATCAGTTCTCGTGCCTTTCGTGCAGCCTCGCGCGCCTCAGCTGCGAGAATTGCTCGTTGGCATATCTGCTTCGCTTCGCGTGGATTTTTATCCATCCACGCAGTCAATTCCTCAATCACTGAGGCACTCACAAATCCTTCAATCTCCTCATTTAGGAGCTTTTCTTTCGTTTGATTATTGAACTGTGGATTCGGCAGTTTGACGCTGATGACTGCAGTCAGTCCTTCTCGCAAGTCGTCGCCGCTTGGCACAAGATCTTTCAGAATTCCTTCGCGCTTCGCATAGCCATTCACAACGCGAGTCAGCGCAGACTTGAATCCTTGGATATGTGTTCCGCCATCGGGATTGCGAATGTTGTTTCCAAACGCCAGCAGATTCTCCGCAGTGGCATCGGTGTATTGCAGTGCGATATCGCATTGGAAGCCACGTTCTTGATCATTGCGACGAACAGCAATGCAGGAACTCTGGACGACCTTGGCTTCGTTGAGCCACTTGACATAGGAGGCGATTCCTTCGGTGTCACGAAAAGTGACGTCGCGCGGCTTACCGTCGTTGCCAACATGCTCATCAACAAAGCGAATGTTGACGCCAGGATTCAGAAATGCAAGTTCGCGCAGGCGTGATTCGAGCATTTCGGAACGGAACTGCGTGTCTGGGAAAATCTCAGGGTCTGGAAGGAACGTCATTCGTGTTCCTGATCCGACGACTCCAGATTCTTTGATCTTGTGAAGGCGCTTGACGCAGACGCCTCGTTCGAAGGAAATTCCCCACGAAGCTCCACCCTTGTGAACTTCCACTTCCGTCCATGCGCTGAGCGCATTGACGCATTTCACTCCGACGCCGTGGAGACCACCAGAGACTTTGTATGCGTTGTTATCGAATTTTCCACCCGCATGAAGCTCAGTCAGAATGACTTCAACCGCTGGTCGACCATCGATCTTTGGATTTTCGCTCTTCATCGGATCGACGGGCATTCCTCGGCCATCGTCGACCACAGTGCAAGACCCATCGACGCCTAGACGAACGAGAATCTGCGTTGCAAATCCTGCCATCGTCTCGTCGATCGAATTGTCGACGCATTCATAGACGAGGTGGTGGAGGGCGTTGAGACCAGTTCCGCCGACATACATCCCCGGGCGCTTGCGAATTGCTTCGAGCCCCTCCAAAACTTGGATGTCTTCGGCGGTATAACGACTTTCAGATTCGGTGTGAGCGCTCATAATTTCAAGTAATTTCTAGAGAAAACTAGATTCATTATTCTACCTGAACCACCTGTAAAGCGGTGGCGTAAACTGCAGTTCCCTGACGATTTGAGTCGATAGGAAATGCTCTGCACATGACCAACCTGGATCCCAACTCGACGCCCGCTGAAGGGATGCAGGCAAGCGCGCCACCCGTGGCTCGGCGAAGTCTCTTGATGCTCGGTCTTGGGCTCTTCGCGGGTTGTATGACGGCGGGTTGTGTGACGGGAGGGCCGAAATCAGCACGCTTGCCAGGGCCAATCTGGCCAGATCAGTCACTCTTGACTGCGAAACCCGAAATCTTGACTCCCGCACCGCTAGCCCCGTTGCCGCCGACCCCGACGTTGATCGGCGTTATTCCCCGTTCATCGTGGACCAAGGCGACACCGGATGCAGGCAATATCGATCCGATGTTGCCAGTCAAGTGGATCACCGTTCATCACGATGGAATGTCGCCATTTACCGCGACGGACTTCGACTCGTGCGCTGGGCGTATCGAATTGATCCGAAATGGCCATCGCGGCAAAGGGTGGGCGGATATCGGATACCACTTCGTCATCGATCGCTCTGGGCGAGTCTGGGAAGGGCGGGATATGCGCTATCAAGGGGCGCATGTAAAGGACCAAAACGAAGGCAATTTAGGCATTTTATGCGTCGGGAACTTTGATCAGCAGACGCCCAGTATGGCTCAGCTCGCAGCTCTCGATCGGCATCTGCGAACATGCATGATGAAGTACAAGGTGAAGAGCCCGCATGTGCTTTCCCATCAAGAGTGGGCGAGTGCGCATACCGCTTGTCCGGGCCGAAATTTGCAATCGAAAATGGACGGTATTCGTCGCGCGGTCGCATGACCGCTTAGCCCATGCGGCTCTCGCGTCCCTTTCGCGCTCTCTCATCATCGGCATCTAACTTGGCCTGAAACTCAGGGTCTTTTCGTTCTTGTCTATTGACCAATTTCCAGGTGATGAACCCGATCGCGGCCATGCTGACGATCATGACGATTATTGAGAGAAAGCTGAACACGGTTTTACTTTAGCCGACGATGCTTGGATTGATCGGCGAACCAAGGAGCGAGTGCGGCATAGGCGTCGGCGTACCGCCGGGCAATCATCTGGAATTGATCGGCGTCGCAACTGACACTCGTGGAATTCGACTCGCGGATGTGAGCTGTCGCACTTTCGATGTTGGCCCAAAGATTCGCACCAACGCCGGCGATGAGGGCTGCGCCATACGCTGCGCCGTCGAGTTGATCAACCGTCGCAGTCGGAAGGTCGAAGGCATCGGTCAACAATTGTCGCCAGAATGGACTGCGTGCGCCTCCACCCGAAAGTCGGATGCGATCAGTGCGAGCGCCAGTTTGTCGAATCAACACAAGCACTTCTCGCAAAGAACAGGTCACTCCCTCAACAACAGCTCGTGTGAGATGCGCTCGCGTTGATCTCGTTGACATCCCCAAGAAGGAGCCACGCGCATGCGGATCAGCATGGGGGGTTCGCTCGCCAGAGAGATATGGAAGGAAGGTGACTCCCTCGCATCCCATCGGTGCGTTGCGCGCTTCACTGAGCATCAATTCGTATGGATCGACACCAAGTTCGCGCGCCGATGCAACGAGATCCGCACACATGGAATCCCGCCACCATCGCAGACTTCCGCCTGCAGATAATGTGACGCCCATCAAGTGCCAACGGTTTGGAATTGCATGGCAAAACGAGTGCAAAACACCGCGCGGAGTTGGGCGCCACTGATTCGTCGTTGCAAAGATCACGCCGCTAGTTCCCACGGTGCACGCAACGGGTCCTTCAGTGATGATCCCCGTTCCCACAGCCTGCGCCGCTTGATCGCCTGCACCTGCAACGACGATCGTTCCGACTGGCAGTCCAGTTGCGGCGGCGCCTGCGGCATGAACGCGTGAACTTGGAACTGTTGATTCGAAAAGTTCTGGGAGGAGATTGAAGTCGATGGAGAGAGCATCGCACATCGGCAATGACCACTGGCGATTTTCGCAGTCGAGCAGAAGTGTTCCAGACGCGTCAGCCATGTCAGTGTGAATCTTGCCCGTGAGTTGAAGGCGAATAAAATCCTTCGGAAGCATCATGCGCTTTGCCCGCCGCATCGTTTCTGGTTCATGTTCCTTGAGCCAGAGCAATTTTGGCGCAGTAAAGCCAGGCAAAATGCGATTGCCGGTGCGTCTCCAGATTTCGTCCGCGGTCAATTCGCGTTCGGCTCGGTCGCAGACTTCAGCAGTGCGCTGATCGTTCCACATGAGTGCGGGGCGAATTGGTCGATTGTCGGAATCAACAAGCACAAGGCCATGCATCTGGCCTGCGAGTCCGACTGAGAGAATGTCGCCAGCGCGTACTGCGTCGCTTGATGTCAGGTTGCGGAGTGCGACGCATGCCGCGCGCCACCAGACATCGGGGTGAGTTTCCGCCCATCCAGCATGCGGAGAGTCGAATTCGTACTCCACGCTTGCGGTTGCGACGACGGATCCGTTGCAGTCGACAGCGAGCGCCTTCAGCGAACTTGTTCCAACGTCGATGCCGATGCAGAATTCTGGTCGTTTCATGGCGTACAACGAGGAAGAACGCATCCGACGGCGGCGGTGGATGCGAAAGGAAGTGGATGCCCTGCTGCGATCGCATCGACGACATCGGCGAGATCACGTTTTGTCGGTGGTCCATACGAAACTCCGAGCGCTTTGTAGCGATCGTCGATGCGTCCTCGGTACAGGACATGTCGATTCGCATCGATCACGACAACCGACGGAATGACCGTTGCGCCGATTCTGCAGGCGAGTTGTTGAGATGAATCAATGATCGACGGCAACGGAATGGAATACTCCCGTTGAAATGTGCGGATGGCTTCTGCAGAAATGTCGTATTCCGAAAAGACCATCACCCATGAGATCCCTCGTGCACGGTCACGGGCTGCAAGTCGCGCAAGTTCGGGGCAATACGAACGTGAGATTGGGCACTCTGGACCCGCGAAGAGGTAGACAGTCGCCAGCGTTGCCGCAGGAAGGGGATGACCGTCCAAGTCGGTTGTCGGCAGATCATTTGCGGGGATGATCGATTCGATCGATCGATCTTTGGACGCCGTTGCGGTGGTGCAGTTGGACGCCGAAAGCAGTGTGGCTGCGATGGAAATTGCAGCGAGTGCGCGCATCAACATGATTGCAAGGGTATCCCCCCTCGTCGAGGGGAGGCGTGGCCACGCACGGAATTTCCCGAGTCGATCTACTCTTGGGTTGTGACACCATCTGCACTGGACTGGTCGATTGTGATCGCGTTTGTCGCCGTGCTGATTGGTACGGCGCTCTACGCCAATCGCCTCGCACGTGGGGTCTCGGGTTTCTTGAGTGCCGATCGATGTGCGGGTCGATATCTCGTCACGGTTGCGTACAACATGGCACAGGTCGGGGTCATCACGCTCGTCTGGTATTTCCAACTGGGATACGACGTGGGATATACCCAAATTTGGTGGGGATATTTCGAAGGTCCATCACTCATTCTCTTAGCGGTCACCGGTTGGGTGATTTATCGATTCCGCGAAACACGAGCGATGACCTTGGCGCAGTTTTTTGAACTGCGATACTCGAAGAAGTTTCGCGTGATGTCGGGAATCGTTGCCTTCGTCTCAGGCATCGTGAATTATGGGATTTTCCCCGGCGTGACGGCGCGTTTCTTTATGGCTCTCTGTGGCATGTCGGAACATTTCACGATCGCTGGCGAGACGTTTGCAACGTTTCCAGTCGTCATGCTGATCTTGTTGAGCCTCGGGCTCTTCATGATTTTTGCCGGCGGGATGGTCTCGATCATCATGACCGATTTTCTTCAGGGGGTGTTCTGCTTCGGATCGTTTGTTTTCATCTGCTTCTGGTTGCTGGCACAATTTCCGTGGCCAGTCTTGGAACGCACAATGTTTTCAATGCCAGAAGGCACGTCGTTTATCGATCCATTCAACTTGAGTAAGGAAAAGAATTTCGATGTCTTGTATTGGGCGATCTCGGCGTTCATCTTGTTTTATGCAGCGCGCGCGTGGCAGGGCGATCAGGGTTACAACTCTGCGCCGCTCAATGCGCACGAAGCTCGGATGGCCCAGATTCTTAATGGCTGGCGTTATCGAGTGCTGATGCTGGTGACAATCGTGATTCCACTTGCCGTGCGCGCTTTTCTGACGCAACCCGAATACGCCGCCGCGGCCGCGCCGATTCATACAGCGCTCGAGCAGATCCCGAGTGGTGCGCTGCGTGCAGAAATGCGAACGCCGCTGGCGATGGCGCTGATGCTTCCAACTGGAATTCTCGGACTTTTCATCGCTGCGATGTTGGGTGCGGCGGTGTCGACGGACGAGGCATATTTGCATTCGTGGGGATCGATTTTTATTCAAGATGTGATCCTTCCGTTTCGTCGCAAGCCATTCGATCCCAAGACGCACATCCTGCTCTTGAAACTCGCGGCGCTCGGAGTGGCGATCTTCGCCTTTACTTTTTCTCTGCTGTATGAACCCACACAGTACATCGCGATGTTCGCGGCGCTGACTGCGAGTGTCTTTGTCGGCGGTGCGGGAGCGGCGATCATCGGCGGTTTGTATTGGAAGCGTGGATCGACGGAAGCGGCATGGTCGGCGATGTTGACGGGTATGGTGCTCGCCGCATTGGGTGTGATCGTGAATCAACTTCCCGAGACGATGCTGCGAGGGACGATTGACGCAGGTGGGGTTGGAACTCTTCCCGCACAAGTTGCACTCTGGTTGCGCACGACGTTCACGGGCCAAGAAATGAGCTTCATTGGAATGATTTCTGCGTGCGTGATGTATGTGGGCGTCAGCCTGTTTGGTCCTCGCACTGAATTCAATCTCGAACGCATGTTGAACCGTGGTCGATGGCGAGTCGAGGGGGATGCATCGATCGATGATGCTCCTCGGACACTTCTCGAAAAACTCGGTATTGATCGGCAATTCAAGGGAACTGATCGCGCTGTCACACTCATTACGTTGGCGTGGCCGCTGTTTTTTACGGGCGTCTTTGTTTTCGGAACGGCGTATGCGCTTTGGCGCAAACAGTCTGGTGATCCGATCACCCTCGCAGCGTGGAGTGAGTGGTGGTTCTGGTGGACGTGGCTCATTCTTGGCACCAGCTTGGTTGTTGTTGTTTGGTTCACAACTGGCGGAGTGCGGGATCTCATTCGGATGGTGAGATTGCTGCGTGCTCGGTCCATCGATGTGCGCGATGACGGAACGGTGATCGATGGCGTCAATGCCGACGAAGTCGCGCGGCGTCAATCATGAGGATCTTCTGTGCGATCGATTGAGTCGAGTCTCTGTGGCGATGCATGGCGGATGACAGCAGCCGATGGTCGCTCATGGCCGGCGCAGGTTCCTGGTTGTGCGCACTTGGATTTGTTGCGTGCTGGAGTGATTCCAAATCCAGATGCGCCCGGAGGCGAAGCGGCCCAGGAGTGGATTGGTCGAATGTCATTCACATGGAGTCGTGCCGTTGTGTTGACCGCAGAAATGTTGGCGCACACGCACATCGAATTGGTATTCGAGTCGATCGATACGGTCGCAGAGGTGCGGTTGGATGGCAGCGTGATTCTTTGCACGGCGAATCAATTTCATCCGCACCGCGTTGACATCGCAGCGATCGCTCGCAGAGGCGATCCATTACGCACGATGGTGTTAGAGATTGTGTGTGCCGCGCCAGTATGCGAAGTTGAACGATTAGAGAAAGAGTTGGGATCCCGTCCAGTCAACGGCGACTGGACGCCATATCCGTTCCTTCGCAAGACGGCTTGTCAATTCGGGTGGGATTGGGGTCCTCGTGTTCCTTCGAGTGGCCTCGTCGGAGTGGCCTTTGTTCATGCTTGGACGGGAGTGCGATTGAGGTCAGTTCGTCCGCTCATTCGGACTTGCACTCAAGAGCAAGCGATCGTTGATGTTTTCGTCGATGCGGTCTGTGATGGCGATCCATCTCGATTCGAGTCGCGGATTGAGATTGAATCGCCCGATGGACGAACATTTGAAGCGATCATTTCATTCAGGCGACATCCGCAAGTCTTGGGTGCGGTGGATCAAGGCGCTCGCGATGTCACGGCTCATGTCGCAATCGTTGTACCGCGGCCTATGCGTTGGTGGCCGCGTGGTTATGGTGCGCAGCACATTCACCGAATGCGTGTTGAATTAACGCAGCAGAGCGCGACGATTTCTCGTTGGTCCAGCAGAATCGGATTGCGTTCCGTGGCGCTTGATACGACGCCAGAAGTGGATGGCGCACGATTTGCAATACGAGTGAATGATCAGTCGATCTGGTGCGCAGGAGCGAATTGGATTCCAGATGGTCTCTTTCAATCGCATCATGTCGATATCCGTGAGCGGCTTCTGCAAGTATGCGAAGCGAATTTGGTGATGCTGCGTGTCTGGGGTGGCGGTGGGTACGAGTCTGAAGCGTGGTATGAACTCTGCGATGAACTCGGCATTCTCGTCTGGCAGGACTTCGCATTTGCTTGTGCGACCTATCCCGAGGATGATCCATTTCCTGCGCTGATCGAAGCGGAAGCGCGCCATCAAGTCGCACGGCTTTCTTCGCATCCATCCGTGGTGATTTGGTGCGGAGGAAATGAGGACATTCTCGCTTGGTATTCGTGGGGCTTTCGCGATCGATTGCGGCTGGGGCAAACGTGGGGGCGTCGATATTGGTTAGAGATTCTGCCGCGAATTTGCGCTGAGTTGGATCCGTCACGTCCGTATTGGGCGGAGAGTCCTTGGTCGGGATCTCTCGAACTCGATCCCAATGATCCTGCTCGAGGAGATCGACATATCTGGGACGCAACGGCGAAGGTCGAGGGTCTTCGCTCGATCACTCCGCGATTCGCGAGCGAGTTCGGTCACCAGTCGCCGCCAGCTTTGCGGTCTCTCGCACATGCGTTGATGATGGATGAGGACGCAGTCGCGTCAATGTCGGCCGAGGATGGATGCACGCTCATTCGCGATCGACAACGCGCGACTGGTGGCGATACACCGCAGTATGGTGAGTTTCTCTCGAGTCGATTTCTTCCTGCCAAGGACTTTGCAACGTGGATTGTTCAAGCGCAGATCGTTCAGGCGAAGGCGATGCGAATCGCATACACGTGGTATCGCACAAATCGTCCGCGATGTTCAGGTGCGCTTGTGTGGCAGATGAATGACGCTTGGACAGGGCATTCGTGGTCGCTCATCGATGTACAGGGGCGAGCGAAACCAGCATGGCATGCGGTTCGCGAATCGTGCGCCGCGCGGATGCTGACAATTCATCGACGTGATGGCAATTGGGTTGTCGATGCCGTCAATGATTCGCCGACTCCGTGGCGAAGTCGCGTCTGTTTATTGAAGTGTGCGAATGACGGTGGGAGGAAGGTCAATGCGCAGGATGATTTGCGCGAGCATTTTCTCGAAGGATTTACCGTCGAGCCGTGGCAAGCGATCACGGCGCTTCGCATACCGGCGGAATTCATCCCAGATGACCGAAGCATTTTATTCGCGGAAGCTCCGACGGATTTTCGGGCGGATCCAAGCGCAAGCGCATGGACTTCTGGAGCGCATGAGCGAGATTTACGCACGCCAACGGGGGAAGTGTTTATTCCCAAGGCGACGATGAAGTGGGCTGATCATTCCGCATCAACTCGAAGCAATTTTATACGGGCGTCGGTTGTGATCCGCGCTGAGACGTCGATTGTTGATGCACTCGTCGTTCCACGAGGAAGTTGGGTCACTGTGACTCCGATGTTGATCACGCTCCCACGTGGAGAGTCGCAGCGCGTCGACATCACTTGGCGTGAAGAGTTGATGGCGAATATCGGCGAGAACGATCGCCGAGTGGATCTCTTCGCTGCAGGACAACGCATTGCACTCTTGAATGTCGCAGACGGGGCGTAAGAAAAAAGGTGATGTTTGATGAGGGGGCTTCGCAGATACATATGTTGCCGCCTGCCGATCATTCCGATCCGCAGGGAGTCAAATATGCAGCGAGTTACACAGACACCGGTCGCCAATTTTTCTGGGATTGTTGAGGACAAACACGACAAAAAACGCAGGGTTCGTCAGGATGCGATCGACCAGTTGGTCGCAGAAGCGGCGGCTCGGAACGATTGTGTTGATCGCCTGTATTGGACATTGATTTACGACTTTGAGCACGCTGCGATGACCACGAATCTCAAACAGTTGGAGGAATGCGGAGTGCGGCCACCGCCAGCCCAATCGATGGATGACGCGCAACTCTTTGATGCACTATGGGAGGTCATCGCAGCTCTTGGAGATCTTGGGATTTTCTTGTTGCATTCGAATCACTTGAATGATCGCACTCTGTACGAGCGACTTGTTGATCGAATCTTGGTCGAGCCAGTTCGAGATCTCCCCCCAGATTCTGGAGTGCACGAATTCATCGATTTGATCGGCGGCGGTGGGCCGCTCGAGCGGGAGATTTATCAGCGGTATTACGCGTCGAGTAGCGAGCGCCTTCAATTCACGAAGGAGAATGGATTCGAGGTTATGCCGATGGTTCCACCGAGTGATCGGGATCGAGACTTGCCCAAGCCCGATCGAGGCGACTCGACGCCGTCGGATGAATCTTCCGAGTTGCATGAACCAGAACTTCCTTGAAGCCGTAACGACACGGCAATGGCTTCAAAGGCAAATGCGAAACACCAAGATCGATATACACGAGCACCAGCGATAAAAACGATCGATAGAGTCCATTGATGTACATGAGCAAAAACGAGACGCAAAAAAACTGACGGGTCGGTTCCCGCTGAGGTGAACCGACCCGTCACAGTTGCCTTCGGTGTTTGTTGCGAAAATTCCCCGCGCCGATGGACTGCCAGTAATGTTGAATATGGAAACATGAATGCAAATGATCTCGGGGGAATTTTTCTCTACACTTGCGCTCGATGTCTCGATTATGCGCCCCTAACGTCCCGTGGATCAAAATTCGGGTTCCAGATGGCTTTCCCTGCCCCTCCCGACTGGCAATGTGTTTTGCGGTCGCATTAAGGGCTCTTCGATTTGTATGCCTGGCCTTGGTCGTCGGTCTCATGACAACAATGGCGATCGGTTGTGCGAGTGGAACGAAAATCACGGTTCCCGAGAGTGTGGTGGGTCGTTGGCGCGGCGTTGAAAGCGGGGCGCTGCTCGAATTCACAGAGACGGGAATTTTCGTCGTCGACTTGAAGGATGCCGAAACCATGGTTGGGCGTTGCTCCTTCATTGGAACACGCGTCACGATGCGATACCAAATGGGCGCATCAGCATGCCCCGAAGAACCTGGTCAGTACACCCTGGAGATTAATGGGTCGAATATGCGAGCGGCAGATCCATTCGATACATGTATTGGTCGACGAACGATGATGGCGCAAGCATGGGTTCGCGAGACAAAATGAACATGCGATATTGGAGTGATGTTCGGGCGAGTTCAGCCGTGTTGCTGACGGTCTCGATACTCGCTGGGAATTTGGCCAGTGTTGCCGACGGTCAGTCGCCGAATTCGCCAACTGCACATCCGGCGCCCAAGGCTGATCCAGGCCCAAATGTGGCGAAAAAGTCTGGCGAGGACTTTCGTTCGCTCTTTGGGGACGTTGGCGAAGCGAGCATTACGTCCATCGTTCTTGGAACGGCGCAAGGGTTGGCGGTGGTCGCCGAGTGTGGCGATCGGCTCGACGCCGACGCAAGCGGCTTTCTTCTCGCATGGTCTGCGAAGAATGCGACTGATCCGCAGGCTCTAGCACATCGGCCGTCGAAGCACGAGACAGCTTCTCCCGATTCGAAAGCCAAGTTGGCTCAGCTCATTCAGTCTGCTGCGACATGGCAGTTAGCACGGATTGTCAATTCGGCACCAGTCTCTGAACAAGTCGGTGTGGCGAAGGAATTTATTGCGCATCCAAAGTTCGCAAGGACCTTGGCGCTTGTGGTTGATCCAGACAAGGAAGATCTCGCAAAAGTTCTTCGGGTTGCACGTTTGCTGATAGCCGAGCGAGGTGAAATAGTCGAGCGCGTTCCAGAATTGGCGGCGGCGATTTCAGTCGTTGACGATGCGCCGGTCGTGATGCAGATCAACGAAAACATCGCTCAAGGATGCGGTCCGATTCCGACGTTCGATCACTTTGTAGCGAGCGAAAAGAAAATGCTCTTCGGCATCAAAGGGATTGCTCCAGAGCTCTTGATCTATATGGTGGATATCGCAGCGCAACGCGATGAGATGGCATGGGCGCTGCGGACGTATAGCGGCAACCGTGCAGTGGGAGGACTGTATGACAAGATCGAATATGACTTCGATCATCTCGAAAAAGGTCGTCCCAAAAAAGTTTCAGTCGCAGGATGGAATCTTCAGAACATTTTGCGCTACGGCGGGGTGTGCGCAGATCAGGCGTACTTCGCCTCGACGGTCGGGAAATCGATCGGCGTTCCCTGTGTCTATACCACGGCGACAGATGGCGTTTTGTCGCACGCATGGATTGGTTTCGTGAACAAGTCCAGCGGTCGACCAGTGTGGGACGAAGTCGGACGTTTCGGTGGCTATCAAAGCGTTGAAGGATTCATTCGCGATCCTCAGACGGGGAATCAAATTTCCAATACGCAGATGCCCATGTTGGTGAAGTATGGCCTCGAGCCACTTTCAGATCGCCTCTCAGCCGCGGCGCTGAGAATCGCAGCGGGGCGGTTGCTGCAAGCATCGACTCTGGCAACGAAGGGTGTTGCAACACCAGACTCCAAGCCGACTTCTCCGGCGACTTCGGCCGATACTATTTCGCAAGTGCTTGCGCTCGTTCATGTCGCAGTCGAAGCATGCGTGACTGATGCACGGTCGTGGGAGATCATCGGCCGTGCGGCAGCGAGTGGCGCGATGACGACAGAACAGAAGGAGCAGTGGTCCTCCGACGTTTTGACTCTCTGTGGCGATTCCTATCCCGAATTCGCATGGCGCACGATCGCACCGATGATCATTTCAATAGACGATGTTGCGCAGCGTCAAGCGGCACTCGATGGCGCACTTTCGATTTTTCAGGCGCGCGGTGATTTGGCTGGCCAGATTCTCCTTCAACAAGCCGCGCTCTATGAAGCGCAGAAGAATGCGACGGGAGCAGGGCGTTGTTATGAAATGATTCTGAGCCGTTATCCCAACGATGGTCCCTTTGCAATCGTTGCACTTCAGGAGGCATCGAAGATTCTTGCGCAGCGAAATGACGCAATCGCAAACGTTGCGCTTCATCAGCGTGCATTTCATGCGATGGAAGTTCCTGTCGGTATTGCGCCGCAGTTTGCGCGCCAAAGCAATTGGTATCGCTCAGGAGTAATGCTTGCCGCTGCACTGCGAATTGTTGGTCGTGAGACTGATGCTCAACTTCATGAGCAGCGCATGGCGAGCGTCATGAAGTGACGCATCATCCGCGGATCCAGCGCGTGATCACTTTCCATGGACTTCGACGAGCTTTTCGTCGGCGCACGATTCGCCGCGCTGTTCGCACAGGAAAACATTCGGGAAGAGTCTCTGCGCGAATCGTTGCGCGAGGCGGGTATCCGGCTGAAGCAAGCAGCGACCGCCACTGTGGTCCGTGCGGTCGAATCGTCGTCCCATGCAATCGATACGCAGCAAGATGCGCTGCCTCGTGGCATAACACTTCTCGAAGAAGTTCTGCAGCAGTTGGATGGAGCAAGGTGTGTTGAAGTCCGATCGATTGACGGGTGTAACTCGCTCGACCAAGACTTGATGTCATTCTTCGGCTGATCGTGACCGAAATTTCTGGCACGAGGCTGGTCACATTCCAAAGCGCGCACCATGCGTGCAGATCAGCACGCAGATCGCACGACAACTCCGTTGGCCAGATTCGGGGATGCGTCGTCATCGTTCGATCAATTAGTAGCCATTCGGTGTACCCGCACTTGTTGGAATTCCAAGGTGATCGAGCCTTTCAAGGGCCAATCGTGTGGCTTGGATGCATGCGTCGCGCACTTCGGGATCAAGCGCAAGTCGTGGTGCACGCACACGTTCTTCGCCGCGACCGACAAATGCTTGCACCAATTTGATGCGCTGAACAAAGTCTGGAAGCGTGTCCATAAGAAGGAGCGGTCGGAAAGCTCGGTCGACCTCGGCTGCGCGAATCGATGCGACGTGTGAATCTGTCTGTGCTGCAACGGCGAGTTTCCACAGCGCAACACTTGCAGCAGGAAGCGCATTTGCAAGTCCAGCGACCCAGCCTCGCGCGCCTGCAGCGACCCCGGCGGGAACAATATCGTCAAGCCCAACGAAAATTGCCAAGTCGCTTGGCGCATTTCCGTCACGAATGAGTTTCGCAAGTTGTGCAATGCGGCGGACATCACCGGTGGAATCTTTGACGGCACGAATATTGGATTGACGCATCGCCAGCGCCGCGAGCGATGTTGCCGAAAAATCTGCGCGGTACGCCTGCGGATTGTTGTAAACCATCACGGGCAAGTTTGTGGCACGTGCAGCGGTTTCGATGTGCGCAATCGCCTCGCGCTCATCTCCGCAGTGAACATACGGCGGCAAAATCATCAACCCTGCGCATCCTGCGTTCGCTGCATACTGCGCCAACGAACAAGCTTCATGGGTCGAAGCGGATCCGATCGCAGCGATAACTGGGGCACGACCTCGCAAGGCTGCAGAAATGCTGCGCCACAATTCAACCTTCTCATCAATCGTCAGCGTTTGTCCTTCACCAAGCGATCCGCCAATGACGATGCCATCGCAGCCTTCGTCGATCATCCAGGACGCGTGACGAATGGCTGCGGCGAAGTCGACATCATCGAGTGAGGTTAGCGGAGTGGTGATCGCAGGCATGACCCCCGACCACTCGAAGGATGATGTGGAAGAAGTCATTGCTTTGGAATCCCCGCAGCGCAGGGATCAGAAGGATCGATCAGCAATTCAATTTCAGCCGTGATCCACGCACGCCCTGCAACTGTGGGGTGAACCACACCGCGCGAGTCGATTGAATGCCACCCTTCAAACCGTGTGCCGATAAAACTCTCGGCGCCGACTCGTTCACTCGGCGCAAGTTTCCCGTCAGCCGCCAAGCATGCAATCTTTGCGCATGTTCCTGTTCCGCAAGGTGAACGGTCATATGCGCCGCCAGGACAGAGCACGAAGTTTCGCCACGCGCAGTCTGCGCGTCGAGCAGGTTCTGTGAATTCGATGTGGTCGATCTCGCCGCCGTCGTCGCCCGTTATTCCTGCCGCGGCAAGTGCACCGCGAACAGACCATGCGTGCGCATTCAGTTCAGCAACGCGATCGAGCTGAAGAGGAATTTTTTGAGGCGACGGTGCGATAAAAAACCAATTGCCGCCCCACGCAACGTCGCCGATGATGACACCAAGTCCTGGGACATTCACTGCAATTCCTGCGTGTGCGCGCCGTGACGGCACGTTGGCGACCTCGACAACATCGTCGCTTCGCAGCGTGAATTCCACAACACCAACGGGTGTGTCAAGTCGATGCGTACCCGCTTTGATTTTTCCAAGATGGGCAAGCGTGCGTGCGACGCCAATCGTTCCATGTCCGCACATCCCTAAGACTCCGGCATTGTTGAAGAAGATCACTCCAGCAACGCAATCTTCCTCGTGTGGATCGACCAGTATCGCTCCGACGAGAACATCAGACCCGCGCGGTTCCTCGACAGCCATGCGCCGAAAATCATCGTGATCTCGCGCGAAGATTTCTCGTCGCTCTCGAAGCGAGCCGCGGCCAAGATTTGGTCCACCCGAAACGATCACGCGAGTGGGTTCGCCTTCAGTGTGACTATCGATTGCTTGGATGCGCTGCATGATGCGAGTATAAGAAAGAAGTGCGTCGGCCCTGCTGGCGACGAATTTGAAATGGTTGGCTATCATCGGCAGAATGAGCCAGTCACGGAACGACTCTCCCTCGGCCTTTCAACTTCTCTTTGATGCGCGAATGAATAAGGGTGCGGCTTTCACCGAATCCGAGCGCGAAGAATTTGGGCTGGTGGGACTGATCCCAGACGGGATCGAATCGATGGACATTCAATTGGATCGCGCACGACTGCAGTTTGAGCAGCAGTCGTCGGATCTTGGCAAGTACCAGTTTCTGTCTGCGCTTCAGGATCGACAGGAGCGGCTCTTTTACGCCTTGCTGCGTAGTGATTTTCAGCGGTACATGCCTATCGTTTATACCCCGACGGTGGGTGAAGCATGTCAGAAGTTTGGTCACATCATGCGCCGCCCCAAGGGCATGTACCTCTCGATGAATCGTCGAGGCAAGCTCGCTCAAGTCTTGCGCAATTGGCCTGTGAAAGATGTTCGATTCATTGTCGTCACCGATGGTGAGAGAATCTTGGGTCTTGGAGATCAAGGCGTGTGCGGGATGGGCATTCCTATTGGAAAGCTTGCGCTCTATACGGCGTGCGCTGGAGTTCCGCCGCAGGTCACACTTCCAGTTGTTCTCGATATGGGAACGAACAACGAAGGATTCCTCAACGATCCGCTTTATCCAGGACTTCGCGTGCCACGTATCGGCGGCGATAAGTACCTTTCGTTCATCGACGAATTCGTCGCGGCCGTCCAAGAAGTGTTCCCGCGCTGCTGCATTCAATTTGAAGATTTCACGAACAAGAATGCGATTCCGCTTCTCGAAAGATATCGCGACAAAGTTTGCTGCTTCAACGATGACATTCAGGGCACGGCATCCGTCGCCGTTGCAGGCCTCTTTGGTGCGTGTCGAATGAATGGCACCAAGATGAGCGATCAACGGCTCTTGTTTATGGGTGCAGGAAGTGCAGCGGTCGGCATCGCCGATCTCTTCGTGAAGCAACTTTGTGGCGATGGAATGACGGAACGGCAAGCGATCGAACGCTGCTGGTTCGTCAATTCGCGTGGCATGGTCCATGCTGGAATGCCCAATCTTCCAGGGTATTTGCAGCGATACGCACACGATGTGTCGGGGCTGAAGTTCCCAGTTGGCGCACCATCTGGACTGGATTCTCCATTGACTCGATTGTCGGATGTAGTCGAAACTGTGCGGCCGTCGGCAATCATTGGCGTCTCAACGGTGGCGCACGCCTTTAATGAAACGGTCGTTCGATCGATGGCGCGGATCAATGCGCGTCCAATTATTTTCCCGCTTTCAAATCCGACATCGAAGTCTGAGTGCACCGCCGAAGAAGCGATTCGTTGGTCGGAAGGTCGAGCGATCGTTGCAACGGGGAGCCCGTTTCCGCCGATGCATTTCGGCGGGAAATTATTCGTTCCTGGCCAAGGAAATAATGTTTATATCTATCCAGCAGTTGGGTTGGCGGTGTATGCCACAGAAGCAAATCGCGTCACAGATGAAATGTTCTTGCGTGCAGCAGAATCGCTCGCATCGCAGACGACGGATCAAGATCTTTCGGTCGGTTTGATTTATCCGCCGATTTCGTCCATCTATGAAACGAGCGTCGAAGTCGCCATCGCTGTCGCACAGTGGATTTTCGATCAGGGTCTCGCACGAGTCCCGCGACCAACAGATATCTCGGTTTTTGTTCGCGAGCGCGTTTACGATCCTGTTTTCTGATTCGTCGCGGGTGCGACGGTTTTGAAATAGACCCAGAAATCGCTCGACCTCGTTGCACCAGTGGGATCGGTCGCAGTCATTGTGACTGGAGCGAGCACAATTCCGTGCGCAGAAGGATCGACCGTGATCATCATCGAAATCATTGCATGATCAGAATCCGAACGCTGGTCGATCACTTTGACGGTGAACTGGGGATCTTTGGAAGTGGTTGAAATGACTTTCCATCCCTGCGATTTCTTCAGCTCGAATTCAAACGGTTGAGGCGACCCCGTCGTGACGGCGCCAAGATTTGCGCGATACTCCGCAAACGGAAGTTGCGGCATGATCTTCGTACATGCATGTCGGATGCGCATGTCGATCACTGGGGCAAGTGGATGGTCCGTCTCGATGATCAAGTATGGCGGCATTCGCTCACATGGAACTTTCGAGAAGTCATAGACCAAGTCGTACGAAGTCGCGGGCGAATCCTTGGCGGGATCAAAACCTGCGAATGCGGGCGGTTGGTTCATCACGGAAAGAATTCGAAACGGTCGTTGGTCAATCGACATGACTTTCAACGTGCCTGCCATTGGTGGTGGGGCAATGTCTTTCGGTCGCTGTGGATCGTCGAACAAATTAATGAATGGCACGCGAGTTCCACCGACAACATCAATGCACGTCGCACGCACTTGATATGCAATTTCACCGCTCATGTTTAAGACGGTGGGGGTGCTTCGATCTGAAAAGGTGAAAGTGACTGATGCGGACTTGACCCCAGTCGATGCAGCGACCTTCATCGTCACTGGAACTTCCAAGCTTCCAAATGCGGGGATGATCTTGCCCGCAGCATCCAACGTGGTGCAAGTGCAACTCGGAGTCACCGTTTCAATCGTGATGGGTGCTTTGGAAATATTGGAAAGGCGGAATGTTCGCGTAATGGTGGACCGCGGCTCGATGAATCCCAAATTGATCAACGGGGGATCAGCAAGGACCGTCGTTGGCTGAGAGTAATTCGCAATTTGCGCTGGTTCGGCTGATCTCGCTCCTACTTGAGAATCGATGGCGAAAAGACAAATGAGGGACATCGTCAAGGTGAACGGCCGAATGAATTGCTGCATTCTCATAGAGCATTACTATAGATGCACTCCACATGAAAGCCATCGTCGTTCAACAGCGCGGAAATCCTGTCTCGCCCAATATTGCTCTGGTCATGGACCGTGCGAAGCCGCTACCACAAGCGGGCGAGGTCTTGGTTCGCACAGAAGCATCCGCGCTGAACAGCTTGGATCTTTGGGTGGGTCGTGGATTGCCTGGCATCGATACGCAGTATCCGTTTTCAAGTGGTTCTGATGGTGCTGGACGCGTTGAAGAAGTTGGCGCGGGAGTTGATCGCGCATGGATCGGCCGTCGCATCTTGTTGAATGCGGCCGTGATGCAAGATGCCCCAGCACATCCCGATCGAATCTCATCAGGCGAAGACATTCGCATGATCGGTGAGCATTCGCCTGGAACGATGGGAGAATTTTTCTGCGCTCCAGCGAAAAACGTCTTGGATATTGGGGAAATTGATCCGATTCAAGCTGCGGCGTTTGGACTGACGCATCTCACTGCGTGGCGCATGTTGATGTCGCGTGCGCAGCTTCGACCAGGAATGACCATCCTCGTCACGGGAATCGGTGGCGGAGTCGCTGTTGCGCTTTTGAATATTGCAAAGCATTTCGGCTGCACGGTCATCGTGACAAGTCGTCACCAATGGAAGCTTGATCGTGCGCGCCAAATCGGTGCAGCGCACGGAATCTTGGACGACGGATCTGATTGGTCCAAACTCGTCCGCACCTTGACTGGCAAGCGCGGTGTTGACATCGTCGCAGACTCGATCGGCAAGGCGGTCCATAGTCAGTGCGTCAAGAGCCTGGTTCGCGGCGGAGTCTTCGTCACGTGTGGCGCAACCACGGGCGGTGACGCAACGACCGACCTTGCTCGGCTCTTCTGGAACCAACTCACATTGATCGGATCGACGATGGGGGACATGGACGAGTTTCGAGCCGTTGCAACTTTCTTGCGATCTGGCGCCATCAAGCCCGTGATCGATTCCGTTCATAAGCCTCAACAAGCCCGAAGCGCATTTCAACGGTTGGAAACTGGCGAGCAATTCGGAAAAGTTGTGATCGATTGGTCGTAGTCCGATAACCAAATCCAAATCGCAGATAAAGCGCTTGCAAAAAATATTTCGTCGTTTTGTGACAATTATTGGTAGTTCATTTTATTTGGATTATGTTTGATCCGATGCTACGGGGGCGTAGGAGGCTCGTTGCCCTCTCGATTGTTGGCATCCCGTGTTGTTTTAGGATCGTTCAAAAACCGTTCAAAGCCCGTTTGAGGCCCGTTCAAAGTTCAAGTTCTTTATCAAGGAGAAACACCAAATGCAAAGTCGAAATTACTGTTATTCAACGATGATTGCTGGCGCATTCGCGGCAGCCATCATCACTGCTGGAGCATCCGCTCAACTCGGTGGAGGCGATGAATGCGCCTCTGCGGTGACTGTCAGTGCTGGAGTTCCTGTTGCGT
The DNA here is from genome assembly GCA_903919715.1 of uncultured bacterium. Classification (GTDB taxonomy): domain Bacteria; phylum Planctomycetota; class Phycisphaerae; order Phycisphaerales; family SM1A02; genus F1-60-MAGs104. The sequence goes on along the minus strand of CAIXJC010000043.1, from coordinate 33,273 downwards.
TCAACACAACGACCGCAACCGCGAGCGGAAACATTCCGGTCGACACTCTCTGTGCGTCGTCCTTTCTGAACTGGATTGCTACTTGCCCTGACGTCTGGTTTAAATACACGGCGACAGGTCCGGGTCTTGTTGATTTTTCAACATGCGATGCTGCTTCATATGACACATCGATGGCGTTGTATCAGTCGAGCTGCTCGAATCTCGTCGCTTGCAATGGTGACGGAAGTGGACTTGCTGGCTGCCAAGCCTATTACTCGCTGATCTCTGGAGTTGCTTGCGTGAGTGGCGATGTCTTTTATGTGCGTATCGGTGGATACAACGCAGACTTTGGACCAGGAACATTGACTGTCACCTTCACTGCGTCAAGCGCAGGATGCGTTGGCGCGACGGGAGCCTGCGATGTTGTCCATGCAGGTTTCGGTTGCAATAATGCAGTGTGCTGTACCAGCATCTGCACATTCAATCCACTTTGCTGTGAAGTTGGTTGGGATCAAGGCTGCGTAGATCTCGCAGTCTCGACGTGCGGTTACTACTCGTGCCCAGCAGTTGCTGGAGCGCCTGTCAATAATTGCGCAAATAGCCCAACGGTTATTCCAGCGCTCAGTAGTACGCGTTCATTCACGAATGTCGGCGCAACTACAGACGGACCAATTCAGTCTGCTTACAACTGTTCCAATGTCGAAAATGATATTTGGTACAAAGTTTCCCCAGTTGCGAACGGGACTATGACGGCTTCTGTTTGCGGATCCGTTCCCTTTGACAGCATGATCGCTGCTTACGACTTGGGAACAACTCCGGCGACATTTGATTACAACCTACTTGGTGCTGCTCTCATTGGCTGCAATGACGACGGCGACAGTGGAACATGTATGACCACCTCGAACCCTGCTTCGAATTATGCGTCCGAACTGAGCGTGACTGTTGCGCTCGGCCACACATATCTGGTCCGCTTGGGTTCGTTCACTTTGGGCGATACTGGCGCAGGATCGATTGCATTCACTCTGCCAACTGCGTGCGCTCTCGACACGTCAAGTGGTAGCGAAGGCGAACCTTGCGGCAGTGCATACAACAACGGATGCAATGCAGCAGGTCAGACGACACCATTTGTTATGGGGTCAACCATCGCAGGAACCTTCTGGGCGGATGCGGCGACACGCGATACGGATTTCTATTCGTTCACTGTTGCGGCTGGAAGTCAAGTCACCGTCTCCGTGAAGGCGGCGCGTTTGGCAACAGTCTTGGTTCTGTCCGGCAACATCAGCACAGCTGCTTGTGCAGGTGTGACGACACTTGCAAGTGGAACAGGTGCGTGCCCATCGGTTGCGACATATTGTCTCAATCCAGGCGTGTACTACGCATTTGTTGCCGATGCCGCATACGAAGGCAATCCTTGCAATAGCGGTGCATTCAACGACTACACCATTAAGATCACATCAGCGCCTGCGACATGTCCAATCCTTGTCTCTGGTGGTGCTGCGATCAACGGATCGTGCGCTGCGCCTGGACCTAACACGATGACACTCAATACGGATCCAAACGCCGTTACGAGTGGTCTTGTTGCGTGCGCAGTTGGCAACCCAGCATTCCCAAATTGCAATGTTGGTGGTGGAACAACAGCAAATGCTTATGCTCGCGTCTTCCCAGCAGGAACAGTTGGTGGAAACATCAGTTGCATCAACTTTGGTGCTTATGCGACAGTTCGTGGCTCAACTGGAACGGCGTGCGCGACTTATTACAGCGACATTCCTCTTCCAGCGACGATCGGGATCTACCAAGATCTTGACGGCGGTGCACCACGTTACGTGACCGCAGATCACGGCGTTGATGGTGGCGATTTGGACAAGATTGCTGATCAAGCAGTCTCGATCCCAGGAGGCGTTTATGTTGCGACCCTCAATTTCGCCCAGCCAATTTGCGTCGATCAGTATCACGCTAAGAACTTGGTTGTCATCATGGACATCCCAAGTTTGTATGCAGGTGCTCCTGGAGTGCCTGCTGCGAAGAGTTACGGTCTTCGTGCCGGTGGTAATGCTGCAGGACCTGGTGGCAATACATATTGCCGCTTGAGTTGCGCAGACACTGGCGCGTTCGTCACGACTGAAACAGTCGGTGCGGCGTACACAGCGCAATGGGTTTGTGCGATCAACGGCAACAACGCTGCTTCTTGCAGCGCTCCAGCATGCGCTGGCGATTACAACGGCGATCATGTCCGCAACGGTGCGGATTTGGCAACCTTGTTGTCTGCTTGGGGTACGCCTGCAGGCGATATCACTGGTGACGGCAACACGAACGGCGCCGATCTTTCGACGCTGCTCAGCGGTTGGGGCGCTTGCCCGAACTGACCCAGTTTCGACTTGTTAGTAGGTAGTTTTTCTAGCTTTGAACACTCCCCCTCGGCCGAAATGCCGAGGGGGTTTTGCATTGGGTGATTGAGAGTTGGATGTCCGATAACTTTGCAAATTATTTCCGTCAAATACAAAGGTCTTTTTGCCAAGTCCGCTCATCGAGTTATGTTCACTTTGTATTTAGTGGGTGTTGTCGTGTTGGCGCTGCCCCATTGAATGCAAGTTGGAAACACGTGCTCGGCTTTTCATTTTCAAAGAGGACCCCCCAATCATGCGATTCGAAACAAATTTTTCGTGCAGTCTCGCTACTGCGATCGTTGGAACAACTATGTTGTTCGGCGGAACTGCGTTCGGCCAATGCACAGTCACCCCGCCGCCTGGGACGATTGCGACAACAGACGGTTGCGCACATTTGAATGGCGCTATTGACAACAACGGTGGTTGCAATGCAACCCCAAATCTCTTCACCGATCTCGGTGCGCTGAGCAGCGGCGGAGTCATGAATGTTTCAGGACAGATGGGTCTTTACATTCCAACTGCAGGAACAACGATGAGCTCGCGCGATCTCGATTGGTTCCTTGTCTCTTGTCCAGCAGGAACTCTGCAAGTTTCATTGTCGACGCAGAGTTACACTGGCACTGGACAGATGCCTAGTTCAGATATTTTCATCAAGGCAAATGTTGGTGCTGATCCATGTCTTGGAAGCTTTGACGTTGCAATACAAAGCACAGCATGCCCACATATCCAGTCAATCACTGCTGGAGCTGGACAACATTTGGTCGTCGTTACGACTGAGTTCGACACAACTGCGGTTGCGTCGTCGCCGTCGCAATGCGGAACGTATTTGATGACACTCTCGCACACTCCGCTGACATATCCAATTTGCGGAACTGCCACTGCGTCATGCACTGAAGTGCATGCTGCTGGTGGATGCAATCTTCCAGCATGCTGCGACCAAGTGTGCAGCTTCAACCCGCTCTGCTGCGATATCGGTTGGGATCAAGGCTGCGTTGATAGCGCTGTCTCGCTCTGTGGATTGTTCATTTACAACTGTGCGCCACCACCAAGTGCACCGCTGAATGATTGCGCAATAGCATCCCAGTTGATCACGATTGGTCAGGGAAATGTTTACGCGGACAATACAAATGCAGGAACGGACGGCCCTGGCCCAGCCGTTGGACTTTGCTCATCTGCAATGGGTAAGGATCTTTGGTACACGATCAAGACACCTGCGAATGGCTCCTTGACTGTGTCAACATGCACTGGCGATCAGACGAAAGATTCTGTCATGGAAATCTATGGCCTTGGAACTGATCCAGTCATGACTTCAGCAAGAGCTCAGACTCTTCCTGATCTTTACATCGGCTGCAATGATGATTCTTGTGGAAGCGCAAGTCAGATCAATCTGATCGATGCTCTCGCGAACAATTATTACTTGATCCGCATTGGTGGTTATTACGCAACTGGTGGAACTCCTGACCAATCTGTGACATTCTCGCTGCCAATCGTGACGACATTCGAAAATGTTGTCTTCACAACAGGACCTCAGCAGTACATCGTCACAACAGCTGGAGCCAATACCAACCTTGGTTTGAGTTCGGGCTGCATTGCTGCACCGCCTGCGAGTCAGCAGCGTTGGATTGCTGCGCCGTTCACTGTTCCATCAAGCTCGTCTTCTTGGAATCTCACTCGTATGACGGTGAAGGGATTTCAGCCTGCTGGAAGTGTCAACGCAACATTGAACTATGTTGTTTGGCGTCGATTGGCTGGTAATCCAGCACCACTGGCAGCAGACCAAGTTGTTGCTGGTTCGGTTCCGATGCCAACGGCGTATAACAATCCTCTCGACAGTTCTGCAACGAGTTCGTACGACATTGCAGTCAGCTTCAATTTGCCAGCGGGTGATTACTACCTGACGGCGTATGCGTCGAATCCTGATTGTGCAACTGGAGTCTTGTCGAATTTCGCATGGTTCGTCTGTGCATACAACGGCGTCAACCTGCTTGATGCCACGAACGCACCATTCGGATGGCGTTCGCAAACATTCCCAAGCCCGGGATTTGTTAAGTACACGGGCCTGAACGGCGCGTATCACGTGCAAACGGGCGCAGATCCAAACGATCTGTACAACAATGCGTTCGACATCTTCGGAAACCCAGCATCAACGACGCCACCATGCCCAGGCGATTACAATGCCGACGGTGTTCGCAACGGTGCGGACTTGGCAACCCTTCTATCCGCATGGGGTACGCCTGCAGGCGATATCAATGGCGACGGCAACACGAACGGCGCCGATCTTTCGACGCTGCTTAGCGGTTGGGGCGCTTGCCCACAGTAAGTTTCAGTTTCCTCTTTGATGTGATTTAAAGGTGTGATTTCAAGCCCCCAGTCCTGTGACTGGGGGCTTTTTTTCATTGGTGGTGCTGGTTAGGTAGTCTTGCCAGACCCACCCAAGACTTCAGGAGAACTCATTGTCAAAGCCAAAGAAATATGCACTAATTGCGATCTCAAGTGCACTTGTGATTGCGATTCTCAGCGGGCGTGAAATATTCACCGCTTTCATGGGATGGCGGGCGCTTGACGGGTTGGAATCTCGCTCCATCGCAGTCCGCGAGGGCTCGCTTCGTGAAAGCGTCTCTGCTCCTGGATTTGTAGAGCCCGTCGCAAAGGTGGATATTTCTGCGCAGATTTCTGCGCGCGTGATGGCACTTCCATTTCGGGAGGGCAATGTTGTGCACAAGGGGGATCTCGTTGTGCAATTGGACGACCGCAATTTGAAAGCGGTTCTTGCATCGACGACGGCGCGGAGAGATGGCGAGCGCGCACGACTCGAAGCGGAGCGGGCTCGAATCGAAGGTCCCAAGCAATCGCTCGAGAATGCCAAACGCAATCTTGAACGACAGCGAAAGTTGTTCGAGACCGGAGATGTCGCTCGCCAAGCGCTCGAAGATGCAATGGTCAAAGTTCAGGAAATCGAGGCTGCTGTGGTCGGGAGCACGAAGAACATCGGCGCCTTGGAAAGTTCGCTTGCGGCAAGCGAGGCGGAAATTGAACGTGTTCGCGAAGAAGTCTCATACGCCACCATTCGTGCGCCAATCGATGGAACGATCACGAGGTTGAATGCGGAAGTCGGCGAGTTGGTCGTTGTGGGAACGATGAATAATGCCGGCACGGTCATCATGACCATTGGTGATCTGGCCAGAATGCGTGTTCGCGCTCAAGTGGCCGAGGCGGACATCGCCAAAGTGCAGGAAGGGCAGCCTGCAGAGATCTTCATCAACGCTTTTTCTGGGCGGACATTTCACGGAGTGGTGGAAGAAGTCGCTTTGCAGCGAACGTCGTCGGGGCAAGGAGCTTCCTCATCGGCAACGCAGGGAGCAGGGACATTCAAGGTTGATGTATCGCTCGATGCAGACGGGGTACGAATTTTTTCTGGACTCGCAGCGAATGTCGATATCGCAATCAAGGAGCATCGCGGCTTGCTTGTGCCGACGCAGGCCATTGTCGAGCGAAAGCGTGATGACTTGCCAACGGCACTCGCAGAATCACCTGTTTTTCAAGGAGCGCAGCGCGTTGTGGCGATTGTCTTTCGAGACGAAGGAGGAATCGCAATCGCGACTCCCGTGCGACTGGGTTCGAGCAGTCTGACGGAGACCATCATCGAACTTGGATTGAGCGCAGGGCAATCGGTCGTCGTCGGCCCATACAAGACGCTTGAGAAGTTGAAAGGCGGCGAAACGCTTCTCAAGGAAGAAGGCGTTCCAGCCAGTTCAGGTAAGTCGTCGAGCGTCTCAGTGAAGGTCGGAGCTTGATTCACAAATGATTCGCGTTCGCCAATTACAAAAAGTCTATCGAGTTGGCGAAGAGGAAATTCATGCGCTTCGCGGCGTCGACTTGCATATTGGCAAGAACGAAATGGTCGCAGTCATGGGTGCGTCTGGCTCTGGTAAGAGCACCTTGATGAACATCATTGGCTGCTTGGACAAGCCAACGGATGGCTCGTACGAACTCGACGGCCAACGGGTTGCGCAGATGTCGGAAGCATCGTTGGCATTAGTGCGAAACGAAAAGATTGGTTTCGTCTTTCAGTCATTCGAGTTGCTGGCTCGGCAGACAGCACTGGAGAATGTCGAGTTGCCGCTGATTTATTCGCGCGAAGCGGGTTTGACGAGTCGTGAACGTGAGCGAAGAGCACTGCGAGCGCTCGACCGAGTTCGACTCTCCGACCGAGTCACTCATCGACCAAACCAACTTTCCGGTGGTCAGAAGCAACGCGTCGCAATTGCGCGTGCGATTCTCAATCAGCCAGCGATCTTGATGGCCGACGAACCCACCGGCAATTTGGACTCTGTGACCACCAACGAAGTGATGGAGATTTTTCGCCAGTTGCATGCGGAGGGTCAGACCGTGCTGATCGTGACTCATGAAAATGAGGTTGCGGCATATTGCCAGCGGGTGATTCGTTTGCGAGACGGTTTGGTATTGAGTGACCTGCCGATCGCGCAGGATCAGGCGGGGCAGGTGATCGCATGATCTTGAGCCCGTATTTTTATTCTCAGGCGATCAAGTTGGCATTGAGCCAGATTTGGGCGAATCGCAAGCGCAGTTTGTTGACGGCGCTTGGAATTATTGTTGGCGTCGCCAGCACGACCTCGGTGATCGCTGCGCTGAGCGGGCTCAAGACGAGTGTGCTGACGGAGTTTGAGTCCTTCGGTGCAAATCGAATTTATCTTTTCCCAAATCGACCTGATGACAAACCGCGCAATCTCTATCCGCGAGAGAAGATTCGGATCAAGCCTTGGGAAGTGCTCGAGTTGCAGACATCGTGCCCATCGTTGAGGGCGATCACGCCAGTGACGGAGTTTGGAGTTTCGATTGCCAGCGAAGGTCGCGAACTTGATGGGATCACTGTTGTTGGCATTTGGCCTGATTGGCATGAGGCGGAAAACCGCCGAGTGATCGACGGAAGAATCTTCAACCGAATCGATGAGTCGGGCGAGCGGCAGGTCTGTTTGCTCAATCAATCTGCGATTGACGAATTGCGACTTCCAGCCAATGCGGTGGGGTCGCATATCTTGGTGGATGGGCGGCGATTTCTGGTGGTCGGAATTGTCGAGACGTTGCAATCGCGCATGTTCGGCGGCGATTCAAATACGGCGGAGATATTTATTCCCTTCTCTGTTGCAATCAAATTGCAATCGACGGATTACTTCATTCGCGTCGTGGCTCTTGCCAAGAGCGCGGATGTCTCTGAAGAAGCGAAGGCGGAAATCCAGCGAACGATGCGGAGAATTCGCGGCATTCAACCAGGCGATCCAGACACATTTCGGGCAGAGGCGATCGATCGATATATCGATCAATTTAAGTCGCTCGCGTCTGGGATCACGGCGATCGCCGCGGGCATTGTTGGTATCAGTCTGCTGGTTGGTGGAATTGGAATCATGAACATCATGCTGGTTTCTGTCTCCGAGCGCACGCGTGAGATTGGACTTCGCAAAGCGGTCGGAGCGACTCCTGCGGCGATCATGATGCAATTTCTCTTGGAGGCCATGGTGCTGTGCTTGGCGGGCGGACTTGTTGGCGTCATCATCGGAAAACTATTTGCGGTGGGGCTGACAATGATTCCAGGAGCGCGGCTTGAACATGCAGATGTTCCACTTTGGGCAGTGTTTCTCAGCTTTGCGTTTAGTGCCGCCGTTGGTCTTGGCTTTGGATTCTTCCCAGCACTGAAAGCATCGAGGCTTGATCCGATCGAGGCACTGCGCCATGAATGATGCATGCGTGATGATGAGCATACGTCGCGTCTTGTGTGCATCTGTATTCGCTGCGTTCGTCGTTGCGTCTGGCTGCCAGAACGAATTGTTTTCGCGGGAAGAAGAGATCACGGGGCCACCGACAAGCACGAAAGATATTGGGGCATTTGATCCGGCGGTGAATTCCGACATACCGCCCAAGTCACTCGAAGCCGCAGTTGCCGAGGCGACCGCAAAGGGTTTTACAACACCGAGTTATCCAGTGCGTACGCAAATTTCTGTTTCGCAAGTTCGAACAAGCGCACTTGCCAACAATTTGGATCTGCGTGTTGTGCAGTTCGATCCTGCGATTGGTGTGACGGCGATTGACAAAGAACTTGCGAAGTTTGAAGCGGTTCTCAATGCGACATACACCAAAAACACGACGGGGCTTCTGACTCAGTTGGAAGATGGTGTGCCGACAGATTCGAGCAACGGCGCACTTGGCGTGAGCGTTCCGCTTGCAACTGGTGGTACGGTGAGTGCGGGCACGCTTATTAATCAATTTGATACGCAGTCGTACGTGGCTCCAGGAACGTCGCCATACGAGGCTGGAATGCAGTTTTCAATTTCGCAGCCGCTGCTTCGAGGAGGAGGGATTCGCACGAATACTGCGTCGATTCGCATCGCGAAGTATCAGGGGCGGATTATCGATTCTCGAACCAAGCTTCAGGCAATTCGAATTCTCGCGGATGCGGAGAAGACATACTGGAATCTCTACCGCGCATCGAAACAATTGGAGGTGCGCATTCGCCAATATGACGTGGCTGCGACACAGTTGGCGCAGGCGCGCAGGCGTGTTGAGCAGGGGCTTGCTCCTGAGATCGAAGTCATGCGAGCTGAAAGCGGATTAGGCGCGACCGTCGAACAAGTCATCATCACGGACAATGCGCTGCGTCTGCGACAGCGGGACTTGAAGCGCTTTATGAATGATCCGCGGTTGCCAGTGGAAAGTCCAACGTCGATCGAGCCAACAACAAGTGCAGCGCCAGTGAGTCTTCGATTTGACGATCGCAAACTCGTTGCAGATGCAATGGCGGGGCGGATGGAACTCTTGGAGATCGAGCTTCAATTGCTCGTGGATGCAGAGCAAGTGGACTTAGCACGCAATGCAGCACTTCCGAATTTTGTCCTTGGATATCAATATCAATTCTTGGGAGATGATTCGTCGATTGGATCGGCGTATAGTTCGATGGGCGATGCGGACGGAGCGATTTTTACTGCGACTGCATCGGTGCCGCTTGGTAATGAAGCTGCCAAGTCGATGATCAGCCGAACAATATTGACGAGGATGCAACGATTGGCAACTCGCGAGGCGCGTCGGCAGGCGATCACGCAGGAAGTTCTCAATGCTGCGGATACGGTCGAAAACACATGGCGGCGAATCTTGGCGGCACGCTTGGAAAGTGTTCTAGCGGGGCGAACATTTGACGGAGAAAAGCGGCAGTTTGATGTGGGGCTTCGCACGAGTACCGATGTGCTCGATGCTGCGGCGCGGTTGGCTGATGCGCAGAGTCGCGAAGTTGATGCGCTTGCTGGTTATGAAATTTCGCTGATTGATCTGGCGTTTGCAACAGGGACGACGCTGGGAAATTCAGGAATCGTCTTGCCAGATTCGATCGATCCCGCTTCAGTGCGTTGAAAGTCTCATCAGCATGCAAAGGCGCCCGTGAAACCAGATCAGCGAGCGCAGGCGCCCGTGAAACCAGATCAGGGCGCGCAGGCGCCCGTGAAACCAGATCAGCGAGCGCAGGCGCCCGTGAAACCAGATCAGGGCGCGCAGGCGAGCGTGAAACCAGATCAGCGAGCGCAGGCGCCCGTGAAACCAGATCAGCGAGCGCAGGCGAGCGTGAAAATGGAGCCGAGGGGAGTCGAACCCCTGTGCCGATCCAGATGAAAAGCCGCATCTACGCGTGTAGCCGCCCATTCAATCTCGGTCTGCGCTCCGTTGGACGGCGGCGTGCAGCAAACCTTGGCACGCAATTTTCTCGTTCCTCCACGGCGTGCCAGCCCTTTGGAACCAGTCCGATTTGTGTCGGCCCCCCGCCTCATCGGACGTCAGGCGGGGTGACCGCGTGGCCAAATTAGGCCGCGAGTGCGTACTGCGTGTTTGCAGACGTGTTTTGCATCCTTTTTACGTGGCCTGGATGCTCCACGACGCGCGACGACAGACCATGCTGGCCGGTCGAAGCCAGTTCGGCCCCGATTGTCAAAGAACAGGTCAAGCATACGGTGTTTGATTCTTGACGGCGAACAAATTGATCGATTTGCTCACAAATCAAATTCTCTCCCCGCGGCTTACGGGCAATTACACCTCGAAAATCAGTCAACGCTGCCCGTAAAGTCTGGGTGCACAATTTTCATATTGATCTTTGACCGCAAACAGGGCGAATCAATTTTGGTCACCTATCCTTTCGCTTCATGAATCGACCTCATAAAATTCTCTGTGCGCTTGGAGCCACATTCGCTCTCCTGTTGCTTCCATCGTGTGAATCATCGGACGCTCGTGCCGATGACACGGTCAAGCAGCAAGCGGAATCGGATTCGAAAGCCACCCAACAGGACACGCATTCAATGCCACCTAAAACGAACATCCCTTCGAAACGAACATATTCCAAATCTGGATTCGACGTAACGCCGCTTGCAAAGAGTGATATTGCCGAGTTGGCGAAGAAGCTCGATCCTGAGGCATTTCGAGTCACGCAGAGCTCTGGAACGGAGCCTGCATTCTGCGGCAATCTCGTCGACAACAAGAAGCAAGGGGAGTATTGCTGTGTGGTTTGCGGCTTGCCGCTTTTTTCAAGCAACAGCAAATTTAATTCAGGTACCGGCTGGCCGAGTTTCTTTTCACCCGTTGATCCTGCGCATGTCAGCGAGAAAGTTGACGGCGGACATGGAATGGAACGCACCGAGATCAACTGCGCTCGTTGCGGTGCGCATCTTGGTCATGTTTTCGAAGATGGTCCAGCTCCAACAGGATTGCGATATTGTCTCAACAGCGCAGCACTTGTTTTTCATGAGAAAGGATCGACGATGCCTGCATCAAGCGAACCAGTTAAGAGTCAGACCGCATATTTTGCTGGTGGATGCTTCTGGGGAATCGAGCACATCTTTCAAGAGGCCCCAGGTGTGATCACTGCTGAAAGTGGTTTTATGCAGGGAACCAAGGAAAATCCGACCTATAAAGAAGTCTGTGAGGGCGATACCGGGCATGCCGAAACCGTGAAGGTTGTTTTCGATCCAACCGTGATCACCTATCGACAATTGGTTGATGGGTTCTTCTTGATGCACGATCCAACAGAGGTCAATCGACAAGGTCCTGATGCGGGGACGCAATATCGCAGTGGCGTTTTCTGCGCGACTCCCGAGCAGCTCGCGCAAGCCAAAGAGGTCGTTTCGAAGTTGACGAGCGATAAGAAATTCAGCCGCCCGATTGTGACCCAAGTTGAATTGGCAAAGAAGTTCTATCCAGCCGAGGAATATCACCAGGATTATGTAGACAAGACGGGACGGGCGTGCCATGTCGGGAATCCATGGCCGCAGGTGTTAGGCGTAGCGAAGTGAACGCAATTGGATTCGGACGTGCGCTTGAACTCAGCCGTGCAATTGGATTCGTTTCGATCACGCTGTTTGCGTTGCCTGTGATGGGGCAGACTCTGCCGCAAGCTCCACAGGAATCTTCGCCAACTCAGCCTGCGGGAACAGCAGAGCCGTCACTTCTTAAATGCCTTGAATCTGTGCCGCGCGCCCAACAATTGCGAGCGTGGCATGATTTGCTTGGAAGCGAACCGCATATTGCGGGAACGGACGGAGACGCACGCGAGATTCGAAGAATTGAAATTGCATTTCGTCAGATGGGACTGACCGTAGAAACGCATGATTTCTGGGCGCTGCTTGCCAGACCAATTTCGGCACGTGTTGAGATCGTTGACCCAAATAGCCGCGATGTTGCTGTTGGACCAAGTGCGTCGACTCGTCGTGGGGTCCTCCCCGTCATAGAAAAGAATCTCGCTGAAGATCCAGCAGCTGCGCATCCCGATTTGACTTGGGGATGGAACGCATACAGCGCATCCGCTGATGTGACGAGTGAAATCGTGTACGCGAATTATGGAACACGCGAAGATTTTGCTCGGCTGAAAGAGCTTGGTATCGACGTGAATGGGAAGATCGTTCTTGCTCGATATGGCGGCAATTTTCGCGGATACAAAGCCAAATTTGCGCAAGAGGCAGGAGCAGTCGGCCTCTTGATTTATACCGATCCTGCAGACAGCGGTTTCAAGAAGGGCGATGTGTATCCAACAGGGACGTGGGCGAATGACACGTGCATCCAGCGTGGTTCGATTTTGAGTCTTCCATATCCAGGTGATCCATTGACGCCTGGAGTTTGCGCAACGAAAGATGCGGTTCGACTTGATCCAGATGCGATCGACCTTCCCAAGATTCCTGTGCAGCCAATTGGATATGGTGCCGCAGGCCAGATCTTGGCAAAGATGACGGGCGCAGAAGTATCGGATGTTGCGTGGCGCGGGGGACTGGAAATGCCATACCCCATCGAAGGTGGTGCGGCGTTGAAGGTGCGCATGAAGGTCGAGCAGAAGCGAGAAATTCGTCGCACTGCAAATGTCATCGCACGGCTGAAGGGAAGCGCAAACGACGGTTCTGTTGTCATCATCGGCTGCCATCACGATGCATGGGGATTCGGCGCCGCCGATCCACTTGCGGGGACGATCGTGTTGATGGAAACGGCTCGTGCATTCGCCGAGTGCGCTGCGAAGGGCGTGCTGCCCAAGAGCGACATCATGTTCTGCGCTTGGGGTGCGGAAGAATTTGGAATCATTGGGTCGACGGAATGGGTCGAAGCGCATGCAGATGAATTGGTCAATGCAACTGCGTATATCAATTTGGATATGGCGTCGATGGGAATGAACTTGGGTTTTTCGGCATCGCCATCACTGCAAAGTGCGGTGGCGAAAGCATGTGGAGTTGATGCAGCAAAGATTGGATTGATCGGTGGTGGAAGCGATCATGTTGGTTTCCTATTTCGGTGTGCCGTCCCGTGCATTTCGATCAGCGCAGGCGGTTCGCCTGGAACGAGCTATCACTCGAACTATGACACAACGGCGTGGTATCGAAAGACGGTCGGCGAGGATTACGCGAGCGCAATGATTGTGACACGCGCAACGCTTGAGGCGTCGGTCGAAATAGCTGACCGTACGGTGTCACCAGTTTCCGCTTTGTCGATGGTTACATCGATTCGAAAGTCGTGCTCGGAAATGAGAAAATCGATCGCAAGCCATCCGACGAAAGACGACAACGCACGAATTGCGGCTGTGCAGCAAGTCGACGATTGCTTTGGCAAACTCGAAGATGCCGCTCGAGCATTCGATGCCGAGGTGGCGGTAGCGCCGTCGCACACGGATGCTGCATACGCAGAAGCGCTTGCGAAACGTGCCCGATCCATCGACCGAGCGCTCTTGGATGAGCGCGGAGTTCCAGGTCGAACTTGGTTTCGCAACCTCTCAATCGCTTCAGATCGCAATAGTGGATACAAGGCAACTGCGCTTCCATCCTTGGCTGAAGCTGAGGATTTTGCGGAAATCGCCGCCGCCGCCGATCGCCTGTGTGCTTGTGCTGATAAGTTGGGGAGTGTCTTGTCTGGGAAATGACAGGCACAGCCAATTTTTGGGCGAATTAAGGCGGATTATTTTGAAAAACAGAAAAACAAAGCTATAGTTCGATTGTCTATCCCTCTTTGTTTGGGGAGTTTTCATCAGGTATCGATCCACGAAATTCATACATGAAACCCACACGAAAGAGCAATTGATGCGTCTCAAACTTGCCACTTTTCTCGCACTCACTGCACTCATTACAACGACGGCTTCTGCTGGCTTGACTGCGATCAAGCCCAAATTGGTGGTGACGGGTTTGGGTCTGCCGACGTGCATCGCCGCTCCTCCAGGAGATACCACCCGTCTTTTTGTGCTCGAAAAGCGAGGTGCGATTCGGATCATCGATCTGACGACTCCAACTCCAACATTGATTGCGACGCCATTCCTTGATATCGATTTGATCGTCAACGGGAGTGCGACGGTTGGCGACGAACAAGGCTGCCTTGGTTTTATATTCGACCCGGACTATGCGGTGAATGGACAGTTCTATGTTTATTACACCGGAGGGACGACGACTTATACGAACAACCTTGCGAGATACACAGTTTCGGCCAACCCCAACATAGCAAATCCGACTGGTGTCGTGATGATGACTTGGGCTGATCCATACACCAACCACAACGGCGGATCGATTCAATTTAAACCAGGAACCCGCAATTTGTATATGGGGACTGGCGACGGTGGAAGTGCGAATGATCCCTCTGGAAATGCGCAAAACCTCTTGATTCGCCTTGGAAAGTTGCATCGCATCACCCCGACGGTCGGTGGTGTAGCTCCGTATTACACAATTCCATCAGATAATCCATTTGCCGGCGGAGCGACGACCGCTGACGATACTGTTTGGGATTATGGCCTTCGCAATCCTTGGCGCTGCAGTTTCGATCGATTAAACGGCGATTTGTACATCGGAGATGTTGGCCAGAATGCGGTTGAAGAGATCGACTATGAGCCAGCGAATTCAGCTGGAGGTCTTAATTATGGATGGCGGTGCACCGAAGGTACGAGTTGCACTGGATTGACTGGTTGCACCTGCAATGGGGCAGGGCTGGTTGCGCCAGTTCGAACATACACCCATAGCGCAGCAGGCGGATACAGCATCATCGGTGGATATGTCTATCGAGGCTGCGCAATGCCGGACATGCAGGGGATCTATTTTTACGCTGACTACTCGACGAATAATTCGTGGTCGATGAGGATGGTTGGCGGAGTCGTGACCGAATTCGTGACGCGCAATAGCGAATTGCAAGTTGCGCTCGGTGGGCAGTCTGTCAATCAGATCAGCACCTTTGGTGAAGATGCCAATGGCGAAATCTATATAGCGGATCTTGGCGGACAGATTTACAAAATCGTTCCTGCTTCGGGAGAGGTTGTTTGTAACCCACCACCTCCACCGAATCCAGCCGACTTGAACCACGACGGATTCGTTGACGGAATCGACATGACAACCCTTCTCGGTTGTTGGAGTGTCTCCTGCGGCGATATCAACGGTGACGGTTTTACCGATGGAGCAGATCTGACGGCGCTCTTGAGTGCATGGGGAACCTGATTTAGGTCACTCTGCTGATTGCGCGCGCGCCGAAGTTTTCGCGCGCACTCGAAGGTTGATCATTTCGATCACTAGCGAGAATGCCATCGTGAAGTAGATCGCTCCCTTTGGGAAGGGAATATGTACTGATTCAAGAATCAGCGCGGCGCCGATCAGAACAAGAAATGAAAGTGCAAGTGTCTTGAGAGTTGGATGGCGCTCGATCACTCTCGACACGGCGCCCGCAAAGATCATCATCACGAGTACTGCCACGACGATCGCAGTGATCATGATGGTGAGGTTGTTCGCCATCCCAACCGCGGTGATGACAGAATCAATGGAGAAGATGATGTCCATCAAGCAGATCTGTGCGAGGATGATCGAAAGAGCAGCGCGTTTGACGGATGGTTTGGTGGGATCGTGTGGGGACTCGACCTGATGATGCATTTCCAGCACCGCCTTTGCCATCAGAACAAGTCCGCCCACTCCCAACACAAGATCGCGGACGCTTGGCTCGAAGGCATGGTCCATGACAGAAATCGCGAAGAGCGGGGTGGTCAGCTTCGCAAGCCAGTCAATGCACATCAAGAGCAGGATGCGGATTCCCATTGCCAATAGAAGGCCCCAGAATCTCGCTTTGTCGCGCTGTTGTTCGGGCAGTCTTGCGCACAGGATTGCGATGTAGACCACATTGTCGATGCCGAGGACAATTTCGAGAGCGCTGAGTGTCACAAAGGCAATGAGATTGTCGAAGGTCAAGAGTTCCATCGGTGGAGGCGTAAGATAGGAAGATCATGACTTTGATGCGCACATCACTCTTTTTTTCTTTCGTATTGCTCGTTGCGGGTGGAATCAGTTTCGCAGCGGTTGCAGCAACCTCGCCGATCCAATCACCAGCACAGACGACGCCGCCCGCTCCAGTTTCGATCGAGCCGCCGTTGATTGACTTTGGGAAGGTAAAGCCAGGTTCGAAGCTTCCAGCAAAGTTTGTGATTCGAAACACCGGTCTTGATCCGCTCAAGATCACTTCTGTCGTTCCCAGTTGTAAATGCACGGACGTCAATGTGCTTGCTGGAACGGTGATTGCGCCTGGTGCATCAGTCGACTTGCTTGCGACGCTTGATGTGCCTGGGACTCCTGGCATCAAAGAAGCGAAGGTCTTTCTGACATTTGACGGATACGGCGCTCCGCGAATGGCGATGCTGAAAGCGGATGCAAGTCTGCCGATCCGAGTGACTCCCGAATATATCGATGCGCTCAAATCGGTCGTTAATGGAACGATCAAAGTGACGAGCGAGGATGGAAAAGCATTTTCGATTCTCAGCGCAGGTGGAATCGCTCCAGCATTCGTCGGGTTCGATGCGACGAAAGATGCGCCGAGGGAGTCGTACACATTGCGTTGGACAGTTCCCAATACGCCGTGCGAGTCAATGCCACTGTGGTGGATCGTTGAGACGGACCGCGTTGATTGTCCCTTGGTCGCGATGCGGATTCGACATGAATGCACTGGTTCGAAGGCGGATCCAACAAAGGCTGATCGATATTGGTTCATCCCAGAACCACTTGCAGTTGCTGGCCGATTGGGTCCAGACGAATCCATTGTGATTCCGATGGTCATCGAGCACTACAACCCCAAAGGACGTGGCGAGATCGTTCGGCCTGACTGGTCCGACATCAAGCGTGTTCGGTCACTTTCGCCGAAAATCACAGCGAAACTCGAGGGTGTTCGGCCAGGGAACAAGGATGATGTTGCGGTCATGATTCGTATCACGCCCACCGCGCTTGCCTCTGGAATCTTGTACGTGCCAGTGGAAATCGAGACAGCGACGGGGGCGGGAGTCTTCGCAGTTTCGATGCAGGCGAGCGGCAAGGCCGCGCCAGTGGATAAAAAATAGTAATGGCGCTGCCGGAGATTCATTTTCTTGATGCCGACGCGATGATCGAATCATTCGAGAGCGCCGCAGAGTTGATGGCATCTTCGCCGCTTCGTCGAGGATCGACGGTGCATCTTCCCGCACGTGGCAGGTTGTTGGCAACTGGCGACATTCACGACTTCCCCGGACATTTGGAGGCGATCGTGCGCTTGGCCGAATTGGATGAATCGCCCGATCATCACGTGATGCTCCACGAATTAATTCATGGCGAGAGACTGATCAGCGGCATGGATGTCTCGTATCGCAATCTTGCAATCGTGGCTGAATTGGTGAAGCGATATCCCCAGCAGGTGCACCCACTTTTGGCGAATCATGAATTGGCGCAGTGCCACCGAATGAGCGTCAGTAAAGGCGGTGGCGATCAGGTGGCGATGTTCGACGATGGTTTGGATTATGTTTTCGGTGATCGTGCCGAAGAGGTCGCCACAGCTATTCGCGAATTCATTCTTGCGATGCCTCTCGTCCTTCGTGCCGAAAATGGACTCTGGTGTTCGCACTCGATTCCAGCGCGAATGGATTTCGATGATGGCGCTTTCGACCGAGCATTGGTCTTGGAGGATTACCAATCTCCCAAGGGGACAGCATGGTGCATGGTGTGGGGGCGATCGCAAGATCCTGTGCATATTCAGGCGCTTTTGAAGCGTTTTGGAGCCAAGTTGTTTGTCGTGGGCCACTGTCATGCGGAGATGGGTATCGAAAGCCCGACCGATGGGCTCCTCGTGATCAATAGCGATCACGAACGAGGAGCTGTTGTTGTGATCAATCTCGAATCGCCGCTCCCATCAGCGGAGGAGTTGGTGAAGTCTGCCATCCCGCTTGTTCTTTACCGCGCGTTGTCGTAATGCACGGACTTCTTGCGATCGAGTCGAGTCAGCGGAGTATCTCTGTTGCGATTCGTTGTCGAGATGGGGCTATCAAGGAACGAAGTCCTGTCGGTGATCCACGTCAGAGCGATCTTCTTCTGCCTGCAATTGTCGCCCTGTGCGACGATGCGAAAATCTCGAGCGCGGAACTCTGTGCCGTTGCGGTTTCGACTGGGCCTGGTGGATTCACTGGACTGCGAGTTGGAATTGCAACGGCGAAAGGGATCTGCGAAGCGCTTTCTATCCCAGCGATCGACGTGCCATCTGCGAGTGTCGCAGCGATGGGGCAGCGATCGCAGTGGTGGCCGCGCGCGCAGAAAGTCATCGTCACGCTTTCGGCCAAAGGCGAAGAGTGTTGGATGACGACTGTTGAGGCGGGGATGGACGGCGTACTTTCGGTGCGGGAGCAAGAGTGGTATCGATGGTCGGAGCATGATGCATTCGATCCTGGATCCGCACTTGTTCTCGTCGCGGACGATCACCTTCCGCCCGAGTTGAAGAAGCGGGCGATTGATGCGGGGATGTCGATCGTGACCCCAGTCTTTGCGGCGAAAGATTGCTTGGTGATTGCGGAATCGATGTTTATGCGTGGAGAAGTGACGGATTCAGTTGGTTTGCGCGTGCGATACCCCCGAGAACCAGAAGCGATCACGTTATGGCGCGCCCGATATCCAGACGGATTTACCCCGAAAAAACCAAGCTAGATCGCAATTGGTCTCAAGAGCCTCCTGTTTTCGTCCGATCATTCGGATGAGGAGCGAGACACATGAAGTACGTCAGCGAATTTCAACGGATCAATGGACCGATTAACGGGCGAGCCAATGTGTTGTTCATCGGTGCAATCACGTGGCCGATTGTGACTCGTTCAACGGACGATTGTCGCGAGATATTGCGGACCGCGCGTGTCGACCGAGTTGAATCCGCACGTGAAGCGGTCAGTTGGATGCGTGGAAGATTGATCGATTGTGTGGTGATAGACATTGCGATGATCGGTGAACGAACGAGTCGTCTCGTGAGCGTTCTGCGCAAGGCATTTCCATTC
The DNA here is from genome assembly GCA_903919715.1 of uncultured bacterium. Taxonomy (GTDB): domain Bacteria; phylum Planctomycetota; class Phycisphaerae; order Phycisphaerales; family SM1A02; genus F1-60-MAGs104. The sequence goes on along the minus strand of CAIXJC010000043.1, from coordinate 14,103 downwards.
GCAGGCATCATCATCGTCGGCGAACTGCCAGCTGCAATTGTCGTTGCCGAATTTTTCAGATTGGGGATTAACGATTGGATTGACGGCTGCGATTGGGGTGAGCAAGAATCAACCGTCAGTCGAGTCGCGGGAAGGATCGAGAACGCCATCATGGACCGTGTTCGTGGCGAGCGCCTCGTTGTGTTGGAAAATGCGTGCCGTCGATTGACGCATGAGCGCAAAGAGCTTGAAGAAAAACTCGGCGGGGCATGCGCACATCTCGCCGATGCGGAAGAGAGCGCACGTGATCGAGAAGGAGTTGCATCGATGCAGGCTGAATGCCGAATGTTGCTCGCGCAGGAAAGCGAAGTCGAGTCAATTGTGGAGTTGAGTACGCGCTATCTGATCGCCCGCGTCGGCGTGACGAATGCAGCGATTTTTCTGCAGGATCATGGGCAGTATCGCCTCGCCGGTTATGTGCGGGACGACTTGTCGCGGCGTGCCGCAGGCGGATTGGTCGAACATCTCGCAAGCCTGTGGTGCGCAAAGGTGGCGGCGCAGCCTGGCGTCATCCGATTTGGGCCAAGCGATCCACCCTCCGCGCGCTTTGCTGAATTGTCGGGCGTTCTTCCTGGACGATCGGTCTTCGCATTTGCCTGTCCCAATCTCGATCCCATTAACGGCTGTGCAGTTATCTTTCTCTTTCGCGACGGACAGCGACCATTCAGTCCAGATCTTGAAAAAGTGGCGCGAGCTGTCGGACCAGCATTCGCGAGTGGATTGGCTCGAGTTCGTCGCGTTCTGATGCGAGCACAACCGCAGTGGCCGAAGGAATCGCCGGACTTACCTTCGGATTCGGAACTAGATTCGCCGCCAGATACATCATCCGACTTTCCTGCGGATTCGGGTTAAGGGTTGATCGATTGTGGTTCGTGCCCTGAATCGAGGTCAATTCGTCATCGAAACAATGGCTTGACGATCCGATGCTGGACTATGACTGCGGGATCTGATTGCTGATTCGGAGTGCGAACGACCGCGCTGAAGCAGGTGTGCCAAACGTAATTTGAAATTCGCCGTGGCTTTCGCGTGGGAATGTCCTGCTATTTCCCGCCATGTCATTACACTTGAGTCACGGTAACGCCATCTTTCAGTGGATTGAACGGGAGCTCGCCCGCGACACTGCAAATGCGAATTCCTATCAATGCAATGTTTCGTCGGCAATTGAAAGGAATAGAAAATGAAGTCGGAAGTAATCGAAAGTATGCAAGGCAAGCCGTTGAAAGATGGCTTTGTGCTTCCCTTGCAAATAATGAGCCAAATTAAAAATTATAATGCCTATATAGATGAGCATACGCCCCTCATGCTTGGGTATCCGTTTAACCTTGATATCAGTTATCTTTCCGAAATTAGTCATTTGGCAGATAAGTTCATAGCCAATCTGGGAGGGTACGCATCAGGAGGAACCTATAGCCTGAATGCTTTCGGCTTTGAACAGAAAGTCGTTGATTCCTTTCGGGAGTTCTTTGGTTTGAGCGCGGACTTTGTAGGGCAGGTAGTCGAAGGGGGAACTTTCGGCAATATCAACTCGATGCTCAATGCTCGAACGAAGTATCCATGGGGAAAGATGTTCTATTCCGACCAGACCCATTACAGTGGGGATAAATGTGCAGACATTCTGGGTCTGGCGAATCACAATGCGGTTGATTTTCCACTGATTAAGTCTCAAAAAAGTGGAGAAATGGATTATGGGCATCTGAAAGACGTTCTTGTCCAACAGAAAACGAAATACGAAGAAGAATTACAGGCTATAAAAATAAATATAGAGCAGCTTGATGTATTAACGAAAGCATTGCTGCCTATTTCAAAAACGACGAACGGCACAAATGTTATTCAGGATCAAATCGTTTTTAACAATAACCGAAAACGAGAACTGCAAGCGGAGCTGGCAGATAAAGAATCAAAGCCATTTGTCCCGATCATTATTGTTAATCTTGGAACAACCATGACAGGTGCGGTAGAGGATTCGAGGAAAATAATCCACCTATTGGCGGAACTCGAAATTGAGGATTTCCATCTCCATGGTGACGGCGCTCTGGGAATGATGCTCCTGCCATTTAATGATGGGGAACACATAAGTTATTGGGATGAAGTCAAAGTACATTTCGACTCGCTTGCAGTGAGCACGAGCAAACAGATCGGGACTGCAGTCCCTGGTGGCCTTTTTTATGTAAATACTGTTACGCATAAAGGCAAAGTCATCCCATATATTGGATCGGAAGATAATTGCATAGGCGGATCGAGGATCGGCATCCTGCCAGTCATGACATGGCTCGCGCTCAACATTGAAAAAGATGGCCTGAGCGGAAAAGCCCGGTATGAGAAAATGGCAGCAGATTGTTATAAGCTGGCGGATTGGTCGATTGCCGAATTTAATCGACGGCTAGAGCTTTCAGGGCTATCGAGTAAAGATGAAAGACTGGTGAAAGCCTGGCGAAATCCTTTTTCGACAACGGTTGTATATCCCTGGCATACAGGTTTGAGTAGTGAGTTGCGTAAAACTTATAGTATTGCCGCGGAGCCTGAAAAAAATAGAGCCCACACGATCGCCATGCCGCATCAAGAAGAAGGGGCATACCACAAGTTTTTTGATCGTTACTTTGAAGAATTGAAAGCATTGCTCGGCACGCACGCGTGAAGTTCCGTCGGTCTCGCAGCTTTGCACGAATGCTCGCCACCGCAGTCGAGCAAGCTCGTCGCATCCAATGCTTGACAATGCGCTAGGTGGACCATTACCCGCATCGATCTCACCAAGATTCATGTCGGCTACGACACGGGTAATAGAACGATCCAAGATCCCTCATCCGATTTTCCTGCGGATCCGAGTTAAGGGTTGGTCGATTGTGGCGGAAGCGCAACAAGAATCGTGACGCCTCCGACGACTCGATCTCCCTTGGCGATTCGGACAGTCATTGTCGATCTCGTTGGCACAATGAGTTCCGTCGTCGAGCCGAATTTAATCATGCCGAATCGTTGGCCACGATCGAAGGAGTCCCCGATGGAAATCGGACAGACGATTCGGCGGGCGATTGCGCCTGAAATCTGTCGTACTCCCAAGAGATCGCCATCACGAGTCTTCACAACAATGAGGTTGGATTCATTGACTTGCGCACTTTCTGCTGATCTCGCATCGAGATAACGGCCAGGAGTATGGGTCATTGAAACAACAGTCGCTGCGCATGGCATTCGGTTGATATGAACATCAAGAACGCTTAAGAAAATTCGGACGATTGTTGCGGGGCCATTGGTTGCGGGATGATGATCGACCGTCAAGACTGCGGAGACCACGCCATCCGCTGGACTGACAAGGTCTGTTGAATCGTTGGTTGCTGGTTTTCGAAAGAGCGGATCTCGAAAGAACGCCGCAGCCGCAAACCAGAAAATCCCCACGAGAATGACTACCCACCAGATCGGGCCAGTGAGAATAATCATTGCGCACGCCGCGGCGGTCGCCATTCCCCATTCTCGAAGACCGTAAGAAGAAAGAATCACTCGAGTGACTTGCCGACGAAGAATCCGATTCCACCAGCGACGAGAGTTCCAATCGCCAGTCCGCCGCACCACATCATCCAGTCTTGGGTGATCATTGCAGCGAGTGCGGATCCACCGCCCATGCGGCTCCCCATCACGACGAGAGCGGCTAAAACGATTGCAACGAGCGATCCGACCATCAAGCCTAATCCCATTCCGCTGCTGGCACTTTCGACGCGTTCAACTTGCATCGCCACCATTCCGCCGCCAATCGCAGATGCTGCCATTGGAACAGAGTCATCGGAGTCTTGATCGAAGCCATCCATGCCGGTTGGCTCCGCAAAGAGCCCGCTTGCACCGCCAAGCGAAGCGCCAGTTCCAAAAGTATCGTCGCCGCCGTCATCCAGAAGTGCGGCGCCAACAGTGGATTGATCAGAATCAGTTGAGTCATCAAGCATTCCGCTGCCAGATCCAACAGTTTCTAGTGAAAGGCTTCCAGAACCAGTCATGGAGCCAACATCCAAAAAGTCATCGTTTTGTGGCGCAGGGCGGCGGTTTGTTGGGGGCGCCATCGAACCGCTTGCGTCAGAGGCAGCCATCGCTGCGGCTGAGTCCCCACGTCTATCTCCCATGAGATCGATGCCACCCTTTGCTGGGGCTGATTTAGTTGGCGGGGCGTCATCAAGACCCAAATCCAAACCTAAATCAAGATCCAAATCGTTACCTAAATTTTGACTCGAGCCTGATCCGGTGGAACTCTTTGCGGGAGCGGCTGGAGCAATTCCACTCGCATCCGCAGAATCCACCAAACCGATTGGATCTCCAAAGTCGATTGGCCCTGAGGCATCAACCTTTGGCTTCGAGGAAGTCGACGGGGCCTTGGCTCCAGCGCTGGCTGATTTCACGCCTTCATCTAAGTCGAGTTCCAAATCCAGTCCCAAGTCGAGTCCCAAATCCATGCCCAAATCCATGCCCAAATCCATGCCCAAATCCATTTCTGACTTTGCAGATGGTTTTGACGCAGGAGCAGTTGGCGCATCGTCATCGAACTTCAAATCATCAATTATTGCACTGCCTGAGGCATCGTTGAGCGAAATGGCAGGTGTTGGTGAACTCTTGATGCTCGAATCACTCAGATCGAGATCGTCGTCGCCAGGAAGTACCAAGTCATCGCTGTCGTCGACCACGAGTTGGTCGATGACAGCTCGCTTGAAGTGCACTTGGTCGTGCATCTTGAACTCTTCAAGTTGCCCAGAGTTGACCATTTTCTGCAGGTCTGACTCGGATTTGCCGAGTCGTGCTGCGGCTTCGTCGATTGTGTAAAAAAGCTTTGCCATGGCGGGAGGGGTGAGAATACCTACGCTACGGCGACTATGGTGGTTGCGCAAGGCAATTCGTGGCGAAGTCAGGCAGAAGCGACGCTTGCCCAACGGATCGAAACGTGGTTTCAGAGGGAGGCGCGGGACTTGCCTTGGCGCCGAAGGCGCAGCGCATATGGGACGCTCGTCAGCGAAGCGATGCTTCAGCAGACTCAGGTCGCTCGAGTTTGCCCTGCTTGGAAGGCGTTTTTGAGGAATTTTCCATCAGTGACGGCTTTGGCGACGGCTTCCGAAGCTCGGGTCTTGGAGGCATGGCAGGGGCTTGGCTATTACCGCCGCGCACGAAACCTTCAGGCTGCCGCCAAGGTCATCGTTGTCAAATATCGGGGAAAAATTCCATCCGATCGAGCGTCGCTCGAAGAATTGCCCGGAATCGGACCGTACTGCGCTGGGGCAATCTCGTCGATCGCCTATGGCCAACGTGAGGCGATCGTGGACGGCAATGTCGCGCGGGTCATGATGCGCATTCACGGGCGAAATGTCGACGGGGATTCCCGCAGCGGAAAGACCTGGCTTTGGAATCGCGCTCGCGACTATGTAAAGGAGTCGTGTGATCCAGGGATGGCAAACGAAGGGCTTATGGAATTAGGAGCCACTGTGTGTACCCCGCTCTCTCCCAAGTGTGACAAGTGTCCAGTGCGAATGATGTGTGCTACGCGCGCCGTTGGCAAGCAGGATCAAATTCCGCGCCCGCGGCGTCGTGCGACAAGATCCATTCTGCACGCCCATGCCATCTTGGTCAGCGTGAATGGTCGGTGGGCACTGGTGCGCCGTGGAGAAAGTGGTTTATGGGCTGGCTTGTTCTTTCCGCCGACGATTGAATCGCCGATCGCAATTTCTCGTGCGACTCTGGGGAAGCGGCTTGGCGTCGATGCGAAAGCGTTTTCAGTATGCGGAACATTTACATTCGTGGCGACTCATCGAACCGTGCGCTTTCGAGTGTGGAGTGTCGATGATGCGACGGCGAAATTTCTCAAGACGGCCCATAAAGGAAGTTGGTCATGGCATGCAAAGGGATCTGTGAAAAAACTTTCGATCACAAGCGCGATGCAAAGAGTCTTTGCGTGTGGGATTACGCCATTCGTGAAATCAACACCGACGATCACATCTGGAAAGAGCCGAGGGAAGCGAGTACCCTCCATGCAGTCATGAACGGCAACTTCGCAACTTCGCTGGCATTCTTCTTGGCCTGCGCTGTGTCTGTTGGTTGCCAGCCGAAGGAAAACCCTGTGTTGTCGAACGAGCGATTTCCAGGAGAAAAGTATTCGCCGAATACGTTGCTTGATGAGTCTCAAAGTGATGAGATTCTTGCCGCGTTTCATGCGACTGCGGTCGGTGTGCCAACCGAGCCTCTCACATCAGCTCCGGGTTCAGTGCGCTGGTCTGATGTCCATGCGGCTGCCAATGCGGCGATCAGTTCGGCCGAAATGGGAATTGCCAGTTCAAAGCTCGATGGCGAGACGTGGACATTTGAAATCAACACTCAAGGCGGCGAACCCGCACGGTTGACTGTTGTGCGCCGTGCACCTCCGGAGATGTTTCTTGCAACGGCGACCGTGGGAGCATTCGGCGAGAAGTACGTTGAATCAGAACGAATCGTGCGCGAGTTCCGAATGGCGATGCGCCGCTTCGGAGCGCTCAAGCGACCGTCGTAGAAGTATCTGGCAATTTCACTTCTTGCTCCGCGGAAATCTTGCTAATCAAAGTCATCACGTCTTGGTTTTTACGCCTTGGTTTTTATATTTTGGGATGCGCTCGCCCGCCTTGCACTCGCTCGTATGCACGTGCGATCTTGAGCAGAGTTGGTTCTGCGAAAGCTTGCGCTTGCAATTGAATACCGACGGGAAGCGGCTTAGAAGAAGTTTCATCAAATCCAGCGGGGAGTGAAATGCCGCAGATTCCAGCGATATTTGTGTTGACTGTATAGACATCGCACATGTACATCGCAAGTGGATCTGTCATGCCAGCGATTGGGAACGCGGCGGTTGGTGACGTTGGGCCGAGAATGACATCGCACTTCTCAAAGGCCGCATCGAATTCGTGCTTGATGAGTCTTCGGATCTGCAATGCACGTCGGTAGTACGCATCGTAATAGCCTGCGCTGAGTACATACGTTCCAAGCATGATGCGCCGCTGCACTTCGGGGCCAAATCCTTCTGCGCGACTCTGCGCATAGAGATCGAAGAGTTCTTTGGCGCTCGCTGATTTTGTTCGGTGCCCATATCGAATCCCATCGAAGCGGGCGAGGTTGCTCGATGCTTCGGCTGGAGCGATGACGTAGTAGGTCGAGATTCCGACATCGGTCAGCGGCAAGTCGATATCAACGATTGTTGCGCCCATGCCACGGAAGAATTCGACCGCATGTGCAACGGCTGCATCCACCGCTGGCGAATTGCCTTTGCGATACTGCGCTGGCAAGCCGACGCGAAATGACTTCGGCGTCTCTTCGAGTGTCGTGACCACGTCTTCAACGGGTCGAGGCGCACAGGTTGAATCGTGGGGATCGTCGCCGGCCATGCATTGATAGAGAAGTGCTGCATCACGAACGCTGTGCGTGATGGGACCGATTTGATCCAGACTGCTCCCGAATGCAACGAGTCCATAACGAGAAATTCGCCCGTAGGTCGGCTTGAATCCAACAACTCCACAGAGTGCGGCGGGTTGTCGAATCGATCCGCCCGTGTCAGAGCCGAGTGCTGCTGCGCAGAGATTCGCAGCGACTGCCGCAGCGCTTCCGCCCGAACTTCCGCCGGGGACGCGAGTGGAGTCCCATGGATTTCTGACGACTCCCCACGCGCATTTTTCGCATGAAGAGCCCATCGCAAATTCGTCGAGATTTGTCTTGCCGACAATGACGGCGCCAGCATTGACGAGTCGAACGATCGCAGTTGCATCGAAGGGCGAACGATAATTTTCCAGGATGCGCGATGAACATGTCGTGCGCCCGATTCGCGTGACAATATTGTCCTTAATCGCGATGGGCACGCCAGCAAGTGCGCCGACGGGTTTTCCCGCGGCGATTTCTTGATCGACATGATCTGCCGCAGATCGCGCTTCGTCGTCGAAGACTTCGTGATAGGCGTTGAGCACAGTGTTGCTCTGTGCGATTCGCGCAAGAGTTTGATCGACAACCTCACGCGCAGTTGTTGTGCGATCGCGTATGTCATTTCGGATTTGGACGAGGTCGCTACTCATGAAGACTCACCGCCAAGCACCTTTGGAACAGCCAAGAAAACACCTTCGGTCGCAGGGGCGTTGCGCAGTAAGTCCGCGATGGGCATTCCAGGTTCTGGCACATCTTCTCCGAGTCGATTGACCAGCGTCAGTGGATGCGCCATGGGTTCGAGGCCCTCGGTATTCACGGACTGAAGCTGGGCGATATGTCCCAGAATCGCTTTGAGTTCATGCTGAAGCGCATCAAGTCGTGCTTCGGGAATCGCCAGGCGAGCTAATTTCGCGACATGGCGTACGTCGTCGATGCTCAGGGAAGGGGATTCTGCGTTCATTGAAGCGGAAGTCTAACGCCGAAAGAAATCTCTTGGCGACGGCGAAATTGATTGACATACGGGACTGATCGAAGGTTTGGAATACCATTGGGGGCTCGCCATGAACGCCCCGCATATATCGACCAGAACGCGAATCATCAGAGCCATTCTGTCGCTCGGAATGGTCGGCGGTTCGATTGCTGTCTTAATCGTTTTAGCGCTGACTCGGCCAATGCCAGGAGTCAATGACGATCGTGCAGCGGCTCACTCCATCGCGGTGTTCAAGCCGCGGATGGTGCAGTTGCCTCGGCAATGGGTTGGATATGGAACAGTTCGCGCGCTCGATTCGGACGATATTCCCGCACGTGTCGGAGGGGTCGTGATCGAAATTGCATCGGCAAGCAAGGCTGGCTCGGTGATTGCCCCAGGACAATTTCTGTTGCAGTTGGATGATCAGGACTTTCGGCGCGTTTTGGATTCTTCCAGTCAACAACTCGCGGCAATCGATGCTCAATTGCGCTCGCTGCTCGTTGAGGAAAAAGGTCTTGAGGCTCGAATTGAATTGGCTCAGGAAGATGCGAGCTTGATCCGCAGTGATGAGGCTCGCGTTCGCGAGGCGGTCCAGTCGGGCGCTGCCGTTGGACGTGAACTTGATCGAGCGCGTCAAATCACGATCGCAGCGGAGCGGTCAGAATTAATCTTGCGCGAGGCGCTGAACCAGGTGGCTCCCAAGCGGGCCGCTCTTGCAGCACAGGATGAAATACAGAAAATAATCCGAGATAATGCGCAAAAAAATGTTGAGCGATGTCGGATCGTCAGCCCGATCGGTGGAGTGCTGCAACGATTCGATCTTGAGGTCGGCGAAAATGTAACGCCGGGTCAGGTCGTGGCGCGCGTCGTTGATGTCACGAGTGTTGAAATCGCCATTCGTATGCCAGCATCGGCGCGTGGATTCATTCGCATTGACGACCCCGTTACCGTTGAAGTCGGCGGGCAGACGCCTCGAACGGTGCGAACAAAGGTGACACGAATCGAGCCCGAAGATGACCCGATCGAGCGAACGATGGCGGTCTATGTTGAGATGCATCAAACGACTGATTCCGCGGATCGACTCTCGCCTGGAGCATTTGTCGAAGCATTGATCGAGTCGGCAGATTCAACAGCGCACACAGCGATACCACGTCGATCGATTCGCGCCGACCGCGTGCTCGAATTGGTTGACGGGACGCTGCATTCTCGTCCGGTGATCGTTTCGCATTCGTATCGAGGTGCGATCGAAGGATCGGGAGTTTCTGATGTTGAGTGGATCGTCTTGAAGGTGCCGCTTGCGGATGGGATCGTCCTCGCAGCGGATGGCGGCCGAACGGTTGCGCCTGGTGCGCGCGTTCAACCAAAGGAATCTCTTCCAACATCGGAGGCTGGAGCTGCCACTCGATGAACGGGCTTGTTCGTTTTTTCATTCGGCATCACGTCCCGTCGAATCTCTTGACGGTGAGCATCATTGCGGGCGGAATTTTTGCCGCGTTTCACATTCGACGCGAATTCTTTCCGGACATCGCACCCGATTCCGCTCGCATCCTTCTTCTGTATCCCGGTGCGTCGCCTCAAGAAGTTGAGGAATCTCTGGTCCGGCGCGTCGAAGACCTTGCCGTAGAAGTCGACGGAGTGGATCGACTCGAGACGACGGTCTCCGAAGGCGGTGGCGGAATCGTCGTCAAGTTTGAAGGTGGAGTCAACGTGCGTCGGCGCGTCGAAGATCTTCGCGATCGGCTGGAGTCGCTGACGGATTTGCCGGCTGATGCCGAACGAATTCGCGTGACAGAATTCGAGCCAAATCTGCCTGTGATTCAGGTCACGGTGTATGGCGACTCGGATAACCAGACACTCAAGAGTTCGATTCGGCAGGTGGCAGACGACCTCAAGACTTTCTCTGGAATGGGACAAGTGGTGATCAGTGGAACTCGCGATGACGAACTGCGCATCGAAGTGAACCATGAAGATTTGTTGCGTCACGAGATTCCAATCACCAGAGTTGCCGATGTTGTGTCAGCGTGGATGCGAAAAATTCCGGGTGGGAGCGTTCGCAACGCTGATGGGGAAGTGAAAGTGAGAACGCTTGGCGTTGAAGAGCGAGCAGACCGAATTCGCGAAATTGTCGTCAAGGCATATCCCGATGGCGGTCTTGTGCATGTCGGCGATATCGCCAAGGTCGAGGAAGGATTTACTGACGCAGAAGTTGTCCGCAAGTTCAATGGCGAACCTTCGGCGAATTGCACCGTGTTTCGCAAGGGTCAGCAAGATGCAGTTGATATGGCGCAATTCACGCGTGGATATGTCGCGGCGCGTCGGAGTGAACCGCTGAATCCATCGATTTGGGAGCGACTCTTCGGCTCAAAGCGGATGGACGGATGGAAGCTTGGCGCATCGCGCAGCCCGCTGCAGGTTTCGATTCAAAAGCATAATGACTTGGCGAAACTGATTGAAGATCGGCTTGATTTGTTGACACGCAATGCGTTGCAAGGCGGAATGCTTGTCTTCATCACACTGCTTCTTGGAGTGCACTGGCGAGCTGCATGTTTCGTGACTCTTGGAATTATCGTCGCCATCTTTGGCACATTGTTGGTGATGGACCTCACTGGGATTTCGTTAAACCTGCTGACGATGTTTGCCTTGTTAATGACGCTTGGCATGCTCGCCGATGACGCGATCGTGTTGTCGGAGAGCATTGAGATCGAAGCGTCTGGTGGGGGCGATGTTGAAAAAAATGTCCTCGACGGCGTGAGCAAGGTCCTCTGGCCAGTCGTCGCAAGCTCGGTGACCACGATTGTTGCGTTCATTCCTCTTGTCTTGGTTCAGGGACGGATTGGCGACATCTTGGGCGAACTTCCCATCGTTGTTTCGCTTGCTCTGTTGATCAGTTTGCTCGAGGCGATTCTGCTTCTGCCTGGACATATGGCGGTCGGGATTGTTCGTGAACGTGCGGGGAAGACTGGAATGATCGATCGCCTGATGCGCCCAATTGATCGCTGGCGCGAGCATTGGCTCTGGCCGTCAATCGAGCGGTGCTATCGCCGAACAGCTTTCTGGTGCATCGATCGCCGCTATCTGACGGTTTCCGCTGGCATTTCCGCATTCATCATTTCCGTGGCGCTTGTGGTGGGTGGGCGATTGCCGTTCACGTTTCTTCCAAGCAACGATTCGGAAACTGCGATCGTTGAAATTCGTCTTCCCCTTGGAGCCAGCATGGATCTCACAAAGGTCGTCGGCGCTCGCGTTGAAAAAGCAGCCCGAGCTCAACCCGATGTACGTGCGATCACTTCGATCTATGGTCTTCGCGTCAATTATGAAACGGCGATTGCAGATAGTTCCTCCAGCAATTTAGCGCAGATTTTCGTGGAACTTTCGCCAGTCGAAGAGCGATCTCGCCGTTCAGCCGACGTGATGGATTCGATTTTGAAAGCGGCGGGTCCGCTCGACGAGGCGGAGTCTGTGTCAGTTCAAGAAATATCCGGAGGTCCTGCTGGGGCAGACATTACGTATCAGATTTCTGGTGACGACATTGAAGAGGTTCGTGATGTGAGCGCGCAAATCAAGAAACTCATCGCGCAGGTGCACGGTGTTCTGAGCGTCGCTGATGATGACTTTGACGCTCAGCCTGAAGTGCAAATTCTTCCTCGGCCCGGTGCCGCTGCGCTTGGTTTCACTCCTGCGGATATCGCTCGTCAAGTACGCGGAGCGCTTTATGGTTTGGATGCGCATGTCTTCAGTGACAACCGCGAAGATGTTGATGTTCGAGTTCGCTTGGATGATCGAATGCGATCACATGGAGATTTCGCCGATCATCTTTGGGTCGTTCCACCTTCTGGTATTGCTGTGCCTCTGGGTGAAATAGCGGAAATTCGTGAGAGGACAAGTGCGAGCACGATCAATCGGCTTGATCGCATGCGAACAATCACTGTGACAGGCGATACACAAGCTGATACGTATCCCGAAGCGGTGGTGGAACAAATGAGCGGTGATATCGCGAAGTTGATCGCCGCACATCCGTCAGTGCGACTGCGCGAGGGTGGCCGTCAGCGCGATCTCACTGAGGCATTCGCAACGCTGCCGCTTGCGATTGCGGCGGCGTTCTTGATGATCTACGCAATTCTTGCGTGGCTCTTTGGGAATTACACGCAGCCACTTGCAGTCATGATCTCGATTCCGTTTGGAGTCATCGGAATGGTTGGCGGTCACTTGTTGCTTGGATCTGACTTGACATTCTTGAGCGTGATCGGACTGGTCGCCCTTGCCGGTGTGGTCGTGAACAATGCGTTAGTGCTGGTCGAATTTGTAAACATCGAAGTCGCAGCTGGTCGACCGCTGCGTGAGGGGTTGGTCCTTGCAGGAGAGAAGCGCATTCGAGCGATCTTGTTGACATCGGTCACGACCATTCTTGGACTCGCGCCACTTGTCTTAGAGCCTTCGTTTCAGGCGCGGTTTGTGGCGCCGATGGCGATCACGCTCAGCGGTGGGTTGGTCAGTGCGACGGCGCTGACATTGATACTTTTGCCGTCAGTTATTTACATCATCGACGATGTAAAAAAGATCGCAGGGCGAATTTGGAATGGTTCGCAGCCGATCGATGGCGCCGATCCTGCCTCGCCGAGATAGCCTGCACGGCTATGGCAAAGAAGCGAAAAAGAAGTGGACTTGTGGTCGGAGTCGATCTCGGTGGAACCAACATGATGGTCGGGGTTGTTGATTCGCATCACAAGATCATCGCATCGGTCAAGCGAAAGACGAAGGCGTCGATGGGACGAGACGCAGTCATTGATCGCATCGTCGGCGCGATTGAACGCGCATGCGAAGAAGCGGGAGTCGCGGTTGACGCGATTGATGGCGTGGGCCTTGGCGCGCCGAGCGCAATTGACTTCGACGAGGGAATGGTGATCAATGCTGGAAATCTCGGATGGAAACAAGTTCCGCTTCGCGCGATTCTCGAGAAGCGACTTGGTATTCCCGTCGTCGTTGAAAATGACGTGAACGCAGCGATCTGGGGAGAAGCGAAACTTGGTGCGGCGAAGGCGTGGTCAGATGTCTTGGCGGTTTGGGTCGGCACAGGGATTGGTGGAGGATTGGTCCTCGGCGGCGAAATCTTCCGCGGGTCATTTCATACCGCGGGCGAGATTGGTCAGATGATTCTCTTCCCACGCGGCGGAGTTGGTCGCAGAACATTAGAAGAACATTGCAGCCGTTTATCAATGGTGCGCGCAATGGAAACGATTGTTGGTTTCTATCCACAGAGCAAGATTCGCGCAGCTTTCGAAGCGCGCGGCGAGGATGGAATGGTTGGGAGTTCGGCGATCGCCGAGTGCTATGCGAGCGGCGATGAGTTGACGGTACGCGTCATCGACGATGCAGCTGAACTCCTTGGGTTGGCAATCGCAAATGCTGTCACGCTCTTGTCCGTTCGCGCCGTCGTTCTTGGCGGTGGAGTGACCGAAGCGCTCGGCAAGCGATATGTCGATCGCGTACGCGAGTCGTTCGAGTGGAATGTTTTCCCAGGAACGCTCAAGAAATGTCATCTCGTCGTTGGCCAACTCGGCGATACAGCTGGGGTGCTCGGTGCTTCGCTGCTCGCTCAAGAGCAGGCGAAGCGATAAATCGCAATAGTCTCGGTGCGGTTTCGGCACGTTTTTGTAGCGCCATCGCCGCCGCATCGCAACTAGCAGCGACGACTTTCACGCGCT
>CAIXJC010000042.1 GCA_903919715.1 uncultured bacterium | reverse complement strand
TGCTGCATTGGCCGTGCCAACGCATGCAACTGTCGCAACTGCTGCAGCGCAGACTGCGAAATGTTTTTCGAGACGATTTGAAATACTCATTGTCTATTCTCCACGGTAAAAAGGGCGAAACCTTACATCTTCGACCACCTTATAGGGGTCGTCTGGATGCGCCTTGAACGAACGTCAAGGACAGGGCAAACATAACGCCGATCAGTGAGGGTGCAAGTGAAGTTCACAAAAATTTAAGTTTTTTCATCTGAATTATTTTTGAACTGCGGTGGCCTATGAGTGGCTCTCGGCGGCTGCACTGAACAAATACGGACTTTTGGTCTGTATTTGCGCTTTTTCCTATTACGAGAGGTCAGTGCGCTTGCGCCGAAGTCGATTGAGAATCGGGTGGCGGTAGTTGCGAAATCCCTTGCAAAATCACTGGGGACTCTTCCCTAGGGACTTCAAGAGCGCTTCTGCGTAGGTGGCAGGCTCGAAGATGGAAAGGGTTTTCGGTGAAGGCTCACCATGTTCGTCAACGTGTTGGGCGAGTTCGATGAAGACACGTTTGATCGCTGGTTTGTTGAAGAGGCCAAGTTTTCCTTGCACCGCGGGCTTGCCTTCTGGAGTCCGTCTCCCGTCGACATGAGAATCCGTCCATTCCCACTGAGCCCGAATCACCTCAAATGATTGCGCATCTGCAACAATTTGCACGGACGTAGGTCCATGCGGTCGCTGACCAAGCGTTTTCCGCTTCGCTGAAACGATTGTCAAAGGACGACCAGAAATTTTTTCCGTGCCTGCGGAATGGTCAAAGGAGACGTCATACCCGCGATCCAAGCGATCGAGCATTGATTCGAGAGTCAGTGGTTCCGCTTCTTCATCGGGTTGAGCAGACGAAGTTGCCGTGTCGAGCGCCTCCCAAATCATTGGAGGATGCAATTCGCGCATCGACGTAGCGGTGCGAATCATGCCGGATGGTTCGACAACCCAGTACGTCGTCCCGTCGAATCCAAAGGCACCTTTGTTATGGGGGGGACGCCGATTGACGCCATCGAGATGGTCCAACAAATCTTGAAGGGGTCGCAAGGGACCGACTCCAAAGATTGTCAGCACCCAGCGGCCGCCTGGTCCGGTGACAAGCCCTCCCGTACGCGATTGCGGTTGGAGCCGAATGGGAGTTGCATCGCGCAGGCGATTCATGGCTGGAATCTCCATTTCCATGCGCACGGAGTATGTGCGTACCCCTTGTCGTGCGGAACTACGAATCGATTCCAGAGCGGCGAATGCCTGTGAATCAGACTGCGAAGGAACGAAAAGCAGAGCGAAGACGATTGCGGCAGCAATGCCGACAGAGCCGCTGATCCAAGCGATGCGGCGGCGAACGTGCAGCTTAAATCGCCTATTTTTCAGTCGAATTGTTGATATTGCACGGTCAACTCGCTCTTGAACTCGCACCGCTTCGCCTGGCTGAAGCAGCGAAAGCAATCCGTGCACGGTCATGCCGTCTGCGGAGTCATCTTGGCTGCCGGACGATGGGAGTTGTTCGCCACCTCGCGCAAAGGGGTCTTGTTCAGATGGGTTTTTTGGGTTGAAGTCGGTCACTGTTGATTCCCCGTCGCAACTGGAACGGCGGATGCAAAGATGGCTTTGCTTCTCAGGCATTCGGCCAATGTCAGCCGAGCGCGATAGAGGCGTTTTCTGAAAGTTTCGTCGGTTGTTCCCAGAGATTTCGCTGCGGTCTCGGAATCGAGCCCACGAACATAGACCAAGTCGACGGCTTCGCGGGCATCTTTATTTAGACGTGCGATGCAGTTTCGCAATTCAGTGAGGCGCTCAGCGAAAGTTTCGCCAGTTGCTTGATCGACCTTGCCGAACTGAAGATCGATTCGCTGTTGGAGAAGTTCGTCGAGGTGAGCGCGATATCTCCGGTTCTTTCTCGCAGAACTGAGGATGTGATTGCGGGCGATTCCTCGCAACCATGGACCAAACGGGCGCTTGGTATCAAATTCATCGATGCGTTTCCACGCAGTGATGATCGTTTCCTGAAAGACATCATCCACGGTGGATCGGTCGAATGCGACCGAATGAATGAACGCATTGAGCATGTCAGCGTGTTGCCGAATGAGGATTTCGAAGAGGTCTTCTGCGCGCATGGGTGAATTGAAAAAGTTCGTGTTCCTGATCCTTTGGCAAATGAAAGTATGGGATTTTGTTTACTTCGCCCTCTGGCAGCGTTTTGGGACAGATTTGATCTAATATCCTAATTCGGCATAGCCGAATACTGCTATGCCGATCTTCGCCCTTAAAATGCTCTTTGGAGATTCGGCCCGTTTTTATGGGATGTTGCTTGGTCTTGCATTCTCAACATTGCTCATTTCTCAGCAGGCGGCAATCTTTGTGGGTTTGATGTCGCGGACCTTTGGTTTCATCACAGACACGCCGCAGCCAGACCTTTGGATTATCGATCCTTCCCAACGATTTCTGGATGACAACAAACCACTCAGGTCGACCGCTGTTCAGAGGGTGCGATCCATCGAGGGGATTGAATGGGCCGTGCCACTTTTCAAGGGATTGTTGGTTGTCAATTTGCCAGATGGCAAACGGCAGGTGTCGCAGATCATCGGAATTGACGATGCGAGTTTGATCGCAGGGCCACCTTTCATGCTTGAAGGTGCGTTGACGGATTTGCGAAAGCCAGATGCGATCATTGTGGACGAGCGTGCTTCGCGGAGAGAATTCAAGATGAACAAGCCGCCCGAAGGGGGCGAACCGCGGCCACTGCGGGTGGGCGACATACTGGAACTGAACGAGCTTCGGGCAGAAGTCGTCGGGATTTGCAAGGCAACGCAGACATTTCAGAGTCAGCCGGTGATATATACGACTTATAGCCGTGCAACTCAGTATGCGCCGCCAGAACGGCGAATGGTGACGATGGTTCTGGCCGGACTTTCCAAGGGAGCCGATCAAGCGCAGGTGATCAAGACGATCGCAGAAAGGACGGGATTGTCAGCATTCACTGGAGAACAATTCACAGAAAAGACATATGTGTATTGGATGCTCGAGACTGGAATCCCGATCAACTTTGGAACAGCGATCGTCTTGGGATTCTTTGTGGGAGTCGCAGTGGCGGGGCAAATGTTCTACAACTTTGTGCTCGACAATCTGAAATACTTTGGAGCGATGAAGGCGATGGGTGCATCGAGAAAAATACTTCTTGGAATGGTCTTCTTGCAGGCATCAACGGTTGCAGTGCTCGGATTTGGTTTGGGGATCGCAGTGACGAGTATCTTTGGATTGACCGTTCCGAACGAAAAACTTGCATTTCGTATGACGTGGCAAATCCCGCTCATTGCAGCTGGGGCAGTGATCATTATCTGCACGGCGAGTGCGGCGATTGGAATGTGGCGTGTGTTGCGGCTTGATCCTGCGGATGTTTTTAAGGGTTGAATCAAACATGACTCCCATCACCACTCCAGAAATCGCAGTTCGCGCATCCGGCGTTGAGAAGATCTATGTCTCGGGAGATACGAATGTTGTTGCGTTACGTGGCGCAGATCTGGAAGTTCGATGCGGCGAAATCCTAATGCTTGTGGGGCCGTCTGGTTGCGGCAAGACTTCATTCATCTCGATTATCGCTGGACTTCTTAAGCGTGATGCTGGACAACTGGAAGTGATGGGTCAAGATCCGCAGGCGCTTTCGACTGAAGCACGAACTGCGTGGAGATTGCGCACGGTTGGCTTCGTCTTTCAGCAGTTCAATTTGATTCCAACGCTTACGCTCGCAGAAAATGCTGCGATTCCCCTTATCTTGCAAGGGATGGATCGGCGAAGCGCCTGCGAAAAGGCGCGTGAAATTTTGAATTATGTGGGATTAGGCGGACGCGAGCAATCGAGCCCAGTTCGACTTTCTGGAGGTCAACAGCAACGCGTCGCGATCGCACGCGCACTGGTGAATAGTCCAAAGATATTGGTGTGCGATGAGCCGACGAGTGCGCTCGATGGCGCAACAGGGTTGCACGTTATGGAACTGATTGCGCAAGTCGGACGAATGCCTGGGCGTGCGGTGATTGTGGTCTCGCATGACGATCGCATCTATCACCTCGCAGATCGAATTGTTCGTATGGATGATGGAAGAGTTGACCGAATCGAAACGCCTGCTGCAAGGAGGAATACACATGTCTAATCCCGCTCCAACGAGACGCAAATTTCCGCCGATGCGTTACATCGTGGTTCCGGTGATGGCTGCCGTAGGAATCGCATTAGTGATTGTGACCGTCGCGAAGCAGGTGCCTCGAGTGCCTGTGGAAAAGATTTTGATCGAACCGCCGAAGAGCCCATTTGACCTGCGGATTTCGGGAATCGGAACGATATTGCCTTCGAGCAATGTCGTGAGCATCGGCACGGCGATTGCTGGAGACGTTACGGAAGTCGCAGTCAAAGAAGGACAGAAAGTGAAGGTCGGTGATCTTCTGTTCAAAATCGATGGACGGGAAACGCAAGCAGATTTAGCAGTTGCAAGTGCGAAGTTGGTTGTTGCACAAGGGAAATTGGCAAGCGTGAAGGCGTTGCCGCGAGCGACAACTTTGCACGAGGCGCAGGCAGTCGTTGATTCGGCGAAGGCGCAATTGGTTGACGCGCAAGGACGATTGGCACGCTTAGAGGAATTGGGAATCGAAGCGGCGACAAGTCGCAACGAAGAACCGCGATTGACATACGAACTCGCTGCAGCGCAGGCGGGATTTGATCGGGCGCAAGCGCAACTGGACGAAGTCAAACAAGGCGCATGGAAAGAAGATGTCGATATAGCCAATGCCGAGGTTTTGGTTGCTCAGGCAGAAGTGGGACGACTTCAAGTGCAACTCGAACGTGAATCGGTGCGGGCGCCAATCAACGGAACTGTGCTCTATTTGGATATTGATGCTGGAGAACATGTCGTTCCTGGATCTCTTCAACAGATGGTGGCGCTGGGTTTGCTGACTCCGCTGAATGTGCGTGTGCAAATGGACGAGATGGACGCATGGCGATTTCGGCCGGAATCCAAGGCGATCGCAATGCCGCGAGGCGGTGCAAAGGGTGAGTTTCCGCTGCGCTTCTTGAGGCTCGTTCCATTGATCACGCCGAAGCGTCTCTTGAATGGCGACTCGGCGGAACGCGTGGATGTTCGCGTGATGGAAGTCGAATATGAATTAGATAATCCTGGGACGATGTCAGTGTTGCCAGGGCAAGTCGTGGATGTGTTTGTCGAAGTTCCGGCGGACGTGGGAAACTGAAAAGTATTTTGAGTGATGCTGCGGAGTGTTCTATAGAGTTTGATTAGCGAGCTTTCGCAGACGTGCAATAAAAAACCCTTCGAAAGGTGGAAAGATTCGCCGCGCGTTGGCGATGGATGAGTCGAGTTGTTTTTGATTCCACTCTGTCAGCGCGGGTTGTGCATGTGGCAAATCGAAGGGGAGAGGAATGATTTCGATGCGGCCGGCATATCGTTCGAGTGCGCGCGCGAGCACGAGTTCATTTTCTTCTGGTGCGAATGTGCATGTGGAATACACAAGCGTCCCGCCGGGGCGAAGCGCATCGATCGCCGAATGCAAGAGCGCTTTCTGGAGTGATGCAAGTCTGCGAACTTTGCCAAGAGTCCAATCGTCGTTCGCTGCAGAATCGCCAAGATGTATTCGCCCTTCACCGCTGCAGGGAGCATCCACGAGCACGCGGTCGAACATTGCTGGATGACCTCGCGCCCAGCGTTCGCCATGTGCGCAGAGACATTCCGCCGTGGCACCCAAGATGCGCAAGACTTCACGCAGTCTGTAATGGCGAGGGCGGCTCGCATCGACGGCAACGAGGTGTCCCATGTTGTTCATCATCGCAGCGAGATGCGATGTCTTGCTGCCAGGCGCAGCACACAGGTCGAGAACCGATTCACCCGGAAGCGGTTGAAGCGCGAACGATGCAGCAATACTGGAGAGCGATTGAATATGAAATCCCCCTTGCGCGTGCGTTGGATGCGATTGCAGTTCGCGCGGCGTGGTGAGAGTCGTGTATGCGATATCGCACCAGTGAACGGGGTCGAGTTGGATGCCACTTGAGCGAAGTTGCACGAGCGTTTCGGCAGTTTCACCGCGAAGGGGGTTGAGGCGAATCGATGTTGGAAGTGTGGGCGAAGTCGAATCGAGTACGCATGCAAGAGCATGTGGAGGGAAAATGGTCCGCCAGCGATCGAGCAGTAATGGTTGAAGGATGCGGGTTGTCATGAGATGCGTGGCGCAAGGAGCGCAACGCGCATCGAACTGTCTTGGGGGCCTTTGAAAAAGTGAGCGCGTCCCAGTTGTGCTTCGATTTGCGCTGGATGCATGAGACGTTCGACACGCGAATTTGAATCGTTCGCAACCGCATCGATGTTGGTGACGGCCAGGTCACGTCCGCCGAGAAGTTTTCCAACGAATCTGTGATAGGTCTCAGTCGCAGCGCGAGCGTCTTCGTTCAGTTCGTCGCGTGATCCGCTGAATTCAATGATGACTCGATTGTGAGGATCGCCAGAGAGTGCGAGGCGAACGAGTGCGACGAGTTGGTCGTGGGAGATGTAATACGAGAGTCCTTCGATGATCCAGAGTGCTGGAGCAGTTGGGTTCCATCCGTTTGCACGGAGTTCGCGCTCGGTGAGAACGATGTCGCGAAGATCGCATTTGATTCCTCGAATGCGGCAAGCCAAGGCAGCGTCGGCGCACTGCGCGATCAGCATCCGCTTTTCATCGACATGTTCATAATCAATCTCGATCGCGTGCGCATCTTCGTGCTGTGAGCACCAGTCAAGTGCGAGCGGCGCAAGTCCTGCGCCAGGGATGATCAGATTGCGTGTGATCGGCGAGCCCGCGAGTTGGAATTCACGCATCCATGATCGAATCAACGCCTTTCGAAGAGAAATGCGGTGAGCTGCGCCTGGTGAATCGCGCCGAGCAATTTCCGCGAGATCTTCGCCGCTCGTCAGATCGAGACAACGAATAAGTCGCTTTCCCGCAGGGGTGACTGCAATCTCTTCGCCACCGAGAAGCATCACCATCGCTGCAGTGCGTCCGGCGTGAACAGTGAAAGATGGATCCATTTGGACAAGGTTACGCAGATGAGCAGAGATGGTGGGAAACTGGGAAAGGGGTACTACACTGAAATGATGAACACGACGACTCGGATTGTGTCCTCCATGATGATTTCACTTGCAGTGGTCGGGGCGAGTGCTGCGATTGGGTATGCGCAAGATGCGTCGCCGCCAATCAAGACGCCCGACGTTGGGCCGACAACCGAAAAAGAAAAGCCGATGGTGCTTGCGTGTGAAGCGTTCGCCAATGACGCTGCGTTACCAAAGGCGTTCACCGCCGACGGCGAAGGCAATTCGCCCGCGCTCAAATGGACTGGCGCACCAAAAGCGACTGTCAGTTTTGCAATCATGATGGACGATCCAGATGCGCGTGGATTCGTGCACTGGACGATCTGGGGAATTCCTTCGACGCAGTCGAGTTTGCCAGCGAATATGCCGCGTGAATTGGCATTGAAAGATCCAGCAGGAGCACGGCAGGGAGTGACTTCATGGGGGCCAACGCGTCCTGGATATTGGGGATCGGCGCCGCCAGAAGGGAGCGGGGTGCATCATTACACTTTCACTCTCTATGCGCTTGATGCAAACGTGACGTTAGAAGCTGGCGCAAATCCAAAGAAATTCAAGAAGGCGATTGAGGGGCATGTGCTTGCCAAGGCAACACTAGTTGGTTTGTACGAAAGAAAATGAGTCGAAGACTCGAAAGGTGAGAGCATGGAAGATTCAGTCAGTTATGGATTCGCGATACTCGTTGGATTTTCTTTGAGCGCTGCGTGTGGAATGCGCATCTTTGCGCCGCTGGCAATCGTGTCGATCGCAACTCACTTTGGATGGGTGAATCTAGGCGGCGGGTTCGCATGGATCGGATCAATGCCTGCGGTGGTTTGTTTTGCATTTGCGTGCGTGGTGGAGATTTTGGGGATGCTGATTCCGTGGCTCGATCATGTACTTGATGTTGCGGGCGCACCCGTGGCAGCCGTCGCAGGAACGGTTGTTATGGCGTCGCAGCTTGCTGGGACGGCAGGTATGGATACGAGCTCCGTTCCCCAGTGGGTGACATGGGCGATGGCAGCAGTTGTCGGCGGTGGTGTTGCAACGGGTGTTCACGCTGCGGCTGGAACGCTGCGTATCGGATCGACGACGGTCAGCGGCGGATTGCTGAACCCGATCTTCGCAATCGTTGAAACGCTTTCAAGCTTTATCTTGGCGGGGTTGGCGGTCTTGCTGCCGATCGTCGCTGTGATCGTTGCGATCGTCATGGTGATTTCTCTCGGGGCGATTGCGCTCGCTGTGTTGCAATGGCGCAAGCGTCTGGGTGCAGCAAAGACAGTTGTCGCAGCGTCATAGATGGAAAGAGTTGAGAGAGCGGGGGAGCGCGAACAATCTGCGGGGTTCTTGGCAAAAAGAAATTTGGGAAGACTTTGAAGGGAGCGCATGGCGGGCTCTTATGTTCCCCGCGCAACCGGCGGATGCGTCATCCGCTTTTGTCGTGCGCTTGGTGCCGCGGGCAGGTTGCGAAATAGTGCACCGGAGATGAGGAATAATGAGAAAATTGAGTCAAATGAGCGTGGTTGTTACGGTTTCGATTTCGGCATCGTGGTCGTCAGCATTTGCTGGCGTGACGTACGGAGGCTGGAATTTTAACGGTCCACAAGGAACGACCGCTCCGTCGGTTGGAACTGGTACTGCATTGACTGTGGGTGGCGTCTCCGCGAATTTTTCCGCTGGAGATCCAGCGGACGATCGCGCGACAGTTCCTGCAGACAACAAGGGATGGAATCTCGCAAGCTTTGCATCGCAAGGAACGGCGAGCGGCGAACGAGGTGCGGTCTTTCAATGTTCGTCGGTTGGATTTGAATCGATGGCAGTGACGTGGCATGAACGTCACTCAAGTTCCGCAAGTCGATTTGTCCAATTTCAGTATGCCCTTGATGGCGCCACATTCACGAGTGATGGAATCGCCAATGGCGGAATCTTCGAAGCAACGCTTGGGAGCGATGTTTGGCAGCCTGAGCGCCGAGTGGAGTTGGGATCGATTCAGGGTGTCACTGGCAATCCCAAATTCGCGGTCCGTATCGTCAGTATTTTCGCTCCAACCACTGCTGCGTATGCGCCAACAAGTTTGACGTCGAATTATTCGCCGAGCGGAACGGTTCGCTTTGATTTGGTGACTATTCAGGGAGTTGCGGTACCCGCGCCAGCAGCGATTGCGCTGGGAGTTGCAGGTGTTGCGGCTGGACTGGGAACTCGGCGCCGGCAGTAACTCGCAAGAGTGCGCATGGATGGTCTACGATGGGTGTGGTTCGGGGGATGAATGATGCGTCCCCCGTTCCACCCATTTCGGATCTATGCAACGCAATAAGGAATTAAGCATGATGAATGCAGCAACCCAATCCGCTCAGGCATTTTTTTTACGGTGCGGCGCAAGTCGCTGGACGCTTCGAACTGTTTTGCTTTCGGTGCTTGCGATCACTGGGATCGCTACTGCGCAGGCGCCGCCGGGCAATACCGTGCCACCTGCTGGCGCATCTGGGAGAGTCGCCTTAGGAATTGGAGCAGTTGATGTCCTTCCCGCACTGAAGAACACTCTCGCAGCGCGCGGAGCGGATCAAGTCATCGAACTCGATCGGATTCAGCAATCATTGGACGGTCAACTCACAGCAGCATTCGGCGCAACTGCAAAGTTCGATGTGATCGCCCGTAGTGATTGGCCACAGATTCTGCGCGAGCAAGACTTTGCCGCTGGAGGAAATGTGAACGGTATGGATCCCCAAGCAGCACGAAGTTTTATGCTCAAGGGAATTCGCTGGATCGTTGTTCCACAAATCGCAGATTTTCAGGATTACATCGAGACTGGTGTCTTCGAGGGACTCGGTCAGAAACTGACCCGACGAATCGTCAAATTGGCACTCGTGACCAAGGTGTATGAAACAACGAGTGGACGGTTAGTCGAAAGTGTCAATTCAAGTTACGACGACCAGAAGATCATCAATGACCCGATAAATTCAACAGTGCAAGGAGGTCGTTTCACTGATTCGATGATCTTGGATATCGCACGAACGACGAGTGAGCAGGTTGCGCGCGACATCGTCGATCGACTGATGCCTGCGAAGATTCTCGCGATCACGGATCGCATGGCGACAATCAGTCGTGGTGCTGGGGCAGGGGTTACTGTGGGCCAGATTTGGCAAGTGTTCGCACTTGGTCAAGCCTTGACCGATCCCGACACTGGAGAGTCGCTTGGTGCAGAAGAGGTTCCTGTTGGATGGTTGCAAATTCAAGTGGCTGATGCGCGAGTTGCACGGGGTGGAGTCTGCGGCGATGACTTCGGCGTAGCAACAGGATGCATCGTGCGGCGATCAACCAAGACAGCATGTCCCTCGTCGGCAGCACCAGGAGCCGTTGGCGATCCACGCACGGCGCCACAGGTACCGCCGTCGGTTCCTGCAGCGCCTGCGAATCCAGCTGCGAGTCCAGCTGCGAATCCAGCTGCGAGTCCAGCTGGGGTGACAGCGCCTTCGGCGACGAGCGGCGCAGTTGGCAGCGGAGTAGTTCCGATTGTTCCGCAGCGTTACTCCGCCGCGATCTTTGTCAAAAATCGGCCGGCGGATGTTTCGGCCGAGAAGGTGATGGTCTTGGAGGACTACATCGCTGCGCAAGTCGACAAGTTTTGCTTTACGACGATCAGTCGTGAAGACACGCTCAATGCGGTCGCTCGCTTTGCAACAGCAGGAGCGAATGTCGGAACGGCCGTCGATCCCCAGAAGGATCTCGATCGCATTTTGTCCGACGAGACATCGGCGCTTCGATTGGCGCAGCAGATGGGAGTGGATTACATCTTGATCGCGTCGATTACTGCATACATCAATGATCGTCAGCAGACCGATGCGTATGGAGCCACGACGGATATTCGATCCGCTCAGATGGATGTCACATATCGCTTGCTCGGTCGTGTTCAAGGTCAGGTCATTACGAGTGATTCCGTGACCGCAACCGAAAAAGTTCGCCAGTCTCCCAACCTGAAACAGGAGCGCGATCTCATCGATGTGGTCATTCGCCGCTGCGCTCAATCAATCGGCGAAAGCGTTGGAAAGCGGTGTGCTGAAGCGACGGTCACAAGTCCAAACACGCTGCCAGTTGAGGTTCCATTTCGCATTGTGTGCACGATGCAAGACATGATCATCCCCGGCGTTGTGACGGATGCGGCGACGGGTCGATATGTGGTCAGTGGGGTCAGTTGGAATCTGCTGCCGACGAATGCTGCGATCGAAATGGACGGTCTTGTCGTTGGCAATTCACCTGAAATGTTGAATGTCTTTCCTGGGCTACACAAGGTCAGCATCACCTGCGAAGGTTTTCGTCCTTGGAGCCGAACGATCAATGTGCGTCCTGGAATGAGTTTGAATGTTCCTTTGCAACTGACCGATGAAGGACTGATTCGCTGGCGAAGTCAGTTAGAGTTCATGCAGACCCTCACTCAGCGGCAGCAATTGGTTGACGCAGATGTGGACCGCATTCGAGCGACGGCGGAGTTCATCCGAAATTCGCGGATGGTGCTTGACATTCAGAATTCGACAAACATCAATACAAATCAGGCACCGACATATCTCGTTCCAAGTTGGTGGCCGAGCGCACCGTGGGGGAATCAGCCTGGAATCAATCAGCCTGGAATCAATCAGCCGAGCGGAACCATTCTGCCCCAACAACCCCCAGTTGCGGTACCCGCAAGGCCGTAAGGATCGAAATGCCGGGACTCCAGATAATCGTGACGATGCGAAGTTGCCGAGTTTTGTTTTTTTCAGCCGCAGCAATCTTGACTGCGCTGTTGTTTGGCTGCAGCCATAACAATCGGCTGCAAGAGGTAACCGTTGCGTATAACGCCGGAGACTTTTCTAAGGCCGCATCCGCGATGTTGCCAGTGTGGGAGAAGTATCGCAGCGACGATGTGGATGCCGTGATCTTCGATCTCGAAGAAGGATCCGTCAGCCGTGCGGCCGGTCAGACGGGAACCAGCATCGCCGCCTTCAACGAAGCATGGGATCGAATGTCGCCGTACTACAACGGCGAAGCAGAGACGAAGGTCACTGAAGAAGTTGCAGCCGCATTCACAAATCAGCTCGTTCGAACATACCGCGGAACAACTTACGACCGCATCATGTCGAGCACTTATCAGGCGCTGAACTATCTCGATACCAATGAGGTGGGGAAGGCTGGAGTTGAATTCGTTCGTATGCGAAATTGGCAGGAAGATGCGGTCGCGAAGGAGCGCAAGCGAATCGACGATGAGAATCAAGCATGGCGGGCACAGAATTCAAAGAGCTCTTCTGGATACGACCCAGACAAGACGCTGAAGAGTCCAGAGTTTCAGGCGCAAATGAAGGAACTCTATGGTCCGATGAGTCGATTCCAAGGGTATTCGGATTACGAAATCCCTGCGGCGACTTGGATGCGCGGCGTGTTCTATCTCGCACGAGGCGAGCCGAGCGATTTCGAACAGGCGCGTCAATGCTTCAGCCGCGTTGCTGGAATGCTGGGAGAGACCAACGGGGTGCCCGCGCTCGCAGATGCTCAAGTGGCTGAGGACGTGGCGAGTGGCAAGCCAGGCGCACGCGTGTGTTACATCGTGTTGGAGAGCGGATTGGCAGCGAGTCGACGCGAGGTGCGCATTGATATCCCCATTTTTCTGCGCGATGTTCCTTATGTTGGCGCAGCATTTCCTGCGCTCGTTTATCACGAAAATGCAGTGACGGGTTTCACGGCGACTCATGCAAATGAATCGTGCGAATCAAAATTGTTGACTGATATGGATGCTGTAGTCACACAGGATTTTCAGAATCGACTTGGGAGCATCATCATCGCAACACTGATCTCGAGCGCGACCAAAGCTGCAGCGACGTACGGCATGAAGGAAGCGGCGGGGGATTGGGGTATGGTTGCTGGAGTCGTTTATCAGGTCGCGATGAATAGTGCGGATCTGCGAACATGGACCACATTGCCCAAAGCGTTTTATTACGGCCGCCTGATTCTTCCAGAAACTCCTGGCGAAGTCACGGTGACCCTCTCAGATGGCAGAAAAGTCGGGCCTTTCACCCCTGGCGCCGAACCCGTCTCGGTGGTCTACATTAAGTCGGTTGCGGCGGGGACAGCGCCGAACGCTCACCTCCTTGGGATACATCGACAATGAACATGAAACGAAATATTTCCCTGACGCACATTCGCCGCAGTCCAATGATGATCGTGATTGCGCTCGGTCTGCTGAGCGTGCTCGGCGGTTGCAACCTGACGAATACGGTCCGTCCGAATCGTGCGACCGATGGTGCTATTTCTGGCGTTTCGCAGAGTGCGCCGAATTGGTGGCTTGAATCAAAGGCGAGCGTTGTTGACGCACGCGAGAGCGTCGTGAATGGAGATACGAAGAAAGTGCAAGCGTCGATCTTTTCCTCGCAGGCGCAACAGCAGCGTTTTTCATACAAGTTTGAATGGTTCGACAAGAACGGTATGAAAGTCGCAGGTATGGATGCTTGGGAGAGCGTGATGATCCTGCCTCAACAAACGATCATCATTGGAGCAATCGCGCCGAGTCCAGCCGTTTCTGACTGGATCCTTCAGATCTCGGACACGAACTATCCTTGGTACTCCAGCGCACCGTGATCGCCCTGACTTCCTTTTGGAGATTTAAAATGAAACATAAAACAAACATGGCCGTCGCAACCTTCGCACTTTCTGCGTGCTTCGTGACACAAGGTTGTCGTCCCACGCAATACGTCGACTCCAAGGGAACCGATCTTGTTGTCAGCATGAACAAGGTCAATATCCAAGATTTCGAAAAGGCGAGCGAAGCGCTTGTAGCCAGCATGGTTGAGAGTGGCGTGCTTTTGCAAGCATCACGGCAGCCTGCTGCTCTTTCGATTTCTCGAGTCACAAACGACACAAGCGATCAGTTCGACACGGATCAGTTGATGAAGAAAATCAGGATTTCACTTCTGCAAACTGGCAAAGTCCAGGTCACGCAGGCCGTCGGCCTTGGCGGCAAGGTGGAGGATCCAATGGCGAAAGAGACCTATGAGGCGAAACGCTTTTTAGCGGGACAGTCGCAGACTCCAGTTGATCTTCCCGACTTCACCATCTCGGCAAAGATCTTGGAGAACTCAACTTCTGCAGGCAGTACGAAGCAGGTTTCGTACATTTTTCAAATGTCCTTGGCCAACACAGCGACTGGCCGATTGGTTTGGGAAGGTGAAAAGACCATCACGAAGCAGGGAGAAAAGAACGCGATCGGATTCTGATCGGTTCGTACTCTCTGTTCTTGTTTTCGTAGATTCGGTCTGAACTTCACCGCGGAGTAACAATCAGCCGCGTTGTCCTGATTTCGAGTGGCGGCGAATCAAGTGCCGATCGCCGAACGAGTAAGAACGAGAGACTTGCATCGCCAGCACTTTTCGCGCTGAAATTGAAAACCTGTTGGTCGGGCGCTCCAGCCTCGCCCCCAAGCGACGTTTGAGTTGTCTCACTTGCGAGTGAAAGAAAGTCTGGCAGTGGAGTTTGAGCCCGCCAAACAACATCTGCACCAGCTTTCGCGGGAAGCACGACGACGAGATTCTGGCCGACCCAAAGGTCAGTTATTTTTGGCAGTGGGAGCGTTGAATCCTTGGCGACGGGAATTTGCGTCGCCTTCTTTACAATTGGTTTTGTTTCGCATCCCGCCACGAAAAGCATTGTTGCGAGCAGAATCAAACCAATCGCGGACGTTGTTGCGTTTTTCATGAAGTTCGCTTGATGGGTCGTGTTCACTGCCGCATCTCTTCGGCGAATTCTCATGCCTTCAATGCAGCAATCGCGTCTGCCATGTTGGAGTGGATCGCAACCATCTTCTGGATTCCAGAAATGTGAATCGTCTTCATGATTTCTGGGCTTGGTACATGCACGGCGATCCGTCCGCCGTTGTCGCACGCTGATCGGTGGGTCATGACGATCGCACGCAATCCAGAACTGCTGAGAAATGTTGTCCCAGCGCAATCAAGGAGAATGCGTGGGTGCGTCTTTGCTGCTTCAGTGAAGACACTTTGCGCTCCCGTTGTCGTTTGAGAATCGAGGCGACCGTCGATCGAAATGACGCAGATTCCATCGCGTTGACTTTCGCCGACCGTGAGTGCTGATTCGTTTGTCGTCATAGATGCCTTGACGCTAGATCACATCGGAGTGCGACGCAACAGCACGATTCGATCGGATCGCAGCGAGATCGACCAGATCGCAGAATGCCGCAAGGAGAATGAGGTAATTCGCCAAGAGATGCGCGGCGATTCGAAAGAGATGATTCCACGAAAGCCACGGTTGCTGATCCGAAGAACCCAGCAGTGGCCGACCTTGTACGGTGGTTGCCAGCAGTGCCCATACGATTCCTACAGTCATCACCGCCATTCCAGTCAGTCGAATCCAACGCACGGAAATCATCTGGCGGTCATATTCATCTCGACGAAGCGGCGAGACGACCGTCCCAGCGCGAATGATGTATGGCAATTGAGCAACGACAGCACCGATGCAAGCGAGTGGCAATGCCCAGCCAGTTGTGAGGTGTAGCGTCACCAATCCAAAGCATCCGATCGCAGCCAAATTGATTGGTACGAGTAACAAGACAACAAGGCCAGCGCCTGAAGTCTGAGGCATCGCGTCCTTCACGACGCGTGCGCCGCGAAAAAGTCCCGCAAGCAGCGAGTACACGGGGACAAGCAACGACGTTCCGATCAGGAGGGCATAATCCAATTCCGTCAACTGATTATCCAACTTGAGCATCAAGTGTGATGGGAACATGGAGAGAAGAAACGGAGCTGAGAGGTAGACCAAGGCTCCGCTCAACATCACGCTTCGCCAGCGCAAGAGACCAGTCCAAGCCACGCCAGCGAGTGTGGTTGTCACAATCGCAATCGCAGTCACGATCAAGGGCAGGATGATGCGCGCCTTGTGACCGAAATCGCTGAAGAGCAGTCCAGCGTTCCATTCTTCAGCGTGAGCAAAAAAGTTGAGCGCACCTGAAAGGCACAGTGCTCCGACAGCGGTCCAGAGTGCGCTACGCCGCCAAGCAAGCAAGTCTTGGTTCGTTCGATCGACGATTCCGAGGCGGCAAAGTTTTTCGCGCTCGATCTTTGTCGCAACGCCTTGATGAAAGTTTGGGAAAAAGGTCCGCAGCACTTGGGCGAGAGTAGCGAAACGGCTTGGAGTGGTGAGTTATGGCTGCGGAGTCGACGTCGATGCAGGTGTGTCGACCGCAATTCGAAATCCAAATGGCGAGTTTCGAGTTCCAGCCGCAATGCCGCTTCGGAATTCGCAGTTCGCTGCGGCGATTCCATCGCACCACGCACCGCCTCGCACAACACGAGCCGTTGGTCCGCGACTCTCTGAGTCGATCCATGCGTCCTCGCACCATTCCCAAACGTTGCCAACGAGGTCATAAAAGCCAGAAGCATTCGGTGCTTTTGTCGCAACTGGGTGGGAAATATTGTTTGCCCACGGACTCAACCATGCCGTTGTTTCCAGAACTACCGCATCTCCATGTTCATCAGGAGATTTCGACTTGTCTGAACACGCAGTTCGAAGCCATTCGGATTCGCGTGGCAATCGGTATCCGTGACTCGTCGTGATTTCAACACGTGCGCTCGTGATGCATCCATCCGATTCACGTTCGATTCCATGCAGTATGTATCGAGGCGGCAGTCCTTCGATATGTGAAAGCGCATTGCAGAACTCCGCAGCATCAAACCATGTGATCGAATCCGCAGGACGGTCGAGATTCGGTTGGGTCTGTGAGAATGCCGACGGATTGCGTTTGAGGACTGCCATGAACTGTCGCTGCGTGATCTCTGTTTTCCCCAAGAGGTATTGGCAGTCAGGTCCACTTGAGAGCAAGTCGATCCCAAGATCTTTCGCCGCAACACCGAGGGTGAAACTCAAATGAGCAGCGATCGTCTCTCTTTCAGAGATAGGTGCATGATCATCTGCAAGCGGTTGTGAAACCAAGAGGACTGCGACGGGCGCTGAGCGGCGAGCCCTCGGATCATCGTCGTACCGCACGACGAATCGAATGCGGTCGCCCACCTGAAGCGTCAACGGTTTTTGAAGTACATATCCGCGGTCGAGGCTTGGCAAGTAGCGGGGGATGTCAATCAATGATGACTCCGTACCTGATTCTGAAATGACATGGAGCATGATGCTCCTTGCGCGCATGTCGGGGCGAATCACAACGCCAACGAGATCAAGCGGTGCGCTTAATGGTTCGGTGGTTACCGAGACGAGTTGATTGGATCGCAGGGCAGGCGCGCTTCGATCAGGGATGACGGGAAAACTTTGGACAACGCGGTCGTTTGATGCTGCTGGTATTGCTTGGAATACTGCCCCTGCAGATTCTGGTCGTCCGCGACCGCTCGAGAGCGCTTCGGCGACGAGCGCAGCGTTGATGGGGACGGCGAATGCAAATCCTTCGGGAAGTTGGAAGGTTCCATCAATGCCGATTGCGCCACTGGCACCACTCGTTTTGTTTTGACGATCTCCATTCCCAAAAAAACCGGGGCCAGGATCGGACTGATCAAGTGCGATCGCTTCGGGTCCATCGCACAGGAGCAGGTTGTATCGCACCACAAGCGTCGGCGTGTCGCGGATCACTTTCCATCCTCGAACGCGAAGCGGTATTGTGTTCTGAAGCGCTGTGGCGAAAGAGCGAAGTGCTTCGGGATCTTCAGGGCTTGGAATCCAATCGCGAGCGACATCGATTGAGATCGGCGAAGCAATCACCGACACAACTGCCGCGGCATCCGCATTTTTCTTCGCTGGGATTCCAAGTGGAAAGCCCATCGTTTTCCACTGCGAAAATGCGGCAATCTCGCTGGGGCTCAGTCTGCAGTCATCGCGAAAAACGCCGCGTGCTCCAGTGGGAAGCCACGGCGGCATCAATCCAGATTCGACAGCGGCCACCATCGTTGGGCCATGTCGTACGAGGTCGCCATCTGTCACGAGTGGAAAGGGTCCAGGGCCTTGGCCCGCATGACATTGAATGCAATTCGCTGCAATGACATTGCGGACAACGTCGCACGGTTCTTCTGCCATGGCTTTGGCGACCGCGAACGAATTCGTCAGGCAGCAGATCAAAGAAAAAACAAACAGATTGAACGGGTGTTGTGTCAACACTGGCAAACTACAGCCGCCTTGGGTTCTTTAGGAGCAATTTCCCCAAGCAGCGAGCAGTGCGGTCATGTCCGCAGCATCGACAATTCCGTCGCGATTGATGTCGCCCAGTCCACCGCCATCGCCCCACCGCGATAGAAGGCTCGCAAGATCCGCTCCATCGACAGTGCGGTTGAGGTCTAAGTCTGCCGCACATGGAGTGCAGCAGAAAGTCACAACGGTTTCAGTTGGAACGTTGTGGCCAGCGCCTGGACCCGTGTTTCCAGTCACGAGAACACCGCGATACGTCGGGCCAATCATGTATGGGTAGACGCTTAATCCATTCTGGTCGATCGGAGCGAAGTATGCATATGTCCCGTTGGGATAATCGGGAGTGACGCAGAATCGGGCATTGCTCGAATCCAACATTCCAAGACCAGCGACAAATTCAAAGTCTTCGATGTAGCAACCAATTGGATAGGTCGTTGAAACTGGTGGACCGTATTGAGCCGCAGTGAGCTGAGTTCCGTTTGGCAACGTTGTTCGCTGGGTGATACTTCGTGTTCGGTAACTCGAAGTGACTTTGACGATTCCGCCAGTGCCGTCAGCGTTGGCATAACCGAAAGGTCCATAGACGGGGAATCCGTCGAATGCGTATGCGAGAATTGGAGCGTGGTGCACGGGGTCGCCACCAGGAAGTTGTGGTGTTCGCTGATGATGGTGATACTCAGTGCCAGCGGGATGACCAAGCGCAGAATCGAATCCAAGGACCTCAAAGAACATCGCATTCTGATGCCAGATGTTCAAATTGTTATACGAACGAGCATCGCCAGGATTGAAGAATGGGACGCCGTTGATGTACACGCCGATGTGTCCGCCACCAACAGCAGTTGGTGTTGTCGCAAACACGGGCGTTCGCGGTAAACGAAACGACCAATTCTGCACAGTCGGCGAGCCAGGATTATTCGGCCACGGTCCGATTGAGTATGAAGGGATTCCACTCGCAGCGACATAGACATAGGTCGCGCCATAACGAACTGATTGAACATCCGCGGCGAATCCCTGAAAGCCAGTCTGACCTGTCGTATTAATTTTCCACGGAACCACGGTCGGAAAAATAGACTGCGCAGGAGCGATGGCGGTGACGGCGAGTGCGCAGAGAATTGACAGTTTGTTTGAAAGGTTCATCGTTCAATATCCTCGCTTCTCATTGGAACGAAGATCCTGTGGGGGACAGCAATACTGGTCAGTTCCCCCAATTACTTAGGAGTGCGGCGAGATCGGCGCCCGAGACGTTTCCGTCATGATTGATGTCTGCAACGGAATTCGCAGTTCCCCACGCGGAAAGGAGTATTGATAAGTCGACGCCATCGACGTGCCCGTCGCCGTTGAGATCGCCTAGGACGGGCGAAGGTGTTCCTGCCGCATTCACAGAAATGTTGAAGACCGACGTTCCATTGCCCTCAGAAAAAGTTCCAGAGAGAAGGAGATTGGCTGTCGATCCCGAGGGGATGACAGTCGGAATCGCAAGCGGTTGATTCACGAGTGCCGGCGGAGCGGTTAATGGACCGATCGGATCGGTCGATGCCGCGGATGAGATGAATGTCGCTGTCGAACCATTGATGGTCAAGGTTCCAGTGAACGCAAGAACCGCGGGCATTGGATCTCCACCAAATGGTTGACCTCCCGCGCTTCCTGTTACAAGAACCGAAACTGGGACAGGAATCGAAATTGTGTAAGTGTTGGGAGCTGTTTCAACCAGTGCGCCGATTGCGGGTCCAGTTTGAACTGCGGTGGCAACTTTGACGGCACCGGTTGCGATTGGAATCGTGATTGATCCAACAGATGGGAAAACTGAAGAGGGTGCGACGGTATGGAAACTCGTATAGCTGAACAACATATCGATGGTGACGGTTCCCGGGTTTTCGTTGACGAGGTCAGTCGTGAAATTCGTGATCGTGCATGTGCCTCCAGCATTCACCGTGAGCTGGAATGTTCCAAGCGGATTGGAATCAATCACATCACCGAGTCTCAATGTCGATGAGTAAGGGATCGGCTGATTGCCCGAACCGCCGAAGTATCCAGGCAACGTCCGCGTTCCCGCTGGGTTGGTCGTCGCGTCATAGTCGCCGATGAATGTTCCAGCGAGCGGATACAAGATGGAGATCGTCTGGTGCGCCGTACTTACCGGAAGGAAGTGGAAGTCGAACGAACTTGCCATTGCGCAGGGAGCGATGAATGTGACGAGAGCCAGCGGAATGAGTTTCATCGCTGAACGATAACTCAGATTTGGATTATTCCAAGTGAATCTGTGGCTTTCCGTCAATTCAGAAGTGGAATTTTGATTGAAGGATGACCCAAAAAGCGCGTAGCCCGTCGATCGGGCCAATTTTCTTGCCCGCCTTGAAGGTCCGAGGCACATAGGAAACAGGGACTTCCGCGACATAGGCTCTGGCTCTTGCCAGGGCAGCAGCGATTTGAGGCTCGATCCCGAAACGATTTTCCGTCAGGGCGGGGAGGATCCTTTTCAAGATTGGCAGGGGAATAATTTTATAGCAACACTCCATATCGCTGATTCGCAGTCCCGTTGCGAGATTGCTCGAGATCGTGAGCAGCCGATTGGCGCGCATATGCAGCCATGCTTTCATGCCCGTCTCCACTGATCCACCGTGCCACCGATTTCCAAAGACCGCGCAGTTTGGACCACACGATTCAAGCGCATCAATGAGCTGCACGAAATCATTCGGGTCATATTCCAAATCCGCATCCTGAATGATCATGGCGTCGAGATCGTCTTTGGACTCAACGACGACATGAGAGAATCCAGTTTGGAGTGCCGCACCTTTGCCACGGTTGTCTGTGTGTCGCAAGAGCGTCAGCGAGGTTGGAAATTTCTCAGTGAGTTGTTCTGCAGCGAGCCGAGTGACTGCATCTGATCCGTCGTCGACGAGGACGACATGGATTGTCCATGATTTTTTTAGCACAACACCTAAGACTCGCTTGACGCACTCGTTGAGCGTTTGTGGCTCATTAAAGACGGGGATCACTACGAAGAGGGTCGGCACGCCACTATGTTTACATGACCCGCCTTATTGCGTGGGATCTGCTTCGACCGCATGAGCAGGAGCCTTAAACCAATCGCTTGGGAACGAGGTTGTCTCGGTTCTTTCAAAGCTGATCGACTGCGGTGGTCCGAGCGGACCGTGGGGTCCACCACCTCGTGGCGAACCTCGCTCTCCCATTGGTGGTCGCGAACCTCGCTCTCCCATTGGTGGCGGCGAACCTCGCTCGCCCATTGGTGGCGGCGAACCTCGCTCTCCCATTGGTGGCGGCGAACCTCGCTCTCCCATTGGTGGCGGCGGTGGACCATGCTGATCGCTTGGACCTGGACCACTTTGCACTGGGAAAAACATTTCAAGCCGAATGACTTCATTCGTCGCTGGGTCGATGCACATCTCGATTCGCTCAGCAGGGTTTCGGTGGAGTTTTTCATCGGATTGGCTCGCGACTACTGACTCGATTTCTTG
This sequence comes from uncultured bacterium, assembly GCA_903919715.1. Lineage (GTDB taxonomy): Bacteria > Planctomycetota > Phycisphaerae > Phycisphaerales > SM1A02 > F1-60-MAGs104. The sequence goes on along the minus strand of CAIXJC010000042.1, from coordinate 50,049 downwards.
TCGGCTTGCACGAATTTGCAAGAGCCCTGATCGACCACACGCCTGTGCATCATCGACCTTTGCGATGTCGTACGAATCATCGAGATCTTTCAACATCTCAGCCATCGAATCGACGAGAAGCGATCCGTCAGGAGTTTCGACCCAGCGGGGCCACGGAATATTCCGATCAGAAATGATCGCAGATCCATCGGGGCGCTGTTGCCACGAAGTGTCGCCGTCGCGCCCATGAATTTCGGTACGACCTCCTTGGAAATGAATCTCAATTCGCATGTGCTGAGAATCGCGCACATCCAAAGTCGCAAAAATTGGTGGCGGTTGATCGCTCACGCGCCGACCTTTTGGAATCAGAATGACTTGGTACTGTCGATCAACACTTTTGCGAGCGACCCTCGCAGCGGATTGCACGACTGCGGACGCTGAACTGCTCGTTGGCATAAACAAGATGGATATCGCGATGAGCGCCGCGAGTGGGATCGCCCACCAGTGCCACGACCGAATGGAGTGCGCGCGACTCGGTTTCGCATGAATCGAACGCAGCACGCGATCGATCCGAGCATCCATGGACTCGCGCGTTTCGCTGAACTTGTGGGCGAGAAGCGCATCCACGAATCGATCTTGTGGGAGCTCGTTCGGATCGTTTGATTCTGGTTGAGATAGATTTGGGTCGATGTTTGTCATGCCAAAACTCCTTTGCGATGGAGGCACTGTGCGAGAAGGGCTCGAGCTCGTTGAATACGTTTCTTGACCGCTTCTTCAGTCAGCGCAAGATTGGAAGCAATCTTGCGAAGAGGCAAGTCGGCGCGGTAGACCATTTGAATCACTTGGGAATAATCGTTTGGAAGCCGCTCGATGCAGTCGTCAAGGGTTGCCATTCGTGTTTGAAAAGCGTGCGCGTGATCACCGTCGAATGCGACGGAGTGTTGTTCAATTTCTTGAATCATCGTTGGGTCCACGATCACCATTCGCTTTCGCCCAGCGAAATCCATCGCGACACGCGACCCGATCCCTCGAAGCCATGCGCCGAATGATCGTGTGCGATCGAAGTCAGCCAATCGGCGCCATGCGACCATCATCGTTTCTTGAAACACGTCATCGACCATGCTGCGATCCCGCACAACGGCGCGAAGGAAGACCAAGAGATGGTCCGCATGATCCCGTGCGAGGAGCTCAAAGACATCATGGGCACTCGGCTCGCGGTTTGTGAGTTTCATCTTCGCGTTATTGGGGGACAAGTGCCCGTTGGGGACAGGAGAGTTCATTCGCAGCGATCGAGATCGCCCAACGGCGGGACGAACCGCTGAATGATCGGTGTCGCAACCATGGTGAAAGCGATGACCGTCGTCGCCGCAGCGACTTGTGTAGCAGTCGCCCACCCGACGCTGAAGCAAGCGGCCAAGACAACGAACCCGAATTCGCCAGCCTGCGACAGGAGGAGTGCGAGACGCCAACTTGCACGGTTCGCCGACCCCATAACTCGTCCCAATGCATACAGGCAGAGGAACTTGGCGATCAGCACGCATGGAAGCATAATGAGAATGGCGGTGAATGATCCTGAAATCTCGTGTCGGTTGATGCTCAATCCGACCGAGACAAAGAAGAGCGCCATGAGCAATGTTTGATGGGGCCGAACGAGTTGATCAATCCGCTTTGCTGACGAGGATGTGGAGAGTGATACTCCTGCGATAAACCCTCCAAGCGCCATCGAAAGACCTGCGGAATCTGCGATGAACGCAGATCCAAGCACAATCAGGCCGATCAAAGCGGCGAGCGAATTCGAATCGTGTTTTCGGTCGAGATGTTCAATGATGCGAGGAGCAATAAAATGGCTGATTCCCAAGAGCAAAGCAATGGCGGTCACCGCGCCGATGATCGTGATCGACGTCGTCGTCTCCGTGCTCGTCATCGATACCGTGGGGTTGATTATCGGGATGATTGCCAGCAGCGGGATCACGGCAAGGTCCTGCACGATCAAGATGGCGACTGCGGTTTGTCCCATCTTGGTATTCAGTTCGTTACGGTCGCGCAGCGTCTGAAATACAAGGGCGGTCGAGGACATCGCAAGCGTGAATCCACCGACAAGTGCTCCAGTCCAGTAGGTGGAAATTGGAAGGACAATTGCTGAAAGAACAACGCCAGTGAGCAGGATCTGAAGAATTCCAAACACCAAGAGTCGGCGCCACGACTTGCCGATCTTGGCGGGATGTAACTCAAGTCCGACGAGGAAGAGAAAGAGGATGACTCCGACGTCTGCAATATTGTGGATCGCCCCAGTTGTTTGGATGAGGCCAAAGCCACTTGGCCCGATGAGGATTCCGCCGGCAAGCAGGCCGAGGATGCTTCCAAAGTGCAGTCGATTGGAAACAATGAGGCACGGAACGATCAGAATCAATAGCAGGCAGATTTCGCGCAGAATTGAATTCATGTTTCTTTTGAGAAAGTACCCGCAAGAGCACATCGGCGGTGCACATCTGCCAAGGGAGTTCGGTACCGTGCATAGACATGATGCGCATTCTCGTGACTGGTTTCGAACCCTTTGGTGGAAGTCCCATCAATCCCAGTGAGATCTTGGCGCAAGCCATCGCAGAAGAACACTGGCCAGGTGCGATCGTGAGTCGTGCGGTTCTTCCTGTGGTCGGCGGTCAAGGCAAGGAGAGCTCGCGTGCCGCACTCGGGCGAGCGATTGAGTTGAATCAGCCCAGTCTTGTTGTGTGCTTTGGCGAGTCAGCCAAAGCAACTCATATCGCTTTCGAACGAGTCGCAGTCAATTTGCGTGATGATCGCATTGCTGACAATGCTGGCGTGCAAATTCAGGACCAACCAATCGTTGCTGGTGGACCCGACGCATATTTTTCATCGCTGCCAGTTCGTGCGATGCGCGACGCATGCGAAGGAGAAGGAGTCCCGGCACTCATTTCTATGAGCGCCGGGACTTTTATATGCAACGAAATTATGTACACGCTGTTGCACGGAATCGAAGTCGGCGAATTTCAAAGCGTGGTATCAGGCGGATTCATTCATGTTCCGCAACTTCCAGAGCAAGCAGCAGAACGTGGTGGACCCTCGGCCGAACTTCGCCACATTCTGACGGGAGTTCGCGCAAGTTTCTTGACGCTTATTTCGCCGCTGGGGTGACGGGCTTTGACTTGACGAATTCCGGCGTGACGACCCATTGAATGGAGGCATCTGAGAGGTCGATGACGCCGCAAGCGATTGCCACTTTCCCTTCTTTGACAAGCGAACGGATCGTCGCACTTCGGCTCAACAATTCATCCATCCCGAGTTTGGCATTTGCTGCAATGCATGCGGAAAAGAGTGCTTCTTTGTTGCAGCCGATGCAGGCTTTGGTTGCTGATTGAACTGCTGGGCGAATCTTGCCAAGCAATTGTGGCAGCGCTCCGCCGACTTCCGCTTCATTCATGCATGCGGACACGGCTCCGCAATGGTCATGCCCAAGAACGACAATCAGCGGCACGTGAAGATATTTGACGGCATATTCGATTGATCCGATTGCGTCCTCGGAGACAACATTGCCAGCAAGGCTGACCGTGAAGACGTCATTGCTCTTCGCTCCAATCACTTCCTCGTACGGCACTCGAGAGTCAGAGCAACCGACAATGGCAACATAAGGAGTCTGCCCAAGCAACAGGCCGTCTCGGGAACCTGGATTCTTCTCAAGTTGGGCTCGAATCACTATTTTTGCGTTTTCGTCGGCGGCTTGAAAGTAAGCGAATGCTCCAGCTGGGGAAGCGAGCGCTTGCTCCCGTGTGGGTGGTGTGGTTTCAACCTTTTGTGCTGCGATGCCGAAAGCAGCATTCAAGATGACCAAACTTGAGGCAATAAGAATCAAACGACTGTTGTAGACTTTGTTCATTCGGTCAGAGTAGCGATATAAAAATGACGCCGCAAGAGACAAAAACACCCTCGGAATCACTTGCGTTGGCACTTGGTGGCATTCGCGCGATTCTCATGGATGCCGACGGAACGCTGACCGATGGCGGGATTTATCTTGATGATGCGGGCGCAGAGTTCAAGCGTTACGACGTCCGTGATGGATTCGCACTTTCGATGTGGCACCGCGCTGGTGGCAAGTCCGCGGTGATCACTGGGCGCAAGGGCTTGGCGCTGACCCACCGAATGGGAGAGTTGCATATCGGTGCCGTCGAGCAAGGTGCCGCTGACAAAGTGGCTGCACTCGACCGAGTCACGGCGCGATTGGGAGTCACTCGAAAAGAGTGTGTATTCGTCGGCGATGATCTGCCTGATCTTGCTGTGATGCGCATGGTCGGAGTTGCAGTCGCAGTTGCAGATTCACCGCGAGAAATCCTCGCGGTCGCCGCAATCACGACTTCGGCAAGAGGTGGACACGGGGCGGTTCGCGAATTGATCGAGTTGATCTTGCGGGCGCAGGGCAAGTGGGATGGGCTTGTTGCGAAGTACGCATCGAATACGCCCACTATCATCTCCTGATGCACCCAACAAAGTATTTGCCTTCACCTCGGTCGAGTTTGGTCATCGCAAGTTTGGCAATCATTGTTGGGACTGGCGCATTTGCCACGCAGGAAAAAGCGAAGCCGATGATCGCAGTGATTCCTAAGGGAACAACGCATGAATTTTGGAAGACGGTGCATGCGGGTGCTCTCAAAGGAGCATCCGAGGCTGGCGTCGACATTCTGTGGAAGGGTCCTGCGCGCGAAGACGACCGCGATGATCAAATTAAAGTTGTCGAGAGCGCCGTGTCGCGCAATGTGCAAGGGATCGTGATTGCACCGCTTGACGAACAAGCACTGGTGCCAAGTTTGCGCGAAGCCGCAGCGGGGAAGATTCCAGTCGTGATCTTCGATAGTGGGATCAAGTGGGACGGTCGTTCATCATTTGTCGCAACGGACAATCGCCATGGTGGATCATTGGCAGCCGATGAAATGGGCAGAATTCTTGCGGGAAAAGGGCGGGTTGTGATGATGCGTTATGCAGAGGGTTCAGCCAGTACAGGGTTGCGCGAGGAAGGATTCTTAAGCACGATCAAGGAGAAGTTTCCTGGCATCGAGATTGTGTCGAGTGATCAGTACGGCGGCGCAACAGTGGACTCCGCATACAAGGTGGCAGAAAACCTCTTGAATAGATTCCCAGAATTGGATGGGATGTATTCCCCAAATGAATCGACTTCGTATGCGTGCATGAAGGCGCTGACAGATTTGCGCCGAGGAACGAAAGTGCATCTCGTAGGCTTTGATGCGAGCGAGAAATTGGTCGCGGGCCTCCGCGCTGGATCGATCGACGCACTCGTCGTTCAAAATCCATTTCGTATGGGTGAGTTGGCAGTCACGACAATGGCGAAAGTCATTCGCGGCGAGACCGTTCCTGCAAATGTGGATACGGGCTGCACGCTCGTTACGCGGACCAATATTGACGAGCCGGCAATTCGAACCGTCCTTGAACCACCAATCGCAGAGTGGTTGAAATGAGCCTTTGGAATTTCGCATGAGTTGCGCCCCAGATAGTTCATCACACACATTCTTGAAATGACCTCTCCAACTCTTTGTTTGCGCGGCGTAAGAAAGGCATTCGGCGGAGTGCTGGCAGTGCGCGGAGTCGACCTCGATCTCGCTGCGGGAGAAATTCACGCAGTGCTTGGGGAGAACGGCGCAGGGAAAAGCACGCTCCTGCGAATCATGGCAGGGGCGGAGCAATCCGATTCGGGGTCGATGCAATTGAAACGTCAGACGTATGCGCCGCGGGCGCCTCGCGACGCACGTGCGGCGGGCGTTTGCGTTGTGCACCAAGAGCCTGCGATCGCCGATCATCGAACTGTTGCGGACAACATTAATCTCGGCCGAGAGATTTCATCGTGTGGCGTGATTGATCGAAGTGCTCAGCTTCAGACGGCGCGCATGGCGCTTGAAGCCATCGGCGCTGGGAGTCTTGTAGATCCCGCTGCATCTGCAAGCACGCTGACATCTGGAACAAGGCAGTTGGTCGAAATCGCACGAGCATTTGTTTCTCATCCGTCCGTGCTCCTTCTTGACGAGCCAACAAGTTCTCTTGGACGCGTTGAAGCGGATCAACTCTGGGTTGCTGTTCGCACATTGGCAAAGTCTGGAGTCGCGATCGCGCTCGTCTCGCATCGCCTGGATGAGGTGCGTCGCATCGCAGATCGTGCGACGATCTTGCGTGATGGCGCTGTCGTGGAAAGTGGTCTGCTTGCGATTCTTGACGATGATGCGCTCGTGCGAGCAATGTCTGGAAGCGCCATACAAACTCCCACGGCACGTGGAACTCGCATTGCGGGGAAAGTCTGTTTTCAAGAGGGAGCCCTCCAACTTCGTGCGGGAGAAATCTTTGGAGTGGGCGGTCTTGTCGGTTCCGGCCGCAGTCGTTGGCTTCGTGGACTCGCGCAGAAAACATTGGCGGCTCGCGTGAGCGAAGATCGCCGCGGCGAAGGCTTTGCGCAGTCGCTGTCGATCGCTGAGAATTTGACGCTTCCATTTCTTGGACGGTTGAGTCGCTGGGGCATCTTGCGATCAAATGATCAAGCGCGACTTGCCAACAAGTGGCGCGACGCACTCTCGATCAAATGCACCGGACCTTGGCAACGAATCAGCGAACTCTCTGGTGGTAATCAACAGAAAGTTGCGATCGCTCGGGTGCTAGAGCAAGGGACGGCGCTCGTCCTCGTCGATGAACCGACTCGCGGAATCGACGTTGCCGCGAAGGCGGCAATTCACGACATTCTTCGCCGTGCGGCGGACGATGGTCATTCGATCGTGGTTGTATCGAGCGAGAGTCGAGAGTTGCTGACACTCTGTGATCGCATCGCAGTTATGTGGCGGGGAACGCTTGGAGTTGCAAGGCCGACGCATGAGTGGGATGAACATTCGATCGTTGATGCTGACCTGCGTGGTTCAGGTGCGGAGTCTGCCGCATGAGTGCGGCAAATGAACTTGATCGCAGTGCAAGATTCAAGCGCGCATTCAAGCGTTTGCTTGGACCGAGCGCGGCGCTTTGCGCGGTCATTCTGGTCTTTTCACTTGTCGCCCCAGAGTCATTTTGTACGGTGCAAAATGCACGAACGCTTTCCGCCCAGTCAGTCGTTGTCGTGCTTGGGGCGATTGGTATGACTTTCGTGGTGGTGGGCGGTGGCATCGATCTTTCAATTGGATCTGTGATCGCACTCTCATCCGTCGCAGCGGCGCTGATGGTTCGCGCTGGATTTGGATCAGCTGCAGCTGGTTTCGTGGGATGCGCAGTCGGATTGATCGTCGGATGCGTGAACGGATTTCTCGTGGCATCCTTCAGACTTCCAGCATTCATCGCAACGCTTGGAACGATGGGCATCGCACGCGGAGTCGCAAAGTGGCTTGCGAGCCAGAGCACGATCTATCCACCAGAGGGGTGGGCAAGTTCATTGATGGCAAAGAACCCAGATCCTGCGTGGCTGCTCGTCGCTCCTGGCGTGTGGATCACAATCATCGTTGCACTTGCATTTGGATTCATTCTCAGTCGCACCGTGTTTGGCGCATGGGTGACCGCAGTGGGAAGTAATGAATCTGCAGCGCGACTCTGCGGGGTGCCAGTCGCACGCGTCCGGTGGTCGACGTACGCGCTCTGTGGACTCCTCGCTGGTGTAGCCGGAGTTCTGCAATTCCATCGATTGAGCGGCGGTGATCCAACGACTGCAACTGGCAAGGAACTTGAAGTGATCGCAGCTGTCGTGATCGGTGGTGCTGCTCTTTCTGGCGGATTTGGAACCATCGGAGGTTCGATCGTTGGTGCCATCTTGATGGCGGCGCTTGCAAATGGATGCAATCTCGTCGACTGGACAGCACTCGGTCGTTGGGGGGGATCTCCTGAATTGGCGCAAACGTTGTCGCACTGGTTCGGTTCGAGTGGAATACCAAATTATGTCCAAGAAATTTTAGTGGGCGTGGTTATCGTGATCGCCGCGCTCGCTGATCGGCGGCGTCATCGATAACCCAATCATGATTCCAACACTCGCTTTGATCACATCGATGATTCACCCGATGAACAATCAATCAACACCATCGTCGATTGCCATTCCTGTTGTCGCAACAATCGCTGGCGCACCTGCGCCATTCGGTCCCGTCCCGTCGGCGCGGCAGATGCGTTGGCATGCGATGGAATCGTGCATGTTCATTCATTTCGGCGTGAACACATTCACTGGCGCCGAGTGGGGGGGCGGAAAGGAAAAGCCTGCGCTCTTCAATCCGACTGAACTTGATTGTCGGCAATGGGCGCGCGCGGCAAAGGATGCAGGCCTTCGTGGAATGATCATCACGGCCAAGCATCATGATGGATTTTGTCTTTGGGCTTCTGCGGTCACTGATCATTCGGTCAAATTCGGTCCATGGCGCGATGGCAAAGGCGATGTTCTGCGCGAACTTTCGACCGCATGTCACGCAGAAGGATTGGCTTTCGGCGTCTATTTGTCTCCGTGGGATCGCAATAATCCAAAGTATGGAACGGGCGAGGCGTACAACGAATATTTCGCGTCGCAACTGAAGGATGTGCTTTCGAATTATGGCGAAATCTCAGAAGTTTGGTTTGACGGCGCATGCGGCGAAGGACCTGATGGTCGACGACAGGTGTATGACTTTCCAAAGTTCATCGACGTCGTGCGAACATGCCAGCCGGGCGCATGCATCTTCAGCGATGGTGGGCCAGACGTTCGCTGGGTCGGTAACGAAAGCGGTATTGGCAGCGAAACGAATTGGAACCGAATGAATGCAAAGGATTTTTATCCTGGCATCACTGGGAGAAACGAAGATCTTGCACATGGTCAACGAGATGGAACCGATTGGTTGCCAGCGGAAGTCGATGTCAGCATTCGTCCTGGTTGGTTTTGGCGAGCCGCTGAAGATGATCGAGTCAAGAGCGCACAGACGCTTGAGAAAATATGGTTCGAGAGCGTCGGGCGAGGTTGCAATCTGCTCTTGAATATTCCAGTGGATTCACGCGGACTGGTTGCGCCACAAGAACTCGCCTCTCTGAAGCAATGGGGCGATCAACAGCGCGCAATGTTTGCCAACGATCTCGCATCGAAAGCGCAAGTCGCGGCAACTTCAGTGCGCTTCGCATCGAATTCAGCAGCATTCGCAGCAACAAACGTGACCGACGGAAATTCAGCCACATACTGGGCGACTGATGATTCGGTGACGAGCGGGACGTTGGAGTTTCGCTTTTCAAATCCAATTGCGCCCCGTGTCATTCGCATCGAAGAAGCCGTGCAACTTGGACAGCGAGTCGATGCGTTTCACGTTGAGCTGCGGGGCGCTGATGGAGTTTGGCGCAAAGCCGTCGAAGGAACAACCATTGGAGTTCGGCGAATTCTCAGACTGGACGGTGAAGGCGTGAGCGGCATGCGAGTTGTGATTGATCAGTCGCGCGCATGCCCATGCATCAGCCGCGTATCGATTTATTGAACGCCGCGGGACGCACGCGATACTGAAACCGTGTCAGCCGTTGGAAAATTCTCTCGGGCGAGTTCCGCAGGCGCCCGACTTCGTTTGCGACCGAACATCAGACAAACAGATTGTGTCGGTCGCCGAGGACTGTCTGAGCCCCGAGAGGACTTTCCAACGGATGATTGCTTATGCAATTCCGTATCTGTTCTGTTCTGCGAATTTGTTTTAGTGCGAAGCGGCAGGTGGTGGATCACCTTCGGCCGCAGCTTCACTCGCACTGCCTGGAGCAGCGGCAGGAGGTCGCTTGGGCCCAAATCGCGCGGTCAAAGAGAGAATCATCACGAAGAAGACTGGCACAACAAGCTGATCCATCGTGCTTGATCCAATCATCCCACCCATAACGGTTGTTCCGATGGATTGGCGACTGTTCGCGCCTGCACCATGAGCGATTGTCAACGGCAATACGCCGAGCATAAATGCGATCGCAGTCATCATGATCGGTCGCAATCTTTGATGCGATGCGTTGACTGCGGCATCGATGATGCTCTCTCCGCCGTCATATCGAGTCTTCGCAAATTCGACGATCAAGATCGCGTTCTTGGCTGCCAATCCGACAAGCATGACGAGTCCGATTTGGGCATAAACATCTAGTGCTTTGCCGCGAATGTGCATCAGCAGCAGTGCGCCCAAGACGGCGAACGTCACGGCGAGCAGCACGTTGAGTGGGAGAATCCAACTTTCATAGAGCGCCGCGAGCAACAAGAAGACGGCAACAAGAGCGAGCGCGAAAATGAGCGGGGCATATGCGCCAGATTCAATCTGTTGATATGTCGTTCCCGTCCATTCATAGGTCACACCATCGGGAAGAGTCGCCGCTGCGACTTCTTCGACGGCTTTGATCGAATCACCAGAGCCATACCCAGGACCAGTCGATCCATTCAACTGAATCGTGTTGTACATGTTGTATCGAGTGGCATTATCCGTTCCGACTTCGACAGAGAAATCCGTGAAGGATGCAACGGGAACCATTCCGCCATCCTTGTTCTTTACATACAGCTTAAAAATGTCAGCCAACTTCATGCGGTCTGCAGCGTCCGCTTGGACCATCACGTTGTAGACCTGATTGAACTGGTTGTAATTGTTGACGAACGATTGGCCGATGGTTTGTCCCAGAGTGTTGAACACATCACTCATGTCCAATCCATAACTGATCGCCTTCGCACGGTCGATCTTCAGGCGCAGAATTGGAACCTGACTTTGGAAAGGAGATGTGATTCCCGATACTTCTGGTCGCTTTTCAAGTTCGCTGATGAAGTCTTGCGCAGCGGCGGAGAGCAATGGGAAGCCGATTCCATTCACGTCTTCTAACTGCAACTGCCAACCTGCAACCGCTCCAAGTCCAGGGATTGGCGGAGGCGGGAAGGGTACGACTGTTGCTTGTGGAATGCTGAAGAGCTCTGGGAAGGCGCGGAGGATGATCGCACGCGCATTTTCAGTACGTGGATCTCGTTCGTCCCAATTCTTGAGGACGACAATGAGAAACCCTGCGTTGGTCGTTGCGACACTCGTGAGAAAGTTGAATCCATTGATTTGAATGACGTCGACGACTGCTGGATCGCGTTTGACGATTTCCAAGACTTGCGCACTGACAGCTTCGGTTCGTTCGAGCGTCGCACCCGATGGAAGTGTCATGCCGATGAAGTAGTAACCCTGATCTTCGTTTGGGATAAACGCAGTCGGAGTCCGTTCGAGCAGATAGACGACTCCAAGAGCGCCAATGACAAACGTTGCGGCGATCACGTACCAGTGATGTGCAAGCCAGCGTACGAAACGCGAATAACGGCCAGTGCAATACTCGAAGCCTTCGTTGAAGATGACGAATGGCCGGAAAGTGGTTTTGTGCGGCTTCTGCAGGAACACGCCACAGAGAGCGGGCGAGAGGGTCAGTGAATTGACCATACTCAGCACGATGCTGAATGCGATCGTGAGTGCAAATTGGTTGTAAAGCTGCCCAGTGATTCCTGGCATGAGTGCTGCAGGAACGAAGACGGCGAGCAAGACCGAACTCGTTGCAACGATCGGTCCCGCAACTTCTTTCATCGCGCGTTCGGCCGCAATTTTGCCGTTGGGTGCGCCGAGTTCAAGTTGTCGATACACGTTTTCGACGACGATGATCGAATCGTCAACGACCAGTCCGATCGCCAGAACAAGTCCAAGCAGTGTCAGCGTATTGATCGTGAAGCCACACGCCAACATGATCGCAAATGTTCCAATGATCGAGACGGGGATTGCGATCATCGGAATCAATGTCGCTCGCCAACTCTGCAGGAAGATGAAGATCACAGCGAGAACGAGAAGCCCTGCTTCGATCAGCGTTGTGGTCAGATCGTCGATGGAAGCTGAAACGAAAGCCGTGCTGTCATAGGTGACATTCCACGTCACGCCTGGCGGAAAGAGCGGTGCAATTCGGGTCATCTGTGCCTTCACAGCTTCGACGACGGCATAGGCGTTGGCAGTTGGCAACTGATAGATGCCGACGGTGCCGGTGCTTTGTCCATTCTTTGTCGAAGTCGTGTCGTATTGGTACGCGCCTAATTCTGCGCGGCCGATGTCAGAGATCCGTACAAGCGCTCCGTTCTTGCCAGTCCGAACGATGATTTCGCCGAATTGCTCTGGAGTGGTCAACCGGCCAGTCGTCGTGAGCGTCAAGTCGTATCCGGGTGAACCTGTCGTCGGACTTGATCCCACGCTTCCGATTGCCGCCTGTTGATTCTGATCTTTGATCGCTTGCACGACCTCGTCAGTTGAAATTCCCATCGCACTCATGCGCATCGGATCAAGCCAGACGCGCATCGAATATTGCAGGAGACCGAAGATCGTGATCGTTCCTACGCCATCGATGCGTGACAGCACGGGTTGGACGACGATATTGGCATAGTTCGAGAGGAACTTGCTGTCGTATGTACCGTCGGCTGATGTCAGCGAGACGACGAGGGTCAAGTTTGTTGACTGCTTCGTGATCGTGACTCCGAGTTGCTGAACTTGTTGCGGAAGCTGCGATGTTGCAGACTGCACGCGGTTCAACACATCGACTGCGCCAATATTCAGGTCGTAGCCCACCTGAAATGTCACAGTGATGACACATGCACCATTGTTGGTGCTGTTGGAAGACATGTAGATCATGCCTTCTGCACCGTTGATCTGCTCTTCCAGCGGCATCGTCACCGAATTTGCAACTGTGATCGCGTCTGCGCCGTTATATGTCGCAGTGACTTGAACGGTTGGTGGAACGATGTTTGGAAATTGCGAGATGGGCAGAAGCACCATCGCAATAGTTCCGGCGAGTGCGGTGATGATCGCAATCACGCTGGCGAAGATTGGACGGTGGATGAAGAATCGAACCATTGTGATTTCTGTCTAGTGAGGATTACTTGGTTGCCGGGGGAGTCGCAGCAGGAGTTGCCGCTGGAACTGCAGCAGGAGGTGTGGACGTTGGTTGTGCACCAGCATCTTTAATCTTGCTGCCTGGTTTCAGTCGTTGAATTCCATCAACAACAATGCGGTCACCGATATTTGGGCCACTCTTGAGCGCCATCATCGTTCCGATCTTTTTCAAAGATTGAATTTGGACGATTTCCACTGTGTCATCCGCCTTGACGCGCCAGATATACAAGTCCGTCTCTCGGGCGAAAACGGAATCTTGTGGAACCAACATTATGTTGGGTTCTTCGCCAAGTGCGACCTCGACCTTGACATACACGCCTGGCCGAAAAATGAGGTTTGGATTCGTGAATTCCACGCGCAGCATCAGCGTTCCAGTCGAGGTCGAGACTTGATTGTCGGCAAAGATGACTTTGCCAGTCGCCTTGATCGTGTCGTCGCCGTCGAAGGTCACGGTTGCTTCAAGTGGTCCCTTCGCCATCAGGGCGGAGTATCGAGGCCAAACAGTTGCCGACGGGCTGAATTCTGCCCACATCGGATCGATTTGAACGAGCGAATTGAGAGTCTGCGAATTTGCATTTCCAACAACGGCGCCTTCGAAGAAGTCACTTGCTCCCAGAAGTCCTGGGAAAGGGCTGGCCATTGTGCAGTATGAAAGATTGATCTTTGCGGTGACGACATTCGCATCCGATGTCAAGACTTGTGCGTCAGCGGTTTGGTAATTCACAACCAGCTGATCAAAGGATTGCTGGCTGATCGCATTTGCTGGAACGAGCGGTGCGTTTCGTTCCATTTCCTTGCGGGCATAATCGCGCTGTGCAACCGCCTGCGCAAGAGCTCCTGCCGCTGCGGCAAGCGTGGCTTCGAAGGGGCGGGGATCGATTCGGTAGATCACCTGATTCGCCTTCGTGACCGATCCGTCAGCAACTTCTTGCTTCAACAAGAATCCTTCGACTCGTGCATCAATCGTGATCGATCGGGGAGAGACAGCGAGTCCTGGATATGTTTGGCTGAGTGGAATGTTCTTGCTGATCACAATCGCTGTGGTCACTGGCACAGTCGTTGGTCGAACGAGTCCTGGTGGCGGTCCACCGCACGAGAGAAGCCCCGCGATTGCGGATGCAAGTAAGACCTGCGTGATTGTGAATCGTGTTGATTTCTTAGAGTTCAAGTTCATGATGGGTCTTTCATTGCGGCGGAGCGTTCAGCGGCTTTGTTTACGGCGCCATCGTCCCAACCACCGCCGAGGGCGCGGTAGAGGCCGACCGTGTTCTGCGCAACCGAACCTTGACTATCTGCAAGCTTCTTCTGGGAGTCGAGGAGGTCGTTCTGCACTTTGATTAACGTGTTGAGGTCGGTTGTTCCTGCACCGTACTGAAGCTTCGCAAGATCAAATGTGTCTTGTGCGCTCTTCTCAGCAGTGGTGTACAGCGCTGCTGATCGCTTCGCATTCACAAGCAAACTGATTGAAGTTTCGACATCGCGCATCGCTCCAAGGACGGTGTCGCGGTAAGCCGCAAGGGCCATTTGCGCTTGTCCTTTGCTTTGTTTGATCATCGAATTCACATAGCCACCTTGGAAGACAAGCCATGAAATGGTTGGGCCAAATCCGTATGCGGAATTGCTTCCATTTCCCAGTCCTGAAAACTGGTCGGCTGCGAGATAGAAATTTCCAGAGAGCGAAAAGATGGGCAGGTTGAGAGCTTCGTTCGCGCCGATGTTGGCGACTGCAGCGGCAACCAATCTCTCGCTGCTGCGAACATCTGGCCGTCGACGCAAGAGTTCCGCGGGGATTCCAATCCCGATGGCGTCTGGGCTGGTTGGAAGTGGAGCAGGCTCAGCCAACAACAACTTCATTGGCCCTGGAGTCGTCCCGCAGAGTTGTGCAAGCGAAAAGATCGCAGTATCGAGATCGGATTCGACTGCTGGAATGCTTGCATTGGCCATATCCATATCGGTTTGGGATTGATTCACGTCGAGCAGTGTGTTTGTTCCTGCCTTGTACTTCGCCTTGGCGAGGTCAAGCGTGGTCTTGTAATTATCGACGGCCGTGCGAAGAATCGAGAGTTGCAACTGCAACGTTCGCACCGTCATGTAAGTCGTTCCAACTTGCGATCGAACGGAGATCAGAACATTTCGCAGGTCTTCAACTGTGGATTCCAGAGTCGCCTTGGACGATTCAACGATTCGTGCGACGCGTCCCCATACATCGATCTCCCAACTCGCCATCGCCGCTCCACCGAGCCAGAGGTCGTATGGGCTGGTCTCGACTCCTTGTGATGCAAGAAGTGAAACGTTGGTCTTGTTGCGGGAATACTCGACTGCGGTAGTGATCGACGGCCAGAACTGGCTTTCCGAAACACCGAGTACAGCAAGGGAAACTCGCACATTCGCGAGTGACTTTTCGAGAGTCGCATTGGATTCTTGCGCTTGAACGATCAGCTGATCCAAAACGGGATCGTTAAATCGTTTCCACCACTCCTTCAGGTCTGGTTCCGCTGTTGTGATCGGGCCTTCAACTGGTTGGCTCCACAACTCTGCTGGGAGCACTTTGGGCTCCTCATAATTCGGTCCAACTTTGCATGCAGTCGTGACCAGCGCAGTCATGGCTGCGACGATCACGCTCGTTCGAATTGCATTTTTTATGAGCCGCATGAGGGGGCGAAGCATACCTCACCCGAGCGAACTAAATCACCGTTGTCGGCGATCTCTCGATCAGGATGCGCCGCACACGGTGGCGACCTTCTCTGCCCAAGTGGTGAAACTCTTCTCGAGACTTCCCCAAACAGACATCTTTTCAGTAGAGAAGCGGCTGGTGTTATCCACATCCGCATACTCAAAGAGCACGATTCCGTTTCCACCTTCTGCGACTTCGATCACAATTTCAGCAAATCCAAATCCAAGTCCGCCCATTTGGGTTTGTGGCGCGACATTCAGCGCAGGAGCATTTGGTTCGGCTTTCACTAACTGAGCACGAATAACCAACGTGTTTGGTGTGGCACTTTGGACATGCGTGTATTTCTTGGACATCGCCTTTTCAAGTTCTGCTTGAAACTTCATGACGATTTGTGGGAGTTCAGCAGTCTGGTCAGCATTCTTGCCATTCATGACGCCTGCTGCGATTGAGACGGGGGCGACATAGAACGATGTGTACTTCGACCAGTCAACTTTCGAGGCGAGATATTGCCATGATCCATCGCTTTGTTCCTTCATCAGCTTCGGCTGAGTCAGAAATCCAACAGGAGCGCTTTTGATCGCATTCTTACTGCAGCCGGTCAAGGAGGTCAGGGCGATCAAGCCGGTTGCGACTGTCAGGACGACGACGAACTTTTGAATCTTCATGGAGCGAGTGTCGCCGAATCTCCCACATCGGTCAAGTCATGCACTCAGTTGCATGGTCCCCAAGCACCAAGGATGATCGCCAAGTCCAGGCTGTCGACAATTCCGCTGCCGTCGATGTCGGCGGTTCCTGCAAGGTTCCATTGCCCAAGCAGGATGCCCACGTCAAGACCATTCACGACATGATCTCCCGAGAGATCTGCAGGACATCCGCTTGATCCCCAGAGTTGCTTTGCGAATTGAAATGCTGCAGGTCCAGTCTGGTCACCGATGACGCGTGATGGAATATCGTCAAATGGTGGGTGAATTCCGCCCCAAATGCGACTGAGCGCACTTTGGTCGGCGGCGTCGTAATAGCTTGCAAATTGCAGAGTCACATTTGTGCTCGGTCCATCCTCGAAGACGAGATATTGATTCTGTGTTGCAGTGAATGATCCCATGCCACCTGGGAAGTACCGACTTCCTGTGAGGAGTTCGAGAACATGCGCTGCGGCTCGGCTGAATGAACTGTGTCCAGAGGTGTATCCCGCGAAGGGGGGTGTGACGAAAGAGGGACGCTGGTATGGCCACCACTGCGATCCCAAGGTCCATCCAACTCCCGCAACATCAGTTTGCGGATTGTTGATCGCGTAAGGACCACGCCATGCTTTGATTGCAATCGAACCTTCATAACCTTCGAGGTTCTCGTGTCGTTGACCAGGTGCTGTGGTCTTCGCAGTGATCATTTCAATTTCGTTTGGAATCAGGTGAATGCCACCTGCGTCGTAACTCGCTCCCGTGGGATCAGAGCATTGTCCTCGACCGCACATCCACCGAATCGCTGTGACGGGGCGGCTTGTGTCGTACCAACCTTTTGTTCCCCACACGCTGACCGCCGTGTCATGCATTGCGCCGCCCAGAGCGAGGTACGCCTTCACGTCATATTGCAACGGATCGAGTTCTGCTCCGACTCCGCCCATGCGCCGATTCGAAAGCGGATGGTCTCGAACATAATTCAGAATCGTGAACCAATGTCCTGGGGGTGTTTCAGAATTAGGGCCATCGGCCCAAAACTCTGCGAGCACTCGCGTGTAGTCGCCGCGTTTCACCAGATTGGGTGCATAGGGTTGGCCAGTGACTGGATTGACTGTGTAACCAGTTCCCGCATCGCCGCCTTCGTTGTATTTGTAATAAGACTCATAGTTCCAATCAGTCGGCGCAGTGCTATTTCCCATGCTCTTTGGCGAGATATCCCACGTGACGCCGTCGCTTGGATCAAGATGGCTTGACCAGACGGCGACCATTTCGTGCCCGCGTCTCCAGAGATCGTCGCCAGGACCACCGAGCGTTGGCGGCGCACCAGGATCGTGATAGACAGGCCATGTTTTATTGTTGCGAACATAATTCGTTCGGTCCGCAGAAGTCATCGCGAAGGGTGTGACGTTTCCCCATTCGGCGGAGAGGAATGGGGGGAATCCGCCAGGAATTGGAATTCCACTTTGGTCAACAAAGAATGAAAGTGCGAGCGGTTGATATCTGCGAATATCAATCACGTTTGGATTTCCAGGCAGACTCACGATCATCGCTGGATTGATCGGTTGGTAATACTGATTTGCATAACCGTTGATTTGATTGGAATGATCGGCAAGGCCAAAGGCGATGAGCGCTTGGGCAATTCGATTTCCAATCGCTGCAGGAGAGTCGCCGACAACGGTGGTAATGCTTGGGTCATATCCCAACTGAACCATCAGTGATTGATATTGCGGCGACATGGTCGCAAATCCTGGACTCGTCGCAAAGCGATTGAGCAGCATGCGATATGAGGCAAAGCTGATTGATTCACGGCGAGCTGCTTCGGTGTCCGCGACCGTGTGATGTTCACTGAACATCCAAGGTTGGGCTTGCGTGTCATAGGTCGCCCATGCGTTCCACATCGCAACGCTGATATGGCAGAGGTTTCGAGCGTGCACGGTTGGTCGTGCTAAGTCCAAGCGAATGGATTGCAGCAGAATTTCATTCCACTGGCGTGCGACGGATTGATCTGCAGCGATTGCCGCTTGGGTCGCAGTCAGCGAGAGCGCAAGGACGCTGAGTAGGCGCAGGATGTATTTCTTTAGTTTCAATCTCGGTGGCCTTCTCAACAGATATCACTACGAACTCTTGGTCATGAACATAGCCCTAATCTGACATTCTTCCATTTATGAGACGAATTTCCTTTGCCAATTTCGAGGTGGTTTGGGTGATTCAAGTCGTTATTTGCGCCGAATTGGATTTGTGGAACGTTTTAAAACCCCAAACCCTTGGTTCAAAGAGCCGACAGGCTTGGAACGGTCACTTCGGGAGCGGTCATGTTGGGGTTCCGTACAGCACGCAAGCTCGATTGGTGCGTCGGAAGTCGCACGGTCACGACCATTTTGATTCATTGGATTTCCTCGTCGTATAGTTTGTGCTTATTGGAGATTTTTCCAAGAGTTTTGTTGCCGTACCTCCTTTGACCAATGAGATCCTCGATCGTTCAGCTGCGAGTGATTGACATACGTACCACTGGTCTCGTCGAGGCACTCGGATCAATCGTAAATCTTGTTGTGTGGGAGGCGCTTCGTCGATTTGGTCGCGGAGCCACGATGAAGGAGATCGCACTTCAAGTCGGGCAGAGTTTGGACAGCGTCAACAAATCGCTTTCGGCTCTCGAAGTTGTTGGTTTGGTTTCTTGGATTCGTGCGACGCGTGCCAATCGAGTTCCAAAGTGGAATGTGATCGGCGATTCGATTGTCGTCGCTTTCTCACCATATGACCCAATCGATGAAGCGCTCAAGGCAGAGATGACAGAACTCTTCGGTCCGAGCCGTGTGCAGGAGATTCGTCGCATGACGAACTCGCCGCACGGTTAAGTGCGAGTGAGTGAATTGCAACTCGCTGCGCTGCAGGAAAGTTGGAGTGACGGCATCACGTTCATCCAAGACCAACTGGACCACTCGGCTACCGCCGCCCACCAACTGGTGGACTTACAAGAACTCAAAGTGGGGCACTTGCCAGAGCAGTATCCCTGGGTATGAGACGCGCGCCGTGGGCGTAATTTTCGGAGGTTTCCCGAGCCTAGTCGCCGACGGTCTCTACGCAGCACAGTTCACCGAAGCCAATAGCACCGACTCGCTCACGGGCGACAACATCTACACGCTCACGTTTCGTGCTTCGGACGGCGCCACGTTGCCTGCCGACGGAACTCAACCGCCGCTGATGCTCAAAGCCGACGGTTCGCAAGTCGGATTTTGGTCGCTCACCATCTACCAACCCGGTAACGGCGAGGCAGCATGCCCGTGCCTCAGTCAGGCCAGCGTGCTGAACACGCACTACTCGCAAGCATTGACCGATGTGGTCTCGATCAACTCGAAGACCGGATCCATCACCGCTAAGGTGCCCGATGGCGCAACCCTCGTCGCGAGCAGCCCTGTGCTCTTTGGCGATACGGCAGCTGAATACGGATTGCAGCCCAAGGTCGCGTACTTCATCGTCAACGCACCAGTTGTCAGCGGCGACACGGTCACGTTCCAAGTTTCGTCCACGTGGATCCAACGACTTTCCACTGCCGCGGGGGATCCCGGCACACCTGTTCAGTACTCCGGTGAGGCTGGACCCGTGGCGATACTGACAGACGGCGTGTCACCGCTTACATACGGCATCGTGCAACCCGTGTCACAACTTGGATCCTCAGAGATCAACGGCGGGCTGCTACGTCAAAACGCCGATGGGAGCGGAAACCCTGACGGCACCTACACGATCTGGCTGGCGCCTGTGCTGCCAACGGGAGCATTCATCGAGAACTGGATCCCCACACCGTCGCAGAAAGCTCTCGCGGCGCTGTATCCAGATGCGAAGGTGTTGAACTCTAAAATATGGCCGGTTTTCCGAATCTATGCGGGGCAGGCCGGCAGCGCGCCGCCGTCGATTCTGCCTTGCCCCGAATGCCCAAGTTCGGAGACAGTCGGCGGAGATCAATCCGGTTCACCTTTTCCCAACGATTCACGGTCGGCGACCTGCCGATTCCCGCTGATTCAAAAACTGCCTCCGCCTCAACCATGACGGCGCCTGGTGTGAAGACATTGCTGACTCTCACCCAGGACGTTTTCAATTATCCGTTTCCGAAATGATTACCTGTGAGAACTCACCACTAATTCATTCAGCACTCGGTCATTCGCATTTCCATTTCGTTCGTCTGCGTCGGCTAACCGATCGCTGCAGAGTCGATCGCATCGACTGCATTTGCGGGCGATTCGACGACACGGCCAAGATCTTGCCGGCATGATGGGCGAGTGGGGCTCGATGGGTTTCTGGGATGTCAATCAAGATGGCGTGGTAAACGCTCCATCAAGCAATTGCATTGCAGGAGCGAAGACGCAATGTTTCGCGATCACCCCGTTGGCGCGTTGATGAGCGGCAGCACTGCCTCGGCCCAGATGCGATAACCCGCAGGAGATAGATGCAGTGCATCCGGCATGAGTTCTTTGCGAACGTCGCCATTCGCATTGATAAATCGTGTGCCGATGTCGACGAGCGTCACGCCGGGTTGTGGGTCGGCGGCAAGCGCTTGATTGACCTGAATGAGATCGCCACGCATGTTGTTGATGTGCTCACCGCGAGGGAATACGGCCATGAGCACGATCTTCGAGTTGGGACATTGCGCGCGGAGTGTTGCGACCACGCGTTGGATGCCAGCAAGCGTTTCTGACGCAGTGCTCTTCGCATGTCCAATATTGTTGGTGCCGATGAGGAGCACGATCGCACGCGGCTTGAGCGGCGTCAGCGGCGCTTTCTGAAGTCGCCACAGGACGTTCTCGGTGCGGTCACCACTGTTGCCAAGATTCATCGCTCCAAGCGGTGCGAGCATGGTGTCCCACACTTCTTTTCCAGGTGCGTCCCAGCTTTGGGTGATGCTGTCACCGACAAAGACCACCGGAACCGAACCTTTGGCGTCACGCACGCGGTTGATCAGCTGCTCCTGACGTGCGATTGCATCGGCATCGTCTCGCGGCGCGGGGATCACAGAGGTTGGTTCGCCCGTCATGGCCAGCATTGCGAGCGAAAGATAGGCGAGGAGTCCGAAGCGGCGAGCGTTGAGTGCCATGCAATGAGCCTACAACGGCGATCTTCTCTCAATACTTCAGGTTGGACATCCACAGAACTGGTTGAGGCAGTTCGCCGGCTTGGGGATTTCACCGTGACCTCGTTTGGACCTTGCGTGCACCCCCAAATTCGACTGACGGGCTCTATATAGACTGCCCAAATCATGGCTCAAAGTCCCCACTCTTCTGGAACTGTCACGCTTGGACTTCTTCAACACGCAAGCCCTGTTGGCGCATCGAAAGCTGAAATGCTTGAACGAGTTGCCGTCCTTGCTCGCGAGGCTGTCGCCAAAGGTGCACAAGTCATCGCAACTCAAGAACTTTTTGTCTCGCATTATTTTTGCCAACAGGAAGACCCCGCGCTGATGGATCTTGCCGAGGCGATTCCAGATGGAGCGACCTGCACATTCATGCGTTCACTTGCGCGAGAATTGAAAGTCGAGATCACGGCGAGCTTGTACGAGCGGCGATCGGCTGGTGTCTATCACAACACGAGCGTGTACATCTCTGCGGCGGGAGATGTGATGGGGCGTTATCGCAAGATGCATATTCCAGATGATCCTCGCTTCAGCGAAAAGTTTTATTTCACGCCTGGAGATTTGGATTGGCAAGTTGTGCAGGGAGTTCACGCAAAGGCTGGGATGTTGGTCTGCTGGGATCAGTGGTATCCCGAAGCTGCGCGACTGACTGCACTCAAGGGCGCGGAGATTCTTTTCTATCCAACTGCAATCGGTTGGTATCACGGCGAAACTGAAACGGATATGCGCAATCAGCGAGAGGCGTGGATCACAATGCACCGTGCTCACGCAATTGCAAATGGTGTTTATGTCGCTGCGATCAATCGAATCGGAGACGAGAAAGACCTGAAATTCTGGGGAACAAGCATCGTGTGTGATCCAAGCGGACAAGTCATCGCAGAAGCGCCAATCGATCAACCCGCCGTGTTGATCGTGCCATGCGACTTGTCGAAAATTGAACAGCAGCGTCGCGGATGGCCGTTCTTGCGTGATCGACGCATCGATGCATATGGCGGCATCACGCGCCGAATGATTGACGAGTGATCGCGAAGGAGGTCCCAACTATGAAATCAAATCCGATAGAGAGTGAAGTTCGATTAGAAGGCTCTGCGGCTGAGCAGGGATTTCGTATGCCCGCAGAATGGGAAAAGCAAACCTGCGTGTGGCTTGTTCATCCGCATAATCATGAAACGTGGCCAGGTTGCTTGGATGAAGCGAAGCGCGAGTGGGAAGCGTGGCGCGCGAAGTTGTCGAAAGTTGTCGAAGTTCGTGAAGCTGGAGAGTGCGGCATTCCCACGAACGACAGTTGGATTCGAGACTTCGGTCCAATCTTTGTATCGCACCCAACGCGCGGTATCGCTGGGCATTCGTTTCGCTTCAATGGATGGGGCGACAAGTACGAACCACGCGTGCTCGATGATGCAGTTCCTAGCGCGATTTCTCGACGATGTCATATACCGATGTGGCATCATGATTTCGTGCTCGAAGGTGGATCGATTGATGTCAACGGAACCGGCACGGTCTTGACGACGAGTCAATGCCTCGAGAGTCAGAACCGAAATCCGCACGCAGCACAAGAGAGAATCGAATTGACCTTGCGCGATGCGCTCGGTGTGACAAATATCGTTTGGATTCCAGGCGGTATCAAAGGCGATGACACCGATGGTCACATTGACGACATCGCACGATTCGTTTCACGCGACACGATCGTTGCACTGCGTGCGCCAGTGGGTCATCCAGATTATGAGGTCTTGGAAGAGAACTGGGAAGTCTTGCAGGCCGCACGCGATGAGCGTGGAGAGCGATTTCAGATTGTTGCGCTCCCCGTTCCAAATCCGATTGAGTATGAATACCCCGCGGATCGATTTGGTCCAGGAGGTCGCAGCATGATTCCCGCAAGTCATGCGAATTTCTTGCTCTCCAACGGAACAGCATTCGTTCCAATTTTCAATTCGGGCAGCGATGGCAAAGCACTCGAGATTCTTGCGAAGTTGTTGCCAGGTTGGAAGATCGAAGGCGTGATGGCACGGAATCTCGTCGTCGGTCTGGGAAGTCTGCACTGCTTGAGTTGTCACCAACCGAAGTGATGGTTGGCCGAAGTGACGGTTGGCAGCCGTCCCAGATCTGGAGACACAATTTTTCGGCGTGGCTGCAGGCCAATCAATCGTTCACCCTTTCGGTTTGAACATACGGAAGAGTCGCGTCATCGGATCATAAAACTCATCGACAACGCGTTCCTTCATCGGGATGATCGCGTTGTCAGTGATGCCGATGTGTTCAGGGCAAACTTTCGTGCAGCACTTGGTGATGTTGCAATAACCGATGCCGTCGTTGTTCTTCAGATCCGCGATGCGATCTTCGGTATCGAGCGGATGCATTTCCAGCGCAGCGGTGTACAGCAAGAAGCGGGGTCCGATGAACTCGTCATGCTTGTGATGATCGCGCAACACGTGGCAGACATCTTGGCAGAGAAAACACTCGATGCACTTTCGGAATTCTTGTACGCGATCGACGTCTTCTTGCATCATTGTCCACGATCCGTCGGCGTTATCTGGTTTTCGTGGCTTGAATGGTTTGATCTTCTTCTTGACGCGGAAGTTCCAACTGACGTCGGTCACAAGATCTCGAATCGATGGGAATGATCGCAGCGGTTCGATGGTGACGGGTTGTCCGACGGGCAGAGTCTCCATGCGTGTCATGCACATCAACTTTGGTTGGCCGTTGATTTCAGCAGAGCACGATCCGCATTTTCCAGCCTTGCAATTCCACCGAACAGCAAGATCGTTTGCCTGCTCAGCTTGGATGCGATGCACGCAGTCAAGAACCACCATGCCTTCGGAAACAGCAACTGGAAATGTTTGAAAAGTTCCGCCGGAACTGTCGCCGCGCCAGATGCGGAATTGCACGGTGGTCGATTCGTCTTGAGAACGTGGATTTGAAGGTGCGGTGGGCATGCTTGTCATGTTTGTCTTGCTCGTCATTTCATCTTCTCGATTACAGCTTTCAAGTCCGGACGCATCGCAATGATCGGACGGCGCCGAATTTCCATCGTGCCATCGATTGCTTTCTTGGCAAGCAAGTTGAACGTCGCGCATTCTGCGGATTTTTCTGGATAATCGTCGCGGAATTGGGCTCCGCGGCTTTCTTTGCGTTCGAGTGCGCATCGAGTGATTGACTCGGAAACGGTCAGCATGCAATTCAAGTCGATCGCAGTATGCCAACCTGGGTTGTATTCGCGGTGTCCACTGATTCCAACTTTCTCGTATCGCTTCTTGAGTTCGTCGATCTTGACGAGAGCCAACTCCATTTCCTTTTCAGTACGCACAATGCCAACCAAGTCTTGCATTGCATCTTGGAGCGCATATTGAATCGCAAATGGATTTTCGCCATTGGGTCGATCGAAGACTTTCTCAATTTCTCTCGTGTGTTCGTTGACTTGAGCGGGGTCGACTTCGACAGCCCGATTCGCCTTGGCAAACTTTGCGGCGTGTTCGCCCGCGAGTTTTCCAAACACAATGAGATCTGAAAGCGAATTGCCACCGAGGCGGTTCGCGCCGTGAAGGCCAGCCGTCACTTCGCCTGCGGCAAAGAGTCCAGGAACGCATGATTCCTGCGTGTCGCCATCGACCGCAACTCCGCCCATCACATAATGAGTGGTCGGTCCAACTTCCATTCGCTCGGTCGTGATATCAACGCCTGCGAGTTGTTTGAACTGGTGATACATGCTCGGCAATTTGCGCTGAATGTGCGCTGCGGCATTTGGGATTTTCTCTTTGATCCATGCGATGTCGAGGAAGACGCCGCCGTGCGGTGAGCCTCGCCCAGCTTTGATTTCTCGATTGATGCAGCGAGCGACATGGTCGCGAGTGAGAAGTTCTGGTGGACGATTCGCATTCTTGTCGCCGCAGACATATCGCCAACCTTCTTCTTCGGTGGTCGCAACTTGAGCGCGATAGGCATCGGGCACATCGTCGAACATGAATCGCTTGCCTTCGCTGTTGCGAAGAACGCCGCCTTCGCCGCGCACACCTTCTGTGACGAGGATTCCGCGCACGCTTGGCGGCCACACCATTCCAGTTGGGTGGAACTGCACAAATTCCATATCCATCAATTCGGCGCCAGCGTGATATGCAAGCGAATGTCCATCGCCCGTTCCTTCCCAACTATTGCTGGTGATTCGGAATGATTTGCCGATACCGCCCGTTGCCAAGATGACGGCTTTCGCCTTCCAAACATGCATGCGTCCGCGTTCGCGGTCATAACCGAGAACACCCGCAATGCGTCCGCCCGACTTCAAGAGTGACACGACGGTCATCTCCATGAAGACTTCCATTCCCTGATGGATTCCATGATCTTGCAGTGTGCGGATCAATTCAAGACCCGTGCGATCTCCAACGTGTGCAAGTCGCGGATAACGATGGCCACCAAAGTTGCGCTGAAGAATCTTGCCGTCTTTGGTTCGGTCAAAGACTGCGCCCCACGATTCAAGTTCGCGAACGCGGTCTGGTGATTCTTTGGCGTGATGTTCCGCCATGATCGGATTGTTCAGGTATTGCCCGCCGCGCATCGTGTCGGCGAAATGCACTTCCCAGTTATCTCGGTCATCGACATTTCCCATCGCCGCCGCCATGCCGCCTTCAGCCATCACGGTGTGCGCTTTACCAAGCAGCGATTTGCAAATCACTCCAACGGAGACGCCACTGCCAGAGGCTTCAATCGCAGCGCGCAATCCAGCGCCGCCAGCTCCAATGACAAGCACGTCATGTTCATGAACGATAAATCCATCAGGAAAACTCACAGGATCCTCCAGTCAGTCCAAGTTCCACTCGCGCACATTCGTACATAGATATCGGCGAATGCGACGCCGAAGAGGCTGATCCACGCAAAGAGCATGTGCCGTTGATTGAGCCAGCTGACTCGCTTGTATCGACCGAGTCGGCTCTTGCTGCACGAAAGGCAATCGTGCTTTCCGCCAACGAGATGTCGCATGCAGTGACATCCGAACGTGTACAGCGAAAGAAAGATTGGATTCATTACAAGGACAATTGTTCCAACGCTGATTCCAAAGCCAAGCGTGCCATCTGCATTGTGATGCCAGAAACTTTCAAAGGCGTCCCAGAAGAGAAGTCCGATGAACAGGATGGCGACATAAAGAAAGTAACGGTGGATGTTCTGAAAGATCAGCGGGAACTTCTGCTCTCCGCGATAATTTTCGCCGCGGAACGCAGGCTCGCCGACTGTGCAACTTGCTGGGTCTCCCCAGAAAGCTTTGTAATACGCACCTCTGTAGTAGTAACAGGTGAATCGAAATCCAGCTGGAAATGGCAAGATCAAGAGTGCTGGAGAAAAGAGCAGCCAAGCAGGCCACCACGCAGGAAGTTCGCCAAGCCATGCGTGGCCGGAATGAATTCCGCGCGGATCCCAGAGCACTGGAGAATAGAAGGGCGAGAGCAGTTGTTGAACGCCCGGTTGGTTGACGCCACCGAGAAAGAAGTTCTGCCCTTGAAATGCAGCCCATGTTGAATAGATGACAAAGCCGCCCAGCCCAGCGAGGACGAGCACGGGCACGATCCACCAGCGATCCTTGCGCTCTGTTTTAAGAAATGCTCGGGCTTGCGGAAGTGAGAATCGAGTTTGAGTCATAGCGGAAATGCTCCTGAATCTGGGTGAATCGCAGCGGTCCCGTTCTGGGGAAGAGCCTGACTATAGTGCGATTTCGCGAGCGATGCATTCATTCGAAATAAAGATATGCGGTCGGATTTGTCGGCATATCATGCAAGTCGATTAGGCGTGGACTGGTGTTCCTTTGCGCGCGGTCGCAAGTGAGAACAACTCGTCGAAATTGCGTGCGGTTTCCATTTTCATAATGCAATTGCGAAGCTTTTCGCAGTTGTCTATTCCGATCACGTCACCGCCGAGTGCGTTGAACTTGATGGAGATTTCTTCCTCGGTCATTGGATCGCGAGGGTCGCCCTTTGGAACATCGACGCGAGTTGCGAAGGTCTTTCCATCTTTGGTCGTGATTGTCACGCGGCTCGGTTGGAACTTTGGAAAGAGCGCTTCGAATTCTTCGTTGGCAACGACCTTCACCATGTCCATCACTGGGATGAGCGACTTGTCCATTACACGCTCTTCCTTGAACTGAAGCGGCGTCACCATTCCGTCGATCAGCCCGACCGCCATGCAGTATGGCAGCGAGTGATCGGCCGTTTCCTTCGAATCGGGTCGATACTTGTGCGGGTCGCCCAAGATGTCTGCGGCGCGCGCGATGACTTCGACCTTGATCTCGGTCACTTGATCTGAGCGCAAATTGTTGTCCTTGATGGTCTTCATCATTGCAGTCAGTGGAGCATGGCTGAGTGCTTCGATTGGGAAACTCTTCATGCCGCAATCAATGATTCGAAAGTGACACTTCGGGCACGTTGGCAGCGCCTTGACCAGCATCTCTGCATCAAACGCAGCAGGTTTTCCCTTGTACTGCACATGATTGAAGACAGCGAAGAGACCTTCCTTGCCATCGATAATGTGCTCTGGTCCCGAGTATCCGTGTCGAGCGAGCAGCGCGCTCTCTGCGCCCATGCGACCCGCCCACGGATCAACGGTGTTCTTCATGTTGGTCAGTTTTCCAGCAGTCACCGCACCAGGACAGAAAGTTCGCGATGCGCTGATGCCCATCGCTGCGACCATCTGCGCTGGATTGAGATTGAGCACGCGACCTGCGGCGATTGGTGCTGCAAACGCGCTGAGCGTTGCGTGATGCCAACCGTATTCGCGAATGCCTGGCAATCCAAATTCACAAAGTCGCATTTCGATTTCGTACGCGATGACCGTTGCAAGAATCAGTTCTCGCCCGCCGAGTCCGTATGCCTCACACAGTGCAAGTGGCGCAGCAATGAGATCACTTGGATGGCAGGGGTCCGCCTTCCAGTAGATGTCGTTGTAATCCATCGCGCGGATCATGTGTCCGTTGAGGAATGCCGCATCCACCGGATTCGTCTTGAAGCCGCTGACAAGTGATGTGGCCTTGCCATTTCCGCCGCCCATTTCGCGGTAGTGCTTCAGCAAGATCTTCGCGTCGTCTTGCTGACTTCCGCCGATTGCACATCCGATCGAGTCGAACCAAAAAAGTTTCGCCGATTGAATCGCAGCGGGGGAGAGGTGCTCATATTTGAGCGCGCAAGCCCACTCTGCGATGACCATAGAAAGAAGACGCTTCGATTCGGTTGACTTTGAGTCTGTTGGATTGTGTGCCATGGGTAGTGCTTTGGGAAATTGTGGAGGTTCAGACAGTTTGGCAAACGCCTTGGGATGCATAGTCCGCGATCGCTCGCGAGACATCGAGTGTGCTCGCCTTGCCGCCCATGTCGTAGGTGCGGACCTTTCCTTCGGCAATCACGCGCGCAACGGCAGCTTCAAGTCGAGTCGCCATGTCTTTCTCGCCGAGCCAATCGAGCATCATCTTCGCAGTCAAGATCATGGCAATTGGGTTGACCTTGTATTGTCCGGCATACTTCGGCGCACTGCCGTGCGTTGGTTCGAAGACCGCATAGGTGTCGCCCATGTTCGCACTCGGTGCAAAGCCGAGTCCGCCGATGAGTCCGGCGCACAAGTCGCTGACGATGTCGCCGAACATATTTTCTGCGACGAGGACTGAATAATCCTGCGGATTTTTAAACATCCACATGCAGATCGCATCGATGTTCGCTTCGTCGGCCCAGATGTGTGGGTAGCTCTTGGCGACTTCGCGGAAGCAGCGTGTCATCAGTCCGCCTGTCTCGCGAAGTACGTTTGGCTTCTCGATCAGTGTGACGCGTTTTCGGCCATTTTTGTGGGCGAATTCGAACGCCTGCTTGCAGATGCTTGTGCATCCTTGCTTGCTGACAATGCGAGTCGACAGGGCGACATTCTCAAGCCCCTTCGCCTTCCATGGTTTCATCTTTGGATTTGCGCAAAGAGCGTTGTAGACATCTTCAGGCAATGGGAAGAATTCGACGCCGCCGTACATTCCTTCGGTGTTTTCGCGGAAGACAACTTGGTCGATCGGCACATCAGCACCACTCGGATTCGTGATCGAGTTGCCTCGGTAGTTGAGCGGGTTGCCGGCATAACTCTTGCACGGCCTCATGTTGGTGTGCAGGTTGAACATCTGTCGCAATTTGACGATTGGAGAGAAGTAGACGAGTCCCGTGTTCTTCAACGATGGGATGAGTTCTTCTTTCGCTTCGTCCTGTGGCTTGCTGGTGATTGCGCCGAAGAGTCCGCAGGTTGTTCCTTTGAGCGCCGCGACGGTGCGGTCGGGAAGGGCGTTGCCTTCTTTGCACCAGAACTCCCAGCCAATGTCGCAGTGGACATATTCAGCATCAAGTTTCAGTTGGTCGAGGACGATTCGAGCCCCCTCCATCACATCGTTTCCGACTCCATCTCCTGGCATCCATGCGATTTTGTACTTGCTCATTGGTGGGGGTTCCTTCTCTTATAAGGGCTGATTAAAGTATGAACGGATTTACTTCTTGGACTGACTTCCAAACGCTGTTGGAAAGTCCCAAAGCATAGCGAATTTGACTGCGGAGCACCCCCCAGTGCTTGTGGGCCGCACGACGAGAAAACGCTAGTGCAGACGCGGCTTTTCTCCAGTCGCCGCATGTCATCCATACGGAAAGCGACTCTCGATATTCAGTATTGAATCTATTCAAGATGCGATGGGCACGCTCCCGCCGTAATCGAAAGGGCTCAGACCCACGGTTCAGGCGGTGTCCACGAGCGATACTTCGCTGACCGCATGTGGGGAAGTTCAGTTGTTGATTGCGAAGCATGATTTTGTGAGATTTCTGTTTGTACAAACCTCCGATACTGGGTTGAGTGCAGTTCCACGGCAATGAAACTCATAATGGGTGTTTTTGGGTGTGTTTTATGTGAAAATCTATCATTGTGGGTGTTATTGGGTGTATTTTTGGGTGTATGCTCTGCCTGATGTTCGATATCACCTCAATAGTCATCACGTCAGATCAGTTGAAGCGAATCGCTCGAATCGACGAGTTCAAAGGAGCTTGGCGGTCGCTTGGAACGCTCGCTCCGGATCGACTGAGTGCGCTGCGGCGCATCGCAACGATCGAGAGCATTGCATCGTCGACTCGGATTGAGGGAAGCAAACTCTCAGATCGTGAAGTCGAGTCTCTACTCACGCAATTGCAAGTCACATCTTTCGCGACACGAGATGAACAGGAGGTTGCTGGTTACGCCGCCGTCATGGATTTGGTGTTCTCTTCGTGGCAGCACATTCCATTCACCGAAAATCACATCAAGCAACTCCACCGCGACTTGTTGAAGTACAGCGAGAAGGATTCGCGCCAACGTGCGAAGTACAAGACCACTCCAAATAGTGTTGCGGCATTCGATTCCCAGGGAAAGCAGATTGGCATCATCTTCGAAACCGTATCTCCATTCGATACCCCTCAGCGAATGGCAGAACTCATGGAGTGGATCACCGCAGAGCGCACCGCTGACAAGGTCCACCCGCTCATCATCATCGCGATTTGGAATGTGATCTTCTTGGAAATCCACCCATTTCAAGATGGTAATGGACGACTCTCGCGCATTCTCACGACTCTTCTCATGCTTCAGTCTGGATATGGATTTGTTCCATACAGTTCACTCGAGAGTGTGATCGAACAAAACAAGGACGCGTACTACCTCGCGCTTCGTCGCACACAATCGACAATTCGCCAGCCATCTCCAGACTGGCAACCGTGGATTGATTTCTTCGTCCAATCGGTGACGACACAAGTCGGGAATCTCGAGGGAAAGTTGGAAGTGGAGCGCATCGTGCTCGCGGAACTTCCTGCGCTCTCGCTCATCATTGTCGATTTCGCACGCAATCATGGGCGAGTCACGATGGCACAAGCGATTCGTTTGACGGGAGCCAGCCGCAATACGCTCAAGATGCATTTCCGATCACTCCAAGCAAAGGGAACACTTGTTCAGCGAGGTCGCGCGCGTGGTGCGTGGTACGAACTCGGCGAGACGACACTCAGCACGACGACACTCAGCAAGTGAGTTTCATTTTTCGCGCGACAGAATTGGTGAACATTATTCGTCACCCCACCGATTACGGGCAGAACGCCGTGCTGCAGCCTTACGATTTGCCCGTAAACAAGGGGTCGACGCGCGCAACGTCCGCGCCCACAAAACTGCCAGTTCTCAATCTCTCACGCATGCTGCGTTTGACTTGCACGCAGTCTCGCCGCGACGAGATTTTCTGCGCCGCCTGCGACGATCAGTTCTTGTGCCGCAGGACTGAGTGGAGGGAATGTGAATTTCTTCCCCGCAGCGGAAATCGTTGAGGTTCGATAGTCGATTGTGATTTCTGGCCCAACTGTGGTCAAACTTTTGTCTGCCAAAGTTGCGCGAAGATGCGCGACAAATTCTGGACACTCAAAGACAACGAACCCATTGTTGAACGCATTGCGCTTGTATGTCTCGGAGAAGCTGCTCGCAATCACGCAGGGAACTGCCTTAAATTTGAGCGCCGTCGCTGCTTGCTCTCGGCTTGAACCTGTGCCGAAATTGAGTCCGCCTACAACGATGTCGCCCGCGCGATACATCGAATTGAAGTTGGGGTCGAAGTTTTCAAAAGTCACCGCCGCCATCTGCTCTGGCGTGAAATTGTCGTTGTACGTGTGCTTTCCAGCGTAGATGCCGTCGGTATTGAGATTATCCTTGTCCAGCAGCAACACTCGTCCATTGACGGTGGCAGGAAATCCCGCAATGATTTCCACCGTGCTCGCCGCACGCACGACACTCTCGGCGCGACGAATCGCAGTCCCGGCAGGTTGATTCGAAAACTTTTGTGGGGCGCAAATGAATCCCGCAAGAGCGCTCGCCGCAACAACAGCTGGTGATGCGAGATAGACCTGCGAGTCTGGATCTCCCATTCTTCCTTTGAAGTTTCGATTGGTTGCACTGATTGCAACTTCACCTTTGCCGACAAGTCCGCGTCCAAGTCCGATGCATGTTCCGCATCCTGGCGGGAGCGCAATCGCACCCGCATCGACGAGCGTCTTCCAGTCGCCGTTCGCTTCTGCATTCGCTTGCACTTCGGCGCTCGCTGCAGCGAGATAGAACTCGACGCCCGCTGCAACGCGTCCACCTTTGGCACGTACGACTGCCGCAGCATCGCGAAGATCTTCGACACGCGCGTTGACGCATGAAAGCAAATATGCCTTCTGAATCGGAATATGTTTTGCTTCCATGTCTGGCAATGAGACCATCGTCTTGACTTCATTTGGCCCAGAAACATGGGGAACAACCGTAGAAAGAGCAAGTTCCAATTCGATGGCATAGGACGCATCGGCATCCGCAGTCAGGTTGGCGCGATCTTTCCACCACGCGTCAATTTGTGCAAGCGAGTATCCAGATCGAGATTTTTCGCTGCGCGTACCAGGTCGTCGATCGCCGGCGAAAGTTGTGGCGCGCGACTTGAGATATCCAACTGTCACTTCGTCAAACGGGAAAAGTCCGGCGAGTGCTCCCCATTCTGTTGTCATGTTGGAGATTGTCATGCGCGCATCCATCGAGAGCGCAGCAACGCCATCGCCAAGAAATTCGACAGCGTGATTCAAGACTTCGTCGTGATTGAACAATCCGCAGAGTGCGATGATCACATCTTTGCCCGTGACTCCAGCGGCAAGCTTCCCGCGCAAGAGAACCTTCGCAACAGGGGGTACTTGCCACCACGTCACGCCAGTCGCCCAAATGCTCGCGGCATCAGTGCGAACAACTGGCGTGCCCAGAGCGGCGACCGCGCCATACAAATTCGAATGCGAATCACTTCCGACAACGAGCGAGCCTGGAACAACATATCCCTGCTCGACCATCACTTGATGGCTGATGCCAGTGCCTGGCGGGTAGTAATCCACTCCGTGCTCGCGTGCAAAGGCCTGAATCTTCGCGTATTTGCCAAGGTTTTCTGGAGTGACATTCTGAATGTCGTGATCGATCGCAAAGACGGGTTGCGATGGATCAGCGATTTTCGTCGCACCGATTTGCTTGAACTTTGGAATGACTGCGCCGGTGTTGTCGTGGGTCATCACGTGGCGTGGACGGATTGAGATGAAGTCGCCTGCGTGGACTTTCGTCCCTGCAGGCAATCCGTCAGCGTGGCGCGCAGCAATTTTTTCGACAAGCGTGAGTGGCATAGTTGCTCCAAAGATCAAGTTGAGTGATCAAATCCAGCGATCAAGTCCAGCGATCAAGATTTTTTAGCGGCGCGTTTTCCGAGGAACTTCGCAATGTCAAAGTCGACGAAGTCGGCGTGGTGAAAAATGATCGATTCGATCGATCGTTCCATCTTGTCGCCTTCGTGGCTGTGGGTCGCAATGATGTGCATGACCTCGCCTGGGATGCCGTGCTTGTATGCCAGCGCAACTCCCGTGAATGGATGTCGCACTTGCTGACCAAATGTTCCTTGAACGACTTTCCCCGAAGCGTCCTTGTCGAACTCAAGCGGCTTTCCGCAATCAGCAAGCAGTGCGCCTGCGATCAAATAGTCGTGTTGAATCGGGATATCGCAGCGAAAACTGCTTTCAAGCACGCCAGCGATGGCAATGCACTGCAACACACATGAATTCAAGTGCTCGATGAATGTCATCTCGATGTCGCCAGCGAGCAGTGTGAACTTGACTGCGCGAAGTTCCTCGAAGGTCCATCCTTTGCCGCCGCATCCTGTCGCAATTGCTTCATTCCAAACAGCCGCAACCTTGGCGCGCAATGTTTCGTCCTTGATTTTCATAAGGCTGGGAAAGAGTTCCGCAATTTGTGGGACGCCAAGGGTTGCGCCTGAGTTGGTGCGTGAATTGGAAGGCGAATTTGTCATAGTGGTCATAATGCTCTCAAAGATATGGTGAAGTGAAGCAACATCAAGAAGCGGGGAGCGAACGCGCAGAGGGTCCGTCATATCCGTGATTGACGGGATCGATGCGGCGCATTGGTTTTTCGCGTGTCTGTTCTTCAACCACATGCGCAACAAGTCCTGGCGTTCGCGCAATCATAAAGATGCCGTTGAAGACCGATGGATTGATTCCAACATCGGCAAGGATCGCGCCGATCGCGCCATCAACATTGATTGGTAGCGGTTTCTTCGCATCTGCAAAGCATTTCTCGACTGCGCGAGCTGCTTTCATATGTGCTCCGTCGACGCCTGCTTCTTGCGCGAGCGTGAAGAGCCGTGCAGTGCGTGGATCTTTCGTGTGGTATCGATGTCCAAAGCCAGGCATTCGCTCCCCAGCCTCTTTCATCGCAGCGAGATGGCGCGCGGCTGCGTCGTCCATCGTGATCGATTCTTTCGCTGCCCGATCTGCAATCGCTTTCAGTTGCCGAGCGCAATCTTCGATCGCGCCGCCGTGGTGTCGATTGATTGACATGATGCCAGCGGCTACAGATGCGCTGAGCGATGCGCCAGTCGATGCAACGGTTCGTGCAGAAAGTGCGCTTGGTGGTGTCGCACCGTGATCAATCGACGCGACAAGCACAGCATCCATCAATCGACCGATGGGCGCGGAGGGCAGTTCGCCAGTCAGAATGAGATGCACGGTTGCGCCGAACGACGCTCGTCCCATCAAGTCTGCAATGTCGTATCCGCGGACGGCAACCTTGTTTGGTTCGATATGTGTGACCGCTGTATGCCACGCGGCATTCTTTTCTGCTTCGCTCATAA
Source organism: uncultured bacterium (assembly GCA_903919715.1). Lineage (GTDB taxonomy): Bacteria > Planctomycetota > Phycisphaerae > Phycisphaerales > SM1A02 > F1-60-MAGs104. The sequence goes on along the minus strand of CAIXJC010000042.1, from coordinate 15,023 downwards.
GACTTTTTCCCTTGATTCTCTTAAGAATTTCGACCACTGCGCTCGGCAGTTCGCCAAAGGCATCGACGACTGTTGCGCCTGCTTCGCGCAGAGCCGTCACTTTTCCTGCATGCGTTCCACGCCCGCCTTCAATGATTGCACCTGCGTGGCTGAAGCGAGTTCCCTCGCGCGCAGCCTTGCCACCGATGTATGCAATGACGGGCTTCGTGACTTTGCGATCGCGAATCAATTGTGCAAGTTCTTCTTCTTGGGTCGATCCAATTTCGCCAAAGATCACGATTGCTTCAGTGAGCGGATCTGCTTCGAACATCAGCGCAGCTTCTGGAATGCGAATGCCAAGCACCGCATCGCCACCGATGTGTGCGATCGTGGAAATGCGAACACCAGCTTGGCCTAAGTAATAACCAGTGCTCGATGCCATTCCTCCAGAGCGACTGATGATGCCAACACCAGCAGGAACGCCGGGCTTGAACCACTGACGTGCGCTTTCTGCGCGACCGCCGATCATGCCGACAACACCTTTGCCTGGACTGAGCACGCCGAGCGTGTTTGGTCCAAGGAATCGCGCATGATTCGCACGCGCAGCTGCTGCGATTTCCATCGCATCCCACACGGGAACGCGGTCAGGAACGAGCACTGTCAATTTGATTCCCGCTTCGATTGCAGAGATCGCAGCATCTTTCACGCCAGCGGCGGGCACAAACAAAACGGAGATGTCGATTTCGCCCAGTGCTGTGACAGCCTCCTGAGGCGTGTTGAAAACAGGTACGCCCAGAATTGATTGTCCGCCTTTGCCTGGCGTGACGCCTGCAACGACGTTCGTTCCATATTCACGCATCAACTTTGTGCGAGCTTGGCCTTCTCGGCCAGTGATGCCCTGCACAAGAACGCGCTTTGTTTCGTCAATGAGAATTGCCATCAGCGTGCTCCTTGCGAAGTTGCGGGGGCGGATTCCCTTGCACCATGGGGAGTCAGGGCGGCAAGTCCAGGGATGTCGAGTTCCAAATAGAAGCCGTCAACGCCAGCGATGCGACATTCAACATCGCATGCAAGCAATTCGGAATCTTTCGATGCAAACTCTTCGGCGGAGATTGAAATCACTGGTGCTCCGCTGCGGTCGACGATCAATCCGCCCGAATGGGTTTCAACCGCACGGCGAATCTGCGACCACATTCCAGTGTCAATCCAAACGCGTCCGCTCTTGACGGGGAATGATGTCGCCGATGGATCTTTGACGAACGCAGGGAGACGAGGCGCACGCGGCACCCATTTTTTCCCGCCCGCTTCACTGACGAGTTCTGTGAATCGCGCGGCAATCATCGCAGGCGAATCGGTCTTTCGATAACCCTCGACTGGAGCGCTGAGAAGCGGCGAAATGCGCCGAAGAATGTCGACCGCGCGATCTTCAGTGTTGCCGCCGAGACGAACGACTGCGGGGATATCAAGATCAAGTTCCCAGAACGCTTTGGCGAGTCCATACGCAGACCAATACTGTTCTTGGCTCGCGACTCCAGATCCTGATCCGAAATAACCAATCAAATCTGGCTGTGTCAGGATGATTCGACTTGCGCGATAGACCTTTGATGCCGAAGGGTTACCGCTGGTATCAGTGAAGTTGGCGATGGTGAAGCCTGCGTTGACAATCGCATCCATCGACATCATCGAGCCACCGCCGCCGGCGCCGTGGAATCCAACGAGACCGTTCGTGTCCTTGTTCGCGGATGTTGCCAACTGTGCAAAGTAGAAAGTTCCGCGGTGATCACTTTGTTCTGCGGCATACGCGACGCGCTCGAGCGCGGTTGGGGGATGATCGAATTCGCGGGCGATTTCGATACCGAGTTCTGGATGCCGTGCGACGGCGTAATCATCGATGGTGATTCGACAATCTGCTGCGACGAACTTTCCATCGGTTGTCAGCACCAGCGGATTGACTTCCAATGATCGCGCTTCCACAGCTCGCGCAGCAGCGAACAGTTTGTGTATCGAACTGCGCAACTCGTGCGCCTGCGCTGAATCGAGTCCGCAGGATTCAGTCGCGGCACGTACCGCAGCTTCGTCGGGGCCGCGTGTCACATCGCAGGGGATTCTGCTGGTGGAATTGGCACGCTCTTCAATTCCACTTCCGCCGCCATCAGCGAAGATGATGACTGGGGCACGTGCTGCATCATCGATCGCGAGCGAAAGGAAAAACTCGCGTGCGATCGATATTTTTTCTTCGACCAACACCGCTTCGACTGGAAACTGTCCAACTTTCATCGCAAGCATGCGCGCTGCGTGCGCGCTCGCTTGGTCAGGTGTTCGAGCGAATGCGACGCCGCCGATCCCAGCTCGGCCAGTCATCCACGCCTGAATCTTGATCACCACTTCGCCGCCATCGGCATTGAGTTCGTAGGCAGCAGCAGCAGCTTGATCGGCACTCGTCACGGCGCGCCCGCGAGGAATCAGGAATCCATGAGCTGCCAGTATCGCCTTGCCTTGGTGTTCGTGGAGTCGTGCCATGAGAACCTTAAGATAGCAGTCGATCGCGTGGCGTTCACGTCGGGCGGGAATGATTCGATGTCGCCAACGATGTCGGTAAAACATGCGCAAATCCACTTGCTCGGCGCAAGTCGGTCAATTGGCCTGCATGCATCCCGTTGTGAAAGCAAAGCCGAATCGCCATTGCATCGATGGGCTGCGGATCGCCGTTCCAGAGAATGCTCTGTGTCAACCGCTCCGCAGGAAGCGATTCGAGAACGCAAGCAAGTCCTTCGGCGGCGCGTGCAAAGATCTCTTGTCCACGAGCAAGCGAGGGATAAAAATTTGGGTCATCAACTGGTTGGGAGTCCTTCATGACATCGTTGATTCGAAATCTGATGGAAGAATCTCGCGCGCCATCCGAACCGTCCTCGGGCGCAAAGTCTTTTTCGTTTGGAGCGGGGCCGCCGACGAGATGTCCAAAGCGCGCCATTGTGAATGCGGTATGACCGAGAATCCAAATCGGGTGATTGGGAAGTCCAGGAAGTTGCAACGCTCGATTGCTTTCGTCAAAGTCGCGCAAGAATCGCAAGAGCAGGGGAGCGGACGCGCGGATCATTTGCGCAAGTGTGTGTGGCGATGGTTGGGCGGTCATGCGGTGATTCTCCCAAAGAATGCGGGTTGCGATTGCCGAGAAAACTTAAAAAAATGTACGGATTTTCTTGCAAGTTTCCCAAGCCAAACCGACCTTCTTATTGAGATGAGTAAAGTTCAGGGTCCAAACAAATTTCAGCAGGTTCTTGTCGCCGCTTTCAGCCTTTTCTTGGGCATATTGCTTGCCCGAGCAATGGGACTGTAATCCGCCAAGCGAGTCCACGAAAAAGCCCCTCGATAACGAGGGGCTTGATTCGAATTCGTTTGTGGCGGATTGCGATTCTGTGCTTTAAGAAGGGACGAGACCCCAGCGAGCCAACAGCATTCCAAGGTCTTCGGCATTGACATGCGTGTCGCCGTTGAGGTCGCCTGCGAGTGGATTTGGAATGTCCCACCATCCGAGCAAAATGTAAACATCCTGTTGATCGATCACGCCATTGAGGTTGAGATCGCCATAACGCATCTCGCAAGAATCCAATTTCCCGTCGCTGTCCGTGTCAGCTGCGCCGTTAGCAATATCGACGGAATCGCTGATCCCGTTTCCGTTGCAGTCGACGAGCACCACGAGAGCTGCCGCAGGCGTTTGAGTTAATGTCTCAATCGCATTATTGGTCGCTGATGTGTCTTGAATCCAATTGGTTCCGCTTTTCTTCATGACGAGTGTTGTTTCGGCCTGGGCAGTCGCAGTATTGACTTGCGTCACGACTTTCTTGGTCGCGGTGACGGTGGTGATAGCGATTGTTCCACCGTATGCGGCCGTTGCGAGCGAGAGAATGACGATAGGTAAGAGTCTTTTCATGGTTTTCCTGATCTATAAGGTGCGTGATAATCCCCAGAACGTTGTGAGGCATTGGTATCGCCTAAGCACTCTTTGCGGCATTAATTTTTGCAGATGCGTATGCGCATCATCGGCGTTTAGCGTTTATTTGCCCCCACGAACCCCCACCCCCCCAGAGTCACCCAGAATCGATTGTTTATGGGCTCACGGAATCAAAGACAGGCACTTCGGCGGTCGTGGACTCAAACCAAACTCCTGCTTCGCCTGCGGGGATTGCAAGGACAGTCGTTGTTCCACGAAGCGAGAGGGCGGTCACACCAGGCTTGACCGAGACTCGCCACACGTAACGCCCCGATGCAGCTTGTGCGCCACTGACAAGGATGTTTGAATTGAATGCAATCCGATTCGTTGCCAGAGGGTTTTCTACAAAGCCACCCAACTTGGTATTGAGTTCTCTCAACAATTCATTGAGTCTGTTTGCATGCTCAAGTCGCAGAGCTGGTGCTGCTGCTTGATACACCGTTGTGATTGGAGAGGAGGGTGAGTTCCAGACAAGAAAAGTCTTCGATCCAGCGAGAGCCAAATGTCGGATCATTTCATCGTGGTACTGAGGCGCGGCGGGATACCCACAAAGCGGCGTAGCCAATTGCTGACCAGGATCGCCGCCTGCATACACCGGTGTTGAGATCCATGGGCACAGTTCGGTCTGTCCAGATCGTCGAACCGATCGAATCGTTTGGACGTCCATCAATAGGCTGGACCATGGTCCACGCGGCAATTTCGTGGAGCCACCAAGAACGAGGCGGGTCGGATCGGCCGAATTGATTCCCCAAGCCGTTGCAGCATCGATGAGAACGCCGTAGCAGATTGGACTATTGCTCGAGCCGAAGACATTGTCATGCGGTTGAGCATGTCCGTACCAGTCTGGGGCAGCATCTTCCGCAGACATCTTGAAGCCTTCATAATTACTGCCCTTCAAGTTTGGGTATGCGGACTTTGCTGGAGTCCAGAGAGCCTCGTTGAGCACCGCTGTTGTCAATTTGGCGACCACATTATTCCATGCGAGATAGGCAGTTCCTGCGCCTGGTCCTCCGATTCGATTCGTATCGACACCGGACAATTGATCGTTCAACGCTGGCAATCCGAACAGTGCTTCATCCGCCCGAGGGTCATTGACGATTGACTGAACGAATTTCCCAGATGCGTCTTTGTCCATCAGGTTGAAGTTGTTAAAGATCCCTTGTTGTTCATTGTCCAAAACCAAGAAATCAAAGTTGACGTCTTGCGTCTTCATGGAACTCAACGCAGCAGTCCACTGTGTTCGCGCTAATTCGAGAGCCGATTCGCACCACGGGCTAGGTTGCTGTGATGGAGCCCCATCCAAAGTCGCAACATTGTCTGCGGTCCACGTCGTGTCGCCAAAGAATCCGGCGCCGAAGTGCCAAGCAAACAAGGCGCGTCGTCCAGGTGGAAGTGCACTCAATGCGCCTTTAATGGACGCAACATCTGGCACTGAAACGCGAGGGAAAAAGCTCTGGTATCGCTCGATATTGTTTTCATAGATCGGCTGCTTGTCCATTGGCCAACGGAGCCAAACCATCGGGAAAACATACTGAAGTGATGGTTGCTGTTCCCAAGTCGCAGCCCAAATTTCGCGCGCAGGATCGACAGCGGCCACAACGGGTTCTGTTCCGGCTCCAGCCAATGCTGCCGTGAAATCTGCGGCGCTCATAGTGCCAGCAGCCAATGCGGCGACGGCCTTTGCAGTTTCGTCAATTGAAAGTGGTGCTGCGGGATTCGCAAGAGGCCCAGTTGTCGCGACAGCGATTGCGTCAACAGCAGTTGATGTCGCAGTTGGGCGAGCGATTGTTGCGACTGTTGTGACTGGAGTTTTTCCAGCTTGAGTTGCTCCAAGAATGGTCTTCGAATCAGCAGGATTCGCTGGAGCGATCACGACGGCAGGGGCTGCTGGCGCGACGACTGGCGCCGGGGCAACGACAACGACTGGCGCAACGACTTTCGCTGGATTGACTGCAGGCGCAACGACAACGACTGGCGCAACGACTGGCGCAACGACTTTCGCTGGATTGACTGCAGGCGCGACGACAACGACTGGCGCAACGACTGGCGCAACGACTTTCGCTGGGTTGACTGCAGGCGCGACGACAACGACTGGCGCAACGACTGGCGCAACGACTTTCGCTGGGTTGACTGCAGGCGCGACGACAACGACTGGCGCAACGACTTTCGCTGCTGTTGTGGCGGGAGTAGCAGCGGCAATTGGCGCAATCGTCTTGCTCGTTGTTACTGCTGCGGTCTTGGCAGTGCTTACTGCGGCAGCAGGTGCTTTGGCAACGGGCGGCTTGGCAGATGGAGCGACAGCATTTGTTCGAGTAGGAACCGCAATTCGTGACTGTCGCGCTTCAGCTGGCGAGCAAACAATCAAGGTCACGACCAACGTCCCGATGATCTTGGCCAGTGTCGAATGGTTCATTTGATTGGTGAACATAATACTTCATCTCCTGTCAGAACAGAAGCCCAATCCAGCGTTATGCATTGTTTACCCCGGCGCAAGGCTGATGCCTCGCAACGACGACCTGAGTACCAATGCAGGCGCATCGGGTCTCAGGTTTCCAACAGCAAGAGAGTGGCATTCACAACGGACAATGCAAGTCGTATGTCTCAGTTTGAAGAATGATTCCCCCGAAGCGAATTTACGGGCGTGAAAGTGAGGTGGTTCACTCAATTCACGCAGTCATAGCAAATTTTTGGCGCAAGATCTGAAGCGTCGATGTGCAATCATGCCGTCATCGAAGCTCGAACTCTTTGGGCGGCGGGCATGCGGGGTTCACCCATTGAATGACTGCGGCCCATCCTGCGCTCTCATCGTCGTGTGGCAAATATCCAAAGATTGGGCGGACGACTCGCCATCCATCTTTGAGATGAACGCTCAGCACTGGGTCACTTAAGGATCCGTCGACGACATCATTTACATATGTCTGCGCATCCATTTCACTTTGTCGCAGGTGATATCCAGGCAATCGACTTCCGCCGACCATGCGCCAGAGTTGCTCGGCTTGGACGAGCCCGCGCGTTGCATCGGTCAGTCCATGTGCAATGCCATGATGTTGATGAGTGGGATCGACCATGACATCCGCACCGTACAGCGTGTGTCCATTTGGATCGTGATCGGTGAATGCTCCCTTTGCGGTGAGTACATCCCACGGATCGTCGATATGAAAGTCATGCATGCACAGTCGCAGTGTGAAGTGAACGCCAGCAACTTTTCCAGTGGGCATGTGCTCTGCAACAAATTGTCCTTGGGGGAAAATCCGATGATGCGCTGTCAGTTCCTCGCTTGTGTATGGAGTTTCGTTTGGATAGACCCGAGCGCAGATCGCAGAGATCGCTTCGAAGTCATCGGCGTGCATCAAGCGGATTCGGTATTCGGGTGGCAACATCGATTCGATCATAGAGAGCAAATTGAACCAACGGAAAGTTGATTGATCGATCTTCGCAATCGAGCCCCTCGGGATTGCTTAACCACCCAAACCGAGGAGGCGCTCGTATGTGTCTGCAATGTCGATCGCATTGCCGATGGTAAGAAGCTGTTCGTGCGCACGCTCAATTTGAGCGACTCCTTCGGCAGGATTGCGCACGATCTCAACGATGGCACGAGCCATTTCGGGCACATCATGCCGATCCAACAGAGTCGCATGAACTTTATTCGTGATGATTTCTCGCAGGCCACCGTTCAGCACTGACGCCACGACTGGTACGCCGTGGCTGATCGATTCCAACGCGGTCAAGCCCATTGCGTCAAAGTCAGAATTGAACAGAAGGACGTCAAGCGAATTGTAAAACGGAGTCATGTCGGTCTGCCAACCGATCCAACGGACTCGATCGGACAGATTGAGTTCCGCCGCGATGCCTTTCAGGCGATCGCGTTCGGTGCCATCGCCTGCGATAAGAAAAACTGAATTCGGAATGGATTTGCTTACTTCAGCAGCAACATGCAGGAAAATATCGAAACGCTTTCGTGGGATGAGCCATCCAGCATTGCCGATGATCGTTGCATCCCGTGGCAGGTTCCAGCTAGCACGTGCATTCGCACGCTCTCGTTCGCTGCATCTCTTGCCAAGTGCGACGGGATAACGCACCGTATGCGCTCGACTTGAAATATTGGGATACAGCGCTTCGGCTTCATTTCGCACAAAGTTTGAGGGAAATGTGATCGCATCGAATCGGGCGCAGGCCACACGATAAATCAATCGCCATTGCCAAGATGGTTTGACGCCCGCATGATGAAAGTGAATCGCCAGAACTCGGTGGCCGCGGCACATATTTCCAAGCGCAACTGATGCGAGCAAATTATGCCCCGTCATGATGAGGGCATCGGGAGCACGTTGTTGCAGTTCGCGCCGAAGCAATCCAACGCTTTTCCATCCTCCTCGTCCACAGTATGGCAATCCAGTCGCAGGGATGCCGGCACTGGCAAGGATTGGAGCGAAGTCGCCCAGCGGATTCAGCGAGAGAACTTCTACCTCGTGTCCTCGCTTCTTGAGCTCTTGCATTAATCCAAATGAGGCTCGTTCAGTGCCACCTAGGTTTGTGCATTGAATCAGATTCAGCAAGCGCATAGCAGTCAATCTATATGCGTTTGAAGATGGGAGTACAGCGCACCTGCGATTGCACTTGCCTATGCCCGCCGACGGGGGGAGTCTCGGCGCGAAAAACGTTCGGCTAGATCGGATGTCGGGAAGGGTCAGATTTCTGAAATGAAACGAGGTCAGTAACGCTCAGGAATCTCCCTCCTAGGCATTACTGACCCCGAATAATTCGACTCAAATTGGCCGTTGTTTCGCTGAACTTATGAGCGTCGTCGTCGTCCGAATGCACTTGCGAGCGCAAGTGCGCCGAGCGCGCCAGGTCCTGGAACTGAGTAAGGCGAATCCCAAGTAAATGATGGGCTCGATGTTCCTCCAACCTTCCAGCCAATGGTCATCGTTGCGGAATACGCAAGCGTTGCAGGGGTCAGTGTCGCGCCCGCAACTTGCATGAGCATAATGCGATAGACGCCTTGAACATATGTCCCGCTGTCCGCTCTGATATCAACTGCCGCATTCGATGTATACCAACCGGCGTTATTCGGAATGACATTTCCCAATCCAGTGCCGAAGCTTGGATCCAAAAGGGTTCCAACGCCTCCGAGACTGTTCAAATTGCCAGTGATTGAGACATATGAATCGTTGAACTGACTTGGATTGGAAATGGCTGTTGGCAACCAACTGCCGCCGTAAGAGTCATTTTGTTGAACTCCATTCATTGATCCAGCGGTCACGCGATGATTGAAAACATTGAGGAGCACATCGCTTGCGTTGTCGGATTCGGCATAGATGCGCCAAACTTCCCGGCCGTTGAGTAATCCAACATGCTCAGTATAAAGACCCGTGAATGTCGCACTCGCCGACCATGTTGCAGACAACGTCGATGCTAAAACGGCAAGCCCACACAGAACAGAACGATTTGATGATTGATAACGCATTTTCTCTCTCCTCCAAAATAATTAGGGAAAACCAAGCGTAAAGAGGGAATTGGAGCGGCAAGGAATGAACCATGCCGCGGCATCGCCTCTGAAGCTAGATTGTTTTAAGTCCCTAGATCCCCGAACCCCGAGGGTCGATGACGACACCGACCTCACTTACTTTTGAAACTTAACACCGAAAACGAGTGATGCAAATCAACTCTTCGATTATTCCAATATATTTTAAGTCAAGACAGTGTTCGCAGCGCGCACGCAAATGGTGGCAGCAGGTCGTGGCGCAGCTTTCGCACCAAACCTATTTTCGAATTTAAATGTTGAGGCTTGGGAAAGATCAGTTTGAACAGGGGCCCCAGCCAGAGAGGACGGCGGCGAGGTCAAGCCCGTTGACGATGCCATCATTATTCACGTCGGTGTCAATCGCGCCTCCCGTTGATCCCCATGCACCAAGAATTGCGCCAAGATCTATTCCATCAACCATGTTGTCTCGTATGACATCGCCAGCGCAAGGGGGAGTTGTTCCAATCGAAACGCCGGCAGTGCTTTCATATGCATAATCAATGATGGTTCGCGTACCGGCATTCGAGCCGATTGATAGGTGCATCCATCCGTAGTGGACCAAACTGTCCCCGCCAACGAATCGGAATCCGACGTACCCGGTCGAGTTGGCAGTCCACTGGCCAACGCCAGTACCTATGTTTGCAATTGTGTTTCCGTAGTAAAACGCCGTCGATCCGATGGTTGTTCCTAGGTCGAGGCGCGTTGCGCCAGCTGCCGTTCCGGCGCCTGGATTGCGCATGTATCCAGTTCCAGTTGTTGCGAAGAGCGAAATCGCCGTGCTCGATGTTCCGTACGGATTGATGTCCCATCCAGCAGGGGTCGTTGCGGTGGTCGAGAAGGCACCGCTTTCGACATTCAAATACACGCCATCGACGGTGGCTGGAACCACGAGGTTGACCGATCGATAGACCACGGCTGCATTTGTACTTGCGACGATGGCAGTCGCAAGAGCGATGGCGGATGCGGCAAAGTGTCTGTCGATGTGATTTTGATCTTTCATTGCTAATTCCTTTTTAAAACGTCACAGAAGCCCCGGGTCAAATTCGATCTGGCCGTCGTCCTCACTCTTTGTTTAAATAGAAAACGCCCGGAGCCCAGAAATATAAAACATGAAACATGTTTAATACTACTTCATGTCGGCCCAGATCGAAATATAACTTTTGTTTATTTGGAATTTTTGCTAGAACTTGCTGACGGCGCAAACAAAGAAAAATAAGCGTTGTCTGCCTTTGCGGTTTATTCGAAGATATTCAGTAGGCGCAGAATAATGCGCAACCCGAGCAATCGTTGTTATTGTGCGGACGCAGCGGAGATATTAATCTCGCACGACTCGATTTATGGATTTCGTGCTAATAGCGAATAGTTGGTTTGAGAAATGCGGACATTCCAGTCAGACGCGTCGGCGTCGGCCGAAAGCGCTAGCGAGTCCCAAGAGTGCAATCGCTCCTGGAGTTGGAATTGCGAAGCTCCCATATCCCCAGAGTGCTGTCGTTGTTCCGCTAGCCTTGTATCCCATGGTGATATTTGCTGCGAAATCAGCGTAGTTTCCAGCAACACGTGAGATTTGCATCAACTTTACCTTTTGGGTTGCGCCAACAACATTTGGTGTGCCTGGTGTCGCGTCGTACCAACCGGCGTTCTTGTTAATCCACGAACCGTCCGGCAACTGCATTGCGATTTCGTCGGCATGCGAACCGTATGGGGTGCTGAATGATGGGTCCATCGCCGTTCCCCAAGCGAGGTTGATTCCTTGCATGGTGACGTAAGAATCAGTCAAAGCTTGGGTCGCACTTTGCGTTCCGTTGGATGCTTCCCAAGATCCAAGACTGCCATATACATCGTTGATTCCGTCGCCATCGATATCAAGATTGCCCATCATGTTGTCGTTGTGAACAGCTTGCATCGACCCAGTACGGCCGCTCAAGATTTGATTTCCTTGAATCGCTGTCACGGCTCTGCCAAAGTCAAACACATTGAGCACAACATCGGTGCTGTTGTTGAAGTTGGCATAGACAGAATAGATGTCGCGATGCTCGCCAGAGAGCGAGCCGGCTACCAAGACGCCTTGCGACACGGAGACTGACCAACCAGTAAAGGTTGCGCTTGCGGTTGAAGTAATGAGCGCGGTCGCTCCCAGTAATGCGATAATCTTCATCTTTTAAATCCCCTATTTTAAAGAAACCCCTGTTTACACGTATTTTTCACGCCCGAAATGCAGGACTTTCGTCCATTTCGCAAAGGAACAAACAGCGACCTTGCGAGCCCCAAATTGAATGTGAATTAACCCTTTCGTCCCGTTCCCCGAACGAATCAGTGACGCCACTGATTCATGCCTCTACGTTGGAATGATGCCACGGAAATCGGAATGTGCAAATTGTGTTATCGAAAATAATAATATTTTCATGTTGGTTGATTGCGGATGCGGAACGCACGTGCGGTTGCTGCGTCGTCCAAGAGTAGGTCGAATAAACGAGTTTAGTTTGTGCAGGGGCCCCAAGCTCCTAGGAGGGCGCCGCCGTTCGTGCTCCAGGCGGTCAAGATTGTGGCGAGATCGTTTGCGTCAACTGTTCCACTCTGATTGACATCGCCACCGCAGTAAGCGCAGCCCCCACGGAATACTTTCAAGTATGTTGCATTTGTCGCTGCGGCATAGAAACGTACGAGATCGCTCGTTTCGGACACGAGGACTTTGCGCAGCATTCCCACCCCAGAGAAAGCTTGAAACTCGAATTCAGGTTCAGTTACAAGATTCAAGACTGGTCCAATTCCCGATCCGTCTGCCGCCAGTGAGGCCGCAGAAAGTAATCCAATCGAACTTTGATCTGTCAGAATCAACTCGTCTTTTCCATCCGAATCCAGGTCAAGTCCTTGACGCGCAACCAAGTCGTGGGAATTGTCAAGGTCGTGAAGGCGAAATTGCCGACAGAATCCCAACGTCCGATGTTGAGTGCTTGCGAGGCTTGGGATCCGATGTACAGACCAATCGATAATGGAATTTCTGCTGATCCATTGCGAAAGGCGAAGCCTGTCTGCGTCTGTTGTTGTGCAAAGTTAACGATGGCCGGCTGAAAGGTCCCGTTGCCATCGCCGTCAAAATCGAAGGTCGCGCGTTGTTCAAGATCTCTCGGCCAAGTAAAGTCAGATTGCACCTGAAACTGTCGCTGTCCGACGTTCTTGTATGTGCGTGAGGGTCCCCACATATTTGTGACGATGAGATCGCGATCGCCATTGTTATCAAAGTCAATTATTTCCATGTGAATGCAATATGAGGATGAAGGCATTGGGAATTCTGTGGTGAGCGAGGTTGTGAATGGCTGACCGAAGTCTCCGGAATTCCAGAAGATTCGCACTGAGTTATTGCCGCAAGTATTGTGGTTCGCTGTATCGATCACAATATCCTGCTTGCCATCGTTGTCTATGTCTGCGATGCCCTCTAGCCATGAGTAGGCTGGACCTTGTACAAGCGATGGATCCGCGAAGCTTGCGCCAGTGTTGTGATAGGTTCTGATTATGTTCGTGCTGTCAAGCGTGACCATGTCAACCAGACCATCACCATCCAGATCGACGAGGTACGGAGCCTCTGCATTTACTCGTGGGGCAGAGTAAAACGTTTGGAATCCGCCTAGACAATCGGCCAGCTCTTGTCCCATTGCCAGACAACTCAGCGATGACAGCCCAACAATTGCCACAACTCCAGATTTAAAAATGGTCATTTTTTCTCCTGTTATAAAATTTGACAAAAACCCCGGACTGCGAATACTTGAATATTGAATCAACCCCGAAGCCCCGAACACCCGAATCTGCAAGCAAGTTGCTTCGACACCGTGCGAAGCCCAACAGATTCGCTGAGATTTATCCCAGTTTGAATTTGCCTCGACGCCATTCAGCGGCTAGTGAATTTGTAACAGCGCACTGCCTCGCGCCGTGAATGATGTTGAATTGTTGCGCCTCAATCACGGAATCGGACCCCAGCGCGCGAGCAATACTGCAAGATCCTGCGCATTCACCAAGCCATCGCCGGTTACATCGCCAACGATTGGGTCGGCAACTTCCCAAAGTGCGAACAACACGGCAAGGTCACCGCCATCGATGGAATCATTGAGATCGAAATCGCCGTATCGATATTCGCAGTCATCAGGTTGACCGTCGGCATCCTTGTCGATTTCACCCGCGGCGATGTCGCAGGAATCGGGAATGCCATTGTCGTTGCAGTCCTTGGCCGTTCCATCGGCAACGTCGCACGAATCGGGAACGCTATTGCCGTTGCAATCAGGAACGAGATGTTGCAATATCTCCCAAGCATCTGGCAGACCATTCGCATTACAGTCGGTCTTGCATTCGTCAGGCACGCCATTCGTGTCAACATCGTTGCTCGAACCAGACGCAACATCACAAGAATCTGGCACGCCATTGTGATTGCAATCTGGAGTGCCGCTTGCGACGTCGCACGAATCTGGCACCCCGTTGTTGTTGCAGTCTGGAACAGTGCCACTCGAGATATCGCACGAATCAGGGATGCTGTTTGCGTTGCAGTCTGGCGCAATTCCACTCAAAATATCGCATGAATCTGGTTTGCCATTGCCATTGCAATCGGGAGCCGAACCACTTGCAATATCACAAGAATCAATGATCCCATTCGCATTGCAGTCTGGCGCGCCGCCTGCCAAATCACACGAATCAGGAATACTGTTGCCGTTGCAGTCGGACACGAGACCATGCGCAACTTCATATGTGTCGGGCAAACTATTGCCGTTGCAATCTGTTTGGCATGAGTCGATCACACCATTCGCATCAATGTCTGGCGCCGATCCACTGAGCAATTCGCAGGCGTCAAGAATTGAATTGTTATTGCAATCCCCAGTTCCTGATCCCAATTCGCAAAGATCCGAAAGTCCGTTGCCGTCGCAGTCATACGCAGGCCCGCCATAGGTGACGGAAACGTCAGACATTCCGGCTCCTCCACATTGCGCCGCATCGACAAGTGGCGAACCAGTAAGAGTCACTGTGACGTTGCCGCTTGATCCAGCGGATGCCACGATCGCATTCCACTGCGCCTTTGTCAAAGTCAATGTTGCGACATCAGGATTCGCCGGACAATCGTGCCCAGAGGTTTGGAAGAGCAACGTGCCTACAACAGTTTGGCCAAGTTTCAGCGTTGCATATTCTGTCGCAGCGCCGAGATCTCCAACCGCTTCGATGCGCACCGTGACTGCGGTTGTGGTTGCAACCACTGCGCTGAGAGTTCCCGTTGCTGGCACGCCATTTCCGAAACGCCCCATGTTTCCTGTGTTCGCAGCTCGCGAGTCGTTCTCGCACGAATCAGGAATGCCGTTGTTGTTGCAGTCTGGGACGAGTCCTTGAGCGATTTCCCAAGCATCTGGCAAGTCGTTGTTGTTGCAGTCAGGTTTGCATTCGTCTGGAACGCCGTTGGAATCCACATCACGCGAAGCGCCGGTGGCTATATCGCATGAATCAGGAATCGCGTTGGAGTTGCAGTCCATTGACGCGCCAGATGCGATGTCGCACGAGTCT
>CAIXJC010000041.1 GCA_903919715.1 uncultured bacterium | reverse complement strand
TTCCTTTGGCACTTCAATCATTTCGCGTCTGCGCCTGTCATCCCGAATTTCTGTCATCCCACCAAGCGGCACCTTGATTGATCGAAGCCACCACGAAGTGCCGAATACTTTTGGTATAGGGTTCCCAAATGCCACTATGCCCGCGGGGGCATCGAGCCACGGGGGTGCTGTGAATTCGTGAGCAAGTTTGTCACTACCCAGCCAACCTCGCTGCCTGGCAACATTTTCGGAGAACTCGACACCAGACATCCGTTCGACAAACACTTCGTCAAAAAGCCCTCGACCAAACACCCAATGCACAATCGCACCGCCAACAAAGAACACTCCGAACACTTCCCCCTGCGACGCACTTTGCCACTCGTACATCCATTCGGAGCGTCGCCAACTCAATGGGGTGATCGCTTTCCAACTGGCGAGTACTGGGTGGAGTGGATAGCCGCCACTTCCGAATAATCCCATCTTGGGGTTATAGGGAGAGGGATTCGACGCATCCCATGCTCTGGACCTCCCCACTTTCAGTGGACAGGTTGACTCTACCGTAGATTTACGGGCAGATATCGCCGCGCCTTACGCGACCCCCCTGTCTACGGGCAAAAAACGCTCGATTTCCAGCCCGATTTGCCCGTAAACCGGGGGGTGACGAATTGCAAGCTTGCGCCGATGATCAACTCAGACAACTCAGCCCGCTCAGCCCTTGCGGCGCAGATGGTGCAAAAACCTGAAGGACGGAATCATCAACGCAATCGTGTTGAAGGCAACCAATGCCTTGGGCGAATCGATGAATGCGAAGATCCAGAAGATCAAGTCGCAGGTCTGCGGCTATCGCAATCGTCAACACTTCGGCAACGCGATCATGTTTCACCTGGGCGGACTTGATATGTACCCAAAAAAGTCACTTACCAACACAAAACCGTGAAGCGCCTAAATACCCTGCTCCAAAAATTCATTGGCTACCAAGCGTGCGATACTGCAGCGCTTCTGCCAAGAAGACTGCGTTGACATCGGATTCGCCAGCAAGGTCTGCGATTGTCCTCGCAACTCTGCGAATCTTGTCATAGGCCCGCGCACTGAGTGCGAGTTCGTCCAATCCTCGAGTCAATAAATCAGTCGCCGCTGCATCAAGGCGACAATGTCGATCAAGAACATCGACACCGAGCCGCGCATTTGGAATATTCCCCTGCCTATTCGCCGCGCGACGACGTGCTTCGATGACTTGATCGCGCAGAGTCTCGCTGTCGACACCAGGCTTCACTCGCGCAAGATCTCGCGCACTCACTCTGCGCACTTCGACATGAAGATCGATGCGATCCAGCACTGGTCCAGAAACACGCCCGAGATATTCAGACATCATCCTCGCACCTCCTGCCCCTGCGACTCGATCTCCGCGCGCAGTTGGATTCATCGCCGCCACCAACATCGTGACTGCTGGCCAGCGCACCGATCCACTCGCGCGTGCGATCGCCACTTCACCGCCTTCGAGCGGTTCTCGCAAAGCTTCCAGCACATCTCTGCGAAACTCTGGCAATTCATCGAGAAACAAGACGCCGTGATGAGCAAGCGTGATTTCTCCAGGCCGCCCCATCGGACCTCCACCCACAATCGCAACTGCGCTTGCACCATGATGCGGCGCACGCACAGGTCGTGCAATGTCGAGTGTGCCGCGCGGAGTCTTGCGAAATTCGCACATCCCAACACACGAACCGATACGCATGACTTCCAACGCTTCTTCAGCCAAAAGCGGAGGCAGAATCCCAGCGAGTGCGCGCGCCAACATGGTCTTTCCACATCCAGCCGGCCCAAGCAGCAGCGCATTATGCCCCCCCGCTGCAGCGATCAACATCGCACGCTTCGCAAGCACTTGCCCTTTGATATCTCGAAAGTTCACAGGCGCGAGTCCAGGCGCTGGAAGTTCGTGTCCGTCTGGCAAATTTGCATCGAACGATTTATCTGCGAGCAAAGCCGGCGCAGATGGAGCACCCTCGCCCCGAAAAAATGCGACGACTTCGCAGAGCGTCGATGCGCCGATCACTTTCACGCCAGGAACGAGCGATGCTTCAATCGCATTTTCTATCGGCACGATGACTCCACGATTGTGATCACGCGCCATCAATGCAGCGCTAACAGATCCACGAATCGGCCGCAATCGACCATCGAGCGCGAGTTCTCCGGCGATCAACCAATCCGCAGGTGATGGCGCATCTGCTCGCTTCGGCTCGGCTGTTCCAGAAGCGAATAGCAATCCCATCGCAATGGGAAGGTCATAGACCGGCCCCTCCTTCCGCGTGCCCGCTGGTGCGAGATTCACAACGACATGATGTCGAGGCACCTCGAACCCAGAGACTTCTATCGCGCGCCGAACGCGTTCGACGGATTCGCGAATCGCCGCATCTGGCAAGCCGACCACGCAAATTTGCGGCAATCCATGAGGAGAAAGATGGACTTCCACCTCGCACGGAAGCGCGTCGATTCCTCGCAGCATAAAAGCATGAACAAGTGCGTGCATATCGACAACCTATCTCCTCGCCGACGACCTCCGACGAATCCGCCCCTTTTTCTCTATCTTTTAGCGACGCGAGCGCCACTTGGATTTCTCAACTCTCACTCTCTCAATTCTGATCGGCGCCATCGGCGGATTTCTGGGTGGACTCTTTGGCATTGGCGGCGGTGTCGTCATCATTCCGTTGCTGACATTTACCCAAGGAAGCAATCCGCATCTGTATCAGGCAGCAAGTCTGGTCGTCTCCGTTGTAGTGAGCGCTGGCAGTATCCCTCGGCACATTCGCGCACATGCGATTCGCTGGACGTTTGCACTACGCACCATTCCGTTTTCAATCGCAACCGTCGGTCTGGGAATAACGATTGGCATTTATCTTCCAAATCCACATTGGATCGAGCGGATTTTCGCCGTGTTCTTGATCTATGTTGCAATTTCGGAAGTGAGTCGTCGCTGGCGAGAAAAACCTGCGGATTCAAACTCAACCAGACTTCCTGAAAACCATAGCTGGGGCGCTGCCTCGATTGTCGGATCGGCGATGGGAACGCTCTCTGGTTTGCTGGGAATCGGCGGCGGGCTGATTGCCGTACCGATGATGCGATTCGTCAATCGATTCGACATTCGCACCACCATTGCCACGAGCGCGTTCTTGGTTCTACCAACGGTGCTCGCCGGCGTGATCTTGAAATATTCGACACTCTCTTCCGTGACGACTCCTGCAGGCGATCCAATCACAATGAGTTCGGCTGCCTGGCTTGCAGTTGCTTTAGCGCCTGGAGCATTCATCGGCGCATTCATTGGCGCATCGTTCGTTCACAAACTTCCAGTGCGAAAAATCGCCCTCGCCTTCGCACTCCTCTGTGCAATTCTCGCAGTTCGGATGTATTGGATCAGCCTCGCAAAGTGATAGGCTCAACCAACAAATGAACTTGGAACCACAACACCATACGACCTCAAAGTTCCGGCGAAATCTGGTGATCGCACTTGGGATTTTGTGGATGCTGGTGCCCGCATATCTGGGGATACTCCTTCTCACTGAAATTGGACCTGTTGGAGATTGGCTGCGAAGTCAACCAAATGGGAAGTTCTTTATTTTCGTTGGGATATTCGCAATCACCACTGGATTTGGACTTCTCCCGCCCTATGCACAAGCAATTCTCGGAGGCTGGGTCTTCGGCGCTGAGTATGGAACCATTGCTGTCATGTGCGGCCTACTCGGCGGCGCGACCATTGGTTTTTTCTTTGCACGCATCATCAGCGGCGCTTCCATCATTGGATTGATCGACCGCAATCCACGCGGCCGAGTCATCCGCACAGCGCTCGTTGAATCAAATCAACACCGAACTTTTTTCCTCATCCTGCTCCTTCGCCTTCCTCCCAATTCACCATTTGCGATCGCCAATCTAGCCATGGGCGCAGCAGGCGTAAGGGCACTTCCGTTTCTCGCAGGAACCGGGATCGGAATGCTTCCGCGAACATTTTTTATATGTGGAACTGCTGCGACTGCCGCAGCAACTGGAGCGCATGACTTGCAAGAGCTTCTCGCAAAGCAAGGATGGGGATGGATTGCCGTCGGCGTCGGCTGCCTCCTCGTCGCGCTGTTCGCCATTCGCATGGTTTCCATCAGAGCGCTCAAGCGGGCAGGTTTGATGGTGCCACCACCCGCGGCGTGAGGGATGGTCGCGGTTGAGGACGGGAGTGCTGCCTCTCAAATCAATGGCGCTGACTCATCGTGGCTGCATCAAGGCGTGACGATCTGAAGCCCTAGCAACAGGCGTCCCTCGCCCTGCTCGCAGATCGAGCAGGGCATAGACGATGCACTCATACACACATCAAATCAGTTGTTACACGTTCCCCAGCTAGACAGGATGATCGAGAGGTCCAAACCGCTCACTTCACCATCGTGATTGATATCCGCTGGACAATTCCCCGAGCAGAGGCCCCAATCGCTCAGGACCGTACTGAGGTCTATACCGTTGATCAATCCATCGGCAGATACGTCACCTGCGCAGTCGCACACGGTATTGCCACTTAAATCCGCCCAAAGTCCACTGATATTTGGGCGCGGCAGATTGCTGCAGACGGTTGTGTCCGTGAGTGCGATCGTCGCAGTCGGCCCATTGGGCAGAATGCCGATTCCTCCTTGAATAATGGCTGCTGTATTCCCCGTCACAACACAATTATGAAGCGTCAAGAATGCGCTTGGTGAGCCTGAACTGGCCCACGAAAGCCCGCCAACAATGTTGTTGCTCGTGTTCGTACGGATTGCCGTTCGCAGCAATTGAGGTGTTCCTTGAACGATGTGCATTCCGCCACCGCGACTGTTGGCAAAATTTCCTTCGACGACCGTATCAGTGACATGAGGAGCGCCCCCATATAGCAGAATCCCACCGCCATCCGAACCTGCATGATTGTTCCGCACAATGCACCGCTCGATACTGCTGGTGCTCTGCAAGCAGTAAATACCACCACCAAAGCCAGCAGTGTTCTCTTCAATGATGCAGTCGCGAATGCTCGCGGCACTATTATTGGAAAAGACACCGCCTCCAACGTTGTACTGCGGACTTCCTGGAATTGGGGACCCAGACAATCCGCCACGAATGGTCACCTTTTCAACTGCAGCGAGAGCGGGCGCATTATTGAAAACCACGACCGATGCTGTGGCTCCAGCGCTTCCCTGAATGATCGAAGTTGCTGCACTCGATCCGCGAATCACGATCGCTTTCCCGTCAATATTGATTGGACCAGCAAATATTCCGGCTCCAAGCGCAACGATTCGCATCTGCCCAGCGGGCGCAGTATTGATCGCCGCCTGAATGTTGGCGTAATTCCCAGGAACAGTGACAGTTTGGCATTCATCGGGCTTTCCGTTTGAATCGATGTCATGACTCGTTCCAGCGGCGATATCGCAGGAATCTGGGATGGAATTTGCGTTACAGTCGATCGCACTCGATCCACCCACATCGCAAGAATCTGGGATCCCGTTGTTGTTACAGTCGATTGCGAATCCACTTGCAATATCGCAACTATCTGGCCGCTTGTTATTGTTACAGTCCAATGCGATTCCGTCGTGGATTTCGCAGACATCAAGACGATGATCGCCGTCACAATCTCCGCTCACTGCGTTGATTCCAACATACGCAATATCAAATTGCGTAAGACCAGTCCCCTTGCATTCCGTTGGATCGACCGTCGCTGGACACGAGAGCGAAATGGTGAGCGACCTGCTGGTTCCGATGAGTGCCGCAAACTGTTCGCGCGCAAGCACGATCACTGCGCGATCTGGCGTCTCGGGGCAGTCGTTGCCCCCGCTGTCAAAGAACCGCCGCGAAGTGCCACCATTGAGCGATACATCAATCCATTCTGTTGCGCCGTTGAGATCTCCTCGAACGTCGATCGTCAATTGCACGGATGATTCCGCAAATGACAGATCACTGAATGTGAAGGTGCGCACATCATCTCCACTTGGAGCCCCAAGATTGGGCGATGTACTGCTGTACATGATCGCTCCTTGGCATGTGTCTGGAACCGTATCGAGGTTGCAGTCGAGAGCATTGGTCTCGCAGATGTCGCCGATGCCATTGGCATTGCAGTCAGCTTGGCTTGGATTTGCGACAAAGTGACAATTGTCGACCGTGTCAATGACACCGTCATTGTCATCATCAGCATCGCACACATCGCCTTGTGAATCGCCGTCGTTGTTGGCTTGGGTTGGATTTGCGACAAAGTGACAATTGTCGACCGTGTCAATGACACCGTCATTGTCATCATCAGCATCGCACACATCGCCTTGTGAATCCCCGTCGTTGTTGGCTTGGGTTGGATTGGCGATCAACGAGCAGTTGTCGACCGTGTCAATGACACCGTCATTGTCATCATCAGCATCGCACACATCGCCTTGTGAATCCCCGTCGTTGTTGGCTTGGGTTGGATTGGCGATCGTTGGACAATTATCAATCGGATCAGGGATGCCGTCGCTATCAGAATCCGGTCCGCCCGTACCGATCGAGAAGCTTCCAAATCCAAAGAGTGGCGTGGTTGTTCCAGTTGCCTTGTATCCCGTGGTGATGTTTGCGGTGAAGGCAGCCATGTTTCCAGCAACTCGTGAGATCTGCAACAACTTGACCTTCTGGGTTGCGCCAACAACATTTGCCGTTCCTGGCGTCGAGTCGTACCAACCCGCCGTGGTTGGAATGTCGTTTG
>CAIXJC010000040.1 GCA_903919715.1 uncultured bacterium | reverse complement strand
GTTGTCGCGGAGTTTGGTGCGGAGATCGTCGGCGGTGCGATCTGGAAGAAATACAAGAAGTGGCCGGTTTATTCCAAGTTCTTCGACAACATGGGACCGATCCCGCATCACATGCACCAAAATTTCAAGCAGGCGAAACTTGTTGGACGTGAAGGAAAGCCTGAGGGGTACTACTTCCCGCCGCAGCACAACAATGTGGGAAACAATTTCCCATATACGTTTATGGGTTTCGAGCCCGGCACAACGCGTGATCAGGTCCGCCGCTGTATCGCGGATTGGAGCAAGGGCGACAACAAGATCACATCACTGAGTCGTGCATATCAGTTGGAAGTTGGCACAGGTTGGCTGATTCCGCCTGCGATTCTGCATGCGCCTGGTTCGCTATGCACATACGAACCGCAGTGGGGGAGTGATGTCTTTGGCATGTATCAGAATCTTGTCGAAGGGCGCGAAGTGCCACGAGAACTCTTGGTGAAAGATATGCCCAAGAATAAGCACAATGACATTGACTTCATTGTTGATCAACTCGACTGGGCTGGCAATCTTGATCCAAACTTCAAGTCGAATCATTTTCTTCGGCCGATCGTCGACACGCAGACGGACACGCATGCGGACAAATGGATTGTCTATGGTCGTATCGACGGCATCCAATATTTTTCAGCGAAGGAATTGACTGTCGCGCCGCGTGGCAAAGTGACAGTGAAAGATCTCGGCGCGAATTCGATCATCGTCGTGCAGGGTGAAGGAAAGATCAACGATTTGAAACTGAATTGCCCAAAGTTGATTCGCTTTCATGAGATGACCGAGGATGAAGTTTTCGTCACCGAACCTGCTGCGCTGCGTGGTGTGACATATGAAAATACAAGTGCGACCGAGGACCTCGTCGTTCTGCGATACTTTGGTCCGCAAGTCAATCCGCACGCACCGAATATCAATTCAAAGCCATGACGACACTTCACAATCCATCTCATCAACTTCCCAATCTTCATAACGCACTCTGGCCCGGGCTTGTCGGCAAAGGTGCGCCTGGAGCCGAGCCCATCATCGGCTTTGATGCGATGCTCGATTTCACGGCGCGTGCATCGGTGGGTGGTGTTAAGTTTGATGGAGTCGATCTTTTTCTTTTCGATCCGCACGTCGGCATTGATTCGACGGACGATCAATTGAAACGGATCGCGGCAAAGGTTGCGAAAAAAGATTTGGTCATTGGATCGCTTGTCGCACCGATCTGGGCGCCGACGGGTGGAGGTTCTGCGATGGGTTCGAAATCCGAGCGCACAAAGTTTCTTAGCCAAATAAAAAAATCCTGCCGCATCGCGAAGAAATTTCGCGATCTTGGGATTCGACATTATGGAATCATTCGTATTGATTCAGCCGACTCCGCAAAGAACTGGGAAACAGATCCTGCGGGCAATACAAAGAAAATCATTTCGACTTTCAAGGAGGCGACCAAGATTGCGCAGGCGCACGGCGAGCGTCTCGCAGCGGAAGGGGAGATTTGCTGGGCTGGAATGCATGGATGGAAGTCGATGCTGCAAATTCTTGAAGGCGTCGGGATGCCAGAAAATCTTGGCTTCCAAGCTGATCTTGCGCACACCTATTTGTATCTGCTTGGACATAATGCGCCCAAGCAATCGCTGCTGAAGCCGCGTCACACGCAGGCACAGTTCTGGAATGCATACACGCTGTTGACCGATGCACTTCGGCCATGGACGATCGATGTGCATATCGCACAGAACGACGGCACCGTTCATGGTTCAGGCACGCACGACAAGACCGGTCGTCATTGTTTGCCGAACGATCCAAATGGAAAACTCGACATCGTCAAGGCCGCGGGATATTGGCTGACAGAAAATAAGCGGCCGCTTGCGCGATTTGGCCACATTTGCTGGGACGGTTGCATGTTTCCAAATGATGTGATGGCGCGTCCCAAGACATGGAATGACATTCTTGCTGTGATGATTCAAGTGCGAGATGCGCATGGTCAGGCTTGGTAAATCAATATGAATCACGCAAAGAAAGAACTCCGTATTGCGATGATTGGTTACGGCTTCATGGGCAAGACGCATTCCAATGCGTATAAGAAAGTTGGGTATTTCTTTCCATCGCAGTATCAGCCAGTGCTTCAGGTGCTTTGTGCACGTGATCCAGCGAGAGCCAAGGCGTTTGCTGATACGTGGGGTTACAAACATGTCGTGACTGATTGGCGCGAGGCCGTCATGCGCGATGATGTCGATGCGGTCGACATTTGTACGCCAAACAATTTGCACTGCGAGATCGCAATCGCAGCGGCGAATGCCGGCAAGATGGTGCTCTGTGAAAAACCGCTTTCGATGGACAACAGCGATGGAGAACGGATGGTTGCCGCAATCGAAAAAGCCGGCGTTGCAAATACTGTTTGGTACAACTATCGACGCATTCCCGCAGTGACGCTGGCAAAGCAGATCATTGATGAAGGTCGTCTGGGAAAAATCTTTCACTTTCGCGCGCAGTTTTTGCAGGACTGGACGATCAGCCCAGAGTTGCCTCAAGGAGGAGAAGGTCTCTGGCGACTCGATGCCAATGCGGCGGGTTCAGGAGTGACTGGCGACTTGCTCGCACACTGCATTGATACGGCGCAGTGGTTGAATGGCGGAATTTCCCGCGTTGTTGCACGCACCGAAACTTTCGTCAAGCAGCGCAAGCACACGCTGACTGGAAATGTGCAGGATGTTGGCATTGATGACGCGTGCGCGTTTCTTTGCGACTTCACCAATGGATCTCTTGGCAACTTTGAATCCACCCGTTACGCCCGCGGGCATAAGGCAAAGTATTTCTTCGAGATCAATGGCGAGAACGCATCCATGTCGTGGGATCTTCACGATCTGCATCGCCTGGACTATTTCGATCACAGCGATGAGTCGAGATTGCGCGGTTGGAGATCGATTCACGTCACTGACGGCGATCATCCATACATGAAAAATTGGTGGGTGCCAGGATTGACGATTGGATATGAGCACTCATTCATCCATCATCTCGCGGACTTTCTCAAGTCATTGGAAGACGGCACTGCGGCTCATCCAACTTTTCGTGAAGCACTCGAAACGGGCAAGGTGTGCGATGCCGTATTGAAAAGTGCGAAGAGCGGTCAATGGGAATCAACTGGCGTGAAGTGGTCGGAGTGAATT
>CAIXJC010000039.1 GCA_903919715.1 uncultured bacterium | reverse complement strand
TCGCGCCAGTTGATGCCGCCCATGTCACTGCGACGTTTGCTGTGCTTGTTCCATCGGTGGCGGCAACACTCAGAGGCGCCGTGAGATTTCGGTATCCCGTGTTGCCAAGACTTGCCGCACTCACACCGACTGCGCCTGTTGCTTTAACGGTGTATGTGTACGACGTTCCTGCGATACCAGTCGTATCGGAATATGTCAGCACTGCGCCGACTGTTCCGATCTGTGCCGCAACCCCTGCCCCGAGTGCGCGCCACACTTGATATCCAGTCGCGCCTGTTGAAGCCGCCCATGTCATGGTCACGCCAGTAGTCAATGTTCCGTCGGTCGCCGCGACGCTGAGTGGCGCAGTGAGGTTTCGATAGCCGGTGTTTGACGCACTCGCCACGGTGACAGCTGTGCTTGTCGCCTTTACGGTGTACGTATACAAAGTGCCCGGAATGCCAGTCGTGTCGGAATATGTCAGTACGAGACCCACTGTGCCAATCTGTGTTGCAACGCCGGCGCCGAGCGCACGCCAAATTTGATATCCCGTTGCTCCAGTTGATGCAGTCCATGTCACTGTGACGCCAGTCGTCAATGTCCCATCCGTTGCGCTGATTGTCAGCGGCGCGCTCAACATTCGATAGCCCGTGTCGCTCGCACTCGCTGCGCTCACGCCAACGGCGCCTGTTGATTTGACGATGTATGTGTACAAAGTGCCAGGAACAGCAGTCGTATCGGCGTATGTCAATACTGCCGCAACTGTTCCAATCTTTGTTGCAGCAGCTGCGCCGATTGCGCGCCACACTTGATATCCAGTCGCACCAGTTGATGCCGCCCATGTCACTGTGACGTTTGCTGTGCTTGTTCCATCGGTGGCCGCAACGCTGAGTGGCGCACTGAGATTTCGGTATCCCGTGTTGCCAGTGCTCGCAGCACTCACGCCAACCGCACCAGTCGCTTTGACGGTGTATGTGTATGTAGTGCCTGCAACAGCTGTCGTATCGGAATAGGTCAGCACAGCGCCAACTGTCCCGACCTGCGTCGCAGCGGCAACGCCGACCGCACGCCATATTTGATAGCCCGTGGCGCCAGTTGATGCCGCCCATGTCACTGTCACGCCAGTCGTCAACGTTCCGTCGGTCGCCGCAACGCTGAGTGGGGCAATGAGATTTCGATAGCCCGTGTTTCCAATGCTCGCTGCGCTCACGCCAGAAGATGTCTTTGACTTGACCGTGTACGTGTACGAAGTTCCTGCAACCGCAGTGGTATCGGAATAGGTCAGCACGACGCCGAGGTTTGCAATCTGCGCCGCAACACCGTCGCCGAGTGCGCGCCATACTTGATATCCCGTCGCACCAGATGCAGCGGCCCATGTCACAGTCACACCAGTCGTCAGTGTTCCATCGGTGGCCGCAACGCTCAGAGGTGCTGCAATGTTTCGCCAACCTGTGTTGCCCAAACTTATCCCAGTCAATCCGTCTGGCGTAATCGCCTTCACTGAGTATGTATAAAGAGTTCCTACAACAGCAGTCGTATCGGAGTATGTCAACACTGCGCCCACCGTGCCAATCTGCGCAGCGACACCAGTCGTGCCGAGTGCACGGAAGATTTGGTATCCCGTGGCGCCTTCGAGTGTCGCCCATGTCACGTCGACACCCGTCGTCAGCGTTCCATCCGTTGCTGCAACACTTGTCGGTGAAATCTCACATGTATCTGGAACGCCATTGTTGTTGACATCTGGAGTTCCAGCAGCGATGTCGCACGAATCTGGAATTCCGTTGGCGTTGCAATCTTGGGAAATGCCTTGAGCAATGTCGTCGGCATCAGGGTTTCCATTGTTATTGCAGTCCAACGGTGTCAAGTCGAAGATGTATGCCGCCCCTTGGTCGATCTTCAATGGTGAAGCGACGTCAGCTAAAGTTGCGCCGATCAAGGTCTCTTCGCCGTAGACAGAGGCCGACATCCCAAAGAGCAGTTCTGGTTGTCCCACAAGGCAAGTGAATTTTGCTTGCGCTCCCCATGTCGACGGAGTTACTTGCGTAAAGCGATACGCGGATCCGAGGTTGGCAAACGTAGCGGCGCCGCCTTGAGCAGTCGTATCGTCGTAGGGCGAAGTCACAACGGCCAGATTTCCTTGGAGTCCAACGGCGACCCCGAAATTTGCGTACCCAGTGCCAGCAGCGGCGAAGATCTTTGCTTCTTGCGTCCACGTCGCGGCGCCAGAAAGTTGGAAGATGTACGCGGAGCCTTGATTGAACACGACATCAGGAGTGACTCCAAAGTCGTCAAAGGGTGAGCCGACAATAAATTGGTTATCGAAGAGGCTGACGGAATAGCCAAACTCATCTTCAGCGGCTCGTTGTGCCTCGTTCGCGATCATCTTCGCTTCGAGACTCCACACTCCACTCGATGCGCGCGTGAATGTATAGACAGAGCCTTCGTTGAGAACACCGTTAATGTCGTCGAGTGGTGCGGAAACGAGCCCGCGAGTGCCATACTGTGAAACCGCCCAGCCGAAATGGTCGTAGGCGGGAGTGTCGAGACCTGCGCCAGCGGTGCTTGTTCCAACAACCTTTGCTTCCTGCGACCATGTCCCAGCTGTTGCGCGTTTGAAGAAATATGCGGCGCCTTGTTCGGCGTACAGAACGCTGCTTGTCGTGATGTCTTTATAAGGTGCGCCAACGGCGACAACGTCTCCAAAGTTTGATGTTGCAACGACGGTGTTGGAGATCGCAACCGAAAATCCGAAATAGTCATACGCAGCGGCATCGGTGGCGATCAATTTCGCGACTTGTGTCCAGACTCCGGCCGTGCTGCGCTGAAAGATGTAGGCCGAACCTTGGTCCACAAAACTACCGTCATCATCGGGCGCCCCAATAACTGCGGTGTTGCCGAAGATCGCAACCGAAGCTCCGAAATGATCGCTGGAACCCCCATCGGATGCCGTCAACTTTGCTTCGAAGACCCAGGCTCCGCTAGAGCCCAAAGTAAAGACGTTTACCGATCCGCGTTCAAATGCTGTCGCTCCAGTTCCGATCGAGTCAAACTGCACTCCCACGATTGCAATATTTGGTTGCGCCCCAGTGAGTCCTGCGAGATTCGAGAGGGCAACCGCATTGCCGAACTCGTCAAACGACGCGCCGTCTGGCGCGAGCAACTGAATCGTTTGGGTCGGGGGTATTGCAGTGGTTGGGGAGGTGATCAGCGCAGAGGTTGTCACTGCGACGAGTGCTGCGAAGAGCACTCCCGCTGAACTGCACAGTTCGGGGTTGGTGGCTGTATTTTTCATGGGGCGTACGTGGGGTCTTGGATCATCCCACAGCGCAGCCAAAAAGCAAAACGAATCCAAAATTATTGGCTGCCGGTCCTTCTCCAGACCCGAAAGGGTCCGAAAAATGCTTGGATACCATCCAGTGAATGCTTTGGCAGCCCGAGATTCCTCAGAAGTACCGCGACGCCCCTGAATCTGCGCTTGCAGAGTGGATTCGCACTCGGCGAGGCGAGTTTGGCGATCGGTTGATGATCTTGGGGCATCACTATCAACAAGATGAAGTCATCCAGCACGCTGATTTTATCGGCGACAGCCTGAAGTTGAGTCAAACCGCGGCGGCTGAAGCGAAGCGCCGTGCAACCGAGTTCATCATCTTTTGTGGTGTGCACTTCATGGCGGAAACCGCTGATGTCTTGACCGACGATTCGGTGCGGGTGATTTTGCCCGACCTCGGCGCGGGTTGTTCGATGGCGGACATGGCGGCATATGAAGACGCAGTTGATGCATGGGACTTCATCACTGCTGCGCTGAAGGAGAAAGATGCGTCCAAGAAGCAACAGAAGTTTCGGGTGATTCCCGTGACGTATGTCAATTCGAGTGCGGCGATCAAGGCCTTTGTCGGTAAGAACGGCGGCGCATGTTGCACGAGCTCAAATGCAAAGCAGATTTTTGAGTGGGCGCTCGCAGGCGGCGACACGCCGCGCGAAAAGGACGAAAAAATAAAAGTCTTCTTTCTGCCAGACCAACATCTCGGCAGAAACACGGCGCATGCACGAGGATTGATCACCGAGATCGATGCTGTGAAAGCGAAAGTTCCTGCGCAGACTGCACTGTGGGATCCGAAAAAGGATCACGGAGGATTGTCAGCAGAAGTCATTCGCGCTGTCGATGTCATCTTGTGGGCGGGGCACTGCAGCGTGCATAAATTGTTTCGCCCAGAGCATGTCGATGCGATCCGCGCACGCAAGGACGGCACCACAATCTTGGTCCATCCGGAATGTTCGCAGGAGGTCGTGGATAAGTCGGATCTCTCAGGATCAACTGAGTACATCATCAAAACGATCGAAGCAGCGAAGGCTGGTGCAAAGTTTGCAGTCGCAACAGAAGTGCACCTTGTGACTCGCTTGTCTCGTGTGGCAGCTCTTCGAGGCGTGGAGGTTGAGATGCTGTCGGGTTGCCAATGTTTATGCACGACGATGTACCGAATCGACCAGCAGCATCTTGCATGGGTCCTGGATGAATTGGCGGCGGGAAAAGTTGTCAACGAAATCCGCGTTCACCCTGATGCGCGCAAATTCGCACGCAAAGCGCTCGAACGCATGCTCTGTCACATTGCACCCAAGCCAGCATTCGTGGACTGAACTGAGCAATTGCCTTTGGGGGATTGGAAGTTGCTCCTTCTATAGACTGCTCGGCTCATATGAAACTCGACATTCGCCGCAAATGGCTTCGCAGAGGTTTGATCGCACTCGCAGGGGGCATCGTCTTCCTTGGATTGCTCATCGCATTATTGCCAACGATTCTCTCGGGATCATTCGGTCGCAACATGGCGGTTGGATTTGTATCGCCGCTGGTGCGCGGACAAGTATCACTTGCCGAATTGTCTCTGTCATGGTCTGGCCCGCAAGTCATCAAAGGGTTTTCGATCAAAGGCGCTGACGGCGCATCGATCACTCTTGATGTCACTGCGAACAATGGATTGATCGCGCTTGCACGGCAGTCGGAATCACCGCATGTCATTCTTTCAGGAATTATCGCGACGGCGTATCGACCCGATGGATCGCTTTCACTGACTGAACTTTTTGTATCGCCGACGCCAGCCAAGGCTCCAGTCGCGGTCTCAGCACCGACTGCGCCAACTGCTTCATTGGCGGAGACTCTGCGCGGGGCGGTGTTGGAAATTGCAGGCCTGCAATTCACTGCGACGGGTTCTCAGTCCGATCCAAAAATTGAAATCAGTGGACTCAAGGGAAAAATTTCAGTCGAAAATGCTGGCGTACGCGCCGCGTTTTCGGCGGTCACGAAAGTAGGAGAGAAGGCGGGATCGCTCTCGCTCAATGGCGTGATCGGCGAACTTTTCGCCAAAGATGGTTCGGTCAATCTCAATGGCGCATCCATCGACCTCGATCTTCAAGCGAGTGCTCTGGCAATTCCTTCTGCGGGAGTTCCGCTGGAAGTTGAGTCGCTCTCACTCAAAATTACATCTGTAAAATTCGCGGATGCAGTGCGAGTTACGGGAAACACCACCATTCGACTTCTCACTGGAGAATCCGCCAATTCGACAATCAATGTTGATGCGACAAGCCCAATGGATGCTGCGAAACGTTCGCTCGCAGGATCGATCTCGTTGGTCAATCTTCCGACATCGGCGCTCGCTCCATATCTGCCATCCCAACTTGATGGTGGTCGCGACCTTGGAATGTTGCTCAATGCCAAGATCACTCTTGAGGGGAGATCGGGCAGTGCGGAAATTTCGTCGGAGAAGTTTTCGTTCAGCGCAAGTGGTGGACTTGCAGAAGTTGGCAATCTTGTAATGATCGATCGGCTTGCGGTCACGGCGCAGATCGATCCTGCGCTCGTGCCGCCGAGCATGGGAATCACTGCGCCATTTTTAGTTTCAATCCAAGGCTCTGCAATCTCCATGCCGATTCCCGCTGCCAAGACAGCGATGCCGTGGAAGGATGCGCGGATGAATGTCAGCGTGTCGATAGCGCCGATGGTGCTGAAGATCTCCCCGACGATGTCGTTGTCAGTTGGTGCAACGACGATTTTGGTGGAGACATCTGACCCCACGAAGGCGGTCACCTTAGGCGTGCGGTCATCTGTCGATGGGTCTGCGATTGCTGTGGATGAGGTCATCACAGGTTTAGTGAACGACCAAGGGCTCGCAGTTGATGCGGCACGTGCAAAGGGTCGCGTGCAACTCGCGCCGATGGTGCTTGCGAATATGGCGTGGCTCGATCCAAATCTGCGCGCGATTCTGAGCGATGCGGCGGTCACATCCCTTGCGGCTCAAATCGAAAATGATGGCGGAAAACAAGGCGGAAACGCATCGATCAGCCTTGCGCTTGGGGCAACGAATATCGCGACAAACATCGCATGGACAAACACCGGATTTTCAACGCAACCGATCGATTGTTCCTTGTCCGTTCCTCCGTCGATCGTTGCGCGTTTCGCAGGCCCACAGGTTGTGCTGGCTTCGCCTTCGCGCATCGCTCTTCAAGTCGCGGCGATGAGCGGTACATGGGATTCTGTTTCCGCGGGTCAGATTCTGCCAGCATCGATCACCGCAAAGGTTTCTTCGGATGCGATTGATCTCGCAGCAGCACCTGGTCTGATTCATGGCGGTCGACTGCAGGGAGTCGCCACGACTGCAACGCTTTCAACACGTCCTGATGGTTCGATCGGCTGCGTCGATGCGCAGGTTCGATTGAAGTTGTTGGATGCATCCAACGCTGCAAACGCGCCGCGTGAAGCGGCGACGATCGCTGCGACGATGCGAATCGCTGACTTTGCAAACGCTGCATTTCAATCGACATTCGATGTGGCGATCGCTTCGGGCGACACCTTGGCCACGATGATCGATGCCGGTGAAGGCAGCGCCGCACTCGTTGGGCCTGGCACGGTCAAGGGTTCGTTCAACCGCGAGCAGTCCAAGGATTCGTTCGCGGCGGACATCAGCTTGCCCCGTTTGGCATTGAAAAGTTCTGGAACACTCACCCCTGGACACGCTGCGGCCGATGCGAAAAGCCCGCCGACTCCGATGCAGATCGACATTGCAAAAACCACTGGAAGTTTCGATATTCCATCGGAAATCGTCGAGCAAGCGCTCGGGTTGCGATCGGGAGTTGACTGGCGCCCACTCGTCGCCAAGAGTGGCGGCAGATCGATCATTGGATCAATCGATATAGAAAGTTGCCGATGGACTGGGCGCGCAGGCGACGCATCCATCGTGATGAGCCTCGTCGTTGAACCAGGATCGATTGCTCCGCCCAATCGCACTGCAATTGCATTTGAAAAAGTTACGGTGAGTGTCAAGAGTCCACGCTTGGCCGAGCGCGCGCAGGCGTCGATCGTTGGACAATTTAAGGTCGGTGCGGGTGCGGCAGGAAATCTATCAATTGCGCTCGATGCGAGCGGCGATTTGAGATCGTTGCTGGGCCCGTCGACATCTGCTCAAGAGCATCCATTGTCGCTCAAAGCAAGCACGTGTTCAATCAAGATTCCAGGAGCACTCGCGATCGCATTGGCAGATTGGAACGGCGGATCGAATGCGCTCTCGCAGTCGATTACGCAACTTGGCGATATCAACGCTGCATTCAATATCAATTCGCTCACGCTCCCGGCTGGTGCGGCAACAACAGGGTCAGTCGATATGCGACTCGATCTTGCTGCGATCACCATCGAGCCTGCAGGCAAGCCGAAACTTTCTGTGGGAGCGACTGCCGTCACGATCAAGTCTGCTGGATTTGAGCGCGAATTGAATGCAGGACTCAATGGAACATTCCAAGTGGGTGATTCAGCGCCGGGAGCGATTTCGTTTGGAATCGCAGCCAGCGGCGACTTGCGTGCGCTCTTCGTTGGATCGGGTCCAGCAGGAGCCGATGGCGCGAAAGCCGCAAATCCACTTGTGCTTCAAGCAAGTGAAATGCAGTTAAAGATTCCAGGCCCGCTTGCCCTTGCGCTCATTGATTGGTCGCGTGGGACGAAGGATGCATCGGGAGCAGTGACACGGTTGGGTTCGATTGATTTGAGCGCTCACGTGAAATCGCTGACGATCCCAGCAAGTGGAATTCTTGCAGGTTCATGCGACCTCGCGCTCGATCTTGCGGCGATTGAAGTTGAGCCCAAAGGAAAACCGATCGTTTCACTTGGCGCAACGCACGTCGATGTTCAATCGCCTCGCCTGAGCGAATCGATGGCGCTTTCAATGACGAGCGGTGGTGCAAAGAGTGGTTCGATCACCGCGCAAGTCAGCGGTCGCGGACTCTCCAATGCCTCCGGCGTTTTCGATGCGCTTGCCGGAGCATGGACGGCCAAAGTGCGAGCGGTGAAAGTTCCGACGGCGATTGTCGATGCCGCAGCAGGTCAGGGTGGACAATTGGTCGATGCGCTGGGACCAGAAATTGATACCTCCGTCGATGCGAATGTCGTGACCGCGGCCAACGGACTGCCAATCACGGTGGTGAAGGCCGAATTGAAGACTCAGTATTTATCTGTGATTGCGCCCAAGATCGATATCGGAAGTGGCAAGGCGGTCATCACCTCTGCAAATCCACTCTCGGTCACATTCACGATCAATAAAGTTCTGCAGCGGCGCATTCTGGAACCGCTCAATCCCATTCTGGCGGATATTCGTAAGGCGCCGCCGATTCGACTGCTCGTTTCGCAGGCGTCGTATCCGCTTGATGGCAAGCTCGCGGAGTTTGATCTCGATGCGCGCATTGAAGCGGGCGACGTCGAAGTTGTGCGAAGCAATCAAGTGCTCGGAATGTTGGCGCTTGCGCAGGATGCCAAGTCAGACACGATTCCTGCTCGCATCGAACCACTCGTGATTACGGTGCGCAAAGGCAGCTTGACGTATAAGGATTTCGTCGTGAAAGCAGGAAAATTCGGGGATCAATGGCAACAAGTTCTGAAGTTGTCAGGCGATATCGATCTTGCCAAGACGCCACCGTATGCCAACGCCATCACCTGCCGGTATCCGCTCTCATCACTTGGTCGATCGGTTGGCGGCGCATCGGCTGGACTTTCTACGACGATGCAGCAACTCAGCGAAGCAATCAAGAGTTTGCCGGTGGATCCGGGTGAATTGATGCAGGTTGATATCACTCTGTCGGGACCGCTTGGCGATGTGGACGGGAAACCTGTACCGCTCCAGAGTCAAGTCAAGATGGTCTTTGATGCATCGTCGCTCGATGGCAAGAAGATTCAAAAGGGAATCGAAAACATCGGCGGAACGATCGATACATTCAAGAAGATGTTCGGAAAATAAAAGCCAGTTCTGGAAAACGCCGACCTCACATCGGCTTTTCAGCGACGGTGTGGTCGTAGATTTCCAGCAGTTTCGACTTGTCGAAGATCATCTCTGCGCGAGTCAATCCAGCGATTTCGTAATGGGGAGTCAATTCGATCGCATCGACTGGGCAGGCTTCTTCGCACATGCCGCAATAAATGCAGCGCAGTTCATCGATATCGAATTGCTTTGGATATTTTTCACGGTCGTCCCATGGACTTTCTGCGGCGACAATGTGAATGCAGTTGGCAGGGCAGGCAGTCGCACACATGAAACATGCGACGCATCGGACGCGACCATCTTCGTCCTTGTTCAATCGATGCACTCCACGGAACGTCGGCCGAAATTGTCCGCCTTCTTCGACGGGGCGATCGTCACGCTTCTGTTCGGGATACTGAACAACCCATAGATTTTTCTTGTTCGTCCCGTCTCGTCCGACATTCTCAAAGAAATGCCTGAGAGTCGTGCCGAGTCCCTTGATGATGCTGGGCACAAAGAGATTCTCGCTCAGCGTGAGTTTCTTGGGAGTGACATCAACAATTTCATTCTCTGGGATCGACATGGCGGGAGAGGATAGTAGCGGTCGCCTCTGCGCTGGGAGTCATTACTATGCACTCTTGGATTCCAAAGAGTCATCTTCAGCACGGCCATCCAGCGGCAGCGTCCAGGATGAGCAGGCGCAAGTTCGTATCGGTTGGAAAATGATGGGGCTGGGCTGGCAGTTCGTTACAGAAATGCTGGCCGGGGCCTTCTTGGGATGGATCGTCGGAAAATGGCTTGGTAACGAGACCGTCGGAGCCCTCATCGGGACGGGGTCGGGACTGACCGTTGCAACCTATTCGCTCATTCGAGGGGCGCTCAAGTTGAATTCCGCCCTTGACCGAATGGATAAATCCAAAGGGAAAACGCCGCCGCCCCAATTTCGGCAGGAAAAATGGAAGAATAGTGATGAAGACCATGCCTGATCCATCTCCCAAACCCAGCCTCAATCTCGGTCCACTGCTAAAAATCCCGTGGCGATGGGTGATCTTGGTAATGATCGCAGTCGCTTTGGTGGTGGCAATCATTTGGTCGACCTGCGCACCAATTTGGGGGTGGGAAGGATGGCAAATGGCTGTTCGAGCACTCGTTGCGGTGGTGCCGGTGTCAATCGCCGGATTGCTCGTGACCGCACCCTGGCGACCGCGTTTGGCGATCGACCTCATCACGGTTTGGCTTGCGGGAACGGTCGTTCGCCTGCTGCTGACCCCTGTTGCATGCCTGGCGTTATACTCCCAAGCCCCCTGTGATAAAGGCCAATTTGTGGTGGCGGTGGGGGCGTGCTATTTCGCAGTCGTTCTTGCGGAAGTGGGCGTGATTGCCTTCAGTTTGCCTCGCGCCGCAGTCGGCGACGCGCGGTAATAACACATCCGACTTTGAGGTGCGCGGCGAATGTCACTCTTTCTAGCGAATGAATCCGATCCAATCGCCCACATTGTCGACAAGGGAGTCCTTGGCTTCAAATTGTTCGATCAACCAGTCATGCTCAGCATGATCACGTTGGCGGTCTGCGCAATTGTTCTCTATCTCTTGATGAGCAAGGCTGCCAAGTCGATCGCAACGGGTCCCGCCTCGATGGGAAATCGGCGCTTCATTCCAATTGGTGCATTCTCGGCGTTGGTCGAAGTCGTGATTGTTTACCTGCGCAACGAGATGCTCATTCCAGTGATGGGTGAACGGTTGACCAAGCGATATCTCTCATTCTTGCTTTCGCTCTTTTTCTTCATTTTAGCGCTGAATATCGTTGGTTTGATCCCATTCATCGACATCCAAGATGCGGTGTATGGATTGATGGGAAAACATTTCGACATCAAAGAGCATGAAACTTCTGCGATCTTTGGAGGCGCGGCAACTGCGAGCATTTCCGTGACTGGCGGATTGGCGCTGGTGGCATTTGTCGTCATTCAGTTCCAAGGATTTCGCGAACTGGGCGTGAAAGGTTGGCTGGAACATTTGTGCGGCGGCCACGAACTGGTTCACGGTTCGATCTTTCTATGGCTCGTCGTCCCGATCATCTTTATCGTTGAATTCTTTGGGCTCTTTGTGAAGCCTGCAGCATTGGCGATTCGGCTCTTCGCCAACATGGTGGCGGGTCACACATTGTTGATCACCCTGACGATGTTCGGTGCGATGGCGATCAAGGCTGGCTTGGGCATATTTGCCGTTGGCGGCATCACCGCCGTCAGTGGCGTTGGCGCCATCTTGATCACGTTTCTCGAAGTCTTTGTCGCCGTTCTTCAGGCATTCATTTTCATGTTCTTGACAGCCGTCTTCATCAGCCTGATGTCTCATGAAGAGGAAGAAGGTCACGGAGAGCATGGAGATGCCGACGAATCTGCGCCAGCTTCTGGCCATCTCTCACAACAACCCGCACATTGACGGAAATCTGTATATTGTCCACCCCTTGCGGGCGATGTTCGCCCTCAAGTTTCATTCCTGAATCAAGTATCAAAATTGCACTTACCCACGGAGACTCGACACCCATGAAGCTCGCCCACCTCTCTCTCGCACTGATCGCCGGACTTGTCATCGCCAACTTTGCATCTGCTGCTGTTTTGGCTCAAGGACATGATCCTGTTGAAGCCATCAACTGGGGCAAGGGAATTGGAGCTGGTTTGGCTTGCGGTCTCGCAGCCATCGGCGCTGGTGTTGGAATCGGCCGCATCGGTGGTAGTGCAGTCGAGTCGATCGCTCGTCAGCCAGAGATGGCGACACGAATCTTCATCAACATGATTCTCACCGCTGCGCTCGTCGAAGGTGTTGCACTCTTCGCCGTCGTTGCTGGATTCCTCAACTTCAAGTGATTCGGTCCGAGTGTCTTTGGTTCGCATGCCTTTGCATGCATTCGCATGGATGTCCATGCGAATCGCATGAAAACGCTGAGGAGATTGTCCGATGTTGATCGCTTCAACTGATCCGCTTGCATTCAACCTGCTTCCGTTCATCACCACAATCGTGGTCTTTGCGGTCGTTGCGATTGCGCTGGGGATGTTTGTCTGGCCGAAAATTCTCAAAGGTCTTGACGACCGCAATGCAAAGATTCTGCATGAGATCGAGTCCGCGGAAGCGGCTCGTGCTGCTGCAGCATCGAAGCAGAAGGAATTCGAGCAGAAGCTTGCGGAGGCTCTCGAACAATCCGCCCAGATGATCCGCGAGGCAAAGTCCGAAGCGGTTCGGATGGGTGACGAGATTCGGGCGAAGAGCGAAGCAGATCTTGCTGAGCGCGCTCGACGGGCTGGCGAAGAGATCGAGAATGCGCGGCGTACAGCCATCGCAGAATTGGAATCTCATGCAGCCACGCTCGCTGTTTCGATCGCTGGTCGCATCCTGAAGCGGGAAATCAATCCTGGCGATCAGAAGCGAATGGTTGAAGAATCGCTCGCTGGAATGTCCGACAAGTCTGCCAAGCGCAACTGAGTTTTTCATGATCGCCACCGATGAAATCGCTACTGTCTATGCCAACGCCTTGTTGGAATTGGCGATCAAAGAAGGTGGCAATTCTCGCGCGCAAGAAATTGGCGAAGAACTCAGCGCGCTCTGCGAAGTGATCTCCGCAAATAAGGCGTTCGTGGAATTTCTTGGATCGCCAGCGGTTGATCGTGCGGCACGAACTGCAACGATCGAACGAGTTCTGAAGGGGCGAGTCAGTGATGCGATTTATCGCTTCGTGCGAGTCGTGAATCACAAGGGACGCCTCGGTCATTTGATCGCGATGGGGCAGTCGTACGACACACTCCTGCAAAAACTTTTCGGCAAGACAGAAGTCGATGTCTATACGGTTGATGGCCAGCCGATGGACGGAGCAACCGAAACACTCATGCGCGAAAAGTTGCGCGCCGCGACTGGAAGCGAAGCGATTTTTCACTACTACGCAGACCCATCGATGATCGGTGGAATCAAGTTGCGCATCGCAGATCAACTCGTGGACGGATCCGTCGCGACCACTCTGCGCCGATTGCAAGAAACCATTATTGAATCTGGAGGCGCCGCCGTTCGCGGTAACTCGAAGAGATTCATCGCCTGAACTATTGTTTGAGAGCTCGTTTTTAAGAGGAACCCACCATGAAGATCAAGACAGACGAAATCGCATCAGTCATCCGCCAAGAGATCGAACAGTTCGGCAGCACGCTGGAGATCAGCGATGTTGGACAGGTCGTCGAAGTCGGCGACGGAATCGCTCGAATCTACGGACTCGGCAAGGTGATGTCGGGCGAGCTCGTCGAATTCGAATCACAAGGTGGAACGGTCATGGGCCAGGTGATGAACTTGGAATCTGACACGGTCGGCGCTGCGCTCTTCGGCGACGCAACAGGCGTGCGCGAAGGCGATACGGTTCGCTCGACCGGACGACTTCTGGAAGTTCCTGTTGGACCACAATTGCTCGGACGCGTTGTTGATCCGCTTGGCAAGCCACTCGATGGTGGCGCACCACTTGGAACAACCGAAACTGGAAAGGTTGACATCGTCGCTCCTGGAATTGCAGCGCGTCAGCCTGTGAAGGAACCAATGCAGTTTGGAATCAAGGCGATCGACGCCATGGTTCCAGTAGGTCGCGGACAGCGCGAACTTGTCATCGGTGATCGCAAGACCGGCAAGACCGCAATCTGCTTGGATTGCATCATCAATCAACGACAGTATTGGGGAACCCCCGATGCGGTCGTTTGCATCTATGTCGCAGTCGGCCAGAAGGATTCGACTGTCGCGGGTGTGGTCGATGTGCTGAAGAAGAACGGCGCGATGGATTACACCATCGTCGTCAATGCAGGCGCGGCATCGTCGGCGCCGATGCAATACATCGCTCCGTACTCCGGATGCGCGATGGGCGAATATTTCATGTGGAAGGGCAAGGACCCTTCGTACACAGGACCGAAACACGTGCTGTGCGTCTACGACGATTTGTCGAAGCAAGCCGTTGCATACCGAGAACTTTCGCTCTTGCTTCGTCGCCCACCAGGTCGCGAGGCATATCCAGGCGACGTCTTCTATCTGCATTCTCGATTGCTTGAGCGATCAACGAAGCTCTCGAAGGAAAACGGTGGCGGATCGCTGACCGCACTGCCAATTATCGAAACGCAAGAAGGCGACGTCTCTGCATACATCCCGACCAACGTGATTTCCATCACCGACGGTCAGATCTATTTACAGCCAGAACTTTTCTCGGCAGGCGTGCGTCCCGCGATCAACGTGGGAATTTCCGTCAGTCGCGTGGGTGGAGCTGCGCAGATCAAGGCGATGAAAGAAGTCGCAGGATCGCTGCGACTCGATCTTGCTGCGTACCGAGAACTCGAAGCGTTTGCTCAGCTTGGAACAGAACTTGATCAAGCATCCACTCGCCAACTTGCGCGCGGTGCACGCATGGTCGAGCTTCTCAAGCAAGGGCAATACAGTCCGTTTGACACCATTGACCAATGCCTTTCCATGTTCGCTGGATCCAAGGGATTCATGGACGATGTGGCAAAGGAAAAAGTCAATCAGTTCGAACGCGACATGTTGGACTTCTTCCGCGGACCACAAAAAGATTTGCGAGCTGAACTCGCCGCAGCGAAGTCATTCAAGGGTCTCGATGACAAGTTTGTCGCTGCGCTGAAAACGTTCAAGCAATCCTGGAAATCTGCATGACATCTTCGCCCGGCGGCTGGCTTGCCCAGCATCGCACGGCGTATGTCGATTGTCCGGTGTGTGTCACCGGCGGAGCAGGGTTTATAGGTTCACACATTGTGGCTGCACTCGATCAATTGGGTGCGCGGGTGACCGTCATTGATAATTTGTCCAATGGTCGGCGGGAGAATCTTGATCGCCGATCGGAGCGTGTTACTTTTATCGAAGCGAGCATTCTTGATTCAGCGCAAATGCAGCAGGCAGTGAAGGGGGCGAAAATTGTTTTTCATCTCGCTGCGCTTGGATCCGTGCCAGCGTCTGTTGAGAGCCCCGCGAAGTATCAGGAGGCGAATGCCACTGGAACGATGTCGGTGCTCGAAGCCGCGCGCCATGGTGGTGTTGGCCGCGTGGTTTATTCCGCGTCGAGTTCCGCGTACGGCAATACTCCCACGCTACCGAAGATCGAAACGATGTCGCCAGATCCGCTCTCGCCATACGCAGTGACGAAGTTGGAAGGCGAGCATCTCTGCCGAGCGTGGAGTGTCTGTTATGGATTATCCGCAGTGAGTTTGCGATACTTCAATATTTTCGGACCGCGTCAGCGCCCAGATTCGCAGTATGCAGCCGTGATTCCAAAGTTCGCCGCGAATCTGCGCCAAGGCATCTCGCCCACCATCTTTGGAGATGGAGGACAGACTCGAGACTTCACGCACGTCGAGAATGCCGTGCACGCCAATTTGCTCGCCGGTGCCGCGAAGCAAAAGTTGCAAGGCGAAATGATGAACATCGGATGCGGGTCGAAATTTTCCCTGCTCGAATTGCTTGATCAGATGAATGCAATCTTGGGCACGAAGATCTCGGCGACATTCGCACCGACACGCCAAGGCGATGTTCGCGACAGTATGGCTTCGATCGATCGAGCGAAGGCACTCATTGGATACGAGCCTGTGATTCAATTCGCAGAAGGCTTGCGCACAACACTGTCTGGCGGATGAGTGGGGCTCGGGACCCGGTGCGGTTGACCATTTGCGCCCAGATGGAGGGCACCCAGACGGACAGAGCCCAGTCGCGTCATTCGCCGATGTCTTCAGCCCACAGGTCTGGCTGCTCGCGCTTCATTCTTTCCATCAATGCGATGCAGCGGGGGTCGTCGAGCACGGTCAACACAATGCCGCTTTGACGCATCCAATCTTCGGCACCAAGGAATGTCTTGTTTTCCCCAATGATCACACGTGGAATCTTGAAGAGGATCGCCGTTCCAGAACACATCGGACAGGGAGAGAGGGTTGAGACGAGCGTCAGTCGATGCCAATCGCGACGTCGTCCTGCCTTGCGAACACAATCAACCTCGGCATGCGCAGTGGGATCGCCGGATTGCACGCGTTGATTGTGGCCACGCGCAACGATGACTCCATCTTCATTGAGCAAGGAAGATCCAATTGGAATTCCTCCTTCACGCCAACCTTTTTCTGCTTGTTCGATCGCTGCGGCGAGGCCAAGTTCGATTATTTCTTTACTGATGTTGCTCATTGTTTGACAACCCTACTCTTGCGGGAAAAATTCGACCACTTGCGGTGGAATTTTGCCCGCAAGACCCCAGTTCGTAAATCTGTCGATCATGAAGCAAGTTGCTTTCGTTTCTGGCTTGTCTTGCGACGAATCGGTGCGGATGTGCGACTCTTCGATGTGCGCTCTGACAGCGCGGACTTTGGTTCACGAAGCGTGTTGATAATTCCTGCAGTCAGTAACGCCGCAATGGCAGCAACGGCGCAGAATGGAAGCGCGCTCAGCGCTGCGAGCGCACCGATTTCAGCAGCGCGAAAGAAAAGTGGAAGCGCGGCGAAGAATGAGCTTGCCAGCAACATCGTCGTAAACAGTCCGGCGCTCTGAACAAGGCTCCTGCGATTGCGCAGATTTGCGATAACCCAGACGGTCGCGGCAAGCGCCAGCGAAAGTGTTCCACAGACAAGGAGGGGCGAGAGAATCAGCGGCGATGCGCTTGGAATCGCAACCGCCAACATCGAAGCGGAGGTCACTCCAGATGCTCCGATCACAACTCGGCGCATCAGAACCTCTCGTCGTCTCGAAGCAAGAGGATGCTCGATCGGTGCGACGGCTTCGCCCAATTCGTCGAATTCCACTTTCGCAGCTGCGCGCGTCAGCGTCGCTAGCTGTGCCATGCCCTTGAATGCCCAGCCAACCAACAGGGCCCAGACACCAGTGGCTGCTCCAGCGACCGCAACCATCATTGGCATTTCATCTGGATTTGCAGCAGTATCAAGCATGAATCCAGCGGCAATCACAATCACAGCCATTGCCGTCGCAAGGCCGCTGAGAAGAAGCGTGTCTTGATGTCGGCAGCGTGACGCGATCAATGATGGCATCCAGATTGCGAGTCCGATGATGGGCCCCAATTCGAATGTCATCGCCCAACTGCGTGTCACGCTTGCGACTGCGAGACATCCCAGTGCAACCGTGACGATTCCCCATGTTGTCGTTCCGCATGGATGCACGATGGGCCGGTTTGGCGAATTTTCCGCGGTTCTCTGAACGCTCACGAGTGGAATAGGAAGATCGAGTCCGCCGCCTGGTCGAGCGAGCAGCGACGCAGGAGATGGGAATCGAACGAAACGGTCGGCACCAACAGTGATTGCCGCACCGAAACAAATCGCGGCATGGGCAGCAAGCAGTCCAAGCACAACAGCACTGCCGATTGGTGCGGGAAAGATGAAGGCGATCACGAGAGTGAGTGCCAGCGCAACTGCGAACCAAAGTTCGAAGTTAGCAAGAGAACGAAGTTGGCTCTCAGCGCGGCGCGATCTTCCACGCACGAGGTGAAAGGCGGTGAGCGCCGGAAGAATTGGCAGAAGCGCAGTCAATGCCATCACGCATGCGGCATTGATTCGTTCGTGTGCGACGAGAGCAGGCGCATCATCGTCAGTCATTCCTTGTATCGCATCCGCGAGTTGTCGAGGCGAATGAGCGGCTGCGAGTGAACTCGCGGCGATTGCCGACCATGCAGCGAAAATGGCAATCCACACTGCCGGCGCAAGCGTGGCTAGCGCACTCTCGATCCCAATCGATGCGCAGCTTGCACCGACGAATGCCGCGACGACGGCGAGAGCACTCCATGCGGCGAGCGGCGCATGCGATCGAAGCGATGGCGTGACAACTGCTGCGATCAATGAAGCCATGAGGATCGCAAAGACTCCGCCTACGGGTGAACCCACGGCGGACATTGCCACCGCCGAGATTCCCAGCGGCGATCCAACTGTTTGCGCATGAATTATCCACGGGACCAACGTCGTAGCGATGCCGACAATGGCAAGTGCTGCGGTGATGGTCGAAGCAATAGATGTGCGGTGAGCGAAAGTTCCGACGATCAAATCATCCGATCGAATGTCACGCAACTGTCGAGCGTCTGGCCAGGCGGCATAACTCATCATCCATGGCAACGCCGCAATTGCGGCGACGAGCCAGACGCCGATCCATGGTGTCGAAGTGAATGCAAGACTCGACAGTGGAGCGACGAAGAGCATCGCAGCGGCGAGAATTGGAATGCGGCGCGCGAGCACAGGCTCGCAGCGTTTCGCGATGACTTGCACGACGGCGACGAGTGCCGGTACCGCAATCACCCATGCAGCGATGCGTGTGAAGGCTGCACGCATATCGAGGGCATGAAATTCAGGGATGGCAGAAATCGTTGCCGTGATCGCAACTCCAAGCGCAGTCATCGCAACAAGTCCGATGATGCGCGGTGCGCTCTCAGCTATGTCTGATGCGCAGTGATCATCAATCCACGCATCGTCCAAGACAGGACCAGATCCAGCGCGTCGCGCCGAGACCGGCGGACGAGTTGATGTTGGTTGCTCTTTGGCTACCGCAGCAACTTGCGGCGGGGGCTTTGCGTTTGGGGATTCGCTACTAGAACTAGAATCGTCATCGGATGACGACGAAGAACTCTGTGAACGCGACTGAGAGACGCGTTCACGCTGTCCACCTGGTCGCCCCGCAGTATTCGTCGTACCCACTGTGCGAGCTGACTGCGGTCGCGAGAGGGATGTGTCGTCAATTCCGTCGCCAATCATCCGAAAACTTTGTGGCTGAATCGCTGCTCTGATAGGCGCTTCATTTCGTGCAGCATTCGCTGCCGCCTGCGCAGTCGCCTGTGCTGCTTGCGCAGTGGCGAGATCAGCGGCCGCCTTCGCATCCGCAGCAGCCTTCGCAGCTTCACGAGGAAGCAATGGGAGGCCTGGAATAGTCCCGCCAGTTGCGATGAGACTCTTGCTCGATTCAGCAGCGAGTTGTTCGAGGACTTCGATTTCAGTTCGCGACTGCGAATAGTCGTCGTCGAGACGCTGCTTTAATCCGTTGAGCGTGATCATCGCTACTTGGACGGCGCGCTCATGCGTTGATCGCGACTCGCGCTCAGCCTTGGCTGCTCGTTCGTTGGCCGCATTGATCTTGTCTTCGGCAGCTGCACGTGCGGAGGCTTCCGCACTCGCCCGCTTGGCATGAGAATCTCGATCACGAGTCATCGCGGTTCGTTGTTCTTCGATGCTCGCCATTTTCTGAGCGACGATCTTCGCTTGTGCATGCGCTTCGCCGAGCGATGCGATCACTTGCTCTTCACGCAGACGCACGGTCTGCATGTCGTGGCCGGCCTGCGAAAGTTTGATCTCGAGATCAGTAATGCGACGCCCCGTATCGTCAGCGAGTTTTTCGTAACTCGCCAACAACTGCCGCGAACTTCCTTCCGCCTGTTCACGCAATCCTCGTTCTGCGGAGACTTGTTGCTCACGCGATACGACGGCAGCGTGCGCAGTCGCCAACGCAGTCGCCAACTCGTCGCGCTCTCGAC
This sequence comes from uncultured bacterium, assembly GCA_903919715.1. Taxonomy (GTDB): domain Bacteria; phylum Planctomycetota; class Phycisphaerae; order Phycisphaerales; family SM1A02; genus F1-60-MAGs104. The sequence goes on along the minus strand of CAIXJC010000039.1, from coordinate 1,454 downwards.
TTGCAGCGATCAACGAAGCTCGTGCGGATTGTTCGAGGTTCGTAAGGTTCTCAAGCTCTTCGTGTGCTGCAACCATTTGGACGCTCTGCGTTGCGGCGAGAGCCTGCGCTTCCTGCAAATCGCGCTGGACCGCAGCGACTTGACCAGTCGCATCGTCCGCTCGTCGCAGTTGAGTATCGAAGTCCGCACGAATGGCGGCAATATCTGCACTGAGTTTTCTGTTTTCGGTCTCGCGCTGCTCGCTGCGCAGAGATTCGCGGAAGATGAGCTCGTCACGCGCCACGATCCTTGATCGTTCTTCGGCAAGTTCGCGTTCAAGTCCCGCCTGACGCTGCGACTCTAAAGCAACTGCTTCGCGCGCTGCGGCGAGATCGCCATGAAGTGCGGCGGCCTCGCTTCGTGCGGAGTCTCGATCGATTTCCATTTCACCAGCGAGCGATTCCACCGCGCCAAGCTTCTGAAGCAACTCGTCGTTGCGGCGAGAGTGCTCTTGTGATTGCTGGGCTGACCGCTCAAGAATTTCGTTGAGGTGAAGAATTTCGTCGGCGCGCTCGTCGCGGTCCGCAGTCAACTCTTGATTCTGAGAGCGCATTTCTGCGATGGCGTTCTCAAGCCCAGCTGCACGTGCGGTCTGTTCTGACAGAGCTGCGCACGCCGAGTCATAATCACTTCGCATGGCGTCGAATTCACGTCGGACTCGCACGAGGTCAGTTTGTGTCGCGCCGACTGCGAGTCGCGTGGAATCTCGTTCGGCCAGTGCGGCGGCTCGATCTGCGAGTGCCGCATCACGACCCTTCAGCGCATCATCGCGCTGCTCGGTTGTTCGGATGATTGAAGCGTTGGATTCCGATTGCGCATGATGTGCTGCGATAACAGCAGCCTCGGCGGCTTCAGTTCGAACGATCAACGCGGCGTATGCGCTGCGCGATTGGGCAACAATGGCGCGCGTTTGCGTCAGTTGTTCAATATGTTCAGCAACTGTTGCTTTCAGGGATGCGACGGTCTTTTCGAGCGCTCGTCGCAAGTCTTCGCCGACCAGAAGAGCATCTTGGGAATGACTCAGCGATGCGATCAGTTCGTCGCGGTCCACGATTGCATCTTGAATTTGCTGCAGTGCGTGATCGCGTTCTTGTCGTGCTTCTTCCAGCGCAATCCCGACGGATGGATCGAGTCGAACGCGCACTTCTTCCGCAAGGTCACGGACCTGCAGGCGCAGTAACGCAGCCTGAGAATTGTGAATCGCATTCATTTTCTGGAGGTCTTCTTCGATCTCCGTGTTTGCGCTGCGAAGTTGGTCAATCGTTTGCTGGAGTTGAATCCCCTGGGCGACCTCCGCCGCAAGATGGGAGCAACGCAGTTGAATTTCGTCACGCGCGCTTGTCAGAAGTTTGATCTCTCCGTGCGCCTTGGCGCTCTCTTTCTCAAGCCGCGCGATTTCATTGAAGGCTTCTTCG
>CAIXJC010000038.1 GCA_903919715.1 uncultured bacterium | reverse complement strand
GTATCGCCCATTTTCTTTGTCTTGAGGGAAAAGGCAGCCCCCCCATCCGGGCTTGCGGGAGCTAGGGGCATGTGCTGCGTGATTATTCTCGACATGCTGATTCACTTCGAACAGTGGGTTGTGATTTCCATAGTTGAGGCAAACGCAAATTTAAAGATTGAAGCGTCAACCACTAAAACTTGATGCCGCCGAAGACGCCCAGAATGAGTCCAGCATCTCCTGATGAACTCCCAACTTGGTTCCCGTTTGAATCATCGAGTTCGAGCGTGTTAAACACTGATACGCCAGCCACAAGGTCAACACGCCATGGTCCATCTCTTCCCACACCAAATCGAACGAAGATCGGAACGTTTTGATTCTGACCGACGCCATTTGAAACCTGGCTGTCGGAAGAAAGGCGAAATCGCTGCGAAGAAAACCCACCACCAAGAGCCAGCTCCGACGATTTGCTAACTTCATAAATCGCTTCGGCTCCCGCGAAGGGGTTGGCTTCGGGTCCTCGAATTGTTGAGATGGCGAAGGATTCATTGATCTGCCAATCGATAAGCGGCGTGGGAATGAACAGCGCGCTATCTTCGAGTTGCGTCAATCCCAGAAGCCCAAATCCAAGATTCAAAGTATCGCTGAACTTGTAGCGCACAGCGCCGATTGCACCCCACTGAAACGACTCACCGGAATCAGCGTCATATTCACCAGAAATCTGCATGACTGGAGCGACACTAATCGAAAGTCGATCACTCAAGGCGTAATTAATGCGCGGCACAATCGAAAGGGTGTTGACTGAATTCCAAGGCGACGCCGACAGTGATCCGCCATTGGTCCACTTGTAATTGTCGTACTCGTAGGCAACTGACAGCCCAACAGTAACTGTCTCACTGACGTTCCATTGGCGCGCAAACGATCCAAATGCTCGATCAATCGAATAACTGCCACCTGAACTGAGCGAGGTGTCAAATTGATGGATATAGCCAGCACTACCTGAAATTCCAAGCAACTTACGCGCATCATCCTGAGGGCTTTGCTCGGAAGCAGGCTTCCCCGCTGGATCCGTTGGAACAGATGGCGGCACAGCTATTTCTGCAGGCAGTTTGTCTGTCTCGGCAATATTTTGTGCGTGCGAAGTTGATGCCATCACAGCAACTGCGGCCACCGCAAGTGCCACCACAACCATCGATCGAAAGCACAATTGAAATTCAGGAGTTTTATTCATTATTTGGTTTGCAGACTATGCGGATACGTGCGCCTCGTCAAAGAATGGGTTGACTCTGTTCAGATCCATTGATCCGCTCCCCACCCCGACTCCCTGCTCTATATAGGTGGCGTAACCAGAATTTGCACTCTGGATTACACCGAGAGCGGTGTATGCTATGTATCGCATAGTATGTCGCATCTGATCCGAAAAGGAGATCCGCGTATGGCGTCAATCGAAGGCGAATTTCTGCGAGGTGTCGGGCTGGTCGCTGTCCTGAAGCTGCTTGAGCGCAAGCAAATGTACGGATATGAAATTGTTGAAGCGCTCGAAAAACGAACCGACGGCGTGCTAGCGATGGGACAGAGCACGCTCTATCCAATGCTTTACAACTTGGAAGCGAAGGGATTCATCGCAGCGCGCTGGGACGAAAGCGGCCCGCGCCCTCGCAAGTATTACCGACTGACATCGAGCGGGAAGAAGCGACTCGCAGAGGATTCGACCACGTGGCGAAAACTTGCCACTGCGATGGGTGCACTTGGAATCACACAAAATGTGACGGGGGCATTTGCATGAACAACGAACTACCACCAACCATCTGCGACTTGATTGCGCAGGTCACCAAGAAAACAAAACTACGAAAAACTGAGCGCGCTGATGTCGCACGCGAATTGACCTCGCACTTTCAAGAGGCGCTCGCCAGTGGCAAGTCGCCACACGAAGTTGTTCTGGCATACGGAGATGCGCGCACTTCTGCGCTGAACCTGCGCGCCGCGGCAATCGCCAAGCGCTCAACTCTCGACCGTGCACTTGGACTGACATTTACTTGGTCTGTTCGCGCAGCATTGTTCTGCGTGATTGCATACGCCGCTGTCGCCATCTATTTCAACTTCCAAACGCCAAAGGTTTCGTTCGATGCCGTCAAACGTTTTCGCGACTCATTGCCGGTGGCGACATCGCCAGACCAAAGTGCGTGGTCGGGATATCGTGAAGCGCTCGTGGGAATGGGGATGGGAGCTGATGATCCGCAGAGCAAATCCAGCGGTGCCGTCGCCGCAAACGATGCGCCGCTGCCGAATACTGAGAAGTGGGCTTCAGCGATCGAGTGGATCGCTGCGCATCAACAGCAGATCGCAGCATTCTGCGCAGCGACCAAGCGACCAATCTTTGGATATCCAGTCGGAGTTTCAATGAGTGATACTGACGCTGCGCTGCTTGGAAAGGAGACGCAAGAAAATTCGCGGCGCACCGCTGCAATCGACGTCAATGACCTGACACAACTGCCTGTGGTGGAGATGCTCTTGCCGCAACTTGCGACGATGAGGACCGCAAGCCGACTTCTTGCCACGGACATGATGCTGGCTGTCCAAGAAGGAGACGGCGAACGTGCGACGCGTGACGCCGAGGCGATGATTGCGCTTTCAATTCATTTGCAAGAAGGTCGAATTGTGATTGGCGATCTTGTTGGGATGTCGATTCGATCGAACGCTGCAAACCATGTCGTTATGGCGCTTGAATGGAATCCCAGCACGTTTACGGATGCGCAACTAGGTCGCTTGCAGACGGCACTTCGCTCTGTGCCACCTGCGATGGAACGTCCAGATTTCACGAGCGAACGCTTGATGTTTGAAGATGTCGTTCAGCGTTTTTATACTGATGACGGAAATGGCGACGGCTGGTTTGCTCCACAGATGAAACAAATCCAGAAATTGGAAATGATTGACGGACGGAGTGGCAGAGCGACCGACAGCGATGGCACGAAAACAAACATTGCCGCACTCGCGTTGATTTCGATCGGAAAACCAATCGCAGCCTTCGTCGTCGCTGGCCGCAAGGAAACACTCGAGCAGTACGACGCTTGTATCAGGCGAATTGAGAATGCATCCGAGGGTTCGTTGAGCGATAGCACCGCAGCGCTGGCGGTGGCGGATCAAGAATTTGAAGAAAATGCGCATTCCCATCGGATGCGCTACTTTTTGGCTCCATTATTGATGCCGGAACTTTCGAAAATTGCGCTCTACTTTAAGAATGAACGAGCCGTTCGCGATGCAACCACGACAGCAATCGCAACCGAGCTTTATTACCGTGCCAACGGCAGGTGGCCTGCGAGTGCCGCAGAGTTGGCACCACTCTGCGATGGCAAAGCGCCGCAAGATCCGTGGAGCAATACACCAATCCTGATGGAGACTGATGCGAATGGTTTTCGAATGTGGTCAGTTGGCCGTGATGGCATCGATCATCACGGAAACATCGATCAGTCCTCAAATTCGCCCAAAGCGGAGAGCGATCGCGCCAGTGACTGGTTATGGTTTGCACCCGCTGGAAACCCAAATGAAAAACGAGATGGAAAACGAGATGGAAAACTAGATCGATGGAGCGATCATCGCCAATAGAGCATGGTTAGGTTTCCGTCGGTCTCACGAACATCAACGACTGGCACTCCAGTAGTTTGCAGAATTCTTTCTGCCTCGCTCGTCGGACATAACACGGAAACTGACCGTGGCGCTGAAGCCGCTCTTACTTGGATAATTCGTGCGGCGACCTCATCCCATTTGATTCGGCGCGCTCGCTCTGATTCGATGTCGAGTTCATTATCGAATTCGCTTGCAACACCGGCAATCACAATGTCGTACCGCCCAGTTGCCCATGAGAGCGCGAGCGCCGGGCCTGCCCCTGTCACGAGCAGTTCGGATCCCCGCAACTGTTCTGCATGACGATCGAAGAGTGGCCACGGATGCTTTGACGCCGTGAACATCGCAGAGGGGAAAAAGAAGGGAATTGTCAGCAGGATCGGCACCGGCGCCAACGTCGTTCGGACGAGCCATGTTCGCGTATCGACTGCCTTCCAACTCCACGCGTCGATCTGCGCCCATGCGAAGAGCGCCCCGCCGACCCATGCGAATCGCAGCGACTCTCCGGATTCCCAGAGTGGCGGCATTCCCAACTGACGGCTGCCGACGAGCGCAACCACAAATGCTGCCACCGCACAAACGCGAAGCAGCCACCGTGCGAAGATTGCCGTTGCATCAATTGTGATTCGACCCGATGCGTGCCCCCGATGAAGTCCCAGCGCAACGAGTATTGCCACAGGCGGAAAAAGCGGCAGCACATACGTTGGCAATTTGCCGCTACTGAATGAGAGAAGCACGAGTGGCCCTGCAATCCATGAGATCATGAAACGAATGCCAGTGCGCCACTCGCTCGCATCTCGCAGACCTTTCCAAGCGTTGGGCCACGCAAGCGTCCACACCGCAGCGCCAATTGGAAAGACTGCAAAGAAAAGCCACCACGGTTCGGGATGCTGATTGGAATCTGGATGCGCGATACGCCGAAAATGTTCAACCACGATGAAGTAATTCCAGAAGCCAGGTTCGGCGCGATGAATCATCCATGCGAATGGCGCGATCGTGATCGCCGCTGCGCCGAGTGGAATCCATGGCATCACGAACACGTCCTTCCATCGACGCTCCCATACTAAGAAGGCAATTACTGAGATGCCAGGGATCGCAAACGCCAAGAGCCCCTTCGTGAGGAATGCGAATCCAGCAGCAAAACCAGCGAGTGCAAGCCAACCTGCACGGACGCGCCCAAGAGTTGTGCAGCCACAATAGAGCGCACCCATCGACAGTGATACAAGTGCGGTAAATGGTGGATCCAGAAGTGCGACGGATCCAATGACGAGCGGCGCAAGGGTCGTCGTCTGCACCATGAACGCAAGCGGACCGTCGTCGCGGCGACCTGTGATGCGAACTGCTAACCATGCGACAGTGAGAGCTGCGACGAGAGTTGCGATCGCACTCGGCAGTCGAATTGCGAAAGCGTTATGTCCAAAGGCGGAAATACTTGTCGCGGTAAACCAATATCCAAGCGGTGGCTTTTCGCAATAGACGAAGCCCGCCATTCGAAGTGCAAGCCAATTGCCTGTTTCAATCATTTCCGCGGGAATGACGCCGTAGCGAGGCTCATCTGGCACGACGAGTGGTCGGACACCAAGCCCGACGACACTGAGTGCAACAAACAGGATTATCGCAGTGATCCAAGAGCGACGCGCATTCATTCGTCGCCGATGCTAGTCGTGACGATTACCGCTTGCGATGGGTGACGATGCGATTTGGCCGCAAAAGAACTGCACGATCGACAGCGCTTCAATTTTAATTTGACAAGTTCAATAAAAGAAGCACACTTGGTTGGATGAAACTGGTTCTCGCATTCGTCTTGGTTCTTTACGCAGCGTGTTGTGCAACTGCAACAGATATCTATTCGACCGACTTCAATAATTACGGACAGGGTGCGCTCTCGGGGCAATTGGCGTGGGTCGGAGTTGGCGGATCGTGGGCGGTCAGTGGCTCGATGAACACTCCGCAGATCGCGGCAAATCTGATTGGTCCAGGCGTCGACTCTGGCGTGACACCAATTGGCGGCAGCGGATTGATGACCCGCATATGCACTGAAAAATTTAACGCCGGCCGAACCAAAGCATGGCTTGATCTTGCCAACAGCGGCAAGTGGGCAACTGCGAGCGCTGGCGGCAATGATGTTCTTGAAACAACTGTCAAATTGTTTATCCCCAGCGGACAAGCCGTGACATCAACATTTGGAGTCATGATCTCTAAGAGTTCTTTCGAAACCAGTGGCGGATTTGTTGTCAGCGCACAGAGTGGAGCCATTTCGTTTTTGAACGGTGGATATGCGATCGCAAATCGAACTGCGACGGGTGTCACCGTTGCTTTGAATGCGTGGAACGAATTTTCGTATCGATGGAATGTCGTGACCGGTCGCGGCGAACTACGTGTCAACGGCGCATCCGCTGCGACGCACCAGACGACGCTCTTTGGAAGCGTGTACGCATCAAATCTCTTTTCAACGACCGATGCTGCACCTGGAACGCTGAATGCATTTGGGTATTTCGACGATCTGGCAATTCGCGCGGTCGCGAACTCGGTGCCCTGCCCCGCCGACATTTCTGGAGATGGACAAGTGAATGCGAATGATCTCGCTTCGGTCCTTGCAGGTTGGGGTGGCCCCGCAGGTGATCTCGACGGAAACGGAGTGACCGACGGACTCGACTTGAGCATCATCCTCGGCGGCTGGGGACCTTGCCCGAATTGACTTGTGCCAGCGCATGATTCGACCGTAGATGCGCAGTTGGTGCGCCACAGGGCGAATCGTGGTCCCAAGCGATTACTTACTACTGACGACGCGTTTGAAAACCTCGTCGGCGCTGGCAGCGAATGTTGCGCCTTCTTCGGCCCACGGAAAACGCGCACGCTTGATCGCAGCATGCACAGTTGGATTGGCACCCGCAATAATCACAGGTATTCCTGCGCGCCAGAGACGATCAACGGCGCTTTCTAAATTCACGACGCCCGTCGCATCAATCATGGGTACTTGCGAAAGATCGAGAACTGCGCAGCGTGCGACTCCCGATGTGCGAACTTCCTGCATTGCTCTTTGCGCTGCGCCGAAGAAGAGCGGCCCGCGAATGCGGTAATAGAGAACATCTGGGGGCGCAACAACTTCCTGAGCGCCTTCGGTATCGCCAAGATCGATGCCCGAAAGTTCCGCCATCCGCCGCATGAAGATCAGCGCTGCCAAGACAACACCAACCGAGACGGCGACCACCATGTCCATTCCAACGGTCAGTGCGAGGCATATGACGAGAACGAAACTGTCACCGCGCGGCGCAGTTCGAATGACAAATGCTGCATGGCGAAAATCCGTCATGTTCTTGGCAATCACGAGCAAGAGCGCCGCGAGGCTTGCCATCGGAAGCCATCCAAGAAGAGGGCCGAGGAACAGCAACGCCAATGCAATAAATACTGCATGAATCATCGCTGCAATTGGACTTGTTGCTCCCGCACGAACATTCGCAGCAGTGCGAGCAAGTGCCCCAGTTGCAGCGAATCCACCAAACCATGGAGCAACGATATTGGCAAGCCCCTGCCCGACGAGTTCTCCATCGGCATGATGACGACGGTTGGTCATCGAATCTGCGATAACTGCGCTGAGCAAACTCTCAATCGCACCAAGCAGAGCGATCGCGATTGCGGCACGAACGACCGCGCTCAGATCGACCGTCATCAAGTGCGCCATCTCACCCGACCATGGAACCGAGAAGGAAGGAAGTCCAATAGGAATTCCACCGAGTGTCTTGCCGTCGATCACTGAACCGAATCGAGTATCGATCGTGCTTGATGTCCACTCTGGCCCAATCGATGCCAACAGCAGTGCGAGTACCGCTGCGATAGGAAGAACAACGAGTGCGCCTGGTATTCGTTTTCCAATCGCACTCTTGCCCCAGCCAATGAGCGCGACAAGCGTAAAGACCCCCACCGCCGAATCACCGAATCGCCAGGTCCTCCATGCCGAAGCAAGTTGAATGATGCGCTGGAAATTCGATTCTGGATTTGCAGCGAATGTCAGACCGAAGAAATCCTTCAGTTGAATCAACGCAATCGTGACAGCAATTCCCAATGTGAAACCTGCAGTGACTGGATATGGAATGAACTCGACCAACCGACCCATGCGAAATGCGCCCATCAACACTAAGACGATCCCCGCAAGAAGCGATGCCACGAGAAGCGCTGCGGGACCATGCTCGCTGACGATTGGCGCCAAGATCACGACGAATGCTGCCGTTGGACCAGTGACTTGAACACGCGATCCACCGCAAAGTGCTGCGACGAATCCAGCCACCAACGCTGTGTAAAGACCCGTTTGCGGCGGCATTGAGCATGCGATCGCGAGCGCCATCGAAAGTGGCAGAGCGATCACTCCAACAACCACTCCCGCGAGTGCGTCATTCAATAGATTTCGTCGGGAATATCCCTCAGCCATGCTCTCACGCAGAGCACATGCGACCAAAGGTTGGGTGGGGCGAGCTTCAGCCATTGCGGCAAGCGCAAGGATAGCACTAGGTTGTCTGTGAGAGTTGTGTGTGAGGATTCTTTGCGACGATTGCAGAATGCTTGCACCCAATCAACGCATTGCACTTGATGCGCGTGGCGGCAGCTTAAACCTTCACTTTGTTCTTGCCGTGCACTGAAGCGAGTTCGACTGCTGCGCGGCCGAGCGCATCACCGATCAAGAGATAACTCTCGCCACTTCCAAACCAGTGGTGCCGATGAGTTTTGTTTGGCGAATTTTCTGGCTCGCGCAAGAATTGGGCGGTCGGCACGAAACGCGCACCAACGACCTCTTTGCGTTCGCATGCTTTGCGCTGACCATCACAGAGAATCTTGCCGTTTCTCCCGTCCATATTGCCAGTCTCGCCGACAATGAAAGGAAGCGCCGGATCGCCAAGTTCCTTGCGCACATCCGCGATGAGATGCACAAGATTTTCTTCATATTCCGCCGCTGCTGCCGTATCACAACCGTCGTTCCATCCCTGAAACCAAATCACGCCATCGATTTGCGGCGTGCACTTTGCGAGCGCTGGAAATGACGTCGAAATCGAAGCGAGCGCAGTGCGAAATTCGCTGATCATCTGTGTGTAATAAGGACCAGTCACACCGCCAGAACTTGGTGGACGAAAATCTTTCGCAAGACTTTTCCCTCCCCATGCAGTCTTGATGAGTAAGACAGGCTCGTCGAAATGCTTCCCGAGTGCGCGGCCAATACCAAGTTCCGGTCCGAAGTGATGCGCGTCGTCGTACACCGCATACCCAACGGAGAGCGCTCCCGCTTTCTGGGTTTTATTTTCCGTGAGATATGAAACAAAAACATCGTCTCGCTTCGCCCACGATCCATCTGCCGCACGAAGGTCGCCCCAGAGTGCGTGATTCGCTGGATTATCGACAAACTTAGCGAGATTTCCTCGACCCCCGTTGTATCCCTCTGCATCATCGAGGTCGACAACCCCATGCCCTTCCATATTGGACTGACCAGCAAGCAAGAAAACATGCAGAGTTGGCGGCGCAGCAACTGGACTTTGACCGAGCGAAAATTGCGTGAGGCACAACACGGAGGCTGCGGCGATCAGCGACGACTGGAATGAGCGGTTCTGCATTGTGTTCTAATTTAGACGCAGGTGCATCTCACAAGTTGAATCCTCGGCAGAGCTTTTCCCTATTCTGCTCAATGTGACTGCGCCATCAACTCTTCCCGCACCAACTGAGCGAAACTGGATTCGCATCGCATGGATGATAGTGGCCCTCTTGTGGCCCGTGGCGATGTTGAATTATCTCGACCGCCAAATGTTGGCCTCGATGAAGTTTTCTGTGATGAAAGACATTGCAGATGTGGCGACCGATGCGAACTGGGGTTTGATGCTTGGGCAGTTCAAATGGGTCTATGCGTTCTTGAGTCCACTCGGCGGTTTCATCGCAGACCGATTTGGACGGCGGACAACAATCGTGTGCAGTCTCTTTGCATGGTCGGCCGTGACATGGATGACCGGCAACGTGACGACCTATCAAGAACTTCTTTGGACGCGCACGCTGATGGGGATGAGCGAGGCTTTTTATATTCCAGCGGCGCTCGCATTGATCACCGACTATCACTCGCAGCGAACGCGTTCGCGTGCAATCGGCTTTCACCAGACAGCGATTTATGTCGGGATGATGGCTGGAGGATTCGGCGGATACGTCGCAGATGCGCAAGACCTTGGATGGCGCTTCGCATTTCATGCTGCGGGAATCGTCGGAATACTCTATTCCCTGCCGCTCTTGTTCTTGCTGCGCGAAGCACCAGCGCGTGCGAATGCGGTTGTCCAAGAAAAGCGTGCATCGATACGCGCTGTTGCGAGCGAGTTGCTCACGAGCTTTCCGTTTCTGCTGCTCGTCGCATGCTTCACACTGCCCGCACTCGCTGGTTGGGTGGTGCGCGACTGGATGCCGGCGATACTCAAGAAAGAATTTGGAATCGGGCAAGGAATGGCTGGCGTCTCAGCCACTCTCTATACGACAATCGCGATGCTCATTGGTGTCGTCATCGGTGGATGGCTTGCGGATCGTTGGTCGCGACGAACACCACGCGGACGCGCATATACAAGTGCTGTAGGTATCGCACTGCTCGTGCCTGCGCTTTTCGGTGTTGGCAACGCGGGGACGCTAACAATTGCCGTGACTTTCCTTGCACTCTTTGGCTTGGGCTGGGGATTCTTTGACTGCAACAACATGCCGATCCTGAGTCAGATCACGCGACCGCATTTGCGTGCGACGGGGTATGGCATCATGAACTTTGTCAGTATCAGTTGTGGCGGACTGGCGGACTTGGGCTTTGGAATGATGCGCGACGCAGGACAACCACTGAATCTGATATTCGGTGCGTTTGCAGCGCTTGCACTTGTTGCAGTGGGACTGATGATTTGGATCGCGCGAACAATGCCGATTCGCGAAATCACGGACTCGCAGGTATTGCAGCAGTGACTGGCACGATCCACTCACGGCAGAAAAGATGCTCCTGCACATTTCCAGTCGCCATCTCCCAAATTTGGTGCGCAGTGTGACGACTTGTCATTTCGATTCGACTGCCGACCGCACCCATTGGTGCTGGTGACGAGAGCGGAAGAATCACGACGAATAAATCGCTCGGGCGAACTTCATCCTTCGGTGGTTCGCTCTGCTGAGACGAGAAACCTTTGACCGTCGCCTTTGGCAGCAGGAATCGATGATTCTCCGCAACAGACCTGAAATTTTCTGGGATCCATACAACGCGATCTGCTGTCGCATCAATCGCCTGCTGCGAGAAAGATCCAAGCGGCGCATTGAAGACCGTAAGAAAACTGGAGAGCGATAAGAACACCGCCAACGATGCAGGCGCGGCACACATCGCAGTCCAGCGTGGTCGTGCGATTGAGATCGCTGCGAATGCGATTGCCCCTGCGATGAGTGGCCAGTGCCACCATGAAAATGCATCAAAGCCGACTTCGCGTCCCAGTAAGAACGAGAGCCAGCCGATCGGCACAAGCACGGCGATAATCGCAACGTGCGAGAGGACGAATGCATTGCGCCCTACATGATGCCAGCGCGTCGCCATAAGCACTGCAAGCGCCGGCATCGCTTCGAGGAGATAACGCCCTGATCTCTGCACTGGGATGCAGAAGACGATGAAGATGGCGAAGACCCAGATCCAAAGGAGTCGCTCTTCGGTAATCAATTTGCTTCGATGCTTCCAACATTCAACACAGACGCCGAAGAGTGGGAATGCGAGCAGTCCTGCATTGATGAACCAACTTCCTGCGAGAGTCCAAACGCTATTGCCTCCCCAGAAAAAACCTTGAATCCAAATGCTGACACCTCCAGCCATCTTGCCCACATTTTCCCCCATCACAAATTCGCGCCAGATCGCACGAGGTTCGGGATCGAGAACAAACCAAAGCGAAAACATTGCCAGCGAAACAACCGCTATCCAAAGAAGCGCCGGCAGTGATCGCCGTGCGAAGACTCCCCACTTCCAATCATGTATCTGGAGATGCCACCATGCAAGACCAAGGCCAATCGGAAGCAACTGCGCGAAACTCTTCGTCAGTAGACCCATGCCAGCGAGGAGACCGATGATCGTTGGAAAGAGGAAACGTGAATCAAACGACTTCGGCTTCCACCAAAGCATCGTAAAAAAGCACGAAAACACCCAGAATGTTTCAGGCGGATTCGTCAAATACGGTCGCCCATAGCGATAGGTGCTGAAGAATGCGAGATAAAACATCGCTGCAAGAACGCCGCTGAACACATTGCGCTGCGTCAGTCGCCATCCCAAGAGGCCACACATTATTGCTGTTGCAAATGTCCACACAACGCTTGGCCAACGCAGCGCAACGAGCGTCCACTCCCGCCCCCAATCAGTCGTGATCACTCCTTGCCAGAAGAGCAACGGCGGCTTTGTGTTATTCATCGCCACCATGTCGCTCTGCAGCGGCAGCCAATGATTGCCCGCGATGATCGAACGCGTGATCTCTATATAAACCATCTCGTCGCCGTTGCGCAAGATGTTCAGCGAACCCAATCCATGCAAGAATGTGCAGAGCCCTAGGACAAGCCCGCTGATGATCAGAGGTAATGCGAGCCGCGCTTGTTCGAGCCGTTCCGCTTCGGGATCAATTCCTTCGATTCGGACATGGCGATATGTCCAAAGGTCGGTGAGAACGAAGTTGATCACACACGCAACGGCAATACCAGCAAGATTGGCTGGCAAATATGGCATCCAGCGCACAAGCACATTCGTGATCGCCACCTGCACGAGAATGCCCGCCCAATTCGCCGTGGCGTACTGCACATATTGATGGACAATCGGAAGATTGCGCGTGCGATCACGATCCTTCCACGTCCACTTGCGATTCCAATAAAAATTGTTGGTCATCCCAAAGACGATGCCTGTGAACATCGCCAAATTCAGACGCAGAGAAAGGTTGTCGACGCTGGCGTAGAGCCTCTCTTGGCAAATCCAAATCACCAACTGATTGATCGCAACGCCACTGACGCCGACGATGCCGAATTGAAAAAAGCGGTGACGCTGCCGCCAACCCCACGAAATCACTGCGAAGATGGATCGAAAGAGTGAGCTCATACGGTGGCGCTATCACGCATGTGAATGGACTCCAACGGGACTAGCTGACGCAATCATCTCGCGAGCCTTTGCAAGAACCTCGGCGGGGAGAATGCGCTTGAGACATTGATTGTCGCCATCACACGGTGAATTGCGATGGTTGTATGCAGTGAGACATGGCGAACATGGCAAGTGGGAATAGAACGCATGCGAATGCGGGCTCCAACTTGCGTACAGCGCAGGAGTCTCAGGACCAAAGAACACGATGTTTGGCATCGGCGTCATCGCCGCGAATTGACCAGGGCCACCATCATTGGTGATCAACAAACTCGCGCGGTGAAAGAGAGACATCAAGTGCCGAACCGAGCGGGTGTATCCCGCGAGATTGACGCAGTTCGAATTCTCGCCACATGCGAAGCGCAATTGTTCTGCAAGCGAGCGGTCGTCAGGCATACCGATCACGCCGATCGCATGGCCATCTTTGAGCAACTGCGCCGCCACTTCGACATAATGTTGCAGCGGCCAGGCGCGAATCGGCAACAGCCCTCCGCTTGGATAGAGAAGCACGAGCGTTTTCCCTGAGAGCGTTGGATGATCACGATGCAACTGTGCGATTTCGTTCTCGACTTCTCCAGGAGCAGGATGGAAAATCGGCGGCGAAAATGCGGCAGCGAGACTTCCGTCTTTGCTTCGAGGAACGGCGCCACTCTCGAGTGCGTCCGCCAAAGTCACGAGTTGATGCGATAAGTGGCGGTATGGGTTGTATGGGACGGGCGAGGTCATAAATGAACCTCGATAGAGCCCCTCTTGCGTGTGGCGGTGAAAGCCAACGCGGCGAGGCGCGCCAGAGATTCCACTGAGAATCGCACTGATTCGAGAGAAAAGTTCGCAGTCAACGACTGCGTCCAACTTTGCCCGACGCATTCGCCAGAAAGACTTTGCAAGGTCGAACAGTAGATGAGTGAGCGAATCATCGCGGATGGCAATGACATTTTCCTTCTTGACCACGCCAAGCAGATCAAGGAGTTGCCGATTGCGTGCGAAGAGCATCATGTGAATCTCGGCAGCTGGAAATCGTTCCTGCAATCTGCGGAACATGGGTTCGGCGAGAACAAGGCTTCCCATCTCACTCAGAAGAATCACGAGAATCCGCTTGGGGGGATGCGTTGCCTTGCGGCGGAAGAGAGATCGCGCACCACGATGCCAAAGCGACAACGCAGCACATGCGGGAATACCCGCCCAACGATCAACACTCCTTTGAAATCGAATATCCATGCGTGCGTATGCGGCTCTGATCCGCAAGCCGATGTTATAGTTTGCTTCCGATTTGAGTCTGCCCGACGCATGAACGACTCGTCCGGCGAAAGCTTTGGATCATTCCACTCGCCATGCTCCATTGAATGCCAAGGATGTGATCTTGTTACGCTCCACGTAGATTTGTTTCCACGAAGTGCGCACACAATCAGGAGTATCAAAAGCATGAAATCGACGACAATTATCGGGATATTGGCAGGAACTCTTGCCGGCGCAAGTGCGGCGTTCTCCCAAGACGGCGACACCAACAGCGCGATCGCACAGTTGAGAGCCGAAGTTGCAGCGCTTCGAGCCCAGGATGGAGACAAGTGGCTCACCAATGAGCGCGCCAACGAAATCAAGTCGCTCGTCCAAGATGTCCTTGCCGATTCTCAGACTCGTACGAGCCTTCAAAGCTCTGGCGCAACCTCGGGATACAACAACGGATTTTTCATCTCGAGCGCGGACGGGAATTTCAGGCTTCAGCTGAACATGCTTGCGCAAGCGCGCTTCACTTGGAATAACCAATCGGAATCGGACAAGCCGACGAACAATCCGTTTGCAAATTCCACAAGTGACAATGCCTGGGGTTTCGAAAATCGACGCACTGCGATGGCATTCTCTGGAAACATCGTCGATCCCAGTTGGACATATCTAGCTCGAACAAACTACGGATCGGATATTGATCCATACACGCCAACTTCAGGCGATGTCGTCCTTCAAGATGCGTGGATCAATAAAGACTTTGGCAATGGATTCAGCGTGAAAACCGGCCAGTTCAAGTCGCCGTTCATGGCTGAATCCATGCGCAACGATGGCGCGCAACTGACTGCTGAACGCTCTGTTGTTGATTACAACTTTTCTGGTGGATACGTTCAAGGAATCATGCTGAACTATTCGTCGGAACATGTTCGAGTGGCGGGTTCATACAACAATGGACCTCGCGGCCAAAATTCCACGTGGACGGCTGGAAACAACAGCATTTCGCTCGCAGGTCGCGCGGAGTTCAAGGCGATGGGCAGTTGGGCTCAATTCGAAACGGAGTCATCAGCGAAAAGTGACGAGAGTGGCTTGGTCATTGGAGCTGCGATTCAGTATTACAACAACCGTGGCAGTGGCAACAATCCTGTTTATCCCGCAGTCAGTTCGGAGATCTATGGATTTTCAACGACCGACTTTGACAGTGGCCCTGGGATCGACGAAGTCTCGGTTTACACAACTGGAGCCATTGACTGGACTGTCGATGCGACATTCAAATCAGGTGGACTGAACCTGAGCGCAGCATTTGCTGGCGCCAATTACACCCATGGCGTGAGCCTCTTTAATGGCGTGACAACGACGGATATTTCGATCGAACAATCGAGTTATGGAATGGTCGTCCAAGGTGGCTATCGATTCACCGACGCTCTCGAAGGATTCGGTCGCTGGGAGTGGTACAACATTCCTGATGGATCGAGCACGCCCGGGAGCGGCCATGTCGCTGGCGCAACGAATGTCAATACAATCCTGACATTCGGTGCGAATGTTTACGCTGGCACCAACATGAAATGGACCACGCAGTTTGGAATTTCGCTTTCTGAAACAGGAAACGGAGTCCCAAATCTCAACGGCGCTGGATATCAAGCAGATATTGACACTGCGGCCGACGACCAATTCAATGTGATCACACAGCTTCAGATCATGTTCTGATGTCGTCCAAGATCGCGGCATGAGTAACTCTCCATCAATGTCACGCGGGTCGATCGCATTCTTGGCGATTGGTCTCGTCGCTGCCGCACTAAGTTCGCATGAACTGACTGATGCGCGATTCGCTGTCATTCCTGCGGTCGCTCCCAGCGAAACCAAGTCAGCCGAACCACTCTTCGCTTCCATCGACCTGCCACGACCAACTCCGACGGCTCACGCATCGTCGATGGCTTTCATGCACGATGGGTCTCTACTCATCGCTTGGTTCGGAGGAACACGAGAAGGTGCGGGCGACGTTGCAATCCAGATGGCGAAAGTAAAAGATGGACGAGTCCAAGATTCGTGGACTTCTTTGACTTGCGATCAGCTCGAAGCGCTCACTCACCGAGTGATTCGCACGCTTGGAAATCCTGTTCTCTGGGTCGACACAAATGGCCGCATGTGCATGTGTGTCGTCAGTGTGAGCTATGGCGGATGGTCTGGCAGCGCGGTGAATCAACTGCAGTCCGACGATGGCGGAAGAAGTTGGAGTAAAGCGCATCGCCTGATCCTTTCGCCACTCTTCAATTTCAGCACGCTCGTGCGCAACCAAACTGTTGCGATGGAAGATGGCACGATTGGACTTCCCGCATATCACGAGTTCTTGCACAAATGGGGAACGTGGGTTCGAATGAATGCCGCAGGTCGCGTGCTGCAATGCGATCGAATGCACTCGGCCGCTGGCGAATGGCTTCAACCTGCGGTTGCTGCGACGAGTGCGACGGAAGCGGTCGCCGTTCTTCGAAGCGCAAATATCACGGAGCCCGTCATCGGACAAAGTGCGACGCGCGATGGCGGACAAACTTGGCTCATGAAGGCGCCGCTTGATATTCCAAACCCTAACTCCAGCGTCAGCATGATTCGACTCGCCGACGGTTCGCTCTTGATCGCCGCAAATCCTCTTGTCACCGGTCGCAATGTGCTGCAATTGTTTCGTTCGCACGATGGCGGCGCCCACTGGAGCGCATCCCGCACAATTGAACGAGGAAAAAAGGGCGGCGAATTTTCATACCCATTCTTTGCGCAAAGCGTCAACGGCATGATTCAGCTTTCGTACACCTGGCAGCGCAAGGGGATCCGCCTCTGTGTTTTCAACACGCGGTGGCTTGATACAGATGACACCGAGTCTCCTCCCATGGAGAACACGCCGTGAGCGTTCACGCAATCTACGGACTCGTTGCACAAGGATTGATCGTGGCAACGGCCATTCGGTTTGTGCGCGAAATCTTCGGGCATAAAAACCTAGCGCGCTTTGGAATGGAACTCTGGATTCCTGCCACAACTGTGCTCATCGTGCCAGTTGCAGGAGTTTCAATCGCAGGACATCTGCGCGGACTTTGGGGCGATCCAAGCATTGTGACTTTCGTGTTGCTCCTTCGCTATACATCCAATCCTTCAGCGCTTCCGAGTCGGCCTCGATTGTCGACATGCCTACTGACAACATTCTTTGTGTCCTTGCCGCTCTATCTCCCCCTCTTCTCGCTGAGTCCTGCCATACCGGTTGACCTCTATTCCTTCGGCTGGCAACCCAAATGGATTCTCATTGCACTCGCTGTGATTATGACAGGCTCCATCGCTCTGCGAACGATCTCTCACCGATGGGTCAACCTCATTGCGATCGCTTTGATTGCATACAGCATCGGCTTGATGGAATCCGACAATATGTGGGACTATCTCGTGGATCCCGGTCTGCTGTTTACGATCGCATTTCTCGCCATCGCAGGAGTCGCGTCCATTTTTCGTGGTCGTACACTGACTGCAGATTCGAACACCGACACACTTCAAGGAGCAAAGACATGAGCACGTACATGAACAACCAAATTACGAATCGGATTTTTTATGCGGGCGCAATTGCGACTACATGCGCACTCCTGACGCTGGCAGGCACTGGCGCTGCCGCAGGCACTGCCGCTGCACAAGCCATTGCTGGCGCCGACGCAGCGCCGCGCTTGCCAATCACGTCGATCACGCTCTATCGATCGGGCGTTGGATATTTCGAGCGCCACGGAATGATTAAGACTG
>CAIXJC010000037.1 GCA_903919715.1 uncultured bacterium | reverse complement strand
TCGCGACGCGCGCAGCTGTTTGCATATCGCCCGCGGCGTGACCGAGCCAGCGCATATCGAAACTCAATCCATTCCACGCGACAATCGAGTGACCCTCGTGCTGCATGCGTGACAAATACGCGAGCAATTCGCGCGCGCAATCGCGCGTGATCATCGGCAGGGGAATTCCATTCGCGCCAGCAGAGAGCCAAAGCAATTCCTCGCCACCATCGATGTGCGTCGCAGCAACCGTGATATCAAGCGGCCCGTGATCATCCAAGTTTTCGCCGCGAGCAAGCGTGATGATGTTCGCAGTTTCAATATCAAATCCGAGGAGGGGCATTGGGGGGCTCAGTTCGCAATCATGCCAGTTGGAATATCAGGCTCCGCGTGAATTCTTTCGACGTTGTCCAATCTCCTTGAGATGACAATTTTGATACATTATTACATGAGACCGCCGGGTGGCAGGGGTTACACGGCTAGTTTTACCTGGTGTTTCGCCAGGGGTGCGAAATCGGAATTTCCTTTTGGGCTTCGCCCTCGGGGACACACCGTGCTTCGTACCAAGTTCTGCCTGAGCGGCGCCATTGGCACGACGCACGGTGTGTCCCCTTTGGCGACGAGTCCGCTTTCTGAAGTAGCAGCCCCTGCCACCCAGTCGGTCTTTCTATAAATGGCATTGGAAAGTGAACAATTTCTCCTGCAGTTTCACTCGAGCGGGCCAGTGCGACTTCTTCATTTACAAAGATATTTTGCAACGGCCTGGCAGCGTGATCGTTGTTGGGAGCGAATGGAATCGGGCGCCGCAAGATGGGCGATGATGGTTGGCGGTCGAGTCCGGGAATTGGCAAACACGCGTGCATTGCCATCTCTCCAACTGCTTCGAAATTTACTTTCAACAGCACCGCCTCATTCACTGCCGCTGTGGCACGTCGCTGCACGGTTTAACGCATTTACTGGAATCGGAACAACTGCGGATGTTTTAGCGATCGTTAAAGCAGCAAGCAATAGGGCTCCATTTTCATGGGATTGCGGGGAGCTACAAATTGCTGTCGATTCAATCTGTAATGGGCAGGCAAGTCCAGTTGAATCCGACGTCGCGCCACTTGCAGCGGATAATTGGATAGGTCAAGTAGCGATGAAAATGTCGCTTTGCAAATCCTTCGGAGCAGACGATCTCGTTCAACTGTTGTCATCATTTGATTTGCGTGAACGCAAACGAGTTTCTCGCAAAATCGACGACCTTATAAGTTCGCTCTGTGCCCAATTGGTCATGTTTCCATCGGCTCGATTGACGCGGACGCACCTGAAACAGCTGGATCCGTTGCTGCACGATAAGTTGAAAGGACCATTTCTAGAGGCAGTTCTAGTTGATGGGACTCTCAAGAGGGAAGAGAATCGACGAAACAACAAATTAAAGAAAGAAGAGACTCGACAATTCCAAATTCAGGAGAATCGGCGGTTGCTTTCCGAAGCGTTCCATTCATTGTCGGGCGCAGTTGTCGCAAACGGTCGGTGCGCATTGTGGGTGCCAACG
This sequence comes from uncultured bacterium, assembly GCA_903919715.1. Lineage (GTDB taxonomy): Bacteria > Planctomycetota > Phycisphaerae > Phycisphaerales > SM1A02 > F1-60-MAGs104. The sequence continues at coordinate 17 of CAIXJC010000037.1, read as the reverse complement.
GTGACGTTGTTCCAGAC
>CAIXJC010000036.1 GCA_903919715.1 uncultured bacterium | reverse complement strand
GGCATAGTGGCATTTGGGAACCCTATACCAAAAGTATTCGGCACTTCGTGGTGGCTTCGATCAATCAAGGTGCCGCTTGGTGGGATGACAGAAATTCGGGATGACAGGCGCAGACGCGAAATGATTGAAGTGCCAAAGGAAAAGCAAGTCTCCCCAGCTGATTGGGGCGTGATGACTCGTGACGGCGACTGGCTTCCACAGACCGAGTACGAAGCATCACTCACCGACGAGTCCTTCACGAATTCACGTGAAATCCAACAATTCCGCGCGTTCGGTTGGCCGCTTCGCAGTGTGATCCTGCACGGCGTAATGCGCACTGTTGAGTGGCCGCGGTCCCCCGAGAACGAGCGCTACGAGCGAATCGTTCTCTGGCGCATTCGCGCCGACATTGTTTATCGAATACTCGATCGTTCCCGCGCCAGGCTCGCTCGCTCTGCTGGCACTTTCCTCACTTCTCGCTCGCGGGCGACGTCGACGGCGGGCATAAAGCACGATCGGTCTGCGATCACCTGATATTTGTTCCTCCAAAACCATTGGATGATTCCATAAAGAAGAAACATTTCGCACCGGGCCACTACCGCCCAAGACCCAGGGCAAATTCTGCAGAATCATTTCTTCGCTGAGTGCAAGAGTAAGAATTCAGAAGGCTCGCCTTTGTCAACTACTTTGTCCACCACTTTGTCCACCATGAGTGTGTCAAGGGGAGTTTCGTCTGAACTGAACCTAAGTTCGAGCAAGCATTCGTTGGCGGAAGCATTCGTCCATAATCGAAGTGTCTGAGTGTGATTTTCGAAGTCGAGGAACTCCCAACGCCACTGCGCCGCACTGTCGTTTCCAGCCGTGCATACCGTTTCAAATGGCCAGTGAAAAACTCCAGCGGCCTCTACCTTGACCTCGACAGAGCCATCCGCCTTCAGCGTGAAGCCCTCCATGTGGTCTTTGCACCACATCCACCAAGAACGATCCACAACCACCTCGCGAAATTCTTGAGCATTCTGCGGCGTCGGAACTGCAGACTGCGGACCACCGCAACTCGCGAGCAAGATGGACAGCGTAAACACCGCCATGAGTGCGCCCTCGAAGATGCGGCGTGTTTTTGGTGCGGGATGGTGGACTGCGATGCGCATGTGACTACTCTGAACGGCGTTTATGGTTGAATAGAATCGGGAGGGATCTCAGGCGGAAGTAACTCTAAAATGCGTCCACGCTGGACTGGGTCGTTGTACCAAGGTTGTTCCTCATAAAACGGTCTCCAGCCAGCTGGATAGTGCATGGGGATTCCAAACTCGTAACCATAGCCGGGCCAGTAGTGTTCAGACACCTCAGACACATCGGGCGGCCACTGGATATATCGGTGGAACGGTCCAGTGCGAATGTTCGTTTGCGCATCAATGACCCAGTAGTAGTCTCCGAAGAAAATAAGGGTCATCGTGTGCCCCTCGATGGAATAACCACCTCTCAATTGCAATACTCGAGGTTCGATGCGGTGCGCACCGTTCGAATGCTGCCGAACATACCACTCCAAATATCGTCCGAATGCGTCTGCGAAATCGTCGCAATCAAACCCAGTCGTCGTGTCGTCCCAATATGTGTCCCTTTGCCAAAGTTTATAGCGAAGGTTATGAGGCAACGTCAACATAAACTGGCGGTACATTTCTACTATCCAGCGTTTCCATATTGCCTCGGCCTCTTTGAGCAACCGGTCCGCTTCCAACACTTCATCTGGTAGCGGGGGAAGCGGAATTGGTTCGGGTTCGGTCAGGATCGGCGCGAGCCAAGGTGGCACGTCGGAACTCCGGAGATTCCGCGTCGTGAGTTCCACACAGCCAGCATCACCATCTTCATTTAACGAAACGTCTGTAACCCCCGATCCACTCGAAGAGTCGGCGCCCAATGCCATGATGGTTGCGACAATATGTTCGGCATGAATGTCTGCATCAGCCACCGAAGTAACGATGTAACCAGTGATTGTGTAGTTCCGAAATTGCTGGAGAATTGCGGGATCATCCGCAAAAAGATCGATGATCGAGTATGGATCGTGCGAATCGAGAGGTCGCAAACGACGTGCGTAAAGTGTGCTGAAGAGTTGGAGCGCTTCCCCAAATGGATTCAAATTCGATGGAGGAGGTTGCGTGTTCCAAACGAACGCCGAGGAATTCACTTGACTCCCCGCATCCTGACGAGCCCAGTACCACGCAGCGAAACGTTGAAATTCTGCACGCATCTCCGCTGAGATCGGCACGCTCGCCTCGGGGGCATCAGCATCATCACCGAATGCCGTCGACGCGGTCATGAATGCCGTTAGAAGAATCGGAAGGAAAAGGGTACGAAGTAGGATAGGGCACCCCATCAACGGGAACCTCATGAAATGAATTTGGTCAGCACGACAATCATTCGCCATTTATTGGCTGCCTCAATCCTCTGACTTGAGGCAGCGAATTCCTCAGGTGTCAGCATACCCAAGGCGCTGTGCGGACGAACTAAGTGCTGAAGGTCCACGGGTTCCGGCAGGTCAATCCACCGCGCTGAAGCAGGTGTGACGAACGCAATTTGAAATCTTGATGATATTTTAAACTGCGCATCTGTCGCATAGAACTTTCTCGCGATTTCCAGTGACGCGAACGCCACCAATGCAGGACAGGGGAGCGATCGGAAACCGCTCCGCAATGAGGGCGATGGTTGCCAATGCGCCACAATTTCCCCAAGCATCGTCAGTTCAGCACCGCGGTGATAGACTCAACGCACTGAATCGACACTTCACAGTGGATTTCTCGGGCGCTCGCCCGCGACACTGGAAAAGCGAATTCCTATCGATTACTGGGGAAAACAGCATGAAAACAGAATCCTTGAAGTATCGGGTTGCTCTGTCATTCGCATTTCTAGCGATGGAGATATGGATGTTGCCCAACGGGGTATCTCCCGCATTCGGGGCATCAGAGGACGACCCACCTCCAACCGCGTGGGTTGAGGAATCAACGCCATTGGAATTGAAACCGACGATACAAATCGCTGACACTCCGAGCCAGACGTACGCCGGCATTATCGTATTAAGCAAGTCGTCCATTCCAGCGAATTGGAGTGAACCAGACGCCGAAGTCGATCTCCCCGCAACTGCGTCGTCGCTCGCAGGAACATTGACGACGAATGTCACAACCGCGGTTGTTGCGGTGATGTTCATTGACGCACTGGGACAGAGCCTGCGATTTGGATATGGACTGCAGTCCAATGTCGCAATCACTCTGAACTCTGGAGAAGCGCACACATTCTCTTCGAGCGCATTCCAGATGGCAGCGGAGACTTCATCCGCAAGTTTGGCTTTGGATGGCGCGGAGTCTTTGAACACAATGCTCGCACTGACGGCGTCAGCGCAGTCGACCACCTCTGGCTATTACTCGAATTGCGTAGGCCTGTGCCTTGCAAACTCCCATGCGATCTTGTGGGATCTGCTCAACCGGTGCGCTGAGGTCGCGGGAGTCGTTGGCGTCGTGGGCAGTGGCGCATGCGCGTTGGCGTGCCTACTGACAGGACCTGGTTGGCCCGCATGCGTTCTAGCTTGCGTGGAGGTTTTGGGGCTTCCGATTTTGATGCTCATTGGTACTTGTCTCGCGGCTTACATCGCAGGCATGACTGTCGCGATTCCTTTATGCACGATTGGATGCATCTGGTGATGTTCAGTGGAGGATGGCAATATCTCGGTGTCGCTGGGCTCTTGGTAGGACCGGCGATTGTATTTTTCGGAACTTTGTATGGCCCACACATAGTGGCACTCAGTCCGTGCGAACGGAAACTACGGATCTATGGCTCGATTTTTGTCTTCTGCTTCGGCATTTTGCGCCTTGTGGTGACGTTGCTGAAATAGCTAAATGAACCTCCCCAGATTTTGGGGGATAGCTTGACGAACAAAGTGCTGAAGGTCCATGGGTTCCGTCAGGTCAATCCACCGCGCTGAAGCAGGTGCGACGAACG
>CAIXJC010000035.1 GCA_903919715.1 uncultured bacterium | reverse complement strand
GGATTGTTGGGCAATTGCTGCGAGCTCCATACATGGATCCAAATGATCAATTTGGATTTGCGATTGCGATCGATGGCGAGTGGGTTGCCATCAGCGCGCCAGGCGATGATGACCGCGCGATCAACTCTGGTGCTGTGTATGTCTATCGATATGTTGCAGGGTCATTTGCGCTCGTCCACAAACTCTTTGCGCCAACTTCGATCGCCGAGGATTCTTTCGGCCAGAGTGTTGCGTTGAAGAACGGATTGCTCGTTGTCGGAGCATCACGACGCGACGATGCTGGACAAGGATCTGGTGCGGCGTATGTTTTTCAGGTTCCACTTGATGGCGCTGCGACCACACTCGTTCGCACCCTGCTTCCACCGGTTGGATCCGTTGATGCAGAATTTGGATTCGCCGTCGCCACTGATGGTGTCAGCGTTGTCGTTGGCGCACCTGGATTCAAAGTGCAAGATTCGCTTTGCGGCGGTGCGTGGATCTACTTCAATCAATCTTCTCAGAGCAGCGCCGTTATGGCACGATCTCCAGGAGGGATGCAATTGCTCGGCACTCGAGTTGCGATCACTTCGTCGGATGTCTTTGCTTCCATACCCGCAATAAGCAACGGGACGATTCCAGGGGCTGGACTGATTGCAATTCTTGACCGAACGCGAGATTGCAACGCGAACAGCGTGCCAGATTCCATTGATATCGGAGCAGGAACTGTCCTCGACTTGAACGGTGACGGCACGCCCGACCAATGCCAATGCTTGGTCGATCTCAACGGCGATCATGTCGTCAATGGGATTGAGCTTGCAACACTGCTCGCGAATTGGGGAGCAGTTCCCGCAGGCACCAACGGCGATCTCAATAGTGATGGCTTTATAAACGGCATGGATCTGACCACCGTTTTGAGCGCGTGGGGCCCCTGCCTGAACTGATCACTGATTCTGTGGCCATCTCTGCTGATCCCCCAATCACTCCTCAACAACTGCGATGGTCGCGGCGTGTTTCAAAGCAGGACTTGTGATCACACGCATAGATTTATGATCTGGACTTATCACGCGAATCTTCGCGCCTTGTGCTTCTGAAACAAAAATCCTTCCATCTGGAACAAGCACAAACCCCGATGGCCAGCGCAACTGTTGAGCATCTGGTGCGCCTTCGCCGCCATACTTCCACACCGTCTTGCCAGCACTGTCGACCTCGATCAAGTACCACCCCTTCTTGCCATATCCCTCCCCACTAGAAATGAGCGTGTTGCCATTTGGCAAACGCTGTGCGAGATATGGAAACGGCAACTCATACTTCCAGACGATTTCCTTCGCGAGGTTCACTTCCAGCACCACGTGATTGCTCGACGCGCAAATGAGCGTATTCCCACTTGGAAGACGCCGAACTTGACGCATATCTGCCCCGCCAGGTACTTCATACTTCCACACAACTTCCTTCTGTGGCGTGACATCGATGACCGTGTGATTTCCGTTGTCAGCGATCATCGTGTTGCCGTTTGGCAAACGCTGCGCCGCTTCGGCGTGTTGAATGATCGGCGCGCCGACCTCCCACACGACTTCCTTTGCCGATGTCACCTCTTGCACAGTACCGGGAGTGATCAACACATTTCCATTTGCAAGAACCTGCACATCATGTCCGTTTGCATTGGGGAAGTCCCACAACAACATTCCATGCTCGTCGATCTTGATGATCTTGCCTGTGTTGTGATCAGATGCATAGATGCGCGTTTTGGTTGCAGTCGGTTGCGTAAATCCATCGGTCAGCGTTTTCATAAAGTTGACAACATCTTCTTCCTCTTGCGCTGTCAAGCCGAGATTGCCGACTTCGCCATAATTATTTGTATTCGGCGGACGCTTCGCTCCCTCTGCAACTGGCGCAGCACCCGTGGGATTCGCCAACGTTTGCGCTGAGAGAATTTCCGGCTTCTGCCAAATCGGCTGTCCCTTCAAATCCGCATACGGATCTGCTTTCGTGAAGTCGATAATTTCCCCGTCAACTGTTGTCAAATTTCGCGTGTTATAAAAATGCACAACCGACCTTAAGTTCTTGAATGCGCCATTGTGCATGTAATTTTTTACGAACGATGGATAAGGCCGCTTGTCGATATTGCGCATGGACGGCGTGAGAAACTTTCCATTGATTGCGAGAAAGTCTCCTTGCCCATTACTTCCTGCGCCTGTGTTTCCAACAGGCAACCCCTGCTTTGGATAGAGAAAATGACCAAGGCCATAATCGATGTACGCCGCTCCAAGTTTATTGTGCCCAGGATTGCTGGGGTCGGTCATTGCATAGAAAGGATTCGCCATGTTTTTCGGCGTACCGATATTGGCAAAGCAGAACATCGTAAAAACATCCTTACCCTTCGCCGATGCGGTCAACTCGCTCGACTTGACCGCTGAGTGACATTGAAAACACTGCGCGCGCCCAAAGTAAAGCGCCATTCCATTTTCTTCTGATGAGGTGAATGTGTATTGATTCGATGGTGGCACTGCATGCTTTGACGCGTCATATTTGGAACTGAACTGATTGACTTCGCGCGAATCCTCGAATGCGGCGATGGCCTGCGAAAAGAGGATGAAGAGTTGCTCTGGGGAATTTGCAGTCAACACGTCCGCGCCATAAACCTGCTTCAACAAAGGCGTATATGGACGCGAATGCAACTTCTCCGCCAACATCGGCGAATAGTAAAAACCGTGGATCGCAGCCGACTCAACGGGCGTGTTGTTCATTTCATTGGGATTCAGTGGCGGACCTTGCGCTTGCTGCGCAGGATCTGCCGCACGACCATCCCAGAACTGACCACCTGTATAGGAACCAACCTTGTTGCCAAGAGTCACACCGTCGGGACTGTACGACGCATAGTTATAGCTATACGGTTTTCGATCTCCCACTCGACCAGGAATGACTCCAGGCGTGTCGCATCCAAGCGCGTTGATGCGCGAACTTGGACCAACGAATCCAGTCTCGGGCGTATGACATGCTGCGCATGATTGTCCAGGTGGATTCGACAACGTTGCATCGAAGACCATGAACTTTCCAAGTTGTTCCATGGGCGTCAGAGCAACGATGTTGGGCGGCAGAGGCGGCGCTGGCAACGGCCCCACGAGCGATGTCCACGCACTTCGAAGCAGCAGCAGATCTTGATCGTTCAACAAGCCATCGTGGTTGAGATCCTCAGGGCAGCCATCGCAGGTTGCATATCCGATGGCAACTCGCAAGATGTCCAAATCGACTGCGTCGACCACGCCATCGCCGTTCAAGTCGGCAGTTTGGAAATCTTCGTTTTTTTCAATATGCTTTGTACTTTGCGCGTTTTCAGCAGCATCGACAAAGGAAAATGCCACGCTCAAACAGACGACTGCAGGAAGTCCACCGATGATTAAGGAAAAGGTTTTCACGCGAGGATCGTATCGGCAGAACAAACGACATTGCTTGCGCATTGAAATTTGTATATCCTTGTCGGCGATGAAAAACCGCAGAAAAGC
>CAIXJC010000034.1 GCA_903919715.1 uncultured bacterium | reverse complement strand
TGCGAGCCCGACTGCAACGGCGACGGCGTTATCGATGTTTGCGAAATCACCTCGGGTGCACCTGATTGCAATACCAACGGCATTCCAGATTCATGCGACATAACGCTCAACAGCGCTTTGGATCTCAACCTCGACGGCATCATCGACAGTTGCCAGCCAGCAATGCAGTTCGCAGGGCTGCAACTGGAAATCGTTCCCATCGTCAATCGCGGAACAGATGATCTCTTCCCAGCGGGCGCGGTCTGTTACAGGCTCTACGCAACGACCGTCAACACAAACACTGCGGTCATTGGGATGTATGGCAACTCCGCCAATCCGATGGTCATCAATGCTGTTGGCGGTTTCTGGCAGAGCCCTTATGGCGGCGATTTGGCTGCAGAGATTCCATGCGATCTCTCTTCAGCGCTTCCGACTGCGAAGTATGACAGTTGGTTTACGATTGGACTTCCTTGTGCAGCTGCCAATCTTGCGCAGAACGGAAGCCTCGACCTGACTGGCTTCAATAGCGGCGGCGGAATCAATGACAACGACGGAATCATCTATATCACTCCCAACGCGCCACAGGGAATCGCTGGAACTTCAAAGAGAGTTCTGCTTGCACAGCTGACGACCAAGTCCGCAGTTTTCCCAACGGGATTTGTCGACATCTTGGGCCGAACGGGTGGAAGCACCGCATCTTGGATCGCCACCCATCAACAAATTCCTGCGCCAGCACTTGTCGATTGCAATAACAATGGACAGCACGATGCGTTTGATATTGCACTGGGAGTATCGCTGGACTGCGATCAAAGCGGCGTTCCAGACACGTGCGAATATCCAAGCGCAAGCACGGATTGCAACGGCAATGGCATCGCAGATCTGTGCGACACCATCAGCGGATTCAGTTCTGACAAGAACGGGAACCATGTCCCAGACGAATGTGAATGCAGTGGAGACGTCGATGGAAATGGACATACTGATGTGGATGATCTCATCGATGTCCTTGTGGCTTGGGGCGATACTTCATATGGTCCAGCCGATCTGAACCAAGACGGAATCGTGGATTCGCACGACCTTGTGCTGGTGTTGGTCGGATGGGGCAATTGCCTCTAAATCCCCTTTCCACAAGCGAGGAACACCCACATGATCAAACCACACACCACATTTCCACGGCTTGCCAGTTCCTGCGCGATCATCATCGCCGTGGGATCAACATCGTTGTTGGCGCATGCAGATGGTCCGACAGTTGCACCAGACAGAAACCTAGGTGCAAGCGATGCGTTGCCGTATGACGGCCTGGGATACGGGCTCGCCATTGATGGGAGTCGAATGCTCGTCGGCGCCCGAGGAAGCGACAGCGTTGCACTCAACGGCGGCGTGATTTACACATACGCGCGTAGTACAAGCGGATGGACTCAATCGTCGAAAATCATTTTCCCGACAGCAGCGATTGACGATCAAATCGGAACGTCACTCGCAATGAGTGGAACGGTCGGAATTGCAGGCGCACCAAATCGAGGTCTAAGTGGCGCAGCATTTCCACTTCGCTTCGATGGCGGCGCTTGGTTTCCAACTGCCGAATTGACTGATTCGACCGCAGGGACGAATGCGAATTTTGGCGCATCAGTTGCCGCAAGTAGCAGTCGAATTGTCGTGGGTGCACCCAATAGTTCCGAAGGCGTCGGCGCAGGCGCAGGACGAGTTCGAATCTTTGACATCAGCGGCGCACAGTGGATTGTTGGGCAATTGCTGCGAGCTCCATACATGGATCCAAATGATCAATTTGGATTTGCGATTGCGATCGATGGCGATTGGCTTGCCATCAGCGCGCCAGGCGATGATGACCGCGCGATCAACTCTGGTGCGGTGTATGTCTATCGATATGTTGCAGGATCATTTGCGCTCGTCCATAAACTCTTTGCGCCAACTTCGATCGCCGAGGATTCTTTCGGCCAAAGCGTTGCGTTCAAGAACGGACTGCTCGTTGTCGGAGCATCACGCCGGGACGATGCTGGACAAGGATCTGGTGCGGCGTATGTTTTTCAGGTTCCACTGAATGGCGCTGCGGTCACACTCGTTCGTACCCTGCTTCCACCAGTTGGATCCGTTGATGCAGAATTTGGATTCGCCGTCGCCACTGATGGTGTCAGCGTTGTCGTTGG
>CAIXJC010000033.1 GCA_903919715.1 uncultured bacterium | reverse complement strand
TTTATTTCAACCCTGTTTTATTTCAACCCTGTTTTATTTCAACCCTGATTCGATTCGCATTCAACTCTCGCGCGTGACATGCGCAATTCCAACTTTCGGCGATTCACATTCGCCGAGCGTTTCGCCAACAATCCGATCAACGATATATCTCGGACGCTCGCGAACGTCAGCGTGAATTCGCCCGATGTATTCGCCCATCAGCCCAAGTGCCACAAATTGCGCACCGATGAAGAAGAAAACGACTGCAAATAGCGTAAAAACGCCATTTTCAGCCCAACCTGATCCGTACACCAAGCGCAAGGCCAACAGCAACGCTCCGAACCCAATCGAGAGCGCTGAAATTCCTGCGCCGATCCACGAGAGCATTCGAAGTGGAGCAGTCGTCATGCACGTCAACAAATCGAACTGAAGGTTGATGAGGCTCAACACCGAATACTTACTTGTCCCACGTGCGCGCTCGGCGTGCCCGACAGGAATCTCGGTGACGCGCTTCGCAAAGAGATTTGCAAGTACCGGAATAAATGTGTGGCGTTCACGGCAACTCAACATCGCCTCAACCACGCGGCGACGATACGCCCGCAGCATGCATCCATAGTCGCGCAACTTCACTCCAGTGGACTTTCGCACCATCATGTTGATGATTCCACTGAATACTTTTCGAAAGAGTGCGTCTTGACGATCTTGGCGGATCGAACCAACGACATCAAAGCCCTCATCAATCTTTGCGACGAGATTGCCGATTTCTTCGGGCGGATTCTGCAGATCAGCATCGAGCGTAATCAGGATGTCCCCTTGCGCCGCGCCAAATCCGCAGAGGATCGCATTGTGCTGGCCATAATTTCGGTTCAGCAAGAGCGCCTTTATTTCACCAGGATAATCGCGCGCTGCTTGTGCGAGCATTTCAGTCGATCCATCACGGCTCCCATCATCAACCATGATGAGTTCCCACGATCGACCTGCTCGGCCGAGCGCGCGACACGCCTTCAATGTTCGCTCAAGTAACTCAGGAATATTGTCTTTCTCGTTGTAGACGGGAATCACAACAGTGACAGATGTCTTACCCATGCTCATCGAATGCCTCCGCTGACGGTCGCACGTGCGCCGGCGAGCGTCTCTTTGATTGCGTCAATCACGCCATTCGCATCATCGTCGGTCATATCTGGGAAGCATGGAATCGTGCAAATCCGAGCGGAATTCCACTCGGTATTTGGAAGTTTCCCAACCCACTCTGGCCGATTCTCGCGATACCACTTCTGCCCGTGAGAAGCCAAGAAGTGAATGCCTGTGCCGACATTGCGAACCTTCAACCCGTCCATAAAGGCAGTGCGATCCATGCCACACACTTTCTCGTCAACACGAACGACAAAGAGATGGCGTGCATGTCGGTGCGACCACGTTGGATCTTTCATCGGCACGATGCCGTCGACTTCTGTGAGTCGCCTGCGATACAACTGTGTGATTGCATCTCGCCGTGCGATAAATGCATCGAGTCGTGGCATCTGACGAACTGCGAGCACCGCATTCATGTCAGCCATGTTTTGTTTGTATCCAGGCTCCTGCACTTCGGCTTGTGGCGAGCGCCCTTGTTGACGGCGATCGTTCGCATCGACTGCCAGCCCGTGAAAGCGCAGACGTCGCACGCGATTCGCGAGTTCCGTATCGTTGGTTGTCAGCACGCCGCCTTCGCCAGAAGTGATGTTCTTGATCGGATGCAGCGAGAAGATTGCAGGATCGCCGCCACCAATTTCACGGCCTTTATATTGCGTTCCAATTGCATGGGCGGCATCTTCTAAAATCGCAACGCCGCGCTTGGCGCAGACGGCGCGAATCGCATCGAGATCCACGGGAGCTCCCGCATAGTGCACGGGTATGACCACACGTGTTCGCGGAGTGATTGCGGCTTCGATTGCATCGGCAGACGCGAGGAGCGTGTCTCGGTCGACATCGACGAAGACATTTCGTGCGCCGCGCATTTCGACCATATTTGGAGTCGAGACCCATGTCATTGATGGGCCAATGACTTCATCGCCAGGCCCGATGTCCATTGCCTGAAGCGTGAGGTGCATGAGCGCCGTCCCAGATGTTGCTGCGATTGCTTCTTTCGCACCTGTGCGGTCGGCGATCATCTGTTCGAGTTCAGCGACGCGTGGACCAGTTGTGATCCATCCACTGCGCAAGACATCCCCCACTGCGGCAATGTCTTCTTCGGAAATCGAGGGGCGGCAGAATGGCAGAAATGTCGATCGCATCAGTCGGACACTATAGACGGAAATGGCTGTAATTCTAAATGCGCGCGGGGCGGGAACGTGAAGCGAACGAGCGGGTGAATCGGCGTGAATTGGGCGAGCGGATGAGGCAGTGTGAATTCAGCGGGTCGATCAGGCAGTGTGAATTGGGCGAGCGGATGAGGCAGTGTGAATTCAGCGGGTGGATGAGGCGCTGCGAAAAAGTCCACTCGGGACTCAGACAGTCCTCGCCGAGCCTCTCAGAATCGGCTCGGCTGCGGAACTCGCCCGTGCGGACTTTTTCGCAGCCGCACAATTATTTGCAAGCGTTCTAAACATCACCAGTGGCTCGTCGCGAACGGCGAGAACGCAGGATTTGATGACTCAGCGCGCAGCGCTGAGGCACCATAGCGCACGCGGGCGAGACGAAGCGAGCGGCGCAAGCTTGCTTGCAAGCCGATCGCGAACGGCGAGAACGCAGCACGTCGGCGAAGCCGACGGGCATAGACCGACCCCGTAGCGCCGAAGCGGAAGGAGCTCGGGCCTTCCGCTTCGAAGCGAGGAGTCGGGCTAGCGGGATTTGAACCCACGACCTTTTGACCCCCAGTCAAACGCTCTAGCCAAGCTGAGCTATAGCCCGTTGAATCAACGGATCCTCTCTTCATCGTATGTACGCCGAAGTGTTTCCAATCACTTCGCACGACACACGAATCACCTGAACGGACAGGGGGAGATTCGAACTCCCGATACGGTTGCCCGTATACAGCATTTCCAATGCTGCTCCTTCAACCGCTCGGACACCTGTCCAGGGGCGACTAGTCTAGCGACATGAGCATTCCCGACAACACCACGCCAATTCTCGAGGGCATCCTCCTGATCGATAAGCCCGAAGGTCCCACAAGCATGCGAGCCGTCGAGCGCGTTCGCCGGGCAGCCGGCGGAGTTCGTTGTGGTCACGCAGGAACGCTCGATCCACTCGCAACAGGCTTACTTGTGATTGCTTTGGGCCGTTTCACGCGCACTCTTGCAGAATTGATGGGCGGCGATAAACGCTACGAAACTGTGATTGATCTCTCCGCATTCACGGCAACCGATGACCGCGAAGGTGCGCTGATCACGGTGCCAGTCGAACGTCCTCCAACTGAATCCAAGATTGAAACCGCACTCGAAGCATTCCGCGGCTCCATCATGCAAACTCCCCCCGCATTCAGCGCGGTCAAGATCGAAGGACGGCGCTCGTATGACATTGCTCGGCGTGCGGCAAAGCAATCTGCCGCGTCGGGCGACAACTCAGATTCTCAAGATGCCGAGTCCGCTCCAATCGCACCCCCCGCTGGCCCAACGTCACGCCCTGCTCAAGTGCATGCGCTTGCGCTGCGAAAATTTGAGTGGCCTCTCGTTACTCTCGACATTCACTGCGCCAAAGGTTTTTATGTTCGCAGTCTCGCTCGTGATCTTGGACGTGCGCTCGGCACCGGCGGACATTGTCAATCGATTCGGCGAACATGGAGCGCTCCATTTTCGATCGAGCACGCGATTCCGCTAGATTCACTTCCCTTGCGTTTGAGTCTCAGCGATCTGACTCGCGTCCCCTGATTTTTTTGCAAGTGCCTCGCGACGTTGATCTTCTCGTCGCGAAAAAATGATCAAGAGCGCCATCCCAGACAAGAGCAACATATCTGCGACATTAAAAACCCACGGAAAAATTTCCGTACTGCCCCCTGGCCAATGCAGATTTAACGGCAGATTTCGCCGCGGAAACATGTAAAGAAAATCACGAACTGCGCCAAAGGTGATCCGGTCGTACAAATTCCCGAGGCCGCCAGCAAGGATCAATCCGATTGCGATATGCGCCCACATCGACCTCGCTCGCGTCCACCAACCGAAAATAAAAACTCCCGCCGCGACTGCGATCAACGTGAATCCGATGAAGATTCCGCGTGCACTTTGTCCGATGCCAAACACGGCACCATGATTGATGACGAGATGAAAGTCCAACAGATCGGGCGAAATTGCGTGCACGCCTCCATGCCACGGAATCCGATACGACGGATCTGAAACTGCCTCTTGAGGTTCGAGAACAACAGGATTTTCTCCGACCGAGGAAAATGCCGCTGACTTCGACCACAGATCCACGCTCAATGCGATTGCCAAGACCACCAACAATGTGATCCACGCTTGCGGCGACCGCCATGCGGGACCTTCTCGATTCACACGCGACCCCGAGATCGTTCGGCAATTCTCTCCGACTCGACGGTGTAACGCGCCCATGGCTTGGCATCCAAACGGCCCTTGGGAATAGGCAGACCACTCATCATGCACAACCCATATGTTCGGTCCTTGATTCGCCCGAGCGCATCATCGACTTCATGCACGGAATTGCGATCCAACTGCGCAAACTCCAATGCGAAATCCTGCTCAAACGTATCGGTCCCGATATCCGCCATATGCAACGGCATCGACGAAAGATTTCCATCATTGCTCTTGAGAGCTTCTTTCTCGGTCAGTTCGACGCGGCCCACTAATTCCATTCGAACTTTCAGCAACATCGCGTGATATCGCTCGAGATCTCGATCTGACAATTTTGTGCGACCCAACTTCAAGACGCTCTTCGCCGCTTCTGCCTCAGCGAGAGCGAGCTTTGCGGCCTTTGCAACACCTGTTTTCTTTGGAAGCTTGATTCCCTTCATCGAGATCACGCGCACTCGGCGACCCTTCACCATCACGAAGCCGGTCGCCACCTTTTGGGCGAGCGCAACTCCTGCAGCTGCAGCAGCCACTGAAATCCCATTTGCGAAATCAAGTTTCTTCTTTGGCTCCTTCGAACGATCGTTAGGACGCGCAGGCTTCGCCTTCATCCGCGGCTTCGCAATAACTGGAGGCGGTGCTCCCTTCGAACGCTTCGGCGGTGGCGGTGGCGGACCGACGATGCTCTGTGGCATGACATACACCAACTTTGGAGGCGGTAATTTCGTCAACTGCGGCGCCGTCGGAGGCGGTTGCTTCTTGCCCGTCACGACTGGCATCGGCTTCACTGCGACTGGCTTCGCTGGAGCCTTTGACTTCGCGTCAGTTTTAGGGGCTGCCTTCTTTGGATCCGTTTTCTTGGATTGCTTCTTCTCAACCGAAGCAGATTTCTTTTTTGACGCCATAAGGTTCCTTGAGTATTTGAGGACAAACTAGACGCTGTAAAAAATCGATCTCTCCGCTCCTAAACAAATTTCACTGCGACGAAATAGGACAGCGGAAACGGCTCATTTTAGCGGTTTTTCGCAAAAAGTCAATCCCACGGTCGAATTAAGTTTTCGTACTTGCTGATCCGATCCTGCGAAATTTCTCATACCTGCGACGCACGAGGGTTTCGCTATCAAGTTTGGTCAATTCGCCAATCTGCTCGACGATCCAGGCTTGGACCGCAGCTGCGGTTGCCTTTGGATTTCGATGCGCACCACCGACAGGCTCGCGAATGACATGGTCAATCAGCCCATTCGCCATATTTTCTTTCGCCGTCAACGCCAACGCCTTTGCCGCAAGCGGATTCGTTCGCTCGTTCGCCTCTTTCCACAGAATGGCCGCGCACCCTTCAGGGGAAATGACCGAATACCACGCATTTTCCAACATCGCCACCCGATCTGCGACCGCAATCCCAAGTGCGCCACCAGACCCTCCTTCGCCAATCACGACGGTCACCACTGGGGTTCGCAATCGGCTCATTTCCCTCAAATTGACGGCAATTGCTTCAGCCTGCCCGCGCTGTTCGCTGTCAATTCCAGGATAAGCGCCGGGCGTATCAACAAGTGTCACGATCGGCAATTTGAATTTCTCGGCCAATTTCATCTTCAGAAGAGCCTTGCGATACCCCTCAGGATTGGCGCAACCGAATCGGCACGCAATCCGTTCTGGAGTTGTTCGCCCCTTCTGATGCCCGACCAAGAGAACTTTCCATGGCCCAATTCGCGTAAATCCCGTGACGATTGCGGGATCGTCAGCAAACCTGCGATCACCGTGCAATTGACAGAAATCGCGACACATCAAATCCACATAATCCAAAGTCTGCGGCCTTGCGGGATGACGGGCAACTCGGACAGTCTGCCACGGCGAAAGATCGGAATAGGTTTTCGCCAGAATGGTTTCACGCGTTGCGTACAGCGTCGCCAACTCATCGGAGACGACCCCACCGCTGCTACTAGACTCAATCGTGGCGATCTGTCGCTCTATCTCCACAATGGGCTGTTCAAAGTCGAGTGTTGCGACCGCGCCTGAAATGCTCTTAGACATGATGCGAATCGTACCAATCGTGCTATTGTGCCCATGATGTTGGACTCAATCGCTGTCGTTGGCTTTGGCAGCATGGGCTCCGCTCTTGTAGCGGGGACTCTGCGTTGCGGTCTTGTCCAACCGAAATCCATCCTCGTTATAGATCCTGATCCGCTCGCTCGTGAGCGCGCCGCCGCTCTGGGCTGCACTGTTTCCGCCGATACTTCGACGATTGCCGACGCTTCATGGGTAGCACTCGCCGTTAAACCACAGTCATTTCCTGAACTCGCTCTCAATATCGGCACTCTGCCAACGAACACGCTCGTGATTTCGGTCATGGCTGGCGTTTCAATCGCTCGCCTGCAGGAAGCGTTCGGTTCGAGTGTGCGCTGCGTCCGATGTATGCCAAATGTTGCGGCGCAAATTGGACTCGCCGTCACGGCATATGCGTGCTCGGCCGAATGTTCGGATGCTGACCGCGCTCTTGTCCTGCGACTGCTCGGATCGGTCGGCTCCACCGTCGAAATTGCGGAAAACATGTTTGACGCGGCGACGGCGACGAGTGGATCTGGCCCTGCCTATCTCTTTCTGCTTGCTGAATCCATGATTGAAAGCGCCGTGCGCCTTGGATTCGATCGCCCAACTGCGGACCGACTTGTTCGACAAGCGTTGCTCGGAGCTGCGACGCTCCTTGCTCGCTCTGAACGAACCCCCTCGGACTTGCGCGGAATGGTCACCAGCCAAGGCGGGACGACGAGTGCTGCAATGGCCATCTTTGAATCCCACGGTTTTCACTCGATGATTCATGACGCACTCCGTGCGGCTCGAGACCGAGGGCGCGATCTTTCCGTAGCCGCCGCGAAACAGTTCCCTCACACTTCTGCTGCCGCTACAACCAAGTGAGCGAGTGACATCGTCTATGGACTTTCCACGTCAACCAGTGCGAGACTCTGCCAACGACTTTGCGATCGATCTTGCAGATGTTCACAAAACATACGGACGAAAAATTCGTGCGCTGCAAGGTGTGACGCTCCAAGTTCGTGCAGGCGAGATATTTGGACTTCTTGGACCCAATGGCGCGGGAAAAAGCACACTCGTCAAAGTCATGATGACAATCGTGCGACCCGATACTGCCACGGGAACAGTTCTCAATCGCCACGTCGGAGATCCTGTCGCACTTGCGCGCATCGGATATCTGCCGGAGCATCATCGATTTCCAACTTATCTCACTGGAAGGCAAGTCGTCGAATTCAGCGGTGCGATGTCCAAGGTGGATCGACCGACTCGCAAGAAACGTGCAAGTGAATTACTCGACCGAGTCGGAATGGGTGGATGGAAAGATCGTCCGCTTGCATCGTATTCCAAGGGAATGCGACAGCGAATTGGACTCGCTGCGGCACTCGTCAACGATCCGCAACTCGTTGTGCTTGACGAACCAACCGATGGTGTTGATCCAGTCGGGCGACGAGAAATCCGCGACTTGTTGATTGGAATTCGCGACGAGGGACGCACCGTCCTATTGAATTCTCATCTGCTGTCAGAAATCGAAAACGTCTGCAGTCGAGTCGCAATCATGGTGCAGGGACGCATGGTCGCGCAAGGAACAATTGATGAACTGACATCATCCAGTCGGCGGTACGAAATCGTCGTCGAAGGGACGGCTCCCTCATGGTGCACTGACTCGGCGAGCATTCACATGATCCCTCCAGGACAGATGATCGCTGCTGGAATCCAAGGCGAATCCTGTCGCCTGATCTTTCTTGGACTCGACGCACTTGGGGCGCAGCCCATCTTGGATCGACTTCGTGCAGAGCAGCGCACGGTGATCGCTGTGCAAACCGTGCGTGAGTCTCTTGAAGATCTGTTCATGCGTGCCGTTACAGATCCAACGACTGGTTTGATCTACCGACCTGGAGCCGTGACATGATGCAAACCATCGCAATATTTGTCGGGGCATACCGCGAATTGAGTGCACGAAAAATATTTTGGCTTGCGCTTGCCGTCAGCCTATTGGTGGTCGCACTCTTCGCATGCTTAGGAATCAACGAGACGGGAATCACCTTCATCGGCTGGACATTCGAGAGCCCCTTCTTTAGCACGAAGACGCTCTCTCCAGAAACTTTCTACAAATCGCTCTTTGTCAATTTAGGAGTTGATTGGTGGCTCGGAGTGCTTTCGACGCTCCTCGCATTGGTCACGACCTGCGGCATCATCCCAGATCTCGTCGCCCCTGGATCCGTCGACCTTCTACTCGCAAAACCAATCACCCGAACGAGACTCTTCCTGACGAAGTACTGCACGGGCTTGCTCTTCGCGGCTCTGCAGGTGCTTGTCTTTTCGACCGCGACTTTCTTCGTCATCGGAGTGCGCGGAGGCGCGTGGGAATGGACACTCTTCGCGGCCGTTCCAATCGTGACTTTCTTTTACAGCCTTCTCTTCAGTATCTGTGCGCTTGTCGGCGTGCTGACTCGATCCTCCGTGGCATCGCTCATCTTGACACTCCTCGCATGGACGATCATTTTTACGATCAACATCTCCGAATCAATCGTGAATAGCGGTCGAATCGCGAATCAGCTTGAATCGACTGCAATCGAAGCCAAATTGGCAAACACCGACACTCCTGTCGATGATGATGAACGCGAAGAGTTAACGAACGACTTAGCGAAGGCTCTCGATCGTCGACCGACGTGGGACCGCGCGCATTTCTGGTTCTTCGGCGTGAAGACTTTTCTGCCAAAGACCACCGACACATTGAAACTTCTGGATCGATGGCTACTCGAATCCGCATCGATGCCCGGTCGTGACGAAGATTCCAGTCGTGGCCCACAACAGGCGTTCGGTCCCAAACGAGTCAAGCGAGGAGAATTCCAACGCGCCGTTCGCGAGGACGAACAGTCTCACTCAATCTGGTGGATCCTTGGAACGAGCGTTGTATTCGAAGGGATAATCCTCGGCCTTGCGACCGTCGTCTTTGTTCGACGCGACTACTAGCCAACGAGATTTTTCCGACGATCAGCCGACCTTCGCCTTTGGTTTTGCCGCAGCCTTGCGCGCTGGAAGCGGATACTGCGAAACATATTCCGGCTTGAGGAAGAAGTAATACAGAGTCCCTTCGCAGTATTGGTGCCCTGCGAGAATCTCCGCAGAAGGCCCAATTCCCATAAAGATGTCTGCACGACCGGGAGCGCGAATCGCACCACCCGTATCTTGATCAAGCATAAACCGCTGGAAAGTTTCTTTCGATCCGCCGTAGGTGCTCGATTGCGTGTCAACAAACATCACGCCGCCTGGTGGATAGACGCTCTTGTCCGTTGCCACAGAAACTTTTTCTGTGACCTTGACGCCAAGGCTGCCCGCAGGCCATGTTTTGCCGTCATATTCCTTAAAGAAGACAAAGCGATTGTTCAAGTCAATATTCTTCTCGACGAGTGTTGGATCCTTCTCATAGAGACGACGAATCGCCGTCAAGCTCAATTCATTTGCGGGAATCGCGCCGGCCTTCACGAGGCTTGGACCAAGTCCAACATAATCACCATCTGTCGCACCGGCATATCCGATGAACATCACCTTGTTGTCGGGCAACAAAAGTTTGGCGCTTCCGTTGACTTGCACGATGTATGCATCGAGCGCTGTTGGAAACCATGCGAGTTCGAGTCCCTTCAACATTCCACTTGAATTAATTTCTGCGCGACCTGGCCATGGAACAACCTGACTCTCCGACACACGTCGGCCCAATGATTGTCCAGTCGTTGGTTCGGTTTCAAGATCCTTCGGGCGCTTGTAAATTGGGAATTCGAATCCAGGAGCCTTTGTCAGACTTGCCTTGAATTCTGGGGAGAAATATCCAGTGAAGAGAACGCCACCTTTGCCGTTCCATCCCTTGGTCTGCCAACAATCAAACATCTGCATAAGTGCGCTGTTGAATGTTTTTTGATCTGCGCTCTCGTTGAGAATCTGCCGAAAGGCGATAACGCTTGATGATGCTTGATCCCATGTGCACACATCTGGAAACGGAAACATGGTCGGGAATCGAGAACGAGTCGACAGACTCTCGAACCAAGTTTGATCTTGAGCAAGCGCCGCCTGCAAATTTGCATCGCGCGAATTCCACGCGTTGGTCAAGTCTGGCCACGCTTCACCTGGGCCAAGTTTTCGTAGCGCACATTCACCAGGAGCGAGCTGGTGTGCAAAGTCCGCAGTTGGGGAGGGAGCCGGCGGTGCCTCGCAGCCAATGAAGGCAAAACTGGCGAGGGCGAGAATAGAAATGCCGATAAATTTGTTGCATCCTTGCATGCGGCGAAGACTACCAAACCTTCCCGGATTTTCGCGAACGGATCGACCTCAATGTGTATGCTTTCAGCCGAACAAGGCCAGATCAATCTTCGGAGCAATCATCAATGACACCAACTATCACTCACTTTTTCGCTTGGGTTCTCGCCTGGGGCTTTTCAGGGATGGAACTCGCCGTCATGCTCGTCTTGGGGTTGCTCATTTTCGGGCGCCGATTGCCTGAACTTGGCCGTTCAGTTGGAAAGACGATTGTCGAATTCAAGAAAGGGTTGGCTGGCATCGAGTCAGATGTCAACAACTCGGCGAATAACAACGCCGCAGGAAATCAATCGAATCAGAATCAGAACCAGAATCAGAACCAAACTGGTGCGCTTCCGTCGAGTAGCCAGCAAAACTCCAGCGTCCCGCAGTCGAGCGACGCAACGAATCCGTATTCCCAAGGTCAGTATCGACCGCCGCAGGGCTGATCGAATGGCTGACCGGAAGGCTTGACCGGAGGCAGGCGCCACCGCGCCGAAGAAAAACATACTGCTTTTTCGAATCCCCTTGGCGGACTCGTAATGTGCGCCGCGTGCTGATGAAGCAAGCGGCGTCGCTTTCCATTCGCACGGAAAATCCGCAAGGAAAAGGAGGCTTCAATGAATCGAAGTGCAAATCTCCCATGCTGTTGCTATCTGCTACTCGCCCTGAGTGCGCTCGTCACCATTCATACTTCCGCAAATGCGATGACTCGCTTCGACGATCAACCACCAGCAGGTCCACCAGCAGGTCCACCAGCCTGTCCAGACATCGAGTCACTTTGTGGAGATCCACCCCCGAAGCCTGGCACTCTCGTCGAACCACTCTGTCACTGTGGTCCTGGCGAGTGGATCCGTACCGATCGAACATCGTTCTTCAATCCGGCCGCACCTATTCACAGCAGTTGGGTCGGATCTGAAAATTTCGTTGGATGGAGAACAAGTTGCGACCTTGTCGCGCGCGATGGCACTGCAGCTGCAAGTATCGCTTTATCGGGGACGAGTTCTTTCTGGCACGCTGGCAGTCGAACTACGAATCAACTCGCCCAATATTCAGGGGGTTGGGCTGAACTCTGGCATGGGACGTATCCCGCATGCGCACGATCGGTACTGCTTGCGGCAGTTGGTAGCGGCGGGCTAGGAATCGGTGGGAGTTGTGCGGCACGAATGGGTTGCAGTGCTGCATCAAGCGCAACGGCGGCTGGAATGGCGACCAGTCGAGGCAATGCGAGTACGAGCCTTACGAATCTTGAAATCCGAGGAACGGTGGCATTCGACAGTGTTGCACAAGTCTCCAAGATTGACGGCAACTTTGGTGCCAATGTTGCCTTTCGATCCGGAGGTGTCGACGGCACTCTCTCATCCAACGCAAGTTGGACAGTACATGGCCAAGGATCAGCGACAGGATCGATGTCGTTTACGGTCTGTCCAGATCGGACATATTGCGCGCTGACAAATTTGCCAATTGCAGCGAATTGGACTGGAACGGTTGTCGTGTCAACAGCTGTCACCGTCGATGAAAATGGAACTGCGGCAGGATCGGCTGGAGCAGCATTGACGCTGAGCATCAATTGATCTGCAAAGAATTCATAGGGAGAGTTGCGATATGCGCAATGTGCGCCGCCTGCGTGGGGCAGGCGCCAGTGGAGGAGGTGCGGGCAGATGCTCGCACTTTCCTTCACGGGGCCTTTGGCAAAATCGTGCAGTCCATGCAGATGCAATTTGCTCAAGAGGATCACGAAATGTTGGTTGGACGAAAACTCTCCGTCGACTGGTCTCTCGCCCCTGCCCTACTCATCAGCGATATTGTCCGAGGAGATCCACCGTCACACTGGTTGGCGATACTGGATGACGCGTACGGTCGTTCCGCTGCATTGTCGATTTCGGAAGATCAAATTCCGTGCGAAGTCTCAGACGGATGCCAACTCCTTCGAAAGGGTGAAGCGGCGATTCGTTTCTCATATATCGCACAGCGACTCTTCGCCGCAGGTGCCGAAGTGCCCGCAGCGATCGAATGGGAATGCGACATGCGCCCCACAGAAACAATCATGCGAACGTTGTGGTACGAGCCGAACCTTGCGCAGCGTGGAGTGGACTTCCCAATGCCCCCCGATCGGACCCTACTTTCATGGACCGATCAATTGATTCGACTACGACTCCTCGAAGAATCAGCCGACTGGTCGATGAAGTGGCCGACCGAAGCGCCGATCTTTGATCATGTCGGTGATGCGTACGACTTATTCGATGGATTGCGTGCATGGCATTGGGCGCGGCGCGAGAAAACGGATACGAATCAATCAACTGCGACATTGCTTGCGGGTGCAACCGAAGGGTCGACTGCTCGAAGCATCCTATGGAATCGCATTTCTAGCGATGAGTGGATTGTTGCGATCTCGCTTCGACCGTGCGCAGCACTGCGTCGAGCTGGGTTCACCATTCAGGCGGACGGAGTGGACCAATCGGCACTTCCGGTCGGACGTCCGTCGGTTCTCGTCCCGATCATCGCCCCCAACACCATTGTGACGTTGTCGTTCTCTGCAACGCATGATTCGAGTCCAGAAATACCACTTGGAACATTTCTCCCCAAGAGACTCGCACTCGTGATCGATCATCAAGAAGTCGCATACGCAACGCTGCATTCATTCGCGAAACATCCGACCGATGAACCGCACGACATCAGTTCTCAATCTTGGGACTCCGCATGGCGAGACGCAACTCTGCGCATTCGACAAGCGCAGAACTCGAGGGATTCTCCAGCACCATTCGATGAACAGACCTTGGCGGTAAAGGCAACCGCCGATTCTGAAAAGACGCTGCGCCGGGCGCGTTTGGCTGCGAACGCATGGATCTTTGGAATGCAAGGCGACACGACCAGGCTCATGACAACGATTACGCAAGCCGCAGAAAATCGCGCCCAAGATGGAGTAAAAAATCTCGACCTTGCAGCAATTCAGACATTCACTGAATCTCTCGTCTTGGGAAGCGCACCTAATCCTGTATTGCATGCGCTACGAGTTCGGCATGCGCTCGCTGCATCTGAATTGGAAAGTGACGAACTCACTCGAGAATGTTTGGCCGCAACTGGCGCCGGCCGATTTTGGGCAGCGCTCGATGTCGCACGAGCGGGAGTCGCCCGTGCGATGGCGGAATCGACCGATGAGATGATCTGGAAACACGCATGTGAGCAACTCAATGTCTGGTGTGCGAATCCTCTTGCTCATACTGTCTTTGGCGCAGACCCTGGCGTACTCCTTCTCTCTCAGCGGATCGCGAATGAAATGGAAGTCAACGCGCATTCGTCGGCGGTCGAGGAAGCACCGACCAACACGATCGGCGGGCGAGCCGCAGGAGGCGCACATCGCGAACTTCAACGAATACTCAATCCGCTTACGCAATCGCACGACGAATGACCCCGCCGAATCGTTGCTGCCGAATCATTCCCGAACAGTCACTCCTGACCGTCGATCAACTGCACATCAGGGCGCGCGAGACGAAATTGTTTAGAACCCGCAGGAGTCGTCCGACTCGACCAGACGTAGAGTCGGCGAAGCGACTTGAGGTTCGTGAGTGTGGCAAGTCCTTGATCTGTCAATTCACTCGCAACGAAATTGACCGATTCCAATTTCTTCAATCCGCAGAGATCTGCCGCGACATGATCTCCTGCATGAGTGTGATCGAGCCGAACGACACGCAAGGATTGAAACTGAACAAGTGCTGCCCCCACCAAGTCCGAAACTGCACTGTGTGCGAGATTCAATACAACGACGAAATCCGCCAAGGTCGTGATCTGCGCAACCTGCGAATCATCGATCGGTGAAGTCGCGAGGCTTACGTTCACTTCATAATTTGAACTGCCTCGAGCGAGCGGCTGCACCGTCACTCCGATCTGCGCCAACGAAGCCGTCTGCGCCTGAATGCGCGCCAATTCATCTCGCGACAACGAGCGCTCCGGCAGCGACCACTGATTATCTGAAACCGCTCCTGGCGAAACCGTATCTCCCGAAGGTGCTCCCTGAACAATCCATTCGCGAATCAATGCGATATCCCCTGCTTGAACACGCGCGCCCTTCGGTGGCATGGCGGAGTCGTCACTCTCTGGCAACTCGATATTTCGCAACAACAAACTTGTCGCTGGACTCCCTGGTTGCACGACCCACTTGCCTTTTCGTTCGGTGGTCATCGACTTCCAATTATCGAGATGCACGCCACCTTTGCTTTTTCCATTGCCGTGGCATTCATAACAATTTGCCGTCAAGATCGGCACAATCTGCTTCACGAAGTCGATCGACACCTTCCCGTCAACGCCACCAACCGTCGTCGGCACGACGGTCGGCGAAGGTAGTACCGCCGGCGTCGGATCACTTGTGGGCGCTGCTGTGGGCGCTGCTGTGGGCGCTGCTGTGGGCGCTGCTGTGGGCGCTGCTGTGGGCGCTGCTGTGGGCGCTGACGCTGTGGGAGCGTCCACTATTCCCAGTTGCGCCTTCGCTTCATTGGTCGCCGAATCGCGTTGTGACTTCTCGGTTTGATCAATCGCCGCCCAAAGTGCATCAGTGACGTATCCATCACCATAGACCATCGCACCACCGAGATGTCCAGTGAATGCTAATGCGCCTGCTGTCGCCAAGAGCACCATTCGCCACGCACCAGACAAACTCGTCTTTGGTCGAGCACGAATAATCGATCCGCTGATCGCGAGAACCATCAAGAGCACCGCGGATGAAATTCCAATCCAACGGTGCAAGAAAAGATTCAGCGTAAGGTTTTTCCCTTCAAACTCGGCGTTGAACCATCCGCTCGTCGCCGTCAGAACTGCGATGAGTGCGGCAAACCAAACGGCGGTCAGAGCGAACGAAGAAGGTCCTGGATCGCGCCGTACTGCTCCCCACAATTCCACAATCGCAGCGACGATGCCAAGGGCGATAGGAAAGTGAAGTAACGCCGGATGCAAAGTCCCAACAAATGTGAACCATGCATCGACAGCGGAAACGGCAATCATCATGGAAGGGAGGATAGCGCCCCACTCGATTTACTTCACTCAATTTTGCTTCACACGATTTCGGACCAACCAGTCGATTCACTCATCCGGCCGAGCGATCGCCGCCGCTCGACTCAATGACTCGTTGCCAAACCGAGTGCGAATTGCATCCGCCGCAGTATCAAGTCGGCGCTGTCGATCGAGCACTGGATCAGGGAAGAGCCCCGCAATATTGTTTCGGATCTCAAGACCCCCAAGACTCATCCCAATCAGCCGCACGGACTCAGCCTCTTTCGCTGCCCATTGATTAAACAACGCCCTCACACTCGACCATAATTCTGCGCCGATATCCGTTGCGACGTCAAGTGTTGTCCGCCTTGTGACAGTTCGAAAATCGGAAAACCTCAACTTGACCGTCACCGTTCGCGCCGCAAGGTGCTGCCGTCGCAAACGAATCGCAACGCTCTCGGTTTGGCCAAGAAGCACGTTGCGTAGCCGATCGATATCCAACGTATCTCGTTCGAATGTTTCCTCTTGTCCAATACTCTTTGGAGATCGTTCTGGCACAACATCGCGCGAATCGATCCCCTGTGCGAGTTGCCATGCATGTCGACCAGCATCCCCGAGATCTGCGATCACCTGCGATTCGGTTGCGGCTTGCAGATCGGCGAATGTCGAATACCCGCGCTGACGAAAGCGTTCCTCTGCGACTGGACCGACTCCCCACATTCGACCAATATCCAGCGGCGCCAAAAATATGCCAACTCCATCGGTATCGACGACGACAACTCCTCGCGGCTTGCGTAAATCCGACGCGATCTTCGCGACGAATTTTGATGGCGCCAATCCGACCGAGCACTCCAATCCTGTGACTTCTCGCACCCGCTCGACGATCTGCACAACCGTGCAAGCAGGTGCGCCGAAGAGTCGCTCGGTTCCCGACAAATCGACAAACGCCTCGTCAAGAGAAAGCGATTCAACCAATGGCGAAAAACTTCGCAGAACCTCCATGAACAATCGCGAAAGTTCCTGATATCGCCGCATCCGCACTGGTCGAATGATCGCATGCGGACAACGCCGACGGGCTTCACCCATCGGCATCGCAGAGCGACAACCAAATGCTCTCGCTTCATAACTTGCGGCAGAGACAACACTGCGCGGCCCCTCGCCACCGACGAGCACTGGAAGATTCGCACAACTTGGATCATCCATCTGCTCGACGCTCGCATAGAACGCGTCAAGATCGACATGCACGATTGCACGAGAATGCTGCACGAGATAGAGATTACGCTGATGCGATCGCGGATCGAAACGCACGGCGGCGCAATACGAATTCAGCAATCTGCTCGGCGCTATCGGCTGGGGGCATCAACTGCAACGCCTTGCGCATGGCATAACGTTTTTCCGCGGATTCCATCAACTCGAGCACACGAGCACCGAGGCCCGACATGTTTTTTTCTGGATCGATTTGATCGAGTTCCATTGCCGCTGCACCCACATGAACCAACGGCATCGCATTCTCTCTTTGATGAAGGTCTTGGTGATACGGATACGGCGCAAAGATCGTCGGAATTTGATTCGCTTGAGCTTCGGCGACCGAACTTGCACCCGCGCGGCTTAAGGCGAGATCCGCCGCTCCCCAGGCAACGCCGATTCGATGAATAAAAGGAATTACCGCCGCTCGCACGCCAGATTCTCGCCAAGCTCGTTCGTACCGAGCAACGCCGCCAACAGGATTCGCGCCGCATAGATGCAGCACTTGCCAATCGCGAAATCGATCGGCGTGTACACGCGCCAATTTCAGTGCAAGTTCGTTGAGACTCTGTGCGCCTTGCGATGCGCCAGTAATCAAGAGAACACGAACGGAGGGATCAAGTCCGAGTTCCGCCCTGCAAAGTTCCGCAGATGCTGGCGCAATTGCGATTCTGCGAATCGGCATGCCGATGATTTCCGACGCAAAGTTTGGGATGTTCGGCACTGGAACAGCTGAAACGGTTCGTGTTGCAAATCGTGCGACCATTCGGTTAGCTCGCCCAGGAGTTGCATCAAGATTGACGAGTAAGACTGGAACTCCCGCGCGACGCGCCGCAGCTACGACTGGAGGCGTCACGAATCCACCGAGCGACACAACCCAGTCTGGGCGACATTTTCGGATCAACGCAGTCGCATCCGCACGTGCGCGAACGAGTCCGATGAGGAAGCGAATACATCGACGAGGATTCAGCGAAAATGGTTCCGCTCGAATCGGGACGAAATCGGCTCCGGACTCGCGCAGCATGGAAGCGTCGATTGGACGAGGAGAACATGCGAAAATCGTTCGTGCGTCTGGATCAACGGCTCGAATGCGCTCGGCAATCGCTAGCCCCGGCGAGATATGACCGCCCGTACCGCCACCCGCCAACATGATCGTGGATTGGTGCGGAGTTGAAGAACTCGTATCAGAATGCATCACTGGAATTGCCTGAATCCTAGACCCGCCCCCTTCATTAAATGGCACAGACGCACTGCTCATTCTGACGTCGCCGCTCCCCGAGTTGCATCGCTGATTTGCATCGGATCTGGAATGCCACTCGCTTCGCGTGCATCCGCTTGCGCATCCTCACGCGCCATCTTGCGATCCATCGACATAATCAGACCAAGCGATAAACATGTCAGCATCCATCCTGTTCCGCCACGCGATACCAGCGGAAGTGCGATGCCTTTCGTTGGAGCCAAGCCCGTGACCACCAAGATATTGATCAACGCTTGAAAGCCGATTGTCGCCAAGATTCCAAGTCCGACAAGTTGGCAGTATGGAGAGAGCCGTGATTCTTGGGGGACCGAATTTGCCGAGAGTGCATCATTCAAATCACGGCGGCGAACTGCGCCGATCACCAACCATCCACACCATAGAAGAAGCGCATAGAGCGCAACAACCAGAAATGCACCGATCATTCCCGTTTCTTCGCAGACGATTGCGTAGATGAAGTCAGTCGTTCCTTCTGGCAAATACCCAAATTTCTGCACGCTATTCCCGAGCCCGCGACCAGTCAGTCCGCCGCCAGAAATCGCGCCCATTGACTGAATGATGTGGTAACCGATCCCCTGCGAATCCGCATATGGATCGACATAAGCGAGAATCCGATTGATGCGGTATGGGCTGACGATGATCAGTCCAACGAATCCGAGGAGCGCCATTGGCACCAACATCGCTGCATGCCACCATCGGCAACCAGCCGCAACGACAACGATCAATGCAATCAACATGATCAATGTGGCTGTGCCTAAATCCTCTACTGCAATTCCCATCGCCACCAAGCCAGTGAATGCGATTGGCGGAAGAAAACCTCGCCAGAAACTTTTCATCTTTTCGCCACGACGAACGCACCACCATGCCACGATCAATGGCATACCCCACTTGGCAATTTCGCTCGGCTGGAATGTCAACGGCCCCAAACTGACCCAACGACGGGCACCATTTACCTCGCGACCAATTCCAGGAACATGGACAAGAATAATTCCAGCGAAGATTGCAACGATGATCCACCATATTGGATTGAGCGCACCTCGGGCTGTGGCAAGTTTTTCCACTGGCAGTCTCGATCCGATCAATAGGCAGAACGCCGAAACAATCGCAAAGATCGTCGCACGGCCACCCAAAATGGCGTCGAAAGTCGTCTTGCTCTCTCCGCTGACATCTAAACTGGCGGAATTGACAAAGACGACGCCTAATACCAATAGGCAGATCGAACATAGAGCGATACCTTGTCCTGCTCTCAGCACACTTGCTTTATCGGCAACTGTTGGCAAATCCCACAAAGTTTGCTCAACGAATGAGTATTCTCGCTCCTTCAAATGTTGCCTGTCTACCTCGAAACTTTCGGCTGTCAGATGAATGAGCTCGATAGCGAACTCGTTCAAGGGCAATTGAGTGCACTTGGCTATCGCTTCGTCAGCCGCCCCGAGGATGCGTCGGTCATTCTTTACAACACCTGTTCCGTGCGTGAGCAGGCGGAGCAGAAGGCCTACAGCCGAATTGGAATCATTAGCGCACGCAAAAGAGCTGGGGAAAACCTCATTTTGGGCGTAATTGGATGCATGGCTGAACGCGACGGACTCGATCTTTTTCGCCGTCATCCTCAAGTCGATTTGATGTGTGGTCCAGGCGAACTCGACCGACTCCCCCAACTCATCGACAACGTCCGCCGATCGAATGCGGCACAAGAGTTAGAATTTTCACAGCCACTCGCGCTTGCCGATCGAACCGCCCTTGCGGGCAATCGAAGTCGGCGATCGGCAACCCTCGCTGCTGCCGAGGACAACTTGGAAACACTCGACCTCTCGCGTGCATTTGATCCAGATTCAACAGGCACAAAGAGGCATAGCGCGTATGTCCGCATCACGCGCGGATGCAATAAATTCTGCACATACTGCGTTGTTCCCAACACTCGGGGAGCCGAGATTCATCGTCCACCGGACCACATTGTCGATGAATGCAAGCGCCTTGTCGATGCTGGGGTGATCGAGATCACACTCCTTGGGCAGACGGTCAACCATTATCGATATCAACATGGCAGCGCCGTGACAATCGATGGACGCGAGGCGCCGCAGGTCGGTCCTGGGCTCGCTGCATTCCGCGCTTCGGCAGTAAATGCTGGCAAGCGGACGACGACCTTCGCAGATCTCTTGCGCCGAATTCACGAAGAAGTTCCAGCGCTTAAGCGGCTTCGTTTTATCACCAGTTATCCCCGCGACTTTGGCGATGACATCCTGACTGTTATGCGCGATTCACCGCGTATTTGTCGCTATTTACACGCTCCCGCGCAGAGCGGCTCGGACCGAATTCTGCGAATGATGAACCGCGGATATTCGGTTGGCGATTACCTGGACTTCGCAGATCGCGCACTGGCGATGTTGCCAGATCTCTGCCTCGCTGGAGATTTCATCGTTGGTTTTCCAACCGAAACAGATGACGAGTTCGAGCAGACTTGTGCGCTCGTCAGGCGACTTCCGTTCAAGAACAATTTCATCTTCAAATATTCGCCACGCCCTGGAACGACCGCATTTGATCGACTAAAGGACGATGTTCCAGAAGCTGTCAAGCGTTTCCGGAATAATTGTTTGCTCGCGATCCAAACGGAAGTTTCGCTTGCTACGCATCAAAAATGGATCGGCCGCCAAGTAGAAGTCCTCTTCGACGAGGTCAGAACATTGGAATTACGGAATAATTCAACATCCGCAGTTAACCCACTAACCGTTAATGGACTCGATATTTCTGGCCTGGCCCAGAATTCAAACGCATCACCAAAGACATTTCAGAGCATTGGCAGAACCTCTGGAGACCTGATTTTTGCTCTTCGCTGCCAAAACGAGCAAGAATCAGCAAGCTTTATAGGAAAAACAGCCCTTGTTGAGGTCGAGTCGGCGTCTGCACTGTTGTTGACAGGCGGACTCGTACAGCGAACGGCGACAACCGTTTACGCCAAAAACTCCACAATTTTCTCTGCCAAAATTTGACCACCTCATTTTTGGGGATACTTTCTGGTTGGAGAGTCAGGAAAAGGGATGTGTCGATCTTGTATCGCTTCCCTATTTTCGAAAGGTTCTCAAACATGAAATCTCTTGCTCTTCTCGGCGCCGTTGCGCTCATCTCTTCATCCGCAAGCGCGAGCTTCACCGGATGGTCAGTCACGTCAACAACCACTGGCGGTCGCGATGTGTACTCCGTTTACGCAAACTTCTCGCTCTCGACAGATGTCGTGCTGAACGTCTTTGACTTCGGCAAGGCTGTTGCGAGTCCATCAGGCAATCAAATCGCATCAGGTCGTAGCGGCGTAATGAATGCTGTTCACAACGACAACATGCAAGGCGACCTCGATATCGACGGCGACGGCAACATTGATATCTATAACAGCTTGGGATCTTGGGAAGCCTCGAACGGCACCCAGAGCGCTCTTCAGGCTCTGACTGATTCTTACGTCACCATGCAGGGAATCAACCTGTCATGGGGAACTGCAATGGATCCTTCGTTCACACCAAGCTACGGAACTTCGGCAAGCGATATCCCAACCAACGCTGGTTGGTACGACGCGACCCCAGGAACCGCAAATACTGTTGGTGCGACGCTGAAGGTCAAGCTTATGCAAATCGCACGAGTTGCTGGCCAAACCGAAGCTTTCACTGCCAACATGACTATGGGCTATAAGGCTGGCGGAACCACGACAGCTCTGTTCGGATTTGGAAGTTTCACGATCCCAGCTCCAGGAGCGATTGCCTTGCTCGGACTTGCAGGTCTCGTCGGTCGCCGACGTCGCGCCTAATGCATGACTCGGTTACTGCCTCGATGAGTCGAATAAGGTCTCGCTGATAGCGGACCGAAGGTTCGACCGAAATTTGGAAGCGATTTCAGCCCACCACCCGTTAAACGGTGGTGGGCTTCTTCATTTGTTGAAGCGCGCCCCCCACGCCAATTCTTTAGACCGCGACTCTCCAAATGGTCACTCTCCGGCGATCCGAAATTCTGGCAACTACCGATCTTTCGATTTTTGGTGACTTTCGTTGCCAACCATCAATTCTTGGGTTATTCTGAATTTGTTCAATTTGCCGGCACTTGAAAGTCGCATTGCGTAATGCGAACCACGTTCAAATGCGCAGCAAAATCGGCTTATAACTGGAGAAACACATTGAAGATTGGAAAAATCCTTGGATTCCTTGGGCTTGGCGGACTCGCCGTATTCATCGGACAAATGAGCGCGACGGCGCTTCCTGGTGGTGGAAATGACGGTGGCGTTGCTGCTGTTGGTCCCGACGTGATCGTTGGCGCACTTCCAAATATCTCAGCATTCGGTCAGGGTGTTTGGCCAGTGACTGGCGGAACAACCTATGTCGCCTACTCCGTTGGAACCACTAGTTGCAACATTGGAAATCAACAGTTGCTTTGGAATCCAAACCCGGCGGTAACACATCCAGTCATGCCTCAAGGGATTTACCGTGTTAAAGATGGAGTCATGAAACAAGTCGGCCAGAGTTGGGTCAAGCACGGATTCTGTGCACTCCAAGGAACTTTGTGCGGAACTTGCACCCCAGCAGGTTCTGGATGCCCAACAGTCTTAGGAATTGGTTGCTCTGATCCGTATGACTCGAGCCTTAACGGAAACCAAAGCGATTTGAAAACCCGTGCTGGAATCAATGCAGCAACTGGTGTTTACTCTGGAACATACGCAAATCCAGCGACTCCGACTGGCTATCCATCAAACATTCGCTGCAGAATTACAGTTCCGAAGAATGACCTCGATCCAACGCTCAACGTTGGAGCAAAGTATGTGATCGAAGGAATGTATATCCAGCCACAAGACGCAACCGCTGGAAACTCTGCAAACAACGGTTCGTACCGAACATTCACTGTTGGGACAACCTATTCAACAGCATCTGGCTATCCGCTGACATTGACTGGCGCAACGATTCAACAGATTCCTGCGATCTACTATTGGCAGACGCAGCACGCAGATGTCGCCATTCGTGACTATGACGTCACTGGAGATGGTCGATTCATTGTCGCAAGCCGTTCCTTCTTGAACACGAACGGAACATATCACTATGCGTATGCAGTCGCGAACTTCAACAGCGATCGCAATGGAAGCTTTTTCTCGGTGCCAGTTCCGGCAGGCGTAACCCTCACCAACATCACCGCTGTTGCACCGTTCAACCATTCTGGCGATACCGCTTCGAATGATCCATGGACATCGACCAATACTGGTGGCGTTCTGACTTTCTCGTGCCCATCAGCCGCATCCGAATCTGTTGCGCACTCAATTCGTTGGGGAACTCTCCACACCTTCGAATTTGATGCCAATACCGCACCAACAACGGCATCTGAGATCTTGACCTTGGGACTCTGGAAGGCACCGACCACAGCAAGCCCAGCATCAAGTATTTCAGTTCTTGGATACCGACCAACTGCACCTGCACCACCTTGCGTGCCTGGTGATCTCAACTGCGATGGCAGCGTCAACGGAATAGATTTGACCGCACTTCTTGCATGCTGGGGAACTCCCTGCGGCGACACAAATGGCGACAGCGCGACAGATGGATCCGATCTTTCGAACGTGCTCGCACACTGGACGCCTTAAGTTTTCGTCCTGAATAATGTTTTCTCAAACCGCTCGGCATATGCCGGGCGGTTTTTTTATCTTGAAATCTACATCTCTCGTGGCAATTTCGATTTACGGGGCTATATTTCAGCCATGCATACACCCCACTTCGGACGCCACGCTGGCGCCATTGCGTTCTCTTTGGTGGCAATCATCGCATTTGCTGCATTGCATGCCGGAGCAGAAGTCTCCAAGAAGGCATCGCGCCCCGAAGCGCTCGACCTCACGATCCGAGAACTCTCTCGCTTCCAACTCTTTACTCCATCTTTGCCAACCGACCTGCCAGCGCACATCGAATTCTCACTTCCGATGCATGGTGCGACTGCGTCCGTGGTGCTCGACAAAACAACCATTCGCGGAGACCACTTCAAGGTATTAGTGGATGCGGGTAACGGCGTACTGACCGAAGTTGCGCCGCCAGAAATTCGCACCTACCGAGGAACTCTTGCAGGTCGCCCAGAGACGATCGTTGCGGGTTCACTTCTGCCGACTGGATTCAGTGGAACCATACATCTTGAAGATGGATCGACATGGGCGGTTCAACCACTCAGCGATTTCCGACCCGAACTGACTCGGACTGGAAAACATGTTTCATACTCCAGCGCTGACGCAATTCCAGATGGCCGCGGTTGCGCTCTCGACCGTCCTGGTTTCCCAATGGAGAAATATCGTTCTCCTCTTTCTCAGGCGATTGCTGACGGGCAAGGATCCAACGACCACCAAGACCAAGGAGGCATTGCAGGAACGACTCCATCGCAAGTCATTCTTGCTTGCGAAACAGACAATGAGTTCTATGTGAAAAATGGCTCGAATGTTGCGGCGACAGTCAGCGACATCGAACTCATCGTCAGCAATGTCAATGTTATTTATGACCGCGATGTGAACATCACCTTTGAACTGGGGACGGTTGTCGTTCGCGCTGACATTGCAGATCCGTATGCCGGGGCATCGATCGATGCGCGGCTTACCGAATTTGGCAGCAAGTGGGCCTCGGCGCCAGAGTCTGGAATTTTCCGAAGTGTTTCGCACATGTTTTCTGGCTATAACTTTTCCGGAGGCGTCATCGGACTCGCATATCTCGGCGTGGTCTGCAACAGTATTAACAATGCGCAGTATGGCGTTGTCGAGAGTCGTTACACAACGTCTCTGACATATCGCATATCGCTTTCGACTCACGAGCTTGGCCATAATTGGAATGCGTCGCACTGCGATGCACAAGGGACTACAGCGTGCCACATCATGTGCACTTCCAACGGTGGTTGTGGCGGGATCTCTGGCACAAATCTCAAGCTTGACCCATTATCAATTACCGAAATCACGGGCTACTTAAACCAAGTCCCCTGCGATTACACACGACCTCTCCCTGTTACGGTTCCATTCACCGAACCCTTTGCAAGCACCACTCTCAGCACGGCGCGTTGGACGTACAACGATGGCGGCAGCGTCAATCCCAACGCAGTGAATGAACCAAGCGCAGCCAATTCCCTCAATCTCAATTCCACCGGGGCAGATCTTTATGATGATGATGAAGTTCGAACGAACTACATTCTGCTTGGCGGAACCTCGTCCGCAACCGCTTCATATAAAGTTCAGAACAACGGCGTCGAGGCTGGCGAGTCTCTCATCGTCGAATACCTCAGCAATGCACTGAAGTGGACAGCGCTCAACACCGTTGTCTCGGACGGAACGAATCCGACGGTATTCACGACCTATACCCATTCCCTCCCAACAAACGCTCGACACAATCAATTCCGGCTGCGTTTCCGCACCGACGGGAGTGACAATGGCGACAATTGGTACATCGACGATGTCAGCGTCTATGTGGTTGCTGCGCCACCGCCACCTGCCAATGACGAATGCCTCGGCGCAATCACGGTGGGGCTTGGGACCTCTTCCTTCAACAGCACCGATGCGACCGACACAGAAATCCCCGTCCCCTCTTCGTGCAATGCCAATGGCGATACGATCGTTGCGAAGGATGTTTGGTTTAAGTATGTCGCAACTTGCACAGGCTTGACGACCATCTCGACCTGCGGAACGGCTGGATTCGACACGCGAATCGTCGCCTATATTGCGAACACAACATGTCCTTCGGCGACATCGGCAGTCGCTGGATGTAACGACAATGGAGCAGGCTGTGCCAACGGGACATCTTCGGCCACATTCAGTGCCATCTTTGGAAATAGTTACTTCATCCGAATCGGTGGAGCAACTGCTGGAGGCGTTGGAACCATGGCGCTTTCGTGCGTTGTGAATTGCCCCGCGGACGTCAACCAAGACTTGTATGTCGATGCTGCTGATCTCGCAGAACTTCTTGCCAATTGGGGTGGTTCTGGCACTGGCGATGTCAACGGAAGTGGGCTTGTCGACGGCGTCGATCTCTCGGTCGTTCTCGCTGGCTGGGGACTCTGTCCCTGAACCATACTGATCCAGCTGTTTCGGCTTCTCCACGACTCGACCCCATTGCATTCGTGGCGCTCGGATTTACTGTGTTGGCGTGTTGCCCGTCTGCGGCCGTATTTGGAATCGTCGCTGGAATCGCTTCCTATGCCCGCATTCACCGCTCAAATGGAACACTGCGAGGCAGTCGATTAGCCATCACCTGTGCGGTCGCGAGCTTCGTAATCGGCATCGCCTCTTGGGGCATCGGAGACCGCTTCCAATCTGCGGGACGAGCATCTATGAATTCCGAAGTCCGGGTCGCAATGGACCAATTCCTCACGGGAACAGTTGATCCAAGCGCTTGGTGGACTGGCGTCGATCCCAAGGCGCTTCACGAATTCCAACAAAGTGTCCGTGATCGATTCGGACCGCTCAAGACTGGCAGCGTCACGCAGACTGAGATTGCGCTGTCGATGAAATCCACCGCCCAGTTTCGGATTTTGCTTGAATCGCCAACGGTCCAAATCGTGGCCTCGGTCTTGGTCGATCTCGTGACAGACTCTGGGACATTTCTTCCATCGATCCGCATTCGTTCAATCGAAATCAGCGTTCCAAACAACCCAACTGCGCCAAGCGATGCAAAGCCTCTGGTCTTTCCCCCGAAAGATAATTCTGCGATGCCTGATATCCTGCCAAAGGAATGATGACTGCAGACATGTCAACGCCAAGCGAATTCGACGCACCCCGCAGTGTGAGCCGACTGGCAATTACATCATTGATTCTCTCGCTCGTCTTCTGCTGCCCGTTGGCAACTCTCGCTGGAATTGTGACTGGCACAATCGCCGTGATATTTACGATGCGTGACCGCACGTTGTCAGGACGCTGGATGGCGATACTGGCAATCGTGATCAGCTTGACGCTCACTGTGGTTCAGGTCACGGTGATCTATGCGGGATACCAAACCGTCTTGGTGCCAGTCCTCACCGGCCCACAGTCGGCGCTCAAAGAGGGCGAGGCTGGCAACATCGGTGCGTTTCAGTCACGATTCGAAACGACACCGACGAATGGAAATACGCCCGAGAATGCAAAGACTTTCTTGGATGGCGTCAAGGAGCGATATGGCGTCTTCACTGGATCAGCACTTGACCAGGGTTCCGTTCCAAACAAGATGCCAACCGCTGCGAAGGAATTTGTTGGGGACTATCAGTTGGATTTCGCAAAGGGTCGAATGCGCGCAACGTGTGCGATCGAGATCGCAGACCCCAAAGGCGAACTTTCGATGAAACTAAAAAGTATTTTGATTCACGACACCGAGCGTGGCGATATCTCCTTCCCATCAACGGTTGAGAAATCTCCAGAGCCATCAACGAATACCAAGCCCTAGAGTCACATCATGCCAAATGACGAAATCAGAATCTCCGTACGCGACCTTGTCAAAAAATTCGGCAAGCAAACGGTGCTGACTGGTGTCAATTTGGACATCAAGGCAGGCGAAACCGTCGTGATCATGGGCGGTTCTGGATGCGGCAAGACAACGCTTCTGAGACTCTTGATCGGTTCGCACCAGCCAACGAGTGGAACGATATCGATGCTTGGCCAAGATATTGCTTCCCTTGATGACGACGGATTCAACCTACTCAAGAAGCAATTCGGAATCCTGTTTCAGTCTGGAGCACTTTTTCAATCCATGACCGTTGGAGACAATGTTGCTCTGCCACTTCAAGAACATACTGATTTGGCGCCAGAAGTCATCGACATGGTCGTCAAGATCAAACTCGAACTTGTTGGCTTACGTCAACATGCAAACAAACTTCCTTCGCAGATTTCCGGCGGAATGATGAAGCGTGCGGGTCTCGCTCGTGCAATGGCAATGGATCCGAAGATTCTTTTCTATGACGAACCAAGCGCTGGACTCGATCCAGTCACGAGCGCCGAAATCGATCAACTTATTTTGGAGTTAACCCGCAACTTCGGCGTGACGAGCGTCGTGGTGACGCACGAAATGGATTCTGCGTTCACAATTGCCGACCGCATGGTCATGCTCGACGGAGGCCGCGTCCTGAAGATCGACACGCGTGAAGAATTTGATCGCATTCGCAAACTTCCCGAGAGCGAAGCAAAGTCGCTGACCGAAGATGAGCAGATCGTGTACCAGTTCTTGCGCGGCGCAGCAGATGGCCCAATCACTCGACGACGAAGTGCCGATGATTATCGCGAAGATCTTCTTGGAATCGATGCACAGGGCAAAGATATTACGAACGCGGGATCGCCCAACGCTCGTCGGTGATGATTCGTGAAGTCACCCGTCAATCAGATTCAAAACGATGAATGGTTTCGAGGGCGGCGCGTGACCGTCATGGGACTCGGCCAATTCGGCGGTGGCCTTGGAGTTGTTCGATGGCTCCATGGACTTGGCGCCCGCGTGCTCGTCACTGATCTTTCAAGCGAAGAAAAACTGAAGGATTCACTCGCACCCATTGCGGCGGCGATTGCTGATGGAACGATTACGCTTCGACTCGGATCACACGAGCGCAGTGACTTCGAGCAATCAGATCTGATCGTCGCGAATGCCGCCGTACCTCGCCCATGGAAAAATCCATTCCTCGATGCCGCTCGCTCAGCTGGCGTCCCGATTACTGCGGAGATTCGATTGTCAGTCGAGCGGCTGGGATCAACTCGGGTGATTGCGATCACCGGAAGCGCGGGGAAATCGACCACCACCGCCATGACTGTCTGTGCACTCGCCGCATCGGGGCGCGACGTTCGGTTCGGTGGAAATATCGGTGGATCACTCCTGGGAGCGCTCCCGATCTGTCCGCAAGGATGGACGGTCTTGGAACTTTCGAGCGCACAGCTCTGGTGGCTTTCGCAGGCGAGTGGATTCCAAGGATGGTCCCCCGCGATCGGCGTCCTCACAAACATTGCGCCCAACCATGTCGATTGGCATGAAAGCATTGCGCACTACATCGAATCGAAGTCACAGATTCGGCGTCATCAATCAAGTGCAGATATTTTTATCTCCTCCTTCGGCACGGAGGCTGATCCACATGCTCTGCGCTGCGCATCGGAATCATCGGCCGGTGCATGGTGGAATGATTCTTGGAACTCTCTAGCGCCGCCAGCCAATTCAATTTCTCTTTCGATTCCCGGAGAACATCAGCAACGAAATGCCCGCCTTGCGTTGTCGATCACGCTTGCCTGCGCACAGATCGATGGCGAATCCTCGAATATCGACGCGGCATCGGCAGCACTGAGCGCATTTCAAGGGCTCGAGCATCGTCTCGAGTCGGTCGGCACGATCGAAGGCGTTCGATGCTTTAACGACTCCAAGGCGACAACGCCCGAGGCGACTCGATTGGCGATCGCATCATTCGAAGACATCGGACGCATTCACTTGATTGCCGGCGGATACGACAAAGGAATCGACCTCTCATCAATTCGAGACCTTGCGCCACGACTTGCTGGGCTTTATGCGATCGGAGCGACTGAAGAGATGTTGGCTCCAACACCACCTGCCATGCGCTGCGGAACCCTGGCACGGGCGATTGATTGTGCATTCGCCCGTGCAAAGAGCGGCGATATCTTGCTGCTTTCTCCTGCGTGCGCAAGCTACGGGCAATACATAAATTTTGAAGAACGCGGCAAGCAATTTGTATCACTCGTCCGCGCACGCCAATCATTGAAGCACTGCTAGACTGCAAACCTCCATTCAAATTCGGACTCAACCATGAAGATCATCACTCCACTTTCCAAATGTTTAGGCGCACTCGCAGTATCGACTTCGCTCATTGTGGGTTGCTACACCACCGACGGCGGAACATTTCCAACGACTGGTCGAGGCTTTGTCTTCATTTCAACACCAACGCGGCCTGTCACCGTGACTCTGGTTGATACGCGTACCCAAGAAAGCTTCTTCAAAATGGACATTCCCCCTGGGAAACAGCTCACATTCAAATTCATCGAAGGCTCTGGAAGCGGCTCGCGAGTCGAACCAACCAAAATGATTTGGGAAATGTGGGAAGCCAAGACAGAATTTGGCTCGCTCGATAACGAACTCATCTGCCCACCAGCCTCATGTCGCCGAATCGATGTGACGTATCGACCTGCTCCAGAAGAATCACCGACCGATCCGACATTGTTGATCCCAGGCTCAGAGGATCAAGCGGGTGGAGCGAACTCCACAAATGGCGGACCGCAGCCAACCAATCGGCTCAAGGACTGACGATCAAGACGAATAGCCAAGGATTGAACTAGAAGATGCGAATTGGGCACGGATATGACCTGCATCGTTTAGAGCCCCCCCCGCCAATAGGCCAGGGAAAGCCGTTCGTTCTGGGTGGTATTCAAATCGAAAACAAAACTGGACCAGTCGCGCATTCGGACGGCGATGCACTGTTGCATGCTGTGACTGATGCAATTCTTGGGGCGCTTGGGTCACCCGATATCGGGCAACTCTTCCCAGACAATGATCCGAAAAATGAAAGCGCAGACTCCGCACTCTTCCTGCATGAGGCGGTCCGAAGAATGCGCGCCGCGGAGTGGGAAGTCGGCAACATTGACTGCACCGTGATTTGCGAACAGCCCAAGATTGGACCGCACAGAACGAAAATTGCCGCCAATATTGCACGGTTGGTTGATTGCCCTGCAAACTTGGTCAATGTCAAAGGAAAAACTCACGAGAAAGTCGATGCTGTTGGCGAGGGACGAGCGATCGAAGTGCATGTCTGCGCACTCCTGAAACCTCGAACATCCACTTAACACTGAGCCGTATACTCGCTCTTATGCGAGCAGTCGTCACTGGACAAATCGGCGTAGACAAAAAACCTTATCTCCATAACGTTGTGACTTCTGCTGGCGAGCGAGGCGAGCGGGTTGAACTCTTCAATATCGGCGAGCTGATGTATGGAGAGGCCTCCGACGTGACCCCTGGGCGCATTTTGGATTTGCCCATTTCGCGTTTAGCAAGCCTTCGGCGAGCGGCATTCAAAGATGTCATTGCGACAACGCATCCAAAGAACGACCATCCGAACATTATCGTCAATACGCACGCGACTTTTCGCTGGAGACATGGACTCTTCAGCGCATTCGACTTCGACCAACTGCAGAAACTCGAACCAAACTGTTTCATCTGTCTCGTCGATAATGTCGAGACCGTGCATCATCGATTGCACCGCGAACACGTTATTGATGCGACACTGAAGGATTGCATGGTCTGGCGCGAAGAAGAAATTCTCGCAACCGAAATCATGGCGCAA
Organism: uncultured bacterium; assembly: GCA_903919715.1. Taxonomy (GTDB): domain Bacteria; phylum Planctomycetota; class Phycisphaerae; order Phycisphaerales; family SM1A02; genus F1-60-MAGs104. The sequence goes on along the minus strand of CAIXJC010000033.1, from coordinate 4,799 downwards.
GCGATGGGGTGTGGAAACAATTTCTACATTCTCAGCCGCGGGCGCCAACAGGACACGGTCGAAACCTGCCTACGGCTGATCACTCGGCCCGAGATGCGCAAGGTCTATCCCTCTTTCCCTATGAGTCATGTCATGGATATGCCAGATGTCCTCGCCGAGATCAACCATTTCCGTGCCGAACTTGCGCGGCACTTCATCTCCTTTGATCCAGGTGATGTCGACGAGAAAATGTTGCTTGATCGCGCGATCGAAGCAGCGCGCAAAGGAGAAGACTTCGTCGAAATTCAGGCTCACGCATTCGGCGGTCGTGATGGGAATCCCGTAATGCGCCTTCCAGTTCGCGAAGTCCTTGATATTGCCGGAGATATTGATGGGCAGATTTACATGCGCGATTTCAAACTGATTGACCAGAGCGACATGATCGTCTCGCTCGTTCCAGAACTTCCCGGTGGAGTTCCCGCACTTTCGAGCGGAGTTGAACGCGAACTTCACCACGCCTTCGAGCACACCAAGGAGGTGTACGTGGTCTGGAAGCCAAAGAAAAATCCGAGTCCATTCATCAGCGAAACTGCGACTAAAATATTCCGTAGCGTCGACGAAGCCCTCCAGTACTTCGAAAACAAGGGGATGTTCGCGCCCACATCCCTGTTCGGGCAATAGGCCCCGCTCGGCGACCTCGCACCGTGCCACGCTTTCGACTACTCGTCGCATACGACGGAACGGACTTCCATGGTTGGCAAAGGCAGGAACCGCCAAACCTCCCTGCTCTGCGCACTGCACAAGGCGTGCTTACCGATGCTGTTTCTGATTTGATGCGCGAACGAATCACAGTCGATGGAGCGAGCCGCACTGATTCGGGTGTTCACGCACGCGGACAAGTCGCTGCGTTTTCGATCGCGGACCCGCGCATTCCAGTCAGCCGACTCGTGATGGCTCTCAATACCCGACTTCCTCCAGATCTCGAAGTTCGCGGCGCGTGGGTTGCCAATAACTCCTTCGACCCAATCAGAAATTGCAGAAGTAAAGCTTATTCCTACCGACTCCGCCATGGCTGCGAGGGTCGACCTGATGGTCTCGATGGAAGAGCGGATCCATTCGAACGGCGAACGACGGCGCAATGTCGACATCCACTCGACATTACGCGAATGCGCACAGCTGCAGCGCTCATGATTGGAACGCACGACTTTCGTTCGTTCGCTCATTGCCCAGAGCAGCGCGAGTCGACGATTCGCAGCGTCCACACATGCTCTGTCATCGAGCCTTCGCCTGGAGTCGTACGCGTCGATGTCGCTGGTGGAGGTTTTCTGTATCACATGGTTCGGATTATGGTGGGGACACTTGTCGAAATTGGACGCGGACGATTTGAACCAGAATCGGTCACAGAAATTCTTGCCGCCCGCAACCGCGCTCGCGCAGGACCAACCATGTCGCCAGTTGGGCTCTGCTTAGAGTGGATTCATTACGGCACCACCGATCCCACAATCGCTGCAGATTCCGTTGACGGAGCAACTGCCCCAACGGCGAGCGAGACAGCATGAGGATCCTGCATATCTCGACGCGATTGATCATTGGTGGTTCGCAAGAAAACACCCTTCTTTCGTGCATCGGCGCAGCAAACCAAGGCCACACCGTCGCTCTCGCCTACGGACCGATTTATGGACCCGAAGGATCACTCTTGCCCCGAGCGGTCGCCGATGAACGCATCGAGCGATTTAAGATTACGAATCTCGTTCGCCAGATTTCGCCGCTTCGAGATCGGCGTTGCGTAGAAGAATTGCGAAAGCTCATTCGGAAATGGAAGCCTGATGTCGTGCATACGCATTCTTCCAAAGCTGGAATCCTTGGAAGGAAAGCAGCGTGGGCGGAAAAAGTTCCTGTGGTCGTACACACGATTCACGGGCTTGCGTTTCATCCATACGAATCTTGGTGGAAAAACTTCATGTATATCCGTGCCGAACGATGGGCGGCGCGTCGCTGCCATGCTCTCATTAGCGTCGCGGATGCGATGACTGTCCAAGCCCTTGCGCATCGAATCGGTCGGTCCGATCAATTCGTAACGATTCGCAGCGGGATCGAGACCGAACAATTCATCGCACCACCCACGCGGCGACAAGAACTTCGTGCGAGATTTGGATGGGACGAATCGGTTCTTGTTCTTGGAACCGTCGCGCGATTGGCGGAACTCAAAGGACATGACGACATTATTGATGCCTTCACTGAATTGCTGGAGCAAACCAGCGCAACCACGAATGCACCGAAGATTGCGCTCCTGTGGGTCGGCGATGGTTGGTGGCGCGAACGATTGACTGCGCGAATCATGGCGCTTGGAATTGCCGACCGCGTCGCAATGACAGGTCTCGTTGACCCCACTGAAATTCCCGCTTGGATTTCGGCGATGGACGTGGTCGTCCATCCGTCTTACCGAGAGGGCTTACCGCGCGCCGTTGTTCAAGGAATGCTCGGGCAAAAACCAGTGATCGCATATGACGTCGACGGCGCACGGGAAGTCTGCCAGCATCAGCGGACTGGACTCTTGGTGAAAGCAGGCGACCGTGTGGGGCTCCGTGCGGCCGCACAGTGGATGATCGAACATCCAAATGAACGACGGGCGATGGGAGAATGCGGGCGAGAACTCGTGCGAGTTGATTTCGACTGGCGGACGATGAATCAACATCTCCTTGAGCTCTATGCTCGCCTCATGCCATCTCGGCGTTAAGCGCTGATAGAGTGCCATCATGCGAATCGCAGTCTTCGGTCCACATCCAGACGATCAGGAACTTGGCATGGGCGGAACAATCGCCCGTCTCGCATCAGCAGGACATGAAGTCACACTGGTCGACATGACGACCGGCGAACCAACGCCATTTGGATCGCTTGAAATTCGAGCGCAGGAAGCTGCCGCCGCCGCGAAGATCTTGGGTGTGACTCGTCTGCGATTGCCGCTGACCAATCGTGAAATCGTTCATGACCTTCCGTCGCGTGCGGTGGTCGCGGGTGCGGTACGAATGCTCAAGCCACATCTGATCTTCGCTCCACATCCCGAAGATGCGCACCCCGACCATGTTGCAGCGTGCGCTCTCATTGAGGCTGCGAGATTCGCGGCAAAGTTCACAAAATGCGATCTCCCTGGAGATCCATGGCATGCACCTCACCTCTTTCATTTTTATTCCATTCATCTGCGCAGCGTGCCACAACCCACGGTCATCGCAGACACGACTGGACATGCACAAACCAAACGCCGCGCCGTGTTGGCATATGAAAGTCAATTCGTAGTGAACGAAAAGAACCGCAAAGTTCCCGATTGGCTTGACGCTGCTGGGGTTTATTTTGGAAGCCGAATCGGCACGGAATCTGGCGAACCATTTTTTAGTCGCGAGTGCGTTGCGCTGGACTTCGGCGCAGTGAAATTCGAATAACTGCACCCTCTGGTGCGTCAACCACCAGTCGAACCAAATCCACCTGCTCCACGAGCCGTGTCACTCAACTGAGTCGTTTCACGAAATCGTGCGCGAGTCACCGGAGCGATGACGAGTTGAGCGATTCGCATCGAAGGTTCTACGGTGAAAGCGCCCCGTCCAAGATTGATCAGTGCGACTTTCACTTCGCCTCGATAATCAGCATCAACCGTACCTGGCGAATTGGGAATAGAGACGCCATGCTTGCACGCCAAACCACTGCGCGGACGGATTTGGCCTTCGAATCCTGGCGGAATCTCTATTGCGAATCCACATGGGATCATCGCAATCGCACCGGCCTCAATCGTCACAGGCTCGGCGATCGCTGCGTGAAGATCCATTCCAGCCGCAAGTTCGGACTGATACACCGGTACCGTTGCGAGCAACGAAAGCCGATGCAGATTGATTTCGATTTCGTGCATCGACGCAGTGTAGAGACCAGCCTCGCCAACATTCGTATCATCACTCGATGATCTGCCCAATCATCGGACTCTTGATGCTTGCCATCATTGCCTGGCTCACCGTCTCGGGATTGAAGATCCGAGAATTGGCAAAAGCTCCCGCTGTTGCGTGCGGACGTTGCGGACATTTTCTTGTTGCGGAACAACTCCAGTGCCCTGAATGCGGAACGCTCTGGACTCAGGAATGGATTGAAAGGCTCAAGCGAGCACGCAACCGATCGTGGGGAATTCGACTCTCAATTGCAGGAGTATTGCTGGCAGTCATCCTGATTGCAGTTGCGCTAGCGATTTCGGACCTTGTCAATTATGCCAATAAAGCAAAGTCAAATCCAAATCAGCCCAGTTCCCCCAGTGCTGCGAGCACTTCTGCACCGTGATCGGTGACAGAAACTTTGTCCCACCGCCGCACAACTTTTCGATCACCGCTGATGAGGTACGTCGTCCGGACAATGCCCATATACGACCGGCCGTACATCGATTTCTGCTGCCATACGCCATAGGCACTACTCACGGCCGGCGTGCCATTCGCACCTAGTTCATCAACGAGGAGTGCGAAGGGAAGCTTGAACGCTTTGGCAAAAGATGCGTGGCTTGACTGTGAGTCAGGCGAAACGCCCAACACAACACCATTGCGCTTCACAACAGTCGTGTGCAGATCGCGAAACTGACACGCTTCTTGCGTACAGCCTGGGGTGTTGTCGCGCGGATAGAAATACAAGATGACTACGCTTCCAGCATAATCCGCGAGTGAATGCGAAACGCCAGCGCCGTCGACAAGCGTAAAGTTTGGCGCGAGCTTCTTGGGCTCGATCAGTGCGGTGAGTGCCATCGCAGACTTTGTAGTCGCCGGCTTCTTTGTCGGGACCTTCTTTGCCGAGACCTT
>CAIXJC010000032.1 GCA_903919715.1 uncultured bacterium | reverse complement strand
TTGATGTTGATCAACCCTTGCGTCGCAGCACCTGAGAATCCACCTGCAAGGCGGAGTCGTCTCTGTTCGGCAGTGAGGCGCTCGGTGTTGGTCAGTATCGTGTCACCATCTGTGTCGACGCGGTTCATCCCGGCGCCATCCAATGTGAAACCATCGAGGATTGAACTTCCCGCAGGCAACGGTGGAACAAATCCAACGATGCTTGCAATCGCAGTTCGTGATCGATCCATTTGAAAGCGCATCGTGTCGCGCTTCGTACTCGTTTCAGCTCCAAACAACGGGAACCCAGGAGCTGATTGAGTCTGCGTTGTCGAATGAGGCGATGTAATACTTGCCCCATCCCCAACGCGTTCTTTTTCTTGCCCGACCATCATTTCGCCGAACGTTGCAAGAGTTGTCCAAGCACCTCCCGTTTGTTCCATGACTGGTCCCCACACCGGAACGTCATAAACCTCTGCGATCTGTTCAAACGGACCATCTCGCTGAACCATACGAATTGGATGGCGATAGAAATCCAAATTATTCGCCGGAACGCCAGCTCCAGTGTCACCAAAGATCACCGAAGGTGTTGTCGTTGATCCTGGCGCTCCTGGCCAAGTCGAAGCAACACTATTGTCGTCGATCGAGAGGTATTGGCGAGCGTCTCCCACCAATACCGTCTTGAGAGTGAAGTTCGTTGGCTTCCCTCGCTCCGCACTGCCAAAGGGGGTCATTCCACCGCGAGAAGCAATCAAATCTGGCGTACTCGTCAATTCAGCCTTCGTGAAAACTTCGCCGTTAAACGCAGATGACTGACCTACAAGTGGAACCAACTTCGCTGAAGTGATCGGAGATGAATCGGGTGTGCCGCCGTATGCAAAGACGAATCGCGGCGATCTCTCATCCGCAGTAATCGCCTTGTTGCCATCGACGTCAAATGTCCACGGGCGACTAACTCGAACCCATGACATCAGAAAATCACCAACGCCAATATCGACGTGAGCAAACTGCTGGCTTACGCTGCCCCCACTCGGGGCGACGTATTTCGGCGGCACGTATTGGTTGGTGACATCACTCGGTTGTGGCGGCGTCAAGACTCGCTGCAGCACTGAATCCCAAAGACTATCTGCAGCCAAGAATTCGTTTTCAAGCCGATCGACGACGACTTTCGCATTGGTCGCTGGATTCAACGGATCAGCGACCAACCTGATGAGCGCAATGTCTCGCGTATCTGGCGAACCACCGAGTTGGTCAGAGTAATCCTTGGGCTTCACACTCCACTTATTCGAACCCGCCTCGGCGGCAGACTCGGTCGATGAAACCTTCGACGCATTAAAGACCAGCGAGTCTGCATAATTCGTCGCTCGATCCTCAAAGAGATCATGTCCCTTCAACGATGGATCAGCAGCACCAACTGCATCAACAGGGAAAAATTCAGTTGCAACGCCTCCCACTTCAGCCTGCAGCGAAGTTGGCACGACCGCACCGGCTGGGATAGAAGGATTTCCAGCTCGAAGCCACGGATGGCTCAAGTCGAGGAAATTCATCATGTGCACACGAAAGTTTGCGTCCTGCGAAGTCCCAGTTCCAAGCGACTTTGGGATTGCAAAGACCACGGCCGTTCTTGGCCCTTCTTCGGTCGCTGGACCAAGAATCGGGAACGTTCCATATCCCCACTTTCCATCAGTCGAGCCCGCCGCAGTCGCTTGAAGGAAAGAGAACTCCTGTCCAAACGCACGCAACCGAAATGGCCAGAGATCGATCGGCTCGTTGTATGGATTTGCAATTTGCACAGCGAGCACAACTCGCGCTGGATCAGATCCGTCTGGGTTGTACGTCACATACGACCCGCCTGCGCCGGGGACGCCAGCTGGAACGACTCCAGTCTTGGGATACACAACTGCAAAGAAGACTTGCACAATAAACGGGTGCTTTTCTTGACCAATGAAGCTGAGTGTTGTTCCCCCTTCTTGAACAAGCACGCCTCGATCTGGATGAAGCGGAGGATCGGTTGCTGCGATCATGCCAGGAAACTTTCGCGGTCCATCGCTGGCGGCGAGGATGTTTGCAGTCCAACTGGCAACAGCTCGTCGAGCTTCGACCAGTGCATTTCTGTTGTAATTCGGCAGTGCTTGATCCGCTTCTTGACCAAAGATGCTCGTCTTGGAATCCACATCAAGCAGCGATCTCTGCAAGACTTTCATGATGTCCCGAGCAAAGTCATGCTGATTGGTCATGTTGAGAGCCAAACTGGAATTGTCATCGCTCAACTCACGATTCAGATCAACCTTGCGGTTCCAATCTAAGAATTGACTGCGCGCAAGTTCAACATCTGCTTGATTGACCACGCCATCAGTGTTTCCGTCCCCTGCGGCCGCGCCAACTTCGGCAGGAAATTGGACGAAATTATCAGGCCGCCCTTGGGGAGGAACACTTTGTGGATCAAACACTTCAGTGCCGTACCCATATTGGTACAGATGCTTCCAGCCACGCACGGAATTTGGCGGCCACGTCGCGCCGCCTTGCAATCGCACAGCGGGTGGCATGGTCCACAACCATGGCGGCATCAAATCATTTCGCGCGCCACTGACAGTCGTCAGTTTTCGACGATTGTCAAAGAGCAATTGCCGCGCATCAAGCTGATCGAAGAACTCGCTCGTTTCCTCGCGATTCATTGCGGAGCGGAGGAATTGCTTGGAATAGTCACTACTTGAAGCGCCAGCTGAAGTTTCAACAATGTCGGTTTCCAAAGCTCGTTCCAGTCGGCTGCGAACATACGGATTGTTTTGTCCCGTAAAGGCTCGCAATTCCAACTCGTCCGCCATCGTGAACGGATCAAGGATGATCGGCGCCACACTGCCGGTGCGAACAACAGGCGTTCCATTGGCCGCAAAATATCCTTCGAGCTCACCGCCATTACTCATCGCCTTGAAGTAGTTGGTTCGATCCAAATCCGACTTGAGGAAATTTGGAAAAGCGGGATTAACAACGGGCACCGCAGCGGTCGTCACCACCCCAAGTTCGGAAAGAAACGTCGGATTCGTTCGGTTGTCTGCAATGGTCGTCGCCGTCCCAACTTTTTCTCCAAACTGCTTTGGGCTGAATGCGACAGCAATACTTGGATAGGCATTCAACACAGCAGTATTCAACTGCGAACTCAAATAGCCAGATTCATCTCCGGCGGTTTGATTCAGCCTCCCCACCAATGCCAAATCAGCAGGCGTCTTGCCGGCAGTGGTCGCTTGATCAAAGCGAGTTGCGATATTCACATTCAACAGCGCAGAGTTGTCGACAACAGAAACTCCAACCACATGTCGAATCGATCGATCCATTGATGTCGGCGCAAGGAACCAGAAACTGTCTGTAAATCCATCGCCGTCCGTATCACAGAGCGTTCGTGTGATGATGTTTCGCG